>JAJDVZ010000072.1:0-22147 GCA_022825835.1 Candidatus Latescibacterota bacterium
TTGTCAACAAAAAGCATGGCCGACGAGCCATCAGCCTATTTCGGCTGGGCTTAGATCGATTACAGCAACTCATCGCCAATCCACAACACCGAGCTAAAGAAAGTCGAGAGGCCATACAGATTCTACTGTCGTGTACTTAGCCGCTTCTTATAAGACAGCCTGTTCAAAACGGGTTTGATTTTTTTTCTAATATTGTCATACATTTCGCATCTATAGACCTCTTCGGGGGAATCTAATTCTTTTTCTTTACCACATATATCATCCGAAAATCCTTTTAAGTCTTTAAGTTCTCGTCGGATAAACTTAATATCGTCTCTCTCTTCGCTAAATTCGTGCAATTTTTTTAAACCACCTAGAGTTAATCCAGCGACCAGTCCGGCCACAGCTCCTTCTACAATGTTTCCCCCATCGACTGAAGAGAAAAAAGAAATCATTACAGACAAAAAATCCTCCTTTCTAACGACCCAATAGTTAGACCCCTTGGGAGGGTTTATTCGAGCCTTGGGTTTTGTAGTGTTCGATTTGGGCGTCGGTGAATGGCATGGCTACTTCGTCGTTGGCTGCGCTCGATCTTGGGCTTCCTCAAACGGGTCAATGCACTGTGCGCCTGTGGGCGCGACATGTTTTACGTTCCGAGTCGCAACGATGAGGCCTCGTTCGAGCGCCGTGGCGGCGATCAGTCCGTCGATGACCGGAATCGGATCGGGGGTGCCGAGGCGTCCCCAGCGATCGGCGATGGCTTGATCCACGCCAATGATGCGATCCCGAAACTCCCGCAACGTCCGCTCCAACCACGCGTTGAGTACAGTGGCCGAAGTCGGGTCTCGCCTGCGGATCCGTTCAACCCCTCGTCGCAGTTCACCCAGAGTCAGGACACTCAGGTAAAGCTCCCTCGGCTGGCGTTGGCGAAACCAAGCGACGACTTGCGGATTAGCGCGATTGCGTTTGCGAATTTCGGATAGAACATCCGTGTCGACGAGGTAGCTCATATATCGAGTGGGCGCGGTCCCGAGCGGTCGCGCTCGAAATCAGCATCGTTGCCGACGTTGGGAATGGCGAGCAGATGGTCGATGAATGACTCGCACTTGTCTTGGGATCTGTCGCGCTGCGGAGTGGTATGCGGCTCTTTGGCAACCTTTTCAGCCACACGAACCCGGTCCTCGTCTTCCCGCATCTTTTCAGCCGCATCCAACGCCTTGGAGATTGCTGATTCCGCCGTGTTCTCTAGGGGGTCTGCCCACCTCTCAAGGCGTTGCATTGTCTCCGCCGACACTCTGATTGTAGGCATTGCTATCTCCTCAACTTGTTACCTTGAAATAGAATAAAAACGTAACAACGGATCCCACGTCCGGTCAATGCTCATAGATTCCGCTCTTGGCCTCCTGCGAGTTTCTCGTCGTCCGCGAGGTTTTGTATTACTTTCTGGAGGTCCTCCGTTCGCTCCTTCGGCTATCGAAGAGACCTGGCGGCCGAAGGCTCATAACTCTCCACAAATCGAGGGAACTCCAGCTATGCTCGCATCGAATTCACAGACGGCACTGATTCGCCCGGGACTGCTCGCCGACGGCCTCGGCGGCAGTGCCAAGGCCGGGCAGGCGGTATTCGTACGAGATGGCACCATCGCCGCGGTCGGACCATTGGCACAGGTGGAGCAGCAGACGCCTCCCGACACCCCGACCGTCGATCTCGACGGCTGCTGTCTCACCCCCGGTCTCATCGACAGCCATACTCACCTCAGCCTGCCGGGAGACGGCCGCCGCTACGACCTGACCTTCCTCGAAAGCGACGAGACGATGGTGCTCATCGGGGCCATGAACATGCGCAAGCACCTGCGCGCCGGCATCACCACCCTGTGCGAGCACGGTGCCCGCAACCGGGTCGGATTCATCCTCAAGGAAGGTCTGAAGCGGGGATACATTCCCGGGCCGCGGCTGCTCGTCAGCGGTCGCCCGATCACTTGCACGGGGGGCCACTTCCACATGTGCAACGAGATCGCCGACGGAGTAGAAGAGATCCGCCGCTCCGTGCGCGGGCTCATCCACGAGGGGGCCGACTACATCAAGGTAATGGCCTCCGGCGGCGGGACGACCGGCACGATTCCGGGGTTGGCCTCCTATTCGACGGAAGAGTTGCAGGCCCTAGTGGGCGAGGCGCGCCAGTTTCACCGCCTCACTGTCGCCCATTGCCGCGCCACGCAGTCGATGGTGCGGGCCGTCGAGGCCGGCATCGACCTGATCGAGCACGTCGAGTTCCTCGAACCGGACCACGTGATGCGCTTCGACCCGAAAGTCGCCGAGATGTTGGCTGAATCCGGCATCTGGCTGAGTCCCACGCTGCAGGCGTGGACCAACTACCCAGATATGGTGCGCCTGCGCAAGCTGCGCGACGAGGGAGCTATGGGTGCCAAAGAGGAGGCAGCGCTCACCCATCTCGAACAACGAGCGGAGAAGCGGCTCGACGTGATGCGGCAGATGCTCGACTACTGCCTGAAGGAGCGCGTGGTACCCGGCACGGACTCAGGCGTGGGCAGCCTCGAATTCGGCCACTTAGACTACGACCTGCAGCTACTGATCGAATGCGGCTTCACCCCGGCCGAAGCCCTCGTCGCGGCGACCCGGGTCTCGGCCGAAGCGGCTGGTATTGCCGATGAGGTGGGGACCATCGAGGTCGGCAAATCTGCGGATCTTGCCGCCTTTGGGGGCGATCCGACGGCAGACGTGGCCGCCTTCAGCGACGTCAGGGCGGTTTTCCAGGCCGGGGTGCGCGTTCAATAGGGAGGAACAGGCGAATGGATGTCGCTGAGATTCGAGGTCAGATCCCGGGCCTGCGGTTCGGCGTCTATCTCAATACTGGCGGGGTCGGCCAAGCACCCGCCAGCGTGAGTCAGGCGATCACCGCTGGCTATCGGCAGATGACCGATGGCGGTCTGAGTCCCATCGACTGGTATGAAGCGATGGTCAAGGCCGCCTCCGAGATTCCTGCGAAGATCGCCGACTCCTTTGGGGCCGACTCGACGGAGATCGCCTTGACCATGAGCACCGGCGACGGCTTTGTCATGGTGTTGGGGGGGCTGCGCTGGGAACCGGGTGACGAGGTGTTGATCACCAGCGAGGAGCATCCAGTGCCGCTTCAGTCCGTTCAAGGGCTGGCCGACCGGGAGGGGGCCGTCATCAAGGAGGTCGAGCTGGACCACGACAAGGACGTGATCCTAGAACGGGTGGAACGGGCCATCACGCCACGCACCCGGCTGATCTGCTTCAGTCACGTCACCACCGATTCGGGCACCGTGCTGCCGGCTGAGGAGATCTGCGCCCTAGCTCGGGCCCGCGGAATCCTCACGCTGTGGGACGGCTGTCAGGCGGTAGGTCAGCTACCGGTGGATCTCCATGGCATGGGCTGCGACTTCTACGCTACCAACTGCTACAAGTGGCTGTTGGCACCGATCGGCACGGGGTTCCTCTACGTCCGCAGAGATGCACAGCAGGCTCTCAAGCCGTTGCGGCGTCCGCACGATCCCTCCGCCTCAGCGCGACAGTACGAGATGGGAAGTCCAGCGAGCGTGCTCTACTCGGGAGTCGGTGCCAGCCTCGACTTCCTGACCCGCATTGGCGGGCCTCGGGCCATCGCCGCGGAGGCGAGCCGCAAGGCAGAGGAGTTGTGGGCGCGTCTCGACGCCATTCCCGGTGTGCAGGTCGTCAGCTCGCGCTGCCCCGAGACCCGGAGCGGCATCGTCACATTTGCCATCGCAGGGATGGAGGGCGACGAGGTCTCCACGGCCCTCAGGCAGCGTTGGCAGATCGTCCAACGGGGCACGTACATGACCGATCCGACCGGCGTGCGGATCTCGGTGGCCTTCTACACCAGCGACGCGGAGCTGGACACACTAGTCGAAGCGGTGACGACGCTGGCCGGAGAGGCGAAGCGATAGATGCGAATCGACAGACTCGACGTGTACTACGTGGTGATGCCGCTCATTTATCCTTGGCGCACGGCGTATGGGGAAGACTCCGACATCCACTCGGTGCTCGTCAAGCTGACCAGCGGCGAGCACGAAGCCTGGTCGGAGAGCACCCCCTTCTTCGCGCCCACCTATCTCAACGAGAGCGCCGGGTCCGCGTTCTACCACGTCTCCGAGGTGATGGGGCCTTGGGTCGTGGGGCGCGAGTACGACACGGCCGCGGAGCTAAACCAGCGACTGGCGATTTTCAAGGGCAACAGCTTCGCCAAGGCAGCCGTGGAGATCGGCTGGTGGACGCTGCAGAGCCGCATCACCGGGACCCCCCTGCATCGGCTTCTCGGCGGCCAAACCCGCGACGTGATGGCCGGCGCAGACTTCGGCATCCAGGACTCCTACGACATGCTCCTCGGGAACATCCAGCAGGCCGTTGACGCCGGATTCCCGCGCATCAAGCTGAAAGCGGCCCCAGGCTGGGACCTAGAAATGCTGCAAATCGTCACCAGCACCTTCCCCGACACTACCTTCCACATCGACTGCAATTCCGGGTACACCCTCGACGACCTGCCGTTTTTCAAGGCCATCGACGGCATGGGGCTCGCCTTCATCGAGCAGCCACTTGCGTACAACGACCTGCTCGATCACGCCGAACTCGCGAGACAGATCAGTACGCCCATCTGTCTCGACGAGAGCATCGTCGATCAGCGCACCGCCGAGCAGGCGCTGCGCATCGGCGCTTGTCGCTACATCAACATCAAGCCGGGAAGGATCGGCGGCTTGACCAACGCCCTTGCCGTGCACGACATGGCCAGGGACGCTGGCGTGCCAGTGTGGGTCGGGGGCATGCTCGAAAGCGCCCTTGGGGGATCGATCTGCGTGGAGCTGGCGACGCTGGAGAACTTCACCTATCCGGGCGACCTGTTCCCCTCCTCCCGCTTTTACCGCCGCGACCTGTCGCAACCGCCCTTGGAGCTGGCCGAAGGCTGCGTCTTCAAGCCCTCGACCGGCGATCTGCCGACGCCGGATGCCGAGCTGCTGGCGGCGCAGACCTTGCGCTGGAAGACGGTCGCGCCGGACTCATCCTGATCCGCTGATTTGTAACTAGGTAGCCAGCGGCGCTCCGCCGGGTATGCTAATGGAGATCGGCGATTTTGCGTACTGGGAGCGGCAGGCGGTGAAATCGGCGTTGCGGTATTCGCCTAGGTGAATGAATCCCGAAATGCGGTCATCCGCAGCGCGGCCCGCAAACAAGAAGGGGATGGTATCGCCCGGACGGCTCACTTGGCTGCGCAACTTTACCTGATCGCCTTCGATGACGCCAGCGATGGACTGCTGGGAAAAATCGCTTATATGGAGGCCGCCGATCCAATGTCCCTCCTGTTCGAGGAATAGCTGGTGCTGGCTGCTGCTGCTCGGATAGTTGATGGTGAGATCCCAAGAACCGCTGACATCAGTTGCCGGAGGGGCTAGCTCCGTCGATTGAGGACTCCGTTGCGCCGATAAGATGCGGTGGATTCGGTCGGCGACTACTTCGTCGTTGCCCGGCTGCATTTGGTTGGGCGTGATGCCGATGGAAGTGCGGCCGTTTTCACCGCCGCTGGCCACGGCAATGCGGGGTTTGTTGCGGGCGAAATCCTCGGCGACCTCTGCGCCGGTAATGTGCAAGACGGCTGGGTCCCAACTGATGGTGAGGACCGGCGCGCGGTTGGACAGGCCGGTGGGATCGTTGACTTCGGTCGATACGCTGTCAATGTCGCGCACCCGCTGGGCGATGTGGTCGAGATAGGACAGCCAAGTCTGCCATTCGGCGTCGTGGTCGCGGCGCACCCACGCTTCCACCGCGGCCAGCATCCCCATGATTTCTTCCTTGCCGATTTTATTGTCGCGGCCCGGCCCGTGGTGCGGCGAACTGAATTGCCACGCCGACTGGAGCAGGGCTTTGTCACCCAGCACTAAGCCGGCGCACTGGGGTCCGCACAGGGCTTTGCCGCCGCTGTAGGCCACGACCGTGGCACCCCTTTGCAGGTGGACATTGGGAATGGTGAGGTTTTCGGCTGCGGCATCGGCGAGGATGGGAATGTCGTGCGGTCGGGCCACGTCGGCAATAACCTCTAGGGAAAGCGGCTGGTCGGTAGCGGAACCCGCCCCCGTGGTTATGTAGATCATGGCGGTGCGGGGATTGATAGCTTGCTCCAATTCGGCCCGGGTCTCGACCATGACGATTTCGACGCCGATGCTGCGCAGGGCGTGGTCGTAGGCGTTGCGCGAGTCCCGGGGGATGATGACTTGGGTTTTGTCCAAGCCAGTCAAATCCGGGATGCGGATCAGCTTTTCGGGGTTGCCGCCGGTGACGCAAGCCGCGGTGATGTGCTTGAGGCCAGCGGCGCAGCCCGCCGGAATCAAGCCCCATTCGGCTCCAGTGATTTCAGCCAGTCTTTGGCCGACGGCTTCGGCCAGTTCGTCGTATTGGACGAAGTAGCCCGAGGCTGCTTCCATGGCTGCCACAACTTCGGGGAGTTCGACGGAGCCGCCGATGATGGTAAAGGTGCCACGGCAGTTGATGATGGGTTCGACGCCGATGGCTTGGTAGATGTTTTGGTCGCTGGTGTCCAGTGTCATGCGGGCCTCTCTTGTGGATTGTGTATGGACGAACTTGTAACGGTTAGGTCAGTCCCCATATGCGGGCGGCTGTACCACCGAGCATTTGGTCCTTTTCGCGCGGGCTGAGAAAGTCGAAACCCTCCTGCACCAGGCGCAACTCTTCGGCCAGAGTCGGCCAGTTGTGCTTGGTGCGGTGGTGTCCTGGATAACCCGTGCCCCACAACATGCGCTCGGCTCCAAAGGCGTGGTGCAGGCGCTGGATGAAGGGGTGCACGTCGGCGTAGGGAAAAGTCTGCTTTGAGCGGCCGTGAACATCCGAGATTTTTACGGCCACGTTGTCGAAGTTTGCTAGCTCGACGATAGGTTGAAAAGCCTCGGTGGGCTCGTCGAGGTTGGGATAGCCCATGTGGTCCAATAGCAGGGGCATCTGCGGATGGCGGCGGGCGATTTCAGCTACTTGATCGGCGCAAGCGGCGTTGAGATGGAATTGGATGACAGCCCCCATTGCGGCTAGGACTTCCCACAGGGGACGGTTCTGGGGCGTGGTCAGGACTTTTTCGTCCGGGTAGTACATGGGGTGGAAGCGGAAACCGACCAAACCGCGTTCCTCCATCCAGTAGCGCGCCTGATCGGCATTGTCTGGATTTTGCGGGTCGAGCATGCCGTGGCCGATAAAGCGGTCGGGGAAAAGGGCCTGCGAATCGGCGATATAGCCGTTGTCCCAAGTGGACCAGCTAGTCTGCACCAAGACGCTGCGGTCAACGCCGTTTTGGTCCATGTCCTCGATTAGCTCGTCGGCAGTGGCGGGTTCGTCCGGCTCGGAGGTCCAGTTCGGGGCGGTGGGTCCGATGGGATATTTCTCGGACACTTCCCAGATGTGTACGTGGGTGTCGACGATCATGGACGGTTCCTCCCAGAGTTTTAGTCTACGTACTTCTCATATTCTGACCTCAAAAATCATTATCTGGCCCTGAGTTATTGGCTGAACCGCGTCAGTCCTTCGTTTCGATGAGAGACCAACGCTTACCCATGCGCTTAAGTTCTGGAAAATGCTCAGGCCAATCATGTAAAGTGGCTGGATCAAAATCAGCCCCATTCGGCCATACCAGAGTATGGACCTCAGGATCGATCCGAACTTGGTTGAATAAGGATACATTGCGGAGTGGACCGAATAATTCACCTTCCAATATGGCCTGAAAATCGATGATCTGTTCCGTATCATCGTCAAAACAAACTCGAAGTGTATAAGGTGCTTGTATTTGAAAAAATATCACGCGATATATGGGATGACGCATGTCGATCTCCTTTATTGAAGGGGGTCGATTTTGAAAGGTGCTCGACCTGATTGTAATCGTTCCCAATCTGCCAGTAATTCTTCATGGTGCAACTCTATCCAAGCCTCAACCAGACGCTGCTGTCGCCTAGGAAGTTGCCCCGCAATCAGTTCAATGGTATCAACGGCATATACACCAACATTCTCTTGGTAATAAGCGTGAAAATGAGGTCGGTGATGTGGTACATGAGGCTCAGCATACATTCGTATTATGATGCCGAAAAATCGAGAAATTTCAGGCATTCCAGTCCTTTTTAGAATAGCGCTCAACCATATCGACGAAATAGCGATGTAGGCTCAAATCGCTGGCCAGTTCGGGATGGAATGAGGCGACGAGCACTTGGCCTTGGCGCACCACGACCACATCGTCGCCGCAGGTCGCCAGCGCCGCAACCTCGTCGCCCAACCGCGCGATGCGGGGTGCGCGGATAAAAATCATCGGCAGGGATCGCGGTTGCTCATCCGCCGCCCAAACACCCGTCCCCTCGAAGCTATCGACTTGGCGGCCATAGCTGTTGCGCTCGACGTCGATATCGATCAGTCCGAGGGACTTTTGCGGCGGGTTGGAGACGCTTTGAGCCAACAGGATCATTCCGGCGCAGGTGCCGAAGATGGGATTGCCGGCCGCGGCGAATTCCCGCAGCGGTGCCCAGAACTCCCAAGAGTCCATGAGCTTAATTAGCGTCGTGCTCTCGCCGCCGGGGAAGATCAGGCCGTCAACTGTGGACAATTGATCCGGCTTTTTGACCACGCGGGATTCGACGGCCAGTGCGTCGAGCATTTTGCCGTGGGCCGCGTAGTCGCCCTGCAATCCCAAAATTCCGATCATTGTTTATACCTTGGCAATCCTCGGCGGAAGTATCCGCAGATGAACGCAGATAGGCACAGAGGCAGGGGGATGACGCTTCATAAAATTACCCCGTCCCTGACAGAGCAGAGACGGGGCATTTTTCGTTTGCATCTGTGCGACGTCCTACCAGCCGCGAGTTTGTAGTTTGTCCTTCTCTTCGAGGGTGTCGATGTTGATGCCGACCATGGCCTCGCCGAGGTTTTCAGAGACGCGGATCAGGACCTCTGGGTCGTCGTAGTGGGTGGTGGCCTCGACGATGGCTTTGGCGCGGATGGCTGGATCGCCGGACTTAAAGATCCCGGAGCCGACGAAAACGGCCTCAGCGCCGAGTTGCATCATCAGCGAGGCATCGGCTGGGGTGGCGACGCCGCCGGCGGCAAAATTGGGCACTGGCAACTTGCCGTGCTCGGCGACCCAGCGGACCAATTCATACGGTGCGCCTAGGTCTTTGGCCGCGGTCATTAGCTGTTCGGGACGCAGCACGGTCAGTCGGCGAATTTCGTCGGTCACTGAGCGCATGTGGCGCACGGCTTCGACGATGTTGCCCGAGCCAGCCTCGCCCTTGGTGCGGATCATGGCCGCGCCCTCGCCAATCCGCCGCAGGGCTTCGCCGAGGTTGCGGCAGCCGCAGACGAAGGGCACCTCAAAGGCGAACTTATCGACGTGATAGTGTTCGTCGGCCGGAGTCAGAACTTCGCTTTCGTCGACGTAGTCGATTCCGAGGGCTTGGAGCATCTGCGCTTCGGCAAAGTGGCCAATGCGGCATTTGGCCATCACCGGAATGGAGGTTGCCTCCATGATCTGGCGCAGCTTTTCTATGCTCGACATGCGCGACACCCCGCCTTCGGCGCGGATATCGGCGGGCACTCTTTCCAGCGCCATGACCGAGGTGGCCCCGGCGTCTTCGGCGATCTTAGCTTGGTCGGCAGTGACGACGTCCATGATGACGCCGCCCTTGAGCATTTCGGCGAGGCCGGTCTTGAGGCGCAGGGTGCCAGTCTGGCCATTTTGTATCTCGCTCATAGCGAATCTCCTTTAGAGCAGTTCCCTAAAAACATATTCCAAAACATCCCCACACGCAATTTTCGCCTAGGGCAGAATTAGGTCCCGCGCAGGCTCTGCCAATAGGTGCGGCAAAGGTTACGGGCGAAGAGGAAGAGGGCGGTCAAGGTCGCGCCGACGCCGAGGATAGCACCGACGACGAGGATGGCGAGCGGTGACCAAGGCAGCAGGGGGCGGGCCAGCAGGAGAACGGTGAAGACAAAGGCGACCACCAAACCGGGACGGCTGAGAGCGGCGAGATAGGTTGCAAAAGGCAGGCCGATCAAGCGGTTGACGAGGTACTGCGAAAGCAGCAAGAACAGCAGGGCGGCCGCGGCAATGACGCTGGCCACGCCTTCGACGCCGCGCGGCAGGCCATAGAAGTACAGCGCCGGGATCAGCACCCCCATGCTAAAGAGCGACCAGTAGAAAGACCAGTTGGTCTTGCCTTTAGCCATAAAAATCGAGCCGACTAGGGTGCTGGCGACTTTCAAAAGCGTGGCCGCGGCCAACAGGCGCAGCACCATCCACATCGGCTCGGTGTTGAGCAAGGCGGCAATCTCCGGCGCAAAGACGAATATTCCCGCAAGGACCGGACCCAACGCGAGCACGAAGCCCTGTACCGAAGACAAATAGCCTCGGCGCAGGAGCGAGTCGTCGTCCACGATCGTCGAAAAGGTAGGGAAGGAGACGCGCTGGATGGTCGTGGCCAGCCGGGTCAAAGGCTGCAAGGTCAATCGCTCGGCCAAGCTGTAATAGGCTTGGGCCGTGGCCCCCAGCGGTACGAAAATAAAGAAATAGGCGATCTTGGTGTTGAGCAGGGCCACTACGCGCGACCCCGTGAGATTCAGGGCGAAGCGAAGGATCTGGCGTAGTGCTTGGGGCCGGAAGCGCAGACGCGGCAGCCAGCGGGCCGAAAGCGCGAGGCTGCTAAAAAGACCTAGTTCGCGTACAACTGATCCGATAACCGGGACTAGGACGCCCAATTCGGGTCGCCAGAAAAGCAGGAGCGTCACTGTGAAAGCAAAGGTCAGGACCGAAACAAGTTCGGAAAGGGCCACGGCGCGGAAATCGAGGTCGCGCTGAAGTCTGGCCCGCAACAGGCCCGCCAATGAGGCGCAGGGAATCGCTAGGCAGAGCGTGCGCAGGACGCGGCTGAAGGTGTGCGGGTCTTCGCCCCCCAAAAGAGGAGCGAGCCAAGAGACGGCAGCGACGACTGCGGCGGTGAGCAGGAGTCCCCAACTCAAACAAGTCCAGAAGGCCGTGTCGAAGTGCTCCTCACTCGCGTCCGGTAGCTGGACTAGGGCAGCGCCCAGACCTAAGTCGCCGACCAGCGATAGGAGCATCACTAGGGCTAGCGCCCACTCAAAATGGCCCAGCTTCTCCAGCGGCAAGAGCTTGTAGAGCGCCAACATGACGCCGAGTTGGATGACGGAAGCGCTGCCGTTCCAGAGAAAACCGCGCAGGGCGCGCGTGGCCAGGGAGAGCGAGGCGCTCACAGGCTATAGCGACCCTAAGTCATTCATAAAGTAATCCGCAGATGGACGCAGAATAGGATCACAAGACGATCCGAATGCTCACGACGCTTCGACGCACGCTTTGGCGATGCGGCCCTGCTTGCCGAAGATGTTGACCGCCCGCACTTCGAGCAGGTTTTCGCCCTCGGCGAGCGTCCACTCAAAGCGGGCTTCGCGCTCCTCGCGCCACGGGCCGCCGCCTTGGCGCACCAAGAAGTGCGAGAAGTTGGGCGCGGTGTGTTCTAGATCGACTTGCAGCGTGCGCGCCTTTTCCGCCACTTGAAGGTAGAGCCGCGTCTGGTTGACCGACCAGTAGAAGTCCCCGATGCGAGAGGTCTGCAAGGAGTATTCGGCGTAGCGCGGATCGACGTCGTCCGACCACCACAGATAGCCATCCCAGTGGTATTGACCGGCACCGTGGCGCAGTTCGGCTGGTTCGGCGAAGATCAGGTGCGTGTTACGCAGCGGAATGCCGAAGCGGCAGAAGACATCGATATAGCTAGCCATAGGCTCGACGACCTTTTGCGGCAGCTTGTTGGCCATGATCGTTGCGCGCCGCTCGTCCGCCACAGCCTCGTGCAGTTCCAGGGCGTTGATGGGCACGCCGTCGATTTCGTAGGTGGCGTCGAATTCGCGGGCCGGCCCGGCGTCTTCGAGGATCCACTTTTGCAACTCCTCGCACCAGACCTCGGCCAAGCAGTGGTGATCGACGACAATTGAGCGGGCCACCCACCCTAGGGACGAGGCGCAGCCGGCGAACACCGCTCCATAGTGGGTACACATGCCGAAGCCCCAGTCGCCCTTGGTGGTGTCGAGGACTTCGAGGGGGTTCCAGGAGGGGCAATGGGGATATTTGTCGGATTGCCAGCCCAGCCACTGGCTGTGGACCCAGTCGCGCAAAAGGGCTAGTTGTTCGAGTTCGGTTTTGCCTTTGGCGATGACTTCGTCGAGGCGGTACTGCTTGCGCAGTCGCTCTTGGTGCGGGTGCAGCCCCATATAGGCAAAAGGATACGAGCTATACACGAGCTCGGGTTGGTCAAATTCTGCTTGCTTGAAGGGGGCGAGGCTCTTGGCGTCTTCCTCAATATCGGCTTCGAGGGTGACGGCTTGGAGCGTCGGAGTCTTGTTGGCCGCGTCGGTTTCGAGGATGGCGCGCCACTGCACAAAGCGCCCGGGCCACTGCAAGGCGGTGGCCCGCTCCCAAGCCGTCCAAGTGCGCGGGTCAAAGGAAGGCGTCGAACCCGCGCGCAGCTCGAAGTGTATTTGGGTCCCCTGCGGCTGGCGCATCCGCGCTTTTAGGTGCAGGCGGCGAATGCCCATTCGCGGAGCGATGCGGCCGCGGCCGTCGGCGGCGGCGAGATCGATAACCGGCGAGCAGAGCGTCCCTTGGGGCGGATGTCCCTTGACGCGCAGCCGCACCAGATATTCGCCTTCAGTGGCGCGGGCTTCGCCCAAGGTACCTTGGTGCCAAGTCTTGCCGCCGTCAAAGCTGCGGCTCGAACGGCTTGGGGGCGCGTCGGCTAGGCCGCCCGGAAAGGGGTCGATGTGCAACACGCCGCTGTGCGAGAACACGAATTCGTTGGTTCCTTCTTTGAGATATTTGGCGGCGATTTTCTTGCGGTCCCAACCGCCGGTGAGCATGCGCTCGCGGTCTTGGCGGTGGGTGAGGACGTGGCCGTTGACTTGGAGCCGCATGGGTTTGTCGGCCGTGGATTTGTCGGCGTTGACGTAAAAGAGCAGTTCGGCTCCTTTGGTCTTGGCCGAGGGGATGTCGAATTCGACTTTTGCGCAGAGAGCGGGCGTGAGTTCCTCGCAGATGTCGCCGTCAACGCCCATTTCGTTGGTGAGCATATAGGTGGGGGCGAGGCGAGCGGCGCGGGTGGTTTGGGCGTCGATGAAGCGGTCGCGGCGATAGTCGCGGAAGTCGGCGGTAGTGATGCGTTTCATGGTAGGCTCCTGGGTGGGGGGGCTAGGTGGGGAATGTATGAGGTGAGATGGGGTGGGGCAAACGGCAGGAGCGAGGTCGGCCTATTTGTCCATCGAGCGAAAATGTCGTGCAAAGGGGTTGGTGCCTAAGCCAGTGGAAGCCGTTTTAACCTCCCCTTAGCTTCGCTATGGAAGTGACCCGAGGCCGCGATAAAGTATTTGAGGGTGGTGTTTAGCCAAGGTTACGCCGTGCCCCTACTCGTCAGCGTCTAGCAGGTTCCGAAAGGCTTCGAGGCTGGGCACCTGTATGGACGCCCGATGCAACTGCTTGAGACGCTGCATATCGTCGATGGCCCCAATGCGAGCAGCCAACGGATCCGCCGCGCCGAGCGCAAAGCGGATATCCAGCACATCGAGCAGATCTTCAATGGCGCGTTCTCGGCCCCCTCGCTCAATGCCTTGCTCAATGCCCTGTTCAATGCCTTGCTTGAGGGCTTTCTCTGCGAAATGCTGCACGACCGACGATTCGTACATGGTCTCCTCCGCGATGATGGTCCTAATCATGTCTAAGTTATACACCAACCCGCTCAAAATCGCAAGATCGGCCAGATAAATCGCCTTGCGGGTCTCGTCCATGGGCACGGCTTGCGCCCGGTTCACGCACTGGCGCAACCACCCCTCGGCATCTACCCCCGCTGGCGGCTGCATCAACGGCGCAAACGGCAGCAAACCCGAAGGTCCCGCGTCGAGAATGCCTTGGCCGTCTAGCTCTATCAGCCGAATCACTCGGTATTGCACCAAGACCCGGTAGCCGGGCCGCTCTTGGACATAATACCCCGGATCGTTCCGGCCAGCGTCGGGACGCAGATAGATGACGGTAGAGTGGATGGGCAGGCCGTACTGCCCGATGTAGTATCCGATATAAGCGGCCATGCGCTGGGGCATGGTCGCTTTGCTGTCGGTGGTCTGAAATTCGTGATGGACCAACACCTTCTCACCGTCTCCGAGGCGTACGTGGAGGAGGCTGTCGGTGCGGCGGACGGTGGGTTGCTCGGTATCGAGCACTTCGACGCGTTCGATATCGTCGCGCTGGAGGGCGAAGCGGACGAAGTCGTGGGGGTAGGTGTGGATGAGCTGTTTAGAAACAGAGTCGAATTCGGCCATGGCAAGCAATTGCATTGCAAGAATCGTGCCACGGCGGCGGCTCAGAGGGGCGGCGGGGATCGGAGGGGTTGGAGTGTAACGGAAGGGATACAGGGATGGGAAGTTGAGGACAAAAGCGGCGTAACGTCAGTGGTTAATTGTTGACGCGGGCGGCGCGGGTGGTTTGGGCGTCGATGAAGCGGTCGCGGCGATAGTCGCGGAATTCGGCGGTGGTAATCTTTTTCATGGTAGGCTCCTGAGTGGGGGTCTAGGTGGGGAATGTAGGGGTGAGATGGGGTGGGGCAAACTTGGGGGCTACATTGATTTTTTTGGCTAGCCCTTTGTCGCCGTGTATATTACCAAGGTTTCTGAGCGCATGTCAGGCCAGAATAAGCTCGGCTAGGCCGCCCGATAACCCGCCAATATAAGGAATTAAACCAATGAAAAAGCAACTGATTGGGTTTCACCTTGCTGTTTTGGTTTGTGTGTTGACGCCATGGGCGGCGACAGCAGAGCCATTCTCCGTGGTTATGACACATAGCCTTTGGCCCCTCAATCCTGGTGGAGGCATCAGGATTGATGTTGAATATAAAGAACGTGATGGTAGCCCGTCGGCAGGTATCAGCGTGTCGTTTAGCGTCAGTCCTGACGATGGGACGGCGTCGGTGAGTCCCACAAGTGCAACAACGGATAGCAACGGACAGGCACAGACGGAGCTGATAACTACGAGCAGTGCTTCTGGCTCCTACACAGTCACCGCGTCGGCCGGTGACTTCTCTATCAGCAGCACTGTGGACGTTGAAACACCTGACCCGCCGCCTCCGCCGCCACCACCGCCAAAATTATCCATCGTTGTGATAAGTAGCCCCGGTTCCGGCAAGCCCGGGGATGTGTTGACGTTTACTGTTGAAGTCCGGGAGGACGGCAGTGCGGCGTCGGGTCAAACCGTATCGTTTAGCGTCAGTCCGTTCGATGGAACGGCGTTGCTGTATCCCGCAAGTGCAACAACGGGTAGCAGCGGCCGGGTGCAGACGACGCTGACGCTTGGGAGTAGGGCATCTGGCTCATACACGATCACCGCGTCGGTCGGTGCCGAATCGGTCAGCGGGACGGCGACCGTTGAAACCCCCGAACCTGAACCCGAACCTGAACCCGAATTATCCATCGTTGTGATAAGTAGCCCCGGGTCTGGTGCGCCCGGGGATGCGTTGACGTTTGTTGTTGAAGTCCGGGAGGATGGCAGTGCTGCGTCCGGTCAAACCGTGTCGTTTAGCGTTAGTCCTGACGCTGGGGCTAAGTCGCTGAGTATCACAAGTGCAACCACGGGTAGCAACGGCCGGGCCAGCACGACGCTGACGCTGCCCAGCGATGCGTCTGGCTCATACACGATCACCGCGTCGGTCGGTGCCGAATCGGTCAGCGGGACAGCGACCGTTAAAAAGCCGAAGCCGGAGCCAAAATTATCCATCGCTATGACAGATGTCCCGGGGCCTGTCGCGCCCGGGGATGCGTTGACGTTTACTGTAACGGTCCAAGAGGATGGTAGCCCCGCACAGGGACAAGCCGTGTCGTTTAGCGTCCGGCCGGCCGATGGAACTGCGTCGGTGAGCCCTACAAGCGGGACGACGGATAGCGACGGACGGGCGCAGACGACGCTGACCTTGGGCAGCAGTGCCTCCGGCTCGTACACGGTCTCAGCAACGCTCGACAATGGTTTAGCTGCGAGTGGGACTGTTGAAGTGGAAACCTCACCACCACCACCACCGCCGCCGCCGCCAAAATTATCCATTGCTGCGATAAGTAGCCCTAGTTCTGGTGCGCCCGGGGATGCGTTGACGTTTGTTGTTGAAGTCCGAGCGAACGGCAGCCCGTCATCCGGTCAAGCCGTGTCGTTTAGCGTCAGTCCTGACGCTGGGGCTAAGGCGCTGAGTATCACAAGTGCCACCACGGGTAGCAACGGACGGGCGCAGACGACGCTGACGCTGCCCAGCGATGCGTCTGGCTCCTACACAGTCTCCGCGTCCGTTAGCAACGGCCCTTCTTTGAGTTGGACGGTAACAGTTGATACCTCATCAGACGACGATTCACCAGACGAACCATCAGCCGGATTCTCCATGGTTATGATAACCAGTCCTTGGCCCGGCAAGCCCGGTGGTTCGTTTCCGTTTACTGTTGAGGTCCAAGAGGATGGCACCCCGGCATCCGGTCAAACCGTATCGTTTAGCGTGAGTCCGTTCGATGGAACGGCGTTGCTTTATCCCGCAAGTGCTACAACGGGTAGCAGCGGCCGGGTACAGACGACGCTGGTATTTGGCAGCAGTGCCTCCGGTACGTACACGGTCACAGCGACGCTCGCCAATGGCCTAGCTGTGAGTGGGACGGCGACCGTTGACAGTGCATTAGAAGACGGTTTATCGGCTGATGAACCGGGTGCTGATGTCCCCGCACAGGATGGCGCGTCTGAGAATGGGAACACCGCCGTTGAGGAGCTTGAACCCGGGACCTCTACCGCCACGGCGACTGAGCAAACCAGCGATAGCCAAGAAGCCCCACAATCTGACCCCCTAGCGTCGCTGTCCGCGACAATCGACGACGTTATCAGCGCGGCCGAGCACGGTCGAATGACCTTCACCGTGCGGCTGGAGCCGACCCCTACGGCCCCGACCACCGTGAAATACGCCACCGCGTCTAGGACGGCCAGAGCCGGCGCGGACTACGAGGCGGCGTCTGGCACGCTGGACTTTGACGCCGGTCAGAGCACGGCCACGTTCACCGTCCTGATCCGCCGCGACGAGCAAGACGAGCCGGATGAGACCTTCGGGGTGAGAATCGTACATCCATCCACCGGCACCCTCCTCGCCGAGGCAACGGGTACGATCACCGACGACGATGACGCGACACCACCGGAGGCCGATTCCGACAGCGACGACGAGAGAGCCTTTGCTTTCGCCGCGGAGGTCGGAGACCAAGCGTACACCGCTGAAACGGCGATTACCGCGCTGGAACTGCCGGAAGCTACGGGCGGTGAAGGCGAGGTGACATACAGCATCATCTCGGCCCTGCCTGCTGGCCTATCGTTTGACGCGGCCACGCGGACGATTTCGGGCACGCCCGAAGCCGCCACCGATGGAGCCGTTGAGGTTATCTACACGGCGGAGGACAGTGCAGGAGTTGCCGCCACGTTGACCTTCTCCATCACGGTCAACCCGCCGCTGAGTTTCGGCGACTTTGGTGGCGGATGAGAAGGTTGGTGGCGGGGTCGCTGGAAGAAAGCAAGCGGGAGGTCGTTAAATTGGCAGGTAAAATGCTCAGACCTTGACAGCTTCTACGGAGCGTCAAGCCCAAACTCAGGTAAGAAGAGCCTCGACGTATTCCCGTGCGGCAATAGCCGCTGGCAGCGGCTCGTCCCAATTGACCTCCTCAAGCTCGACGACGAGAGTCATCGCAACCGCAATCCACTAACAGCTTAAATCTCAAGGGGGACTACCACCGGCTGCACTAGAATGGTGGGGACGCCGCAGGACGCCCTTGGCCAGCAGTAGCGGTACGTACCTGTGCTTTTATGCCGAATTAGGTATATTAAGTGTATGTTAAACAAGTCAATTTCTTGGGTCGCATCTTCAAGAGATGACCTACGCAATTTCCCCACATCGGCTCGCCGCAAAGCGGGTCTTGAGTTGCAAGCCTTACAGCGGGGAGAGACACCGACCGATTGTAAACCTATGCCCTCAATTGGCCCAGGCGTCATGGAGATTCGCATCAATATTGGCAATGCTTATCGCATCTTCTACGTGGCCAAATTTGAAGAAGGTATCTATGTCTTGCATGCTTTTCAGAAAAAAACGCAGCGCACATCGAGGCAAGATATTCAACTTGGCCAGCAACGATACCGAATGCTGCTAAAACATAGACAAGGATGATAAGGAGGCTATGCTATGGAAGTGACCCGAGGCCGCGATAACATATTCGAGGATATCGGTTTCGAGCGGGAAGAAGCGGCGAGCCTAAAAGTCCGGGCTAATTTAATGCTCGACCTGAAAAAGTACATCGAAACTAGAGGGTGGACCCAACGTCAAGCCGCGGCATTTTTTGGCGAGTCCCAACCGCGCATTAGCAATTTAATGCAGGGGGAGATTAGTCGTTTTAGTGTGGATAAACTGATTAATATGCTGACGCGGGCGGGGATGCAAGTCGAAATTTACGTCAAGCCAAAAGCCGCTTAATCAAAAGTCCAAAACAGCTTCTACAGGGTGTTGCGCCCAAACTCAGGCGAGGAGGCCCTCGACGCATTCCCGCGCCGCAATAGCCGCTGACAGCGGCTCGTCCCAATCGACCTCCTCAAGCTCGACGACGAGGAGGCCGTCGTAACCGCTATCCACTAACAGCTCCAACAACTCCGCAAAGGGCAGTTCGCCTTCTCCGAAAGGCACGGGTTTTTCGCCCTGCTGGTCGCGCAGGTGGACGAGACCAATGCGCCCGGCGAGGGCCTCGGCAAAGGGCATAATCGGCTCGCCGACCGACAGCAGGTGGCCGGTGTCCAAGAGCACGCGCGCCCGCTCGGGCAGTTCGGGCATCACCGCTTGGTAGTCGGCTAATCCCTGGAGACGGTTGCCTTTGTGGTTGCCCAAGTTGAAGACGATATCGGGGATGTTGTCGAGGAGCGTGTTGACGCCTTCGATGAGGTCGGCGAGCGCCTCGTCCGTGCGGGCACCGCCCTTGGTGTTGAGGGTTTTGACGCCGAGGGCGCGGCCCAAGTGGATGTCCCATTCGAGCTGGCGCAGGTTGTAGGCGAGATTGCGCTCGTCGGAGTCGGCCTTGCGACCGGTGAGGTTGCGGATGTTGAAGCTGGCAAGTTGCACGCCAGCGTCCGCAATGGCGGTGCGGACCATGGGCACGGACCAGTCGCGGTGGACGGGAGTGCTCTCGGTGTACGCGCGGAAGAGTTCGAGGCGGGAGAAGCCAGCCGCTTTGGCGAGGTCTAGTACTTCGGGCAAGAGCAGGTCTGGGCAGAGGGTCGGGCTGAAGACGAGATGCATCAGCTAATCCCCTCCCAATGCGCCCATTGGTCGTCGCAGGTCTCAAAGCGGATATCGTTGGTGTCTTTGCGTGAGAAGCGGCCGATGAGGGCCATGCGGATGTTGCGATTGACGTTCTTGGAACCCGTGTGAAAGAGCTGGCCGTGCCAGAAGATGGCATCGCCAGCTTGGCCGACGAATTCACTTCCTTTGGGGAAGGTTCCCTCGGGAAATACGTCGCTGGAAACGCCGCCCTGTACCGACAGCAGCGAGTGCGTCTTGAAATACTCGTACGCCACGTTGTGGCTGCCGGGCCAATAGGTGAAGCAGCCGCCCTGCGAGTCGATGTCCTCGACGTAGATCGTGACGTTGATGGTCATGTAGCCGACCGTGCCTTCGGGCACGCCGTTGGTCGGGGTGTAGTAGCCGTCGAGATGGCCGCGCTCGGGCAGGGACCAAGTCTTGTCTTTGGCTGGGTAAACCAGCGCGGGACCAGCGCTGCCGGAATTGAGCTGACCCTCGCCGACCATTTCCTCCATCATCGCAAAGAGCGGCGACTCGTGGACGGCGGCGCGGATAGCCGGGTGATGGGCGGGCACCGGGGTGCGCGGCCCAGCTTCGACCCAGGTTGCAGGATCGTCGCGGTCGGCATCAATGCCGGTCCAGAGGGCGTCCTGAGCGGCTTGAATTTGCGCGGGCGTGAGTGCACCACGGACGATGAGACAGCCATTTTCCTTAAAGGAACACTTGTCGGCGGAGGTGAGATGAGGCATGGCAGTACCTTTCCAATGAGGTTGAAAAGGCAAATATAGATCGGCTAAAAGGGGGTGTCCATTTGCCGACGTAGTCGCCCCTACTGTCGAAGGGAGCGCAGTGGCTGATGTCTTGTAGGGGCGATTCGCGAATCACCCCTACCCATTAGACAACGACCGCTTGGTCTAAGGCGCGGATGTAGCCAAGAGTCCACGCTAACCCCGCGGCGTGGTCGCCGGCGATGGACGGGAAGTGCTCGGGATAAATCTGGCCCTGGTAGTCGATCTCTTTGAGGGCACGGATGGTGCCGACCATATCGACTTCCCCCGAGCCGAAGGGCACTTCGAGATAGCCCAAGTCCGCCAGCCGCTGCTCGATTTCCGGGGTAGTCGGCCCCTGGGCCTTGGTGGCGATGTCGCGCACGTGGACCATAAAGACCTTGTCGCCGAAGTGGCGGATGACCTCGGGCAGGCTGTCGCCGGCCATTTGCGACTTGCCTTGGCAGAAGGTCAGGCCGTGGGCTGACGAGTCAGTTGCTTCCATTAGATTCCCAAAGGTCTCTCTGTTCCAGATCAGGCGGTCGGGCACGTGGAACGTGTGGGTGGAGATCCGCACGCCGACATCTTCGCCGATTTGGCCGAGTTCTTGGTAGATTCCCACCAAACCCTGCCAGTGATGCTGCCGCTCGTCTGGGTCGGTGGGGGCTGCGTCGGCACTGAGGTAGAAATGCACGAAGGGTATCTGCGCGTGGCCCATGTTTTCGATCAGGCGGCGCATGTACCCCACTTCTCGCGTGCGGGACGCACTGTCAACGCAGGCGTCGAGGCTGAGACGCGGCGGGGTCAGCCCGGCTAGCACAACTTCAGCACTGGCGTATTGGTCGGCTAGTGTCTTGAGTGCGTCGGCTGCGGGCGCGTCGTCTGAAGAGATGGTGCCCGTATTCAAGACGATGTGGCTAGCGCCGGCGTCGCGGCAATAGGCGATGTTGCGATCGTGGTCGGCCCCAAAGGGGGCGAAGATGCCGATGTCGAACATGAGTTCCTCCTCAGCGTAGTGTAGCGTACATAAAAATGGTGCTCCCACGGAGACTCGAACTCCGGTTACAGGGTTGAAAACCCTGGGTCCTAACCGCTAGACGATGGGAGCACGCAGAGCAAAAAATATAGAAATGACCCCGTATATTGGCAAGCCACCCGGTCGCATTTTGCTAGGCGAAGGCGTCTAGTGCGGGCGTGAGGAGATTGTAGTCGGTGGCTTGCTCAAAGGCACGGGCGAGGCGCAGCAGTCGCGCCTCGTCGCGGGGGTGGCCGATGAGCTGCAAACCGATGGGCAAGCCATCGCGCGTGAATCCGCAGGGCAAGGAGACGGCGCACAGGTCGAGGAGATTGACGGCGATGGTGTTGCGCAGGCAGAGGCCGTTGATGGGGAAATAGACGTCGTCGCGGTCGATCTCGTCGAGAATCGGGGCGGCAAAAGGGGTGGTTGGAGTGATGAGAAAATCGACGTTTTCGAGGGCTGTGCGGGCTTTGCGGCGCAATTCGTCACGTGTTCTAAGCTGCTGGAGGAAGTCCGCGGCAAGGATATCGCGGCCGTCGAGTATGCGCGCCGAGACGATGGGATCGAACTGGTCGAGGTGCGCTTCGAGGTT
Source organism: Candidatus Latescibacterota bacterium (assembly GCA_022825835.1). Lineage (GTDB taxonomy): Bacteria > Latescibacterota > UBA2968 > UBA8231 > UBA8231. Next base: position 21,783 of record JAJDVZ010000072.1, read on the forward strand.
GCGCCGGTGATAGAGAAAGGCTTCGACGGCTGTAGTGCTAGGCCCGTTGCGCCATTCGACTAGGTCGTCGAGCACTTCGAGCGATATTTCATCGACATAGACCCCGAGGTCGGCGAACACGCTCGCCGAGGCGCACACCGCCGCTTCGACCTCCGCATCGACTTCGTCCCAGAAATACTCGCGCGGGAAGCACAGCCGGAGGCCGGCGACCTCGCCTTCCAAGCGATCCACAAGCGAATCACCGGGCAGGGGGTCCGCCATGGCTTGGCACAACAGGGCGCAGTCTTGCGCTGTGCGGCACAAAGGCCCGATGCTGTCGAGGGTGGGGTCGAGGGGCAAGACGCCGGTGTTGGGGAGCAAGCCAA
>JAJDVZ010000092.1:0-13442 GCA_022825835.1 Candidatus Latescibacterota bacterium
ACAAAGCGTACGAATGCTCCGGGAGAAAACGGGCTTGGGCATGATGGATTGCAAGAAAGCCCTGCAAGAAACCGGCGGCGACAGCGAAAAGGCCATTGAGTACTTGCGCAAGCAGGGCCTGTCCGCGGTGGAGAAGCGAGCTGGCCGCGACGCCAGCGAGGGGTTGATCCAAGCGTATATTCACCAGGGCAGCCGCCTCGGCGTGCTGCTAGAGGTAAACTGCGAAACCGACTTCGTCGCCCGCACCGACGACTTCCAAGAGTTCGCCAAGGATGTGGCCATGCACATTGCCGCCTCCCAGCCTTTAGCGGTTGATCGGGAGGGCGTTCCTGCCGACGCGGCGGAAAAGGAGCGAGCCATCTTCCTCGAACAGGCCAAAAACGAGGGCAAGCCCAAACACATTGCCGAGAAAATCGTCGAGGGCCGGATGGAGAAGTTCTATCAGGAAAACTGCCTAATGGAACAGGTCTTCGTCAAAAATCCAGACCAGACCATTGGCGAATTAGTCACTGAGATAACCGCCAAAATTGGCGAGAAAATTACCGTGCGTCGCTTTGAGCGCTTCGTCTTGGGAGAAGACGTCTGAGCATTGAGGCCGCCATGTTGGAAGAGATAATTGAAACAGTAAAAGAGGCTATGGATAAGGCCATCGAGTCCCTGCGCCGCGACTTAGCCTCTATCCGCACGGGGCGGGCCTCGGTTGCCATGCTCGACAACGTGCGGGTGGATTACTACGGTCAACAAACACCGCTCAATCAAGTGGCGACGATCAGCGTTCCCGAGCCGCGCTTGTTGGCAATCAAGCCTTGGGAGGCGTCCCTGATTCCCGTGATTGAAAAGGCCATTCTCGCCGATAAGAGCTTGGGCCTTAACCCGGCCAACGACGGTACCATCATCCGGCTGCCCATTCCCGAACTGACCGAGGAGCGGCGGGTAGAAATCACCAAAGTCGCCCGGCATCGCGCCGAGGAGGGGAGAGTCGCAGTGCGCCATGCGCGGCGCGACGGGATAGACTTGCTCCAGGAAGCGCAAAAGGACGGGGACATCTCTGAAGACGAGTCGCGTAGCGCGCAGAAAAAGGTGCAGGAGTTGACCGCTGAATACGTAGCCTCCATCGACGAGATTATCGAAAACAAGGAAAAGGAGATCATGGAGGTCTGAACGGCCTCTGCTCTCCGGTTGTGCAGAAGCATAGCCCTGTTTTGTCGCTCTACTACATCCTGTGGTCCATGCGCCCCCGGCAGTGGATCAAGAATATCTTCGTCTTTCCCGCCCTCGTATTCTCCGAACATCTATTTGACGTTTCCTACTTGGTCCGCAGCTTAGGAGCGGCCCTCTGCTTCGTCCTGCTGAGCGGGGCCGTCTATTTATTCAACGACATTTTCGACCGCCAGTACGACCGCCTACATCCCCAAAAGTGCCACCGACCGATTGCCGCCGGCCACCTGTCGGTCGCGTTGGCTTGGGGGGCGGCTTTGGTCGCGTTGGTCCTTGCGTTGGCTTGCGCGTTTTGGCTGCATCCCCATTTGGGTTGGGTGGCCGCACTCTATGCGGCGCTCAACGTGGCGTACTCGCTCCGACTCAAACACGTGGTATTGGTGGATGTACTGATCGTGGCGGCGTGTTACCTGCTGCGCGCTGTTGGCGGCGGCGTGGTGATTGAGGTGTCTATTTCCACGTGGTTTATCGTCTGTATCTTCGCGCTGGTGCTCTTCATGGCTGCGGTCAAGCGCCGGCAGGAGATCGTGCAACTGGCGGATGCGGCCGCGGATCACCGCGCTATCCTCGAAGAGTACAGCGTGCCTTTTCTCGACCAGATGATCGCCGTTCTCACAGCCGTGACTTTGGTCTGCTACGCGCTGTACGCGATGGGGGTGGGCGATGCACGGGGCGCACAAATGCAGTGGACGATTCCTTTTGTGCTCTACGGCGTGTTGCGCTATCTCTATCTAGTGTACCACCGGGGGCAGGGGGCCGATCCGACGGCAGTCGTCTGGAGTGATCGACCTTTGCAGATCAACACCCTACTCTGGTTGGCGGCTAGCTTATTCGGGCTGTACGCTAACTCTTAAAGGAGACGCGAGCATGGCAGCGAATTTGAAGCAGAAGATCAAGCGGGGCGAACAGGTGGTGGGGTTTGGCATCCGCGGCGACATTGAGCGCGACGCCTTCAAGCGCATCGCCGAATTGGGTGCGTGCGATTTTGTCTTTACCGACAGCCAGCACTCGCCCTATAGCGAAGACCGCTTGGTCGCCTTGGCGGGCATGATTGGGGAGTTCGACCTGCCGCTGCACTTTCGCATCAAGCACACTCGCCACACGTACCTGATCGGCAACTGCTTGGACTTGGGGCCTTCGGGAATCGAGGTACCCCAAGTGGAGACCGTCGCGACCGCTGAGGAGGCCGTGGCCAATTTCTACTACTTGCCGCAAGGGGTGCGCAGCCACGGCGGTGGTGCCCGCGTCGGCGACGCGAGCGGCGGCCCCCAGGCGTATGCGGATTGGTGGAACCAGTACGGGGTATTATGGCTGCAGGTTGAATCGGTGGCGGCCGCGACGAGTGCATTCAACTTGGCGCGGCCTGGGGTCGATTGCCTCTCCTTTGGCCCCACTGACTTGCAAATGGATATAAACCACCGGGGACATCCCCATCTCAAAAGCGTTGACGATTGCGTGCGCCACGTGGTCGAGGCCTTGCAGGGCACGGATACCGCGGTCTGTTTCCGCAATGGCACGGCCGAGAGCCGGTCGCGCTACGCCGATATGGGGGTGCGCGTTTTTCTAGAAGCGCCGCCGGTCTGAGAGATATCTATCGGGCCTGTCCCAGCCCAGCGTACGCTCGGCCTAGCGGCAGGACGAAGGGTTCTTCGCAAGGTCGGAAGGGCACCATGGCGGCGATTTGGTCGAGTCGGGCGAGTACTTCGCTGCTCAAGGGGCCGTTGGCGACCGCAGCGGCGTTCTTTTCAACTTCCGCTTGTGAGCGAGCTCCCATCAGGGCGCAGGAGATGCGCGGGTCGGAGAGCACGAAGCGCAGGCTTAGTTCGGGCAGGGAAATACCGACTTCGCGGGCAAAGTCGTAGAGGGCGCAAAACTGCTGCTGGCGCGGCTGGCCCAGCCACAGCACTCCCCGCCGTATTTCTTCCTCGTGGGCCGGGGACAGCGCGCCCATTTGCAGCGGCGAGCCGATGACGATGCCCATGTTGTGTTCGTGCGCCGCTGACAAGGCGCAGTGCGCGGCTTCGCGCCAAAGCAAGCTGTAATTGAGAGCGGTGAGCAGAATGTCGAAGCGGCCTGTGCGGATGATAGGTTCGATGTGGTAGGCCGTGGTCGATCCTAGGCCGATGTAATCGACGAGACCTTCCTGCTTGAGTTCGTCTAGAACCTCTAACACCGGGCCGTTGTATTCCTCGTCAGTCCACCAATCGTACATTCTTGGCCGGTCTGGCTCGTGGACCATTAGGATATCGACGCGGTCGCGCTTGAGGCGCGCTAGACTTTCCTCCACCGAGCGCCGCAAGCAGGCAGGATCCTGCGGCAGGAAGGGGGTAAGGCGTCCCCCGATCTTGGTCGAGAGGTAAAAGGGCGTTCCCACGCCTTCCAATGCCTTGCCCAAGACTTCTTCGCTGTCGAAATAGGTCGGCGCGGTGTCGATGTAATTGACCCCTAATTCGAGCGCTCGCAGCACGGCTTGCTTGCTCTGCGCGAAGGCCGCGCCATGAGACGAGACAAAAAGCCCGCCGAGCGACAGCTCGCTCACGGCTAGGCCCGTGCGGCCGAGGATTCGCTTTTTCATAATCAATTCCCAGTGGCGTGCATCACCACGCCGTCCAGCCGCCGTCCACCGGTACGATGGTTCCGTTGACGTAGCCACTGGCCTTTGAGCACAAGAAGAGTAGGGTGGTGGCCAGCTCTGCGGGCTGACCAAAGCGGCCCTGCGGCGTAAAGGTACGCAGCCGGGTGCTCATCTTCTCGTTGTCGAGGGCGGTCTCGGTCATTTCGGTGGGGAAATAGCTGGGGGCGATGGCGTTTGCAGTAATGCCGTGTCTGCTCCATTCCACGGCTTGCGAGCGCGTCAGTCCTACGAGTCCGTGCTTGCTGATCGTGTAGGCGCTCAGGCCGTTGATTACTGAGGCCCCCAAGCCGTAGATCGAGGCGATATTGACGATGCGGCCGGCATCAGATTCGCGGAGCAAGGGAAAACAGGCTTTGGCGAGCAGCCACTGGGCTTTGAGGTTGAGATCGACGACCGCGGCAAAGTCTTGCTCGGCCATGTCTTCGAGGCGGACGCGGGTGGCGGTGCCGGCATTGGCGACCAAGATATCGCACCCGCCGAGTTGCTCGCGCGCTTGCTCGGGCAGGGCGGCGATGGCGGCGTTGTCACTGAGATCAGCCGCGTGGGCGTGGATGGTGCCAGCGCGGTCTTGTAATTCGTGGGCGAGTGCTTCGAGGCGCTCTTGGCGGCGGGCGACGGCGAGGACGTCGGCACCGGCCGAGACGAGGACGCGGGCTAGTTCGGCTCCCAAGCCGCTGGAGGCACCCGTGACGATGGCTTTGCGGCCTTGGCAGCCGAAGAGATCGTGTAGGTAATTTTTACTGTTCATGGAGTTTTAAAGTAACGGATGCGTTTGGAGCGGCCAAGCGGGCCGCTTGCCTGCGCAGGTGTCGCCGCCTAGAATTACTCCGACCCTTTCTCGCACACAGGAGGCAGTAGGCGATGGTGGCAAATAGGATGACTAAGATCGAGGCGACCGAGGTCGCGGCCCCGCCGGCGTGGGCTTTGATGGAGCGGAGCTTGATCGCGCTGATGGAGGAGTCGGGCCGCTTGTTTGCCCGACAGTACTTTGAGCGCGGCGGCGGCACCTTGTTGGCCGAGGATGTGGATGATCTCTACGAACAGGTGTACAACTTCGGCCTGTTCTACGCGATTGGCGCGGCCGACGATTTGCTCGACCTCCATTTCCGCAACTGGAACGCCGTTACTCGCATCAGCGACGACCGCATCAATCACCGCACGTGCTACAACGACCACAAGAAGGTCTTCCGGCCGTCCATCCACAATGAGTTCTGGAACCTCGAACAAGCCATGGAGTGGCACCACTTGGGCGAGGGCAATATGGCCTTTTACGACTTTGGAGTGGCCGATCCCACGATATCGGAAAACATGCGGCGGGCGCGGAGCTTTGCGGCCATGTTCATCGGCGAGGATCCCCAAGCCCCCAACTGGGACCCCGAATACCGCATCCTGCGCTCGCCCTTCCATTCGAGCCAGGGACCCAAGCTCCACGCGGACGCGGAATACGCCAACACCATGCTGCTGGCCGGGCGCGGCCTAGGTGGGCAGGCCAACTACTACGGAGTGCGCGCGAGTCTGTATCCCATCGTCAAAAACTTGGAGACGCGGTGGTTTGAAAATCCAGCACGGCGCAAGCAGATCGTCGATCTGTTCGACCGGCTCGTCTTACAGTGCGACACGCCCAACAGCTTGGCGGCTACTGCGCTGGTGACCAATGCCTATCTGTACACGGGCGACGACAAGTACAAACAGTGGGTTCTCGACTACACTGAGGCGTGGATGGAGCGCACGGAGAAAAACGGCGGTATTTGCCCAGACAACGTCGATGCTAAAGGCGTCATCGGCGGGGGACGCGAAGGCGTGTGGTGGGGCGGCCAGTATGGCTGGAACCACTACCAGGGCTACAACATCATGTTCCACGGCATCAATATCGCAGTCGAATGCGCCCAACTGCTCACCGGCGACAGCGGATATCTCGACTTTTTGCGCTCGCAAATCAAGCTGCAAGTTGATAATGGCAGGAAACGGGAGGACGGGCAGTTTCTCGTGCCGGTGCGCTACGGGCCGGACGGCTGGGAATGGAATCCTGCGCCGGGGCTGCACGTAAGCGACGGCATTGAGATGCGGGGCTACTGGCTGGAACCCACGCCGCTGCGAGGCCAGGACATCATGCATCTGTACCACGCCTCCATGGCCCGTGAGGACTACGAGCTGATTACCTTAGTGCGCGACGGTGATGTGGAGCGCGACTGGAACGATGTGGGGACAGCCCTAGGAGAGAAGAACTGGGGCAATACCGAATTCGCCCGCTTCCAGTACTACGACGGCAAGAATCCGGGCTGGCCGGAACAGATCCTGCGAGCGGAGTATCAGCAAGCTCTAGAGACCTACGAAACCATGCGCGCCGACGAGCGCAGTCCCTTGGAGATCATTGCGACTAATCGACTTCCGTCGCAACCGGTGTTGACCAAGGGACTGACCCAAGTGACGCTGGGGGCACCGCAGTCGGTTTATAACGGAGGCCTGCTGCGGGCTACGGTGCGCTATTTCGACGCCGACCGCCTGCGTCCGGGGCTGCCCTTAGATGTGGCCGCTTTGGTCGATGAACTGGGACCGGCCGTGGTCGGCCTCCAGTTCGTCAACACGTCGCGGCACGAGACGCGCCGCCTCATTGTGCAAGCCGGTGCCTTTGGCGAGCACCGTTTTACGCAGCTCAAATATCGCGTTGCGGGGAGGGATGGGGAGGTGGAGACTACTGTAGAAGGGAAGTACTTCTCGGTAGAACTGCCGCCGTCAACGGCGATTCGCGTCGGAGTGGGGCTAGAGCGCTTCTGCAATACGCCGAGCTACGCCTTTCCTTGGCACGGCGACGGGATTCCCGCGCCGTTTCCGCTTTAGCGCGTATCTATTCCTGCCGATATGTCCCGCATGGCTCAACGCGATTGCGCCAGTAGCTGGACGATGGCCGGCAGCGTCATGGCGCGGATGTCCTTCGCTAGCGGGAAACTTTCGCTGCCAGCGTGAACGACGAACTTCCGGTCTGGCCGTAGGTCTTCGCAGGCGCTGTGGAACCCCTTGGAGACCTTGGGGGCCGAGCTGAACTTGATTTCTATGGCCCAGATTTCGCCCGCGCCGAGATTGACAATTAGGTCAACTTCTGCGCCGCCCGCCGTGCGGTAGTAGCCACAGGACGCACGTCTCGGCAGGGCACCGGCGATGTTCTCGATGACGTAGCCTTCCCAACTGCCGCCGATGACGGGATGCCCGAATAGGTCGTCGAGCGTCTCGATGCCGAGTAGCGCATGGCAGACTCCGCTATCTCTGACATATACCTTGGGTGCCTTGACGAGTCGCCGCCCCACATTGCTCGTCCAAGGCGGAAGGCGGCGGATTAGTAGGAGGTCGGCCAGCAAGTCCAGATAGCGGGCGATAGTAACGCCACTGACATCGAGGCCCCGAGCGAGTGCGGCCGCGTTATGGGTTTGCCCCTGATTGTGGGCGAGCATGGTCCAGAACCGGCGCAAGGTCTCGGCGGGAATGCGCGGCCCGAGCTGGGGAATGTCGCGTTCGAGGTACGTGCGGATGAAGGAGAGGCGCCAGTCGAGGCTCTCCGCGTCGCTTGGGGCGAGGTAGCTCTCTGGGAAGCCGCCTCTGCACCAGAGTCGGCGCAGTTCACTGACAGGCACTTCTCTAGCGTTGACGGGATGCAGTTCGCAGTAGGCGACGCGGCCGGCCAGCGTCTCGCTCGACTGTTGCAGCAGGTCGATGGAGGCCGAGCCGAGCAACAGGAACAGCCCCGTCCGCCTGCCAGCGCGCCGATGTTGGTCTATGATGGCGCGCAACGGGGCGAACAATCCCGGTGCGCGATGTACCTCGTCGAGAATGAGCAAATGGTTGGCGTTTTCGGCGCAGTATTGCTCGATGTCGGCGATCTTGGCTAGATCGCTGGGGCGCTCGAGGTCCAAGTAGAGGGCATCGCGCTCGTCGGCGACTTCCCGGGCGAGCGTCGTCTTGCCGACTTGGCGCGGCCCGATCAAGACAACCGCCGGGTTGCTGTTCAGCAGTTGGTGCAGAGTCGGCTTGAGGTTGCGGGTTATCATCTATGCAAATGTAACTCAATATGTTGCATTTGCATAGTTAGAATGGCCAAAATCCAGTTGACAAGCGGGTTGCTCTTGTTGTTTTTGGAGTTCGTCGGCGTCGCGCTGATTCCGCACTCATCGTCGGCATCCAAAAATACGTCGCCTAAAGGAACTCATCATGCAGGAGCAAAGACTAAACGACGAAGTATTCGAAGCGCTTGCCACGCGCGGCTACGTCATCGTCCACAATTACTTCCCCGAAGCTCAACGCGCGGAAATGGCCGCCGCCCTGCGTCGCATCCTCAAACCTTGGGACGAAATCGCGGACGATCCACCTGCCGACCGCATTGACTCCTGCTATTTTCCCTATCCCGAACAATGCCTCAACCGCGCCATCGTCGATCGCGAGGGCATCGCCTTTGCCCGCCGCTGGCTCGGCACCGACCAAATCCACTATCGGCCCGGACTGGGACTGGTCTCATATCCGGGCCGCAAGGGTGGGCCGTTCCACATCGACAATGGCAATAACTCGCTACTGCCGCCCACTGAATCCGACCGTCGCCACAGTCAGCTCAACTTCTGGTTCTGCCTCGAAGATGTCGAAGAGGATCAGGCTCCGACCCTCTTTGTCGCCGACGGGGACGGCCAGCATCAGGACGCGGATAGAGCGGAGCCAATGGTCGCGCTTGGCGGCTCGGTAGCCATCTTCCACAACTACTCTTGGCACGCCGCCAGCGACTATCGGCGCGCCGACGGGCAGCGCTATATCTGGAAATTCGCCTATGGTCGCGCCGACCACTATTGGGAAGGTGTCGAGCACTACACCCACGTGGGGCGCAACCCGCACTTTTGCGAGTTTATCGCCGGCCTCTCCGCTGCCGACCGCCAACTCTTCCGCTTCCCGCCACCCGATCACCCATATTACACCCGTCAGACGCTCGACGCCTTGGAAGCGCAGTATCCTGGATGGAACGCCCGCAGCGAATACCGGCCTCGGGACGGGGAATAAGGCTCAGGTTTTGCGTGGCACGGCGAGGGAATTTCCGCGCTGTTTCTGCTGTGGGGCGAAGGGAGTACGCCTAAAGGTGCGATAACGTCAGCTTCACCCTGCCTTGTTCACGCCTAGGGACGCGATAAAACACGCCTAAAAGCGCGGTGAATCAGGCATGCAAAATGCAGTTGGTGGTGCCGAAGGAGTTGGGACGGCGCTCTTGGCACTGCGGATCATCGCGCCATTCGCCATCGACCACAAAGCGGTATTCGTGCTTGCCCAAAGGCAAAGTGACCGAAGTTTTCCACAGGCCCTGGGCGTCTTTTTTGAGCGGGCGGGCCTGCGGGTCCCAATCGTTGAAAGAGGCGGCTAAATAAACGCTTTCCGCCTGCGGGGCTAAAAGTTTGAAGAGTTTGCGTTTTTTAGTTTTAGGCGTCGTCATAGTAGGCTCTTTTTCTGTTGGTAAAGGGGAACTAAATCAAAGAACGCGGATGCTTGGGAAAAGTCAATAAGTCGACGGTGGCAGGCTTATTTTTTGCTTGAGGCGGAACGTCAGTGTCTGTGGCCCGACCCGATTCGAGGAAACCTCTGAAAGATGCTTGACGGCTAAAAATAGACCTATATACTACGTATGACATACCTATATATTAGCTATGAAAATAGACAGTAATAGAGGAAGGTAAATATGTCAGAGGCCACTGATTACATCAGACCTGAAGATGTGAGAAGCCCCAAACGCCACTGGAGGCTGATTCGCGTATTGCATGACGGCGGTCCCGGTCAGTGGTCAGTCGCAGAAGGACAGTGGGACAACGGCGACAGGTGGGACACCGTCCTCGCCATACGCTGGAACGGTGCTACCGGTACGGAAATCGGCAATCCCCAGTCCCGGGGTCTTCCCACTTGGTTTATTCTCCCAGAAGAACTAGAAGCCAGCGTCCGGAGGGCACTCCCCTTAGGTCGGGGCGACCACTAGCGCAGGAGTCGCCAATGAAGTCCAATAGACGCTGTTGACCAACGGCGAGAGGGCCCTTAATACTGCCTATACGTCCAGCGCGGAGCCGAAGCTGCTAGAGGAGAAAACGCATGGCCATCACAAAAATACAGTTTAGTCAATTTACAGCTTTTGAAAGGCTTGATTTCATTGCCTCTCCAGGCATCAATGTGCTCGTAGGGGCCAACGGAACTGGCAAGACCCATCTTATGAAGGTCGCCTACGCGGCATGTGCCGTCAGTAAGACGAAAGCAGATTTTGCGGAAAAGATCGTTCGCGTATTCATGCCGTCTTTTCAACACCTCGGTCGGCTAGTCAGACGGCAGCAAACGAGTTCGCATGATCTTGTAAATTGTCATATCGGAATTTTCCGCGATGATGCCCTGTCAATCCACGCTTACTTCCCCAATCTTGCAATGCGTTCCGGCGATTCCATGGTTGCCAATGCAAAAGAATGGTGTGCCCATACCGTCGAAAGTGTCTATATCCCGGTGAAGGAAATGCTCGCGAATGCGCCTGGTTTTCGCTCCCTGTATGCACAACGCGAAATTTACTTTGAGGAGATTTACGCCGATATTCTCGATCGTGCCTACCGGCCACCCTTGCGCGATCCAATAGACCATGATCGTAGACGATTGCTTGCCAATTTACAAGAGATAATCGACGGGAAAGTCACGACCGAGAACGAAGAATTCTTCCTCCACAGCGATCAGGGAAACCTAGAGTTTACGCTCCTCGCCGAGGGGATGCGCAAGCTAGGACTTCTGTGGCAACTGATCCAGAACGGCGCGATTCTCGAAGGTTCCATCCTTTTTTGGGATGAGCCTGAAACAAACCTCAACCCCAAGCTCTTTGGACCACTTGTCGAAACCCTCCTCGAATTACAGCGCATGGGCGTACAGATTTTTATCGCCACCCATGACTATGTGATTCTCAAGGAACTAGATTTGCGGATGAATTCTCAGGACCAAATCGCATTCCACTCGCTCTATCGCCACCCGGAAAACGGTCAGATCGCTTTACACACAACGGAAGCCTATCTGGATATCCATCCGAATGCCATCGCCCAAGCCTTCGATAGCCTGTACGATCGCGAGATTGAACGCAGTCTGAGGTAAGGAATAATGACGACTCTAACAGAAGGAAATCTCCAGATCACATTCCCTTGTGGCGCAAATGTCAGGAAATTCGACGACGAGTCTCGTGGGTTACTCCGCCGCATGAAGGCTGTGGATTTTATTGTTGAGCTTTCCAGCCGAGTGTCGTTCATCGAAATCAAGGATCCTGAGCATCCTTGCGCATTAAGCAAGAATAGTGAACAGTTTATTAAAGATTTCAAAAACGAACGCATCGACAGTGCTCTAGTCTATAAATTCCGCGATTCATTTCTCTATGAGTGGGCATGCGATAGGATCGACAAACCCATTGACTACTGGATCCTCATTGCTAGCAAAAAATTGACCAAAGCGGATCTGACCCGTAGAACCGACGCTATGAAAAGCAAACTTCCTATGTTCGAAGCGCTACCCGAATCTCTGAAGAAGCAGTGGAAGCGAAAAATCGTTGCGAACTGTGGCGTTTTCAATATCTGCACTTGGAACAAGAATTTCCCTAATTATCCTGTAAAGAGGATTTGATAGTGAATGATTAGGATATGAGGAGACAGGAGCAAGCTCCTCATATTCGTACAGAAGGCGGCCCCGACATCGCAGTGATGAGGAAGCCTTGAGACGCCAGATTAGGGCAGCCCTACTTCGCAGCAGAAGGTAGAAAACGGCAGGACGCGCGTGTTGGCGGTGGCATTGCCAAAATCTTTTGTGCCTAGGTGTACCTGATAGAACTGTGGAATGTCTGTCCGCTCTCTGAAGTAGCGGCAGGCGGGCGCAGCACTTCGCTCGCCGCTTTTGCACTCTACGGCAAATTCCGCTCGGCCATCGCGTAAAACGACGAAGTCCACCTCGCGTTTGTCCGTATCGCGAATGAAGCGCAATTCCATCTCATGCCCTTCGGTATCCTCGACATAGTGGCAGTACTTCAGCAGGTGACTAGCTACCATGTTCTCGAACCGGGCACCTCGGTCGGCCACGCGCGACCAGTCCCAGAAGTACAGCTTTTTCTCCTTGCGGACAGCCCGAATCCGCTTGGCTCCAAACGGCGGAATGCGATAGCACAGGTACAGCCGCTCAAAGATCGTCAGCCAGCGCTCGACGGTTTCGTACGCCACTTGCAGCAGTTTGCTGAGACTGTTGACCGAAAGAGGGGAGCCTACGCACGCCGGCAAATGCGACAGCAGCAGTTCTAGCATGGATACCTCGCGGACATGCTCTAGATCGCGGAGATCTTCATAGAGGACTCTTGCGGAATGCTCGCGCAACCAGCGGCGCTGAAAGCGCTCCTCACCCCTGAGAAAAGGCTCGGGGAAACCGCCAAACCTGAGTAATTGCTCCACGAGCGCGTCATTGGGTGTCTGCCCGTATTCCATTGCCGTGAACGGATGAAGCCGATAGTAGTGATACCGGCCCTGCAAGGAGTCGCCGCCTTTGCGATAGTAATCCAGACGCGCCGAGCCGGTGACGATGAAGGAAACGGCAGTCTTGTTCTTGTCGAACAATCCCTTCATCAAGTTGCGCCAGCGTGCGTACTTGTGGATCTCGTCAAAAATGACGCGGGTCTGATCTGCGGGGAGTCGTTCGGCCAGAATATCTTCGCGATCGGCCAACACATCCCAGTTCAGATAAGCCGGCGACGACTCGTCTTGGCCACCCTCCAGTAGAGATAGCGCAAGGGTCGTTTTGCCAACTTGGCGTGGCCCGCCGATGAATACCATCCTGTTCGCAAGATCCGTGTCAATACTATCTTTGATATAGCGTGGTTCCATCTCTGCTGACCTTTCTGATCGTGGTGTCATTATTTTAGACTATATTCTAAAATACTCATGGGTGTTTCAGAGTCAACAGGAAAACGAGGATATATAGCTGATTGGTAGGAATCGACGGAGATGCTATTTGCAAGACATCGCAGATTGCAATATGTACTTACATACCACGTCTATGACCGTGGAGGATCGCTCATAGACGTGTTTTGTTCAAACTTCTTACTCCCCTTATCGGAGAAGCGAACTATGAAACCTTTGTTTGGGTGGCACCAGAACCATGTAGGATACAGCCATTTGAGTGTCCTCTTCATTGTTACATTTTGGTGTCTGTACGGCTGTGCCGTCAGTGGCGGCGGTAAAGTGTCCAAGGATCTGAACGAGAGGAACATAGCAGTTTTGGTCCTGGCAAGAGATTTCGATCCGTACTCATGGCGTGGAGCCGAGAGGGCTTTTACCCCACTCACGAATCGGGAAGCTGATGGTTTGGAGTGGAAACTGTTGCAGGAAATGGAGGGTTTAGGGCTATTTGAACACGTCACGCGCTACGAAGATCCCTTAACCTACAACCCTAAGTACACGACAGTAATCTAAGTTGTGGTACGGCCCTGCTTTAGGTTTTATTTGTAATCGCCGAAGATTGCATCTAAATCCTAAACACAGGAGCCGCACCATGCTTATTCATATGCTAAAGAAAGCCCTCATGCAAG
>JAJDVZ010000022.1:0-10797 GCA_022825835.1 Candidatus Latescibacterota bacterium
CTTGCATGAGGGCTTTCTTTAGCATATGAATAAGCATGGTGCGGCTCCTGTATTTAGGATTTAGATGCAATCTTCGGCGATTACAAATAAAACCTAAAGCAGGGCCGTACCACAACTTAGATTACTGTCGTGTACTTAGCTCTTTCAGATATAATACTCGATTTCCCCGTCCTGCGACTCTTGGGAACGAGGCACATTGAGCGGACATCGCGCCTTGTAGTCGGGATGGAGCCGTGCCCATAGGTAATCGAGCGCGTGTTGGTTCCAGCGAAAAAAGTGATCGCGGCCGATCTGCTCCATCAGCCCCGACCGCTCCAGCGCGTCGGTAAGCTGCCGTTTGGCCCTCGTAAAGTACAGGTCTAGCCCGACTTCGCGCAGGCGTTCTACTACGTTGCGCAACGCCTGTTCGCCAGAAGCATCGATCCGGTTGATCCCATCCGCATCGAGAATCAAGTACCTTAGCTCGGGTGCTGAGGCGATCGTTTCGAGCACCTTGTCCTCAAAATAACGGCCCGAGCCAAAGTACAATTGGCCGTCAAAGCGCATAATCGCGATCTGCTGATCTGTCCTCAGCCCCGCGTCGCTTTCGCGCATTGTGCCGTCAAGATGCCGGGCGAGAAAAACCACGCGGGGCCGCATGGTGCGGTAGAAGTTGAGCACCAGCGAGGCTCCCACGCCGAGAGCAACCCCCAAGTGCAGGTCCGGTGCCAATGCCAGCGTACCGACAAAAGTTGCGACCCCAATCAAACCATCGTGGGCCTTGATGCGCCAAGCTGTTACTAGGGGCTGGATGCGTACCAAGCCGACGACAGCGGCGATAATAACAACGGCGAGAGTAGCTTGCGGCAGATAGTACAACAGCGGTGTGAGCCAGAGCAGGGTCGCGGCGATGACCAACGACGCCACAACCGAGGCAAAACCCGTCCGCGCTCCGCTTTGGTAGTTGACCGCCGAGCGCGAAAACGAGCCTGAAGTCGCATAGCTTTGGAAAAGCCCGCCGACCACGTTGGCCATGCCTTGGCCGATGAGTTCCTGATTGATATCGAGATGCTGCCGCGTCCGGGCAGCGAGGGTCTTGGCAATGGCCATGGCCTCCATCAGGCCGAGCAGGGTCAAGGTCAGGGCACCCACAAAGAGCTGGGCCAAGATATCCACGTCTAAGTCCGGCACCAACGGCCGCGGCAAACCGCGCGGGACCTCGCCGACCACTTCCCCGCTAAATCCAGCTAGCCAAGAAACGAGTGTGGTGACTACTAGCGTCGTCAACATGCTCGGCAGTTGCCAGCGACCGCGACGCAAAACCACCAACAGCCCCCCGGCCAACACTGCCATCCCCAGTGTCGGCCAATGGACCTCTAACAGCGCCACGTCGATGACTCGGAAGGCCGCCAGCAAATGCCCCCCTTGTTGGGGCTCCACACCAAATACCTTGTGCAATTGGGAGATGGCGATGATAAGGGCCGCGGCATTGGTAAAGCCAACAACCACCGGGCTGGACAGCAGATCGATCAGCAAGCCCAAGCGCAACGCACCCAAGGCGATCCGTATCAAACCGACCAGCAAGCCCAAAACCAGCGAATAGGCGATATACAGCTCGCCACTTTCGGGAGCAAGCCCCTGCACGGTCGTCGCGCTAATGAGCGAAGCGATGGCCACCGGGCCGGTGGACAAATGCCGGGAAGAGCCAAACAGCGCGGCCACAGCCGGCGGCAGAAAAGCCGCGTACAGCCCATAGACTGGCGGTAGCCCCGCCAACTCGGCGTAGGCCATAGCCTGGGGCACGAGGATCGTCGCTACGGTAAGGCCCGCGAGTACATCGGCGCGCAAGACGGCCGGACGGCCGAGTTCGGGCAGCCAATAGATAAATGGAAAAAATCGCTTCATGCGTTCGCTAGGGATCGGTTGACACCGAGTCGGCGACCAGTGTACACTTAGCGGGTCATCACCTCAACAGCAGGAGTGCCGCATGGAACCTCACGAGCAGCGAGCTTTTTTCGAGCAGCAAGGCTACTTAATCGTCCCCGACCTGCTCAACAGCCGCGAAGTCGCCGAATGCCAGCACGATATCCAACGCCTGCACCAACTAGCCGCCGACCTAGATGCCAGCCAAGACCCGCTCAGCCGCCACTTTCAGCGCGAGCCTTTTTCTCAAGACCAAAACCGCAACGGCCTGCCGGTGCTGCGCAAAATCGAGAACACCCGCGCCCTGTCGCCGTGCTTTGCCCAACTCGCGGCCCATCCCCACCTCGTCGCCATCGTGCAATCGCTGCTCGGGGACGACCTGCTACTCTTCCGCAGCACCCTCATGCTCAAACCCGCCTTCCATGGCTCGGCCCACGCCCTGCACCAAGATTCGGCCTATTGGCCAATGGAGCCGCCCGCTCTCGTGACTGTGAGCATCGCCCTCGACGACGCCATCCCTGACAACGGCTGCATCAAGATCATTCCCGGCAGCCACCATTGGGGCTTGCAGGAATGGGGCCACATCGCCCAAAAGCAAGGGGCACCGCTGACTAACCGCGAAGACATCGACAGCTCGCGTCAAATCGACGTGCCACTTGCGGCCGGGTCTGCCGTGCTGTTCCACAGCTTGATGGTCCACGGTTCCGGCCCCAACCAGACCGACCGCTCGCGCAATACCGCACTCTACGCCTATTTCTCGCCGCACGTGCGCTACGTGCCCGGTGCCAATGGCCCGCAGTCGAAGACCTTCCCCGTCATCGCCGGTCTCAATGGCGCAGCCGAACACATGCTAGTTGCCTCCTAAGCAATCTAAAGAAAGAGATTATACTCCTAAGTGCCAACGAGGGGGAGCATCCATCGCATGCAAACAAAAAAGGCCGACGCCCGCAGTGCGGACACCGGCCTTTTTACGTTGTTCGGACCAATCTCAGATGGGTCTGAGAATGAGCGACATTTCGCGGCCTTCCATTCTGGGTCCCTGGTCAACGACGGCTACATCCTTGAGCTTGGCGGCCAGATTTTGCAGTAGCTCGTATCCTCGATCCTGATAGGCCATCTGCCGCCCGCGAAAGCGGACGCTGACTTTGACCCGGTTCCCCTTTTCGATAAACGTGCGGATGTGGCTCGTCCGGTATTCGAGGTCGTGTTCGGAAATAGTAGGTTGGGCAATGCGAATGCCCTTCATCTGCACGTTGTGCTGCTTCTTGCGCGCTTCCTTGGCCTTTTTCTCTTGGTCGTAGCGGAACTTGCCGTAGTCGATAATCCGGCAGACCGGCGGGCGCGCTTCAGCGGCCACTTCCACTAGGTCGAGATTGGCTTCCTCCGCCATGGCCAAGGCACGGGCCGTTTCGATGATCCCCACCTGCCCCCCATCAGACCCGATGAGCCGGATTTGGGGCACGCGAATATCACCGTTTACTCTCGTAAAACTCTTTTTCTTTGCTGCGATTGCATCAACCTCCGTAAAGGGTGGAAAGCGCGGGCGTCTCCCGCAGAGTTTTTAATATATTCTCAGCGCGAATTAAAACAAGCAAAGATTTGCCCCGGCCCTTTTTGGCAGCCATGAGCGAATGGGTTATTTTGCCTGTTTTCCACTCGAAGGAAGAGCTTATGACCCGCACGTACGACGTCTATGGAGTCGGCCACGCCCTAGTGGACATCCAATATCAAGTCGCCCCGGAATTCCTCGCCGAGCACCAAATCGAAAAGGGGGTTATGACCCTCGTCGATGAGGCGCGGCAGCGCCACCTCACAGCCGCGGTCGATGGCGAGCCAGTCGCCTCGGCTTCGGGCGGTTCGACCGCCAACACCCTCATTGGCGTCGCCCGCTATGGTGGCCGCACCTATTACGCCTGCCTGACCGGCCGCGACGCTTGGGGCGACTTTTACCAGCGCGATCTCGAAGCAGCCGGCGTGACCACGCATCCGGCCAACCGAGGTGTGGGCAAAACTGGCCAGTGTTTGGTTTTTGTTACGCCAGACGCCGACCGCACCCTCAACACCTTCTTGGGCATCAGCAGCGCCATCGGTCCAGCCCAGCTCCAAGAGGAGATCATCGCCGATAGCCAGTACGTTTATTTAGAAGGCTATCTCCTCGGCTCGGACGACGGCTTTGCCGCTGCGTGCCAAGCACAGCAAATGGCTCAACGCTACGGCACGGCTGTTGCTCTAACCCTGAGCGATCCCTTTGCCGTCCGGGCCTTTCGGCCGCGCTTTGACGCGCTTTTGCAACATGGCGTAGATCTGCTCTTCTGCAACGAGGAGGAGGCTCTTGCCAGCACTGGGATCGACGACCGCGAAACCGCCGGCGCAACCCTCGCTTCCCAAGTCGGCACAGCCTACGTAACGTGCGGAGCCGACGGTGCCCTAGTGTATGCCGACGGGGTCCACGACCAAGTCCCCGGCGTCCCCGTGCAAGCTATCGACACCAACGGTGCCGGCGACCTCTTCGCTGGTGGCGTGCTCTACGGGCTATCCTACGGGTACAGCCCTTTAGACGCGGCGCACTTGGGCTGCTATGCCGCCGCACAAGTGGTAACCCGCTTCGGGCCGCGCCTAGAACAATCGCTCGCCGATCACATCGATCGCATCCTATCCTATTTCTCAACCTAGTTTGGAGGTCCGCGTGAAGATTCTAGTCCACTACTCATTCACCGACGAACAGCACGACCGCTTGCGCCAGATAGCGCGCGACAACGGCGGCCACGAAGTCTTTGTGGCCAACGACGAACAAGAAGCCCTCGCTGTGGCCAGCGAGATCGACGTCATCGTCGGCCACTTCCCGCCTGCAGTCTGCGCTGCCGCTCCCAACCTGCGCTGGGTCCAGTCCTTCAGCACCGGCATGGACAAGTTCCTCTTCCCCGCAATCATCGCCCGCGACGAAGTCGCCATTTCCAACGTGGCCGGGCTGTACGCCCCCCAAGGTGGCGAACACGCTTGGGCCTTGCTCCTCGCCCTTACCCGAGGCATTGATCAGGCGATTCGCCACAATGACCAGCGCAAGTGGGCCGGCGGAGCCACCGTCGAGTTGACCGGGCAGACGTTGGGCCTTGTGGGACTAGGGGGCTTTGGGCTTGAAATGGCCAAGCGGGCTGCCGGGTACGACATGCCGATCATCGCCATCGACCCGGTGCGCCGCGACCTGCCGCCGGGCATTTCCGAACTCAGGGACAACTCCCGCGAAAATCTGCACAGCCTCCTTGGTCGCGCCGATGTAGTGATGATGGCCTGTCCGCGCACCGAGGAGACGTACCACCTCATCGGGCGTGAGGAACTGGCGCTGATGAAGACGAGCGCCTATCTGATCAACGTGACACGAGGCGGCATCATCAACGAGGACGCTCTCTGCGAGGCCCTGCAAGACGGACAGATCGCCGGTGCCGGTATCGACGTCACTGAAATCGAGCCGCTGCCCGAAGAATCTCCGCTGTGGGACGCGCCCAACATCATCCTCACCCCACATCGGGCCGGAGCCTCACAGCACCGACCGCGCAAGGTCTATGAGTTCTTCTGCGCCCAATTGGAGCGCTACCTCAAGGGCGAGCCGGTGCTCAATATCATCGACAAGAGGAAGGGGTATTAGGGACGTGAGAGGAAAATTTTTCCGTGAGGGAGCAGAGCTACAGCTACCAGTCAGCTCTGATAGGAGTTCCCAAGCGGAGTTTGTCCAAGGCCAAATCGTATGCTTGGCGTCCGACCCATCTATCCGGGGGGCCGTCGTCGAGGTGTTGCCGGGAACGACCGAAGACCGCATCAAGGTTTTTGTCGATGGCAGCGTTCAGACCTATTATGCCTCTCAGTTGCAGGCCGATGATCAGGATGATGGCGTCTCGTCTCTTTCGTCCGCTCAGTTTCACGCCTACTTAACTGCCCGGCAAATACGCTATCCCGGCCTATCGACCTTGTATTCGCTCAACGCGGCGCGGGTTGACTTCATCCCCTACCAGTTTCGCCCGGTGCTGAAATTCATCCACTCGGACCGTCCTCGTCTGCTGATCGCCGATGGCGTCGGCGTCGGCAAAACCATTGAAGCTGGACTGATTCTGCGGGAATTGCAGGCGAGGCGGGAAATCCAATCCGTTCTCATTATCTGTCCCCGCCCACTAGTGACCGAGGGCAAGTGGAAAAAGGAAATGAGGCGGTTTGACCAACGGTTCACGCACCTCGACGGACGCACCCTGCGATACTGTATCAGTGAGATGGATTTAGAAGGCGAGTGGCCCGAGCGACACCAGAAGGCGATTCTGCCCTATTCGCTGTTTGACGAGGCGCTTCTTTACGGTCCCGAGGGCAGCCGGAAGCGAAGACGCGGAAAAGGGCTTTTGGACCTCGACCCACCACCGCGCTTCGACCTCGTGATCGTCGATGAAGCTCACCACATCCGCAACCAGCATACTTATGCGCACCAAGCGGTGCGATTTTTCTGCGACCACGCGGAAGCGGCGGTCTTTCTCACAGCCACCCCGATCCAACTCGGCGACCACGACCTATTTGTGCTGCTCAACGTGTTGCGCCCCGACTTCATCTTGGACGAGGAGAGCTTCGAGCATATCGCAGCCCCCAATCCGTTCATCAACGAGGCGGTCAACCATGCTCGTACCCAAGTATCGGGTTGGACAGCACAGGCAGCCCAAGCTCTTGACCAAGCCGCCGCAACTCCTTGGGGACAGACGATGCTCAGGGCCAATCCTGAGTTTAACCGGATCAAAAATCAGCTTGCCGAAGATCGCGTAGCAGCCGACGACAGAATCCAACTCATCACCGACCTAGAGTCGTTGCACACCTTTTCGGGGATCATCAACCGGACGCGCCGGCGCGACATCGGCGCGTTCACCATTAGAAAACCGGAAACGGTCAACGTTCCATTCACCGCCCCACAGCAACAGCTTCACGATGAGTTGCTCCGAGTCCAAGCGGACATATTCCGCCGCCTGCACGGCGACATCAACGTCAAGTTCATGCTGACCACAATCCGACGCCAAGCGGCGAGTTGCCTGTATGGACTGGCTCCTTTCCTCAAGGATATTCTCCATCGCCACCTCGACGAATTGGAATGGGAGGAAGCCGACGATATGGGGCCGGAGCCATCGGACGAGGCTATCGACTCAATCCAAGCGCAAATTCAAACCATCCTTGAAAAAGCACGCGGTCTTGATCCCCACGACCCGAAGCTGGAAGCCCTCCGCAACATCATCCGAGACAAGCAACATCTATCCAACAACAAGGTGATGTTGTTCAGCAGCTTTCGGCACACTCTTTCATATTTATACGAACATCTCAGGGCAGACGGCGTTCGCGTCGGCATGGTTCACGGCGGGACAGCGGACGAAGAGCGCATTGCGCTCAGGAGTCGTTTTGAGCAGCCGCGAGAGGACGGCGACACACTCGACGTTTTACTGTTCTCAGAAATCGGTTGCGAAGGATTGGACTATCAATTCTGCGACTGCATCGTCAACTACGACTTGCCGTGGAATCCCATGCGCGTCGAGCAACGGATTGGCCGCATTGACCGCAAGGGCCAGCAAAGCGAGACCGTCGCCATTGTCAACCTAATCACGCCGGGAACGGTTGATGCGGACATCTACGAACGCTGTCTGGTGCGCATCGGGGTATTTGAGAATGCTTTGGGCGGCAGCGAGGAAATTCTGGGGGAAATCTCCAAGGGAATCAAGAACATCGCCGAGAACTATGCCCTGAGTGAAGAGGAACGGAGGGCCAAGCTACAACAGTTAGCGGATAACAAAATCCGCTTGGTACAAGAACAGGAAAAGCTCGAACAGCAGCAGATGGAGCTTTTTGGCATCCGTCTGCCCGAAGATCAGATGAAGAAGGAGGTTGAAGAAGCCTCCAGTTTCTGGTTATCCCCAGCCTCTATACAAAGGCTCGTTGCGATCTATTTGAACGGTATATGCGGCGAGGAACGGGAATTCATCCTCGGCGAAAAAGCCTTGAAAACACTCCGTTTATCTCAGGAGACGCGCACGGCCCTGTTGCGCGATTTTCAGCAACTTCCCAGACGGACTACACCCGACTATCGGGCATGGGAAAAGTGGCTGAAAGGCGGCGAGCAGCATCTTTCCGTGACCTTTGAGGCTGACTGCGCAACGCAATATCCTGACGCCGCGTTCATCACACCGCTCCATCCTTTAGTCAAGCAGGCAGCCTGGTCGCTAGAAACAAGCCAACGAGTCATTACTACGCTGAAGGCACAGAGCCATGAGGTCCCTACGGGCCGCTATGAATTTGCCGTATATCAGTGGCAGTTCCACGGCATTCGGGAGGATTTGGTTCTCACGCCGATAGCCTCGTCAGAAGCCGTAACGCCGCACTTAGGCCGACTACTTGAGAACGCGGCGGATGCTTCGACTGCTGATTCGGTGGATAGCGACTCTTCAGTGTGGGACGCCCTCGACGCACAACACCATGCACTATGGTCGCAAGCGAAGGAAGAGCATCAACAACGGACGCGAGAGCTTGCCGAGTATCGCCGAGAAAGTCTGTCGAAAAGCCATCAAGCGCGGATGGCGCTTCTCGCGGAACAACTCGCTCAGGCCAGCGACGAGAAACTGCAACGAATGCGGCAGTCGCAAATCGCGACGGCTGAGGCTGACTACACTCGGCGTATCCAAGAGTTGGAAACTGCTATGGGGAAGGCAGATATTATCGCCGAGCCGGTGGCGTATGGCGTAATCGAACTATCGGAAGGAGATTAGCGGTGTCAGTAGAAGCCATTCATCAACTATCTGAAATACGTAAAGAATGGATTGAGGCAAATCGAAAGAATAACTTTGAAGATGGCATTAAGCGTTGGCTGACGGATCTATATCCAGACAACGCGCACTTCATCTATGAGCTTCTACAAAATGCCGAGGATGCAGAGGCATCCGAAGTCCAATTCATTCTCAATACTGATAGTGTCGAGTTTGAGCATAATGGGAGTCGCCTGTTTTCAATAAGAGATGTAGAATCTATAACAAGTATAGGAGACAGTCCAAAAAAAGATGATCCTACTAGAATCGGCGAATTTGGCGTTGGATTCAAGGCTGTGTTTGTCTATACCTCCACGCCAGAAATTAAATCTGGCGAGTACCATTTTCGTATCCGAGACTTGGTTGTCCCCGATACAGAAGGTCTGTCTCCAAGGACACTCGATGAGAATAGCACTCATTTCCTCTTCCCGTTCGATAATCCCCAAAAATCCCCCGAAAAGGCTTGTACTGAGATTGAGAAAAATCTCCGACAGTTGGGTGAAGGCGCATTGCTCTTCCTCAAAAATATACGGAAGATAGAATATCAGCTGCCTGATTTGAAATCGGGCTCATTGGAACGAGTGGAGGAGGATGGAAACCGAATTGAACTCTCTGTCCGACGTCCCGAGAGTTCGACACCTGATTCAGTCCATTACCTCCGCTTTGAAAAAGAGGTTACGGTTAATGACGAAAACAGCAGCAATCGAAAGCCTCGCCGAATTGCTGTTGCCTTTGGCATGGAAAAGGACAAGAAACAAAAATGGAAAATTAAGCCATTGGACAAAGGCCAGGTCTGCATCTATTTCCCTGCTGAAAAGGAAACGTCGGATCTACGGTTTCACCTTCACGCACCGTTTGCCTCAACTGTTGCCCGCGATAGTATTCGCGATTGTCCAGCCAACGACGAACTGAGGGACCATATTGCAGATTTGGTCGCGGAGTCAATGTTTGCTATACACGACCAAGAACTGCTGGACGTGGCATTTTTGGCGGTGTTGCCCAATAATCGGGACCCTCTAGATGACTTTTACAAGCCCATCCAAGAAAAACTGGTTGAGGTATTCAAGAATAAGAAACTGACGCCAATGAAACGCGGTGGTCATGCCGCTGCGTCAGGAATCTACCGATACCGAGGAAGCAGACAGTTGCCCAAATTGATCAATGACGAAGATTTGGCGACGATTCTCGGAAAGGACCAATCTCTACCTCTATGGGCTGCAAATGCTCCACAACGAAACCAAGAGGAAGACAATTTTCTGTCTTCACTCGGAATATCCGAATGGGATGAAAAAGACCTTGTAAGCGAGCTATCCAATCAGCCTGATTTGGTACTGAGATGGCTAAAGAAAAAGTCGTACAAATGGCATCAGGAATTTTATGCCTTGCTTGGCGATTTCCTGTCGAATACCTACCGATCATATACGTATCAGTATAGAGATTTGTATAGGAATCGCAAGTATGAGCTATCAAACCTTTCTATCGTTCGTCTCAGCGATGGTGTTACCTACAAGAAGGGAAGGGACTGCCACTTCCCAAGCGATGATGCGGAATACGACAAAAAACTCTCCTGTGTAGACAAACATGTCTATTCATCTGGAAAAAACAAGAACCAGCAGGAAAAAGCTCGTGAGTTCCTTGGAGAGATTGGTGTTAATGAGATCGGAAACAAGGAACGGATTGATTTACTCTTGGAAACATTCTATCAGGACAACAAATCGGTCGAACTTACTGATGAACAACACTTAAAGCACATAAGTGACTTCATCAAATGGTGGAAAGAAGGAAACTGTACAATAAAATTTAAGTCCTATGCGATTTTTCGAGTCGAGGGAAAGGACGATTTTCATAAGCCGATAGAGTGCTTCCTCGACCTTCCTTTTGAGGATACTGGATTAGAAGCTCTGTTCGGATGTTCAGAAATACCGTTGAAGAATCAAAAGAATCCAGCTAAGTACACGACAGTAATCTAAGTTGTGGTACGGCCCTGCTTTAGGTTTTATTTGTAATCGCCGAAGATTGCATCTAAATCCTAAATACAGGAGCCGCACCATGCTTATTCATATGCTAAAGAAAGCCCTCATGCAAG
>JAJDVZ010000088.1:0-33787 GCA_022825835.1 Candidatus Latescibacterota bacterium
GAATCGTAGAAGGCACCGAAAACCCGCCGCTCGGAGGGGTGGTTGTGGATGTGGTATTGCCCGTGCCTCCCCTCGGCATCCGTACGGAGCGTGTGGCGGGCGGCCAGCTTTTCTAGGGGTTCGCCGGCGCGGACCCGCTGCAAGAGCTGTTCCGCTTCGGCGTGGCTCGCCACTAGCACCTCCGCCACCTGAATTTCTTCTAGTTCCATAAACTGTTGCGGATGGTCGTCGTAATATTGGCGAGCCATGGCGCTATCGACTTCGGTCCGCTCTACGACTTCCTCTCTGCGGAGGGCTTCGAGCAGCAGCGATTTTTTCTTGTCCTGCAACCAGGCTGCTATGGTCGAATCTTGGTCCAAGCCTTCCTGCAAAGCCGCTTGATAGACAAGGGTGCGCGGCAAGAGGTCCCGGTGGATGAAATCGGCAATTCCGCTGCTGTCGAAGGAGACCGAGCGGATGAACCAATAGGCGTTATAGGTTTCGGCAAAATCCAGCAGCGTTACCTGTCCGCCTTTGAAGCGGCAGAGGATCACTTCCTGTTCTTCGGGATCCAACAGCATCCCTCGGCCGTCGGATTCGGCCATCCGATCGACTAGCAACCGGATCGCCTCACCATCTAACTGGGCGTCTAGTCGGTCTTTGAGCTGTGCGATCAGCTCATTCCAGCGGGTGCGGAACTCGTTCCAGTACTGCTCGCGCAAGAAGGCCGCTCGGTAGTGCGTAGGTGCTGGGCCTTGGGACAGGACCTTGAAAATCTCGTAGTGTTCCCCCACCAGTAAGGGCTGACTCAAGTCTTCAACCTGTAGGTCGAATATCTGCTCTCCTACTTCTAAAGGCAGACCCATCTCCTCTAAGTTGCCGCGTCCGTACCAGGCATCAATCGCCCCGCCGTGGGCGGCTGTCGGCGCGATAGAATACCTGCGGGCCACCTCGGCAAAATTCCACCCCTGCTCCAAGTCGCGCATGGCCTTTTGGGCTTCTGTCGCACTGGCGGTGCGGATATGGGCCAAGCGCAACATCCGATTCCACTTGTTCGTCGCAAAATTCTGACGCATACCTTCTACTGCGAGATCTACATCCGCGAGAATGGTCCGCACGGCGTACTCATCGACCAGTTTCTTGCGCCGTTCCCGATCCCATTGGCGCACGAATTCCACTGTCTGATCCAGCCGCTGATCCTGTGCGTCGATGAGCATCAGCTTCATGTCGATCATCGTCTGCAAGTAGAAGCGCCACGCCTGGAGGCCCTCTTCGGGGTCGCGGTAGTTGGCGGTGGATTCTTCGCGGAACTGGCGCAGGTCTGCGAGTTCGATCTCTTCGTCGCCTATTCTAGCGACCACATCACCATCCACTTGCGGCCCGCAGCCGCTCCACCACAGCGCCGCAAGGACAACTCCCACAACGCGCGCCATTAGAGTTCCTCGGCGCGGCGTTGCTTGGCCAAGTACACTTCGCGCGTAAATGGGTAGGCGATGTCGATGGTTTCCACCGGCTGATCACGGTAGTCGAAGCGCAGTACCATTTCCGGGATCCGCACTTCAAACGCTTCGACATCGTTCGCTAGCGGGGCAAAGGCGATGAAGCCTTCGCGCTCTTGGCCGCTGAAGATCATCTCGTCTTCTGGATACATGGTGCGGGTCAGCAGATCGCGCCGCTCGCGGAAGGGAAGGAAGGTATTGCCGGCATAGCCTATGGCATACGGGGCAAAGTACTCATCTAGCGCCAGCCGGGTGAAGGCTTGGTAGCGCCGACCATTGGCGCTGGCGATCTCTATGGCGTAGGGATTGAGCCACACTTTGGGGTAGGCGTAGTTCTTGACCTTGAGCAGAAAGACTGTAAAGCGGGTGGGATGCTCCTCTTCCCACCCCGGCTTCCAGTCGCCGTAGGTGTAGGGGTTGACCGGCGCGAGATAGGGGTTGGGGTCGTGAAAGCCCTCCGGCCGCTGCGAGTGGCCGCTTAGCTGCCGATTGAGCATGGCCACGGTCAGCGGCAACAAGCTCACTTCCAAGCGGTTTTTGACGAAGGTGATGCTGTGGTCGTCGCGGACGACAAAATCCGCTCCCGCCAAATTAGTGACCGGCAATATGGGGCCGGCAAAATGGCGATAGCCCAATTTGTGCCCGCAGCCTGCGACGAGTAGCGCGACGCACAGCAGGACGAATACGCGGTGAGATGATGTAAGCATGGTGTGGCTTTCTTTGCAAGGTGCTGTTTTTGGGCGGATTTGAAATTTTTACGCGCTACCAGAGCCGAGATAGTCCGCAATATGGAGTTCGTCGTTAATATCGCACTTGTCGGCATCCCATAAGAGCGTCGTGCGGCTTGGATCAATCTCGTACTTTTCGCGTTCATCGGGCGATGCGTGATAGAGCGTCGGAATCCATTGTAGAGGCACGGAGAGGATGCGCCCATCCGTTAATTCAATGTGAATATGCACATCGTCAAAGCGCACGTGGCGAATAGAGGCTTCTTGAGGAAAGGTATATGCAGAAACCGGATATGGAATCTCATACCTTTTCACTTTAATCCGTTCTTCGGTCTTTGTTAAGCGCATCAAAACTGTGAAACCAGAAAATGAGACTGCCTTCTTTTATTACTCTGGGACTCATCTAGTTCAAAGGTCGATTTTGATCCAGTACCCAATGATCTCTTCTATAAGTTAAGAAGCGGATGCCGACGAGCGTGTCAAACATGCACACTACGCACCTAGTACGCCACCGCCACCGGCTGCAACCGCACCGCTCGCCCCTGATCCGTTTCTACTTCTACACGCGCTAGGTACACGCCTGGGCGGACCAATTGCCCGGCCGCGTCTCGACCGTCCCAGTGGACCGCATGGCGTCCTGCGCCCTGCACACTGGGCGGCGCTTGCCATATCGGTCGGCCGTCGAGGGCGTAGAGGCTGACTTGCACTTGGGACGATTCCCGCACCCGGAAAAGGGTGTATTGTATGGACAACAGGTCGTTTATGCCGTCGCCTTGGGGGGTAAACGCGCCGTTACCTGCCTCGACGTCTCCCAGCACCCCGCCCGTAGAGGCGGCAGATGCCACGACGAGTAACTGGTTGGAACCTAGCTCTGCGCTGACGTCTCCTCCTTCGACGCGCTGTAACAAGCTCGGCTCGTGGCGGTTGAATACCTCGCCGCCAAATTCGCCAGCTTCGCCGTACAGCACGGCTTCGAGGCCGATGCGCAGGCGCTGGTCGCCGCTGGGGTGCAAGGGGCGCGGCAAGAACACCACAAAGCCACTTGCTTCGCGCAGCAAGCTATCTGGCTCTACGGCGCTGAACGGGTCGCCCATCTCCAAATAGCGAAATGTGGCTTCCGCCGGTGCTGAGATGCGCACGGCGTCGCAGCCGATGCGGTCCGCGCTGGCAAATTCCACGCCTAGGTCGTATGTGAATGGGGTTTTTGCGCCCGCTGGGACGCGCACTTGTCCGCCTTGGGGGTGGGGTTCCGCCGCGAGGACGATCTCGCCGACGACCCGGTCGGCTAGCAGGGGCGCGATCTCGATTTGCAGGGAATCGAGGCGGGCAAATTCCCATAGCTCGTCCGTTGCTAGCTGGATGCGCAATTGGAAATATCGGCCCCACGGCAGGCGCGGATGCTGGCCCGAGTCCGCCAACGGCAGCGACCAGAAGCTCCAGTTTTGCAGGTCTTCGGCCACTGGACCGCGAAAGCCGACCGCTATGGTAGCGCCGCGCGTCTCTAGCGGTATCAGCCGATCCCACTGCCTCTTGGTCACCTCTACGTGGGCACCCAGATCGTCAAAGCCGAAATAAGCTGTTGGGCTGTCGTCGCGCCCGGTGCGGATTTCCACTTGAGCGCGGGTTGGGCCGTCGGACGGCAGCAGTTGCTCCCCGTCCTTGCGCCATTTGCTCACCGCTAAGCGCACCTGCCCGAAGTTGACCTCTCGTCCCAAATCTATGACCTGCGACTCATAGGTCGCCTGCGGAGCGAAACCCCGGCCGTAGATTTCCATCTCGGCAAAGGCCGAGCGCGTGACAATGGGGTCGCCGTACAGGGTAAATCCGTCGGGAATGGCGATTAAGCGGAAGAAGCGGAGGTATTGGGTGGGAAACGCGATTTCGGTCACCACGTCGGCATTGCGCTCCTCGTAGCCGAGGGGGATGGCCAGCGGACAGCACGGCCCGTCGCCCCGCCAGACGAACCCGCGCTCTATTTCCTCTTGCATAATGCCGGTCTCGGCTTTGGCGGCCGTCAGACTATAGGACTTGAGGATGTAATTGGGCCTGAAAGGCTCGTCGCTTTCGGGGCTGACGCCTTCGGGAGGGAAAAAGACGAAGCGCTCTACGGGCACTTGGGTGCCCATGTCTATGGTATAGAAGATGCCAGCTAAGTCCCGCCGCTCTATGTACGTGGTTGGATCCCCATCGACGAAGAGAAAGCTTTCCGTGGCTTGGTATAGGGTATTGTGATTGATGTCCGTCCAGAAGCGCGGATGACCGGGACGAAATTGCGGGTCGGTGGGAAAGCGCCAGCGCTGCCAAGGGCCGAGCTGGGGCAAGATGTTTTCGTTCGGGTCGAATTCAAAAGGCTGGAGGGCGTGGGAAGTGTCGTCGATCATTAGGCTGAAGTCCACCACGTCCGCTGGCGCGACGCCACCCTGCCCGCCGAGTTGCCACCACTCTTGTGCCGCGCCGGGACGACAAACGCCTATTAGCACAGCACAAGCTAAAATCGCCCCTTTAAGAATTTCCAGACGGCTTCTCACCAGCCAGCCTCCGCCAGATGCTGTCCATCGCCCGAACGGGCGACGCAAATGATTAAGGGGAAGGGGCGCACAGCACCCCTTACCCTCATAACAGATTCTACTGAATTGCTACTTGAGGCGTTGGGACATGCTGTTTTTGATGTGGCCCCAAGTGTCATTTTCCACGTTAGTCTCGGTCGCCGCCAGTGCCCAGAAGTCGGGCATTTGCGAAGCATCGACGTCCTGCGACTGGCTGCCGTCGTTGATGTACATGGAGTGCTTGCGTCCACCGCCGGGGCGGTCGGCGTCGAGCGGGCGATAGCCGAGGTGAATCACGTCGTCCTCGGCGAACGTGTGCCGCGTACTCTCGGCTTCGCTCAGCCCCCAGATATCCCACAGGGCACCCCGCCACTCATAGGTGTACTCAACCGGGCCAACCGTCAGGTTCTCGGCACCCGCTGGCAGGACGGTCCATGCGGCCTCGAAAAACTCCGGCTCCACTCCCCAGAGCAGCTCGGTGGAGTCGATGAACTCTAGCTGGCTGTAGAAGAAGCAGGTCTGGTTGGGCAACAGGGACTCGCCAGCCGGCGGGAAGATGCGCACGTGCCAGCGCTGGCCATTGGCGATCTGCTCGAGGTCGGAACCGAGGATATTGCCGCCGAGGTGATCGGCGTCAACGGTGATCTGCAAGCAGTCGTCTTTCCACCACTCCTTGACGGGCGAATCGTACTTGAGGGTGTCATCGACAAAGCGGGCAAAGCCGTACCACTTGTTGTCTGGCTCCGCCGACCAAGCATTGAGGATGGTAAAGTCGTAGTCCGACAACTCGACGAAATCGCTGGCTCGGTCGAAGAAATCGGGCTGATTGAGGGCGAGAGCCGGGTCATACCAACCCCAATCGTCGTCGCTGCCGTCGATGGTGATGGCAGCCGGATCGGGCACCTGGGGATAGAACACGGTCACGCCTACGTGGGCAAAAGCCGCCGTGCTCAACAGGCAGGCCAGCCCAAAAGACAAGGCGAAAAAGCCGAACTTTCTCATGCTATACGCTCCTTGATTGGAAGAAATAGAAAAAGAAAACGGGATGTGAGAATTGTCGTTCAGCAAGCTGTGCAACCTCCTTTCAGGATGAGGTGATTTTACATTATAAACAAAAAAATATAGACAGGCGAAACAAATTTGCCGTAAAAAAATTTGTTTTTTGCGGGCGCGACAGCGCGGTTCTGACTTGGTAAGCAGGGAGAACGGGGCGTATATTTGGCCGAATGAATTAGGAATTAGGAATTAGGAATTAAATTCGTAATTCGCAATTCGTAATTCGTAATTCGTAATTCGTAATTCACAGGAGATGGATCATGAGGCTGATAACCCTTTGTAGCAGAGGGCCGATCTTGCTGTTGTGGTGCATTTTTGCGCTCTCGGAGTCCACGGCTTTTGCCCAGCTATCGACGGGCTTTCGGCCAGTTGAGGAGCCCGGGATTCGCGGGGTGCGCATCCATCCGGGTGCCTTGGCACCCAACCGGCGCAAGTGGTACTTGCCGCAGAACCTGTACTACGAATACCAGTGGCGCGGCTGGGAGTACAGCAACTACGCGCGCGACAACTACCAGCGCTACGTCAACATCCTGCTCGAAGGCACCCGCAACTACAACCTCTTCGGCCAGTACATCAATCGCGGCTGGGTCATCTACGACTGGACCGAAACCAGCCCCCTGCGCCAGGGCAGCGCCCTCTTGAAGGGCACCCGCTTTGGCCGGTGGTTCGACAGCCTCGTCATCTCGTCGGCCAGTCACGGCCAGTTCCACACCTCCCTGACAGTGGGCGATGCCATCCGCACGACGCTCACCCCCCTGACCTTTTCCAAGCCCACGTTCAACGGGTTGCAGTGGGATTTTCTCGCCGACAAGTACGCAGTAACCCTGCTCGGCTCGCGGCTCAACGCGCCGGGGTTTACCGCGCTCAACGAGGCGGGCGGGGCTTCGGCGATCGAAAACACGACCCGTCTGCTCGGGGCGCGTGGCGTGGCCCAAGTGGGTGACTTCGCCAAGCTGGGCCTGACGTGGGTCAATGTGTCCAATACCAGCAGCGAGCTGAGCCTCGGCGACAACTCGCTCAAGGGCCTGCTGACCGGCCCCCAGAACACGGGCAATGTCGAACGGGTCATCATCCGCATCGCCGACGATTCGCCCGAATCCGAAGAAACCGGGGCCTCGTTTTTCGTCGATCAGGTGATCATCGACGGAGAGCTGCACCCGGAAATCGTGCCCTTGGTGCGCGGCGGCGTGCGGCGCGAGGGCATTTTGGAGGTGAGTGGCTCGGACGTAATTGAGCTTATCTACGACATTCGCAACGATTTTAGCCCAACCGAAAAAGTGGGCACCTTCCGCGAGGCCAAAAAGCTCGAATTCGAACTGGTGGTGTCCAACGACTACCGCATAGAGATCGCCTCCAACCTCCAGACCAATGCCCGAGGCGAGCAGGTTTTCTTGCCGGTGGCCCAGGCTCGCGACGAGATCACCGATGGCTCCAACCAGACGTTTGTGCGCTTTGCCTACGGCCTGCCGACCGGGCACGAGGTGATCGGCATGGACCTGGAGCTGATCAACCTCGCCCACTTTGATCTGCGGGCCGAATGGGCCCTCAATCGCCGCTTTCGCCGCTTCCCCAACCAGAATTTTCGCAAGCTGCCCGCGTACAAGGAAACGGCCGAAGCCGGATACGTCACGGCCTCGTACCAGCGCTACCCCTTCTTTGCGTACGGCGAGGTGTTCACCATAGATCCCGATTACAGCACCACGGCCTTTATCGCCGATCCGGGCGGGGTCATCGACTACGCCAGCGAGACCCAAAACCTCTTTGAGTTTGTCGATGACAACGACGACCAAGACCGCTACACCGACTGGCAGCGCTATCGCCAGAGCCAAGGGTTTGGCGGCCAGGGCGGCTCGCAGGGCCGCGACACTGAGATTTTTCCCGGACTAGACGAGAACAACGATTTCATCTCCGACTTCAACCAAAACCAGAACAGCCGCCCGGATTACGTCGAGCCTTTCCTGCGCTATCAGGTCGATCCGCCGGAGTTTCTCTTTGGCATGGACATGAACAACAACACGATCATCGACCGCTTTGAGGACGACCGCCTGCCCGACTACCCCTACGAGCGCGACCATCGCGGGTACAACGCGTACGGGGGCTTAAAAATCACCGAGAGTTCCCGGCTGACCGTCGGTCGGCTCGCCGAGCACCAGCTAAGCAGCGACCGCGAGAGCCGCTCGTTCTACGGGCTGCTGACCTTGGAAAAATCCTATCCGGGATTAGATATATCCCTTTTTGAACACGCCAAACTAGTGGCCGACAATTTGCCCGAAGACCGCATCGTCTGGCGCGATCCCATCGGCCTGACGGATTTTGCCGATCCGCTCGACAACCAAGATACCTTTGTCAACGCCCTGTACTTGCAGGCCCGCTACTTTCGCATCCGCAACCTGAACGTCGAAGGCAAGCTGAAGTACGAGCGCTTCAACCAGCTTGGTGAGCAGGCCAGCCTAAAGCGCGACCGCTCGTTTTTGGGCCTGATCAACAAGGCCGATTACGCCATCCGCCCCAGCGATCGGCTCGCTCTCTATCCCAAGTGGAAGAGCATGTACCAGCGAGAAACGCCTACTGCGCTGACCGGTTTGGAGGCCAACGAACTGACCGAGAGCTTTTTCTTTTTGGGCCAGTACGCGCTCCTGCCAAAGACGCTCTTGGACTTTGGCGTTGAATTTAGTCTCTTCGAGAACCTAATCGAGCGTCCAGCCGAGGCGTCGCCGAGCTATATCGATGACTTCCGCAGCCTCGTGTTTTCGGCCCTGCTGACCAATGTGTCGTCCTATCAAGGGTACGAGCTGACCATGAACGCGGGCTTTCTGCTAGAGCGCCAGTTCTTCGCCGAGCAAACCCAGAAGCAATCGATCGTCTTCGTCCGAATTTTTGCTGCCACCGGCGGGGTATAATCCTTGCAACCCCCAGCGGCCCGAGTTTTCACGCCTAAAGCGCTGATCCTCGGCTGCCTGTTCACGTTTTTCGTGGCCGCGGGCGACTCGTATGGGGTCTTCTTTCTGCGCGGCTCGTACATGACGCTCGGGACCAGCACGGTCGGTGCCCTGTTCTTGCTCTTTTTCCTCGCTGGGTTGATCAACCCACTGCTCAAGCTGGTCCATCCGCGCGCCGGGCTAAACCGCGGCGAGCTGCTGCTCATTTATATAATGATGGTCATGGCCTCGCCCCTGCCGGTGTTTTTTGCTGGTCGGTTCATCGGCACGATCCTCACCCCCTTTTACTTTGCCACGCCGGAAAACGACTGGCACACGCTCATCCAACCGCACCTAGCGGACTGGCTGGAGCCGCGCGACCTAGCGGTCATGTGGCCTTTTTACGAGGGCTTGGAGCAGGGCCGGTCCATCCCGTGGGCTGGCTGGCTGCCGATGTTCTTGCGCTGGGCACCTTTGGTCTGGGCTTTGTTTTTGGCGATGATTGCCGCGATGGCGATTCTGCGCAAGCAGTGGAACGACTACGAGCGGCTGACCTATCCGCTGGTCCAGGTGCCGATGGCTCTCACCGAGCAGGACGCCGGGGGGGAGCGCATGGCCCCATTCTTCAAAAACCCGGTGATGTGGACCGGGTTTGCCGTGCCGGCCATCTGGGGCACCCTGCACGGGCTACATAACTACTTCCCGGAGACCGTGCCCATTGCCACCAATGTCGATCCCATCCATTTCATCTTGCCCATCTTCGACAATCTGTCCGAACTGCAATTCAAATTCCGCTTCAACATTTTGGGCTTTTTCTACTTTCTCAAAACCGAAATCGCCTTCAGCCTGTGGTTTTTCAACCTCTTCGCCAATGCCCTGCGCACCACATTCGCCGTTTTAGGCGTCACTAGTTCGGAGATGATGGGGGGTGGGCACTCGATCATCGACCCGATCCTCGTCCACCAGTCGATGGGCGGCATGTTGGTGCTGTTTCTATTTGGCCTGTTCGCGGCCCGTAAGCACCTGTGGGCGGTCTGCCGCAAGGCCCTGTGGGGGGATCCAACGGTGGATGACTCCGGCGAAATTCTCTCCTACCGGACAGCCGTAATCATCTTGGTAGGCAGTGGCGCGGTGATGGTCGCGTGGCTCGCGCTGGCAGGTCTGCCCGTCTGGGTTGCGCTAGCGTTTCTCTTTACCACTTTCGCGCTCTTTGTGGGGTTTACGCGCCTGATCGCCGAAGGGGGGCTTTCGGACGGTTCGGTGCCGGTCGGCTCGGCTGCTATCGTGGTCTCTGCGGTTGGCTCGTCGGCCATTGGTGCCCAAGGCTTGGTCGTGTTGGCGACGACCTATTTCTGGACGACTGGCCGCAGTTTTGCGATGACGTCAGCCGCCAACAGTCTCAAGTTGGGCGAGGGGTTTGGCGGTTCTAAACGCCCGCTGTTTTGGACGATGATCTTGGCTATGGCCGTCGGGATGGTTTCGTCGATGTGGGTGGTGATGGAACTGGGCTATTCGTACGGGGCGCTCAACTTGAAAATTCCCGGGGGCCAGCACGGGTTCTACGACTATGCCGCTGGCTTGATTCGCACGCCGAGCGAGCCGCATCTGTGGGGTTGGATCAACACCGGGATTGGGGCGGGCGTGATGCTGCTGTTGATGTTGGCGCGCTGGTACTACGTCTGGTGGCCCCTCCATCCCCTCGGCTACCCCATTGGCCCGACCGGGATTATGGATCACCTGTGGTTTGATATGTTCTTGGCGTGGCTGATCAAGGTGTCGGTGCTGCGCTACGGCGGCGTGGCGCTCTACCGCAAGACGCGCCCCTTTTTTATGGGCATGATTGCCGGGCACATCGTGCCGGGGGGACTTTTCCTGTTCGTCGATCACTTTACCGGCATGGTCGGTAATGTGATTTTCTGGGGTTGAGGTTCTGGGTGAAAACGGGCTATATTTCGCAGTAAAGTGAGGGAATTGCTTGTGTCCGCATTCAAACTGTTTTTTGCCGCTGCTGTCGCGTGGTGGGCCACTGCGGCCGAGGGCGAGGTGCGGCAGTGGGAATTGGGCGGGGCGGGCCGCTCTTGGAAGGACGACGAGCTAAACTCCACGGCCATCAGCTTTGATGCGGCCGGGGCCATTCAGTTGGTGGGTTTTAATCCCAACGATAATATCGTCCGGCAGCTAAGGTGGACCGAGGGCTTTCCCTTGGACTTCGTCAGTGAGGTGGCCGAGGCTCGGGTGTGGGACAACGTGCCCTTCAAGCAGAGCAATGCCCCGCTCGTCGATGGCGATGTGCAGACCTCCAGCGAAAATCGCTTCAAGGATTTCGGGGTGCTGCAAGCGGGCCGGGCCTTTTTCTTCGACTTAGGTACGCGCTTCCCCGTCAACCGCATCTCGTTTTTCCCGCGCCCAGAAGGAGCCGACAGCCGCGGGCGGCCCTTTGCCGACGACTTCATTCGCGGCTATAAAGTTCAGGTCAGCGACGGCGTGAGCTTCACGCCGGAAAATCTGCCGGTGTACAATCTGCTGACTCAAGTGGATTTCACCACGGAAAGCGTGGCGCAAATTCCCTTCCCTTTGCAATTCGTCCGCTACATCCAGCTCAACGTCACCTCGACCAACCCCTTTGAGATAGCCGAATTCGAGGTGTACGGGGCGGGCTTTCCGCCGGGAGGGCGCTATCGGTCCAAGATCATCGACTTGGGCGAAGTGGCCAACTTCAGCCGCCTGCTGTGGACGGCCGAGACTTTGCGCCAGCAAGAGGACCGCATCGACGTCGAGCCGACGGCCGATGCGAGCGTCTCCATTCGCATGCGCACGGGCCGCGACGATACCCCGCAGGTGTTCTACGAAATTGTCAATGTTTTCACCGGCGATGTGCAGGAAGTTTCAGAAGGCGACTACGGCAGGCTGGGCCTGAACGTGCGCGGCCCGGTCGAAGACGACCAAGTCAACTGGAGCGAGTGGTCGCCGCCCTTTGCCGAGTCCGGCCAGCGAATTGAGCTGCCTAGTCCGCGTCGTTTCTTCCAGCTCGAAATCGCACTCACCAGCCACTCCATTCTCGACGGCATACGGGTCAACTCGCTGACGGTTGAGCACTCCATCCCGCCGCTGGCCCAGCAGCTAATAGGGGAAATCTCCGCGCTGGAAACCCCCCGTCCCTTGGGCAACAAGCCCCGAGTGCCGGCCGGCGAACTCTCGACGTTTGCCTACGACATCCGCGCTGACATCAGCGAGACGGATGTGGGCTTTGACGCCTTGGAGATTTTTACGCCTGCTAGGCCGCAGTTCAAGGAAATGTTCATCGGCGATCCACCCGTCGCCACCGCGCCCGACAGCGTCGTCGAGGGCGAGAAGAGTCTGAAGCTATTCTTTCCCAGTCAAAGGCTGACCCATCAATCGCCGAGTGCTTTGCGCGTCGTCTTCGACGCCGAAGTCTTCGTCCAATCCACGTTCTTTCGCGCCCGAGTCTTCGACACCCAAAGCGATGAGGCCCCGCAGCAGGTCCTGCCTGGGGACGCCAACCCCACGGTCTTGACCAACGACTTGCGCGTGCTGACCACGGCCGCTTCGGCGCGCAACCTGCTGCCATTTTTTGCCGTGCAGCCGGCCATGGTAACGCCCAATGGCGACGGGATCAACGAACGCGTGCGCATTTCCGGTACTTTGGTCCAGCTCCAGCAACCCGTGCAGTTGACCGTGCAGGTTTTTTCGCTTGGCGGCCAGCGGGTGCGCACCTTGTTTGCCGGCGCGCGCGGCAGCGGCTCTTTTGTTTGGGAATGGGACGGGCGCGACGATAGCGGCAACCCGGTTCCCGTGGGGATCTACCTCGCCCAGGTGACCGCCGACGCCGAGCGCGAGCGCTTCACGCGCCTCGGCGCAGTGGGCGTTGCCTACTAAAAAAGGAGAGACTATGCAGCGCATTCCGTTCCTCCTATTCGCGGGTTTGAGTTTGGCCGCTCTCGTGCTGGCGGCGTACGCCCAGACTCGGAGCGCCGATCTGGAAGTGTACCGGGTGGATCGCAGAGCCGAGTGGCAGCAGTGGACCTTCCCGGCCGGCACCCTCGCAATTTCCCCAACCGGCTCAGTGACTCCCGCCGAATTTAAGGGTATGCACAACGCCGCAGTCAATGCAGATGAATTCACCCACGAACTGGTGAGCGGCAAAGAGATGCGCGGTGGCGCGTGGAAGGCCGGCACCAACTTCGCAACAGCCGGGCGGGCGATAGACGGTCGCGCCCAGACCTTTTGGCAACCCGACCCGGACGCTCCCTTAGAGGACTGGTGGATTGAGATCAATCTAGGAAGGGCCGTACTCGTATCGGAGATTCGCCTCATTTTCCCCGATCAAGAGGGTGCGCGGCCCTTCCGCGAGTTTCGCGTCTTCGGGTCCGAGGGACGCCGCGTGACGCGCCAAGACATATTCTCTTTTCACCTGATAGGCGGCACCACCAAGCCCATTGACGAGACTGAGGTGATTTACGACGTGAAGCCGCTGGTGAGGGAGGTGACGCGGGTGCAGGGTGCGCGCGAGGAGGGCACTGCGGACACTACCTATGACCTGCTGCAATTCATAAGGATTTTGGTAGATGCCAAGACGCCGGACGCTGCGCTTGCCGAGGTGGAAGTGTACACGCTGGGGGAAAATATCGCCTTGCAGACCCTAGAGCGCGGCGGCGCGATTCAGGAGCGCTCGGGTCGGGGCTTTCCCTTCAAGATGGCCGACGGTAACGCCAATACCGATTGGGGCGCACGGCGGGAGCGCGGCCAAGATCCCATCGCTTGGGACTGGGACTTGGGCGCGCTGTTTTGGGTGGATCGGATCGTGATGCGCACTTCGGATTTCCTCCTCCGCACCCTGACGTATGGCTCCAACCTGCCCCAGATTCGCACCCACAGCTTGAGCGTTTCCAACGGTCGCCGCACGCTGACGGGCGAAGTTGATTTTGACCAGCTCTTCGTTGGCGATACAGATGCCTTGCTCGCGTCCTCGACCGAATTCCCCGGCCAATTGACCTATCTTTTTGAGCCGCGCCCCGTGCGCTTTATCGCGGCCGAATGGATCGGTGGCGGCGGCTCGCAGACCAGCTTTCAGTATCAGAGCGGCTTTTTGATTGAGACGCTGATGTTTGCGGTGGGCCACGTGGCTCAAGTGGAGATGAGTTCGGACTTCATCGACTTGGGGAGAATTGCGGGCGACAACCGGGCAAAGGTGATCAGATCTCTGCGCTGGGAAGCCGACCTGCCCCCGGGCACGCGCATTCAGGCGCGCACTCGCTCGGGCAACGAGCTGCAAGAAAATTTTCGCTACTTCCGCAAGGATGGCAACGAAGTAACGGCCGAGCAATACGATCAGATGCCAAAGCAACTGCGAGGAGAAACCCAGAGCACTATCGGTATTGGCGAAGACTGGAGCGAGTGGAGCAACTTTTACCAGCGCTCCGGCGAGCAGTTCCTCTCCCCCAGCCCGCGCCGCTTCGTCCAAGTCCAGCTCATCCTCAGCTCAGACCGTCCGACCACCGCGCCGACTGTGCGCGCCTTGGAGATCGAATTTACTGACGCCTTTCTCGCTGGAGTCACGGGTGAGGTGCTGCCGCGCACGGCCGAGGCAGGCGTGCCCCAGCTTTTTTCGTTCCACATCACGCCGGAGTTTGCGTCGCGCAACCCCGGGTTTAACCGCATTCTGCTGCAAACCCCGTCGCCCGCCGACCCCGACTCGCTCGCTCTCACCATAGGCGGTGCCGAAGCCGACCCAGCCGCGGTGCGCGTCGCCGGCGATTCGCTGCTGGTGGAACTGCCGCGCACAGTGCGGCGCGAGGAAGTTGCGCTGACATTTAGGACGGTCGTAGAGCGCAACGCCACGCTCTTTCGGGCCTTCGTCGGCAACGAGAGGCAACTAGCGGTATGGCAGCCGGTCGATCCAGTGCGTCGCGCCGCCACGACTGTGTATTTGCCCAGCGTCCCGGGCACCGATCGGTTGATCGCCAATTTTTCGGTGCAGTCGTTCATCAGCCCCAATGGGGACGGAATCGGCGATACTGCGGAAATCCGCTTCCACGTCCTGAAGACGGACGCGCCGGCCCAAGTGCAGATTTACACCCTCGATGGCCGACTCGTCCGCACCTTTGAGGGCCAGCGCCAGCCCGACCAGTCCTACCGCTACATTTGGACCGGCCAAGACCAAGACGAGCGCGTAGTTCCTCCGGGTTCGTATCTGTGCCGAGTGGAGGTGGAAGCGCAAGCCGGGGCCGCGAGCCAGCATCGCATCATCAGCGTGGCTTACTAGGCTGCGACGTGCTTGTGGATTGGACAAGCCTCCACATTTTTAGCATACTATGTCCATTAATTGTGGACATTGATGTACATTATTGTGATATAGGATGCTTGGAACGACCCCATTGCGACAGCAGATTGATCGGGATGTCTTCGATTACCAGCAGCTAGTCGCCTGTTTGTCCCAATTTAGCAAGCCGCGCGATAAAATCCGCAGGTTGTTGGCCGCTGGAGAAATCGTGCGCATTAGGAAGGGCTTGTACGCCTTTGGCGAGCTCCTCCGGAGAACACCCATCAGCCGGGAATTACTGGCCAATCTGATCTACGGGCCTTCTTATATTAGTCTAGACTACGCACTGAGCTACTACGGGCTCATACCAGAACGCGTCGAGATGGTTACCTCGGTGACATTGGGACGATCGCGCACCTTCACTACGCCCTTTGGAACCTTTTCCTATCGCCGCTTGAGCCAGAATCGCTACGCCGTTGGGGGCGTTCTAGCAGAGAACGGCGATCTGTCCTTCCTGATTGCTTGCCCAGAAAAGGCGCTGGCGGATAAGGTCTGGGCCGACAAGCGCTTCGACGGAACTCGCTTGTTGAGCTACGGATCGTATTTGTTGGACGACCTGCGGCTGGATCCCGCCCGATTGGCCGTCCTCGATAGCGACCGCCTTGATGCAATAGCGCAAGCCTACGATTCGCGGAAGCTCTATAGGCTTATGCGCTATCTACAGATACTAAGGGAGCAAAGCCATGCATGAGGCCATTCGCTCCATGCTCGACCGCTACGCTCCCCAAACGCACGACGATTACGTCAATGCGCTGCGGGAGATACTGCAGGAGTTGGTATTGCTCGGCCTCTGGCGCAGCAAGTTTTTTGAGCGTGCCGCCTTCTACGGAGGTACGGCCCTGCGCGTACTCTACGGCCTAGATCGCTATTCCGAGGACATCGACTTCTCGCTTCTGGCACCCGACCCGGGATTTTCGCTTGGGCAATATGGCGAGGCACTATTGCGCGAAATCGACAGTTTTGGCTTTAGCGTCGAGTTTGAGCAAAAAGCGAAGACTCAGCAGACGGCCATCGAATCGGCCTTTCTCAAGGCCCATACGCTCAAACAGTTGCTCGTCATCGAAGCAGACGCCGAACGGCTCCCCGGCCTGCGTCCCGGGTCGGTCCTGAGGATCAAACTTGAGGTGGACACCGAGCCACCCGGCGGCTTTGAGACTGAGAGCCGCTATTTGCTGCAACCTATTCCGTTTGCGGTGCGCGTTTATAGCCTACCCGATCTGTTCGCCGGCAAGCTACACGCCATTCTGTGTCGGAAGTGGCAGACGCGCGTCAAAGGCCGGGACTGGTACGATCTAGTCTGGTACGCCAGCCGTCATCCACAGGTGCGTCTGAGCCATCTGGAGGCGCGCATGAGGCAGTCGGGCGATTATCGGGACGAGACGCCTTTGACGCGGGATCGCCTCATGGAACTCTTGCGCCAAGCGATAGACCAGCTCGATGTTGGTCGTGCGCGGGATGATGTGATGCGGTTCGTACGCGACCCGCGCACCATCGACATTTGGTCGCGGGATTTCTTCCACGAGGTCGTCCAACGCATTGAAAATGGTACTGAAAGATATGACGATAGCTAGCGACAAGGACGCGCATTGCTGCGCTCCGTTCAGGGCCTTTCTCACAAGTCTCGTCTTGGCCTTCTCCGCGTCTGCCCATGTCGGCGTTACGGTCCCCTTCGTCGAGGTGCCCGATCCCGCGGCGATAACCATAGATGGCGACGACGGCGACTGGGCCTTTTTCGACTCCCGTTTCGCTTTGGACCGGGAGGGATTCTTCGACCGCGAATCGGATCACGTCGATGCGGCCGACTTCGACTTCACCATGTACACCGCTTGGAGTCTGCCGCCCGACAATAGCTGGTACTGCTTCGCTCGGATCAGCGACGATACTCTCAAGATCGAAAACGAAGATCCGCTCAAGTGGTGGCAGGACGATACGCTGTCGATTACCGTGGATTCCGACCACTCCGGCGGCAGTATCTACGGATTCACCCGCGAGGAATTAGTCAACGGCCAACGCTACTACGCCCGGGTGCTGCCGTTGAAGCACCCGCGCCTACCCCACGGCCAAGCTGGCTTTCTCGACCAGCATCACGATCCTTTCTTGGAGGAGTTCCTGTGGGCGATGGACAAACCCCACTTCGACATCGCTTGGACAATGCGCCCGCCCGACGCGGCCAACGGCGCTTTGCACGTCGAATATACCTTCGAGTGGAAAGCGGCTTTATGGGATGTGCTAGGGCCGAGCCCGGAGGAGAGCAAGCGGCACGTTTTCGCGCCGGGGCAGACGCTGCATATAGGGTTCCGGCTGCTCGATGCCGACCGGCCGGGGTCGGGGCGCAAGCACTCGATGTACATTCTCGGCGGACATCAGCATCAGGATCGCAACGCCGACCGGATGCCCGATTTTCGCACTATTACGTTAGATGAGGCACAAAACTGGCGCATGCCTGCGGAGCAGGATGTGATGGATGGTAAATGAACTGCACGTCATACTTAAAAACTGACGTTACGCGCTACTGTTTCCTGTTCCGTCACGCCCGCGCAAGCGGGCGTCCAGCGGGTCGGGCGGGGGCCGACGGCGTGGATTCCCGCTGGCGCGGGAATGACACTAGGGGACACCGAAAGCGTCAGACGATAGAAGGCTGCGTAACATCAGTTAAAAAGGAGCGATTTCGATGATTATCGATACTCACACTCATTTCTACGATCCGTTCAGACCCCAAGGCGTGCCTTGGCCGGAGAAAGACGACGAAATTCTCTACCGGCGCGCGCTGCCCGAAGACTACAAGGCCCTAGCTGTGCCCGAGGGCGTAACGGGCACGGTCATGGTTGAGTGTAGCCCGTGGGTTGAGGACAATCAGTGGGTGCTCGACTTGGCTGCTGAGGATCCCTTCATCGTGGGTTTGGTCGGCCACCTCGAGCCTGACGACCCGGGGTTTGCCGCTCACTTGGAGCGCTTTGCCGCCGACCCGGTTTTCGTCGGCATCCGCGCCCGCGTACATGCAGCGGAAAGTCACGGCTTAGCCGCCGCTGAGATGCTAGTAGCCCATGATCTGGAACTGGACACGGGTTTACACGAAGGAGTGCCCGCGCTGGCGGCG
Organism: Candidatus Latescibacterota bacterium; assembly: GCA_022825835.1. Classification (GTDB taxonomy): domain Bacteria; phylum Latescibacterota; class UBA2968; order UBA8231; family UBA8231. Next base: position 18,164 of record JAJDVZ010000088.1, read on the forward strand.
CGCTTCCCCGAGTTGCGCATCGTCGTAAACCACATCGGCGGCATCCCCATCGATGGCGGTCCGCCCGATCCGGCGCAGCTAGAATTGATGCGCCAGGCCGCGGCTCATCCGCAGGTTTATTGCAAGGTGTCGGGGCTGATGGATTTGCGCAGTCAAGTCAAGCCAGCGCCGACGGATGTGGACTTTTACGCCCCGGTGCTCGACGCGCTATGGGATATGTTCGGAGAGGACCGGCTGATTTACGGCAGCGACTGGCCGGTATCCGACCGCAGTGGCCGCGATTACGCAGATATACAGCGCTTGGTGATGACGTATTTTACCGTGCGCGGTGAAGAGGCGACGGAGAAATACTTTTGGCGCAATGCCAAAGCCGCCTATAAGTGGATTGATCGCGCTGGCGCATAGTGATTCTACAATTTATTGTTCAGAAGAAAATTCGCCTAAGCTGGCTCGTGTATAAAGATATTCGATGGTTTTTTTGTCGATATTTGATCCTTGCTCCCTAATGAATGGCACTAGTAATTCTTCTACGTCATCACAGCTCTGATATATAACTCCCATAGCATCTAGCACGAGAATTTTACTAATGTTCATCTCACCTCATTTACTTTCGCCGCGCTCTTGGCAGAAGGCCAAGTAGTCTTCTACCGATTCCCGGAAGGCTCGCTCCAGTTCCTCAGCCTTCCGTCCTTAAAACGTGACGACGGCTTTGAGATCGAGCACCTCGCCGTGAAAGAGACCCGCCTCGGAGTCGAACTCGACGTGGCCCGTATAGCCTTTATGATTCAGCATTTAGAAGATCAAGGTTAGCCTCTTGAGATGGACCCAGAGGAGCCTGTACCAACCGATCTTGGTAGTTTTGCTGGACTTCCCGAAGGTACTCGAAAAAGGTGTGCAGGTCGCCCTCTGCCTGTTCTGCAAGGGCCTGCCCAGCTTTGCGGACTTCTGTTACAATCGGATCTTCATACATGGTCAGCTTCCTCTAGTCCCATGAGTTCTTCCGGCGTACAGATAATCGGGGTCTGGAGTTCTAGGGTGGTATTGAGGGCCATGAGACGACGGCGTAATTCCGCGTTGGCAATATGGGTACAGTTCCAAGTGACCAGATACTCAAGCTCGTATCCACACGCAAACGCCAGATGGGCAGCGTCACGCAGTGCCTTTTCGGGTAATGATAATCGGGTCATATATGTTTCCGCAAGACGTTCAATGACTGACGTGGCTTCGAGAACTGAAAACGGGGCAAGAACATCTAGGCGCTTCCGAGCGGCTTCTTGATCACCTTGGCGGGCTTCTTCAAGCACCACTGGGGAAATGTAGATCTCAAAAGCAGACAATCGCTGTTCCCACCACATCCGCGTGATTTCCTGGTGCGCCAAGACGATGACGGCGCGGCCTGGGCGTGCCGTATAGTAACTGGGAACGGTAGTTTCAAGATACAGCGTTGGCTTCATCAGATTGAACCAAAATTTGAAAGTCTAATGTCAAAAGTATGCTTGAATATAAGAAATGCCATTACTCCGTCTATGGGCACTTGAGGTTAATATCACTCTACAAACCTACATCGCATCATCACCGTACATAATAACGAGTAAAGATATTTTCGAGGTTTTCTACGAGTTGAGGAGCCGATAGCTCGCGCGCCACCATGAACTGATTCCACTCGTTCCAGTATTGGCGATACAAGAACGGGTGCGCCCCTTCTAGCCCAAAGGAAAATGAGTAGAACTGCTCGGTCTCGGCGAGGATTTGATCTAAGCCTTGTTGGATGCCGGGCAGCGGCATACCAACAAGCGGGCTGATCATCTGGGCCTGTTGCACCATCTGCTCTTGGAACCAGCGGCTGTTGACCAAACGCAGAAATTCCGCTGCCCGCTCGGGCTGGCGGGCCAGAGCGGGGATGCTCTGGGTGTTGACCGTGCCGATCAAGTCGTGTGGATTCCCGCGCCCGTCCTGGACTGCGGGAAAGCGAAAGGCGTACAAAGGAAAGTCCTTTCCGATTACTGCGGTTCGGCCGCTGGTAAACCAACTGCCGACAAAGACGGTCGCCGCTCGCCCCTGCCAAAACAAAAGCTCGGACTCGATGTGATTGAGGCCGGCAAACCCCTCTGCGAAATACCCTCGATCCAGCATCTGTTCGATCATGCGGGCGGCTTGGAGAAATCCGGGTTCGGTCCACGGGGTCCGGCGCTGGGGATCGCGGAAGGCTTGGCGCACCTTGTCGGCGCCGAGGATGCGCTGGGCTAAGTGGTCGAACCACCAGCTCGTGTACCAGTGGATGCCGTCTTGGGTTATGGGAACTATACCGGCGCGTTTAAGGCGCTCGCAGTTGTCGAGAAACTGGTCCCAGGTCTGCGGGTTGAGATCGGCGCCGGCGCGTTGGTACAGCTCGGTGTTGCAATACACCTGGAGGGAAATCACGTTTTGGGGGATGGCGTAAAAGCGGCCTTTGTACGTCAGCGGCCCTCGGTAGAGCGGGTCGAGGGTCTCCAGCCAAGTTTTGTCCGGCGTATCCCAAGAGGGCCGCTGGAGATACTCGGTTATATCGAGGACGTGTCCCTGTTCGACGTAAGCGTAAGTCAGGCCGGTCTCGGCCGTGGCAAAGGACATGATGTCCGGCGGGTGTCCCTCCATGACGCGGATCATCAATTCTTGATAGCCGCCGCCACCGCCGCTGGCTGGCTCGACTTGGAGTTCTGGGTGCGTCTCGCGGAAGCGCTCTATAGCCCGCCACATGACTTGGTTGATCGGTACTTGAGCCGCGGGTGGCTGGAGGTTGGCGATCTCCAGCACGTTTTCCCCGGGCAGGTAGCGGCCGCATCCACCGGCGAGGGCGGCAGCAAGGTATTTGAGAACATCTCGGCGTTTCATAATTATCAATTAGGAATTATCAATTAGGAATTCGTAACTAAGAATTCGTAATTCCTAATTCCTAATTCTCAATTATCCTTTCAGTGCGCCGACGGTTAGACCCTCTGTTATGCGGTTCTGCAACAGGATGAACACCACGATCAGGGGCAACATGACGATTACCAGACCGGCAAATAACTCGGTCCAGCGCGACTCGGTTGACATGTTCCAGAACAGGGTTTGCAGGCCGCGCGCCAGCGTGTAGAGCTTGCCGGTGCGGAGGAGGATGAGCGACCAGAAGAACTCGTTCCAGTAGTTGATGCAGTTGAAGATGGAAACCGCGATTAGCCCGGGCTTGGCGAGGGGCAGTGCGATCGTCCAGAAGGTCCGCCACGGCGAGGCCCCATCGATCAGCGCGGCCTCTTCCATTTCGGTCGGCAGGGTGCGGAAAAAACCCGTCAGGACAAAGATCGAAAAGGGCAGTCCGGTGGCGATGTAGAGCACGATCAGACCAAAGTGGCTGTTGGTCAGGTGCAAGTGCCGCATCTGCACAAAGAGCGGGAAGAGGTACAGCATGGGCGGCACCATCATGGCCGACAGGAAGAGATAGAAGGTGAATCGACTGAATCGGAAGGGCACCCGCGATAGGACGTACGCCGCCATAGCCGATACCAGTAGAGTGCCACTTGTGGCGAGCGCGGTGATGTAGGCTGTGTTAAAAAAGTAGCGGCCAATTTCGGCGTTGTCCCAAGCGTACGCGTAATTGCTCCAGCGCAATTCGGCTGGCAAGGACCAAGTGCTGGCGAAGAACTCGGGATTGGTCTTAAAGGAAGTATAGGACACCCAGAAGAGGGCGATTAGGGAACTTAGGCAATAGCCCCCCATGAACAAGATGGCCAGCAGTTTGGGCAAGCGGCTCATCTTTAGTATTCCACGCTCTCGCGGCGCATCAGGCGATTGACCGCGAGGCTAAACGCCAATACGAAGAAGAACATGACGACCCCCATGGCCGAGGCATAGCCGATGCTTTGTCCCTGAAAGCCGGCCCAATAGATGTAGGTTCCCAGCACCTCAATGACATTGGGATAGCCGCGCGTGATGACGAAGATGAGGGCAAAAGCCTGAAAGGCACCGATGATCCAGAAAATCACCAGAATCTGCACGACGTCCCACAGCAGTGGCAGGGTCACGTGCCAAAATTGCTGCCAAGCATTGGCCCCATCCAGTTCGGCGGATTCGTAAAAACTGAGCGGAATCTTTTGTAGGCCCGCCAAAAATAGGATCACGTAGGTGCCCAGCCCTTGCCAGATCATGGCGACGGCAATGGCCGGCAGGGCGTTGTGGCGGCTGCCCAACCAAGGACGGGTGAGGGAGTCTAGTCCGACGTTGCGCAGGGTTTCGTTGAGCAGGCCGATGACCGGGTTGTAGATGCTGCCCCACAGCACGGCGGTGACCACGACCGAGAGCAGGGTGGGGGCAAAGACGACGAATTTGAGAAAGCCCGCGAAGGGCGGCTTCTTGGAGAGAATGACCGCGAACAGCAGGCTCAGCGGAAAGACGACTAAGAATCCGAGGATGCCGAACAAAAAGACGTTCTCTAGGGCCGTGAGAAAGGTGTGATCGGCAACGGCGCGCGCAAAATTGGCAAGGCCGATGTACTCCTTTTCCGGCGAGACGCCAGACCAAGAAGTCAGAGAATAATAGAAGGCGTTGCACACCGGCAGCACAAAGAACGCGATGTGCAATACGAGCGCCGGCCCGAGCAGGGGTGCGATCAGCTTGCGGAGTTCGCGTTGGATCACGGCGCGTCCTGCCCCAGTGCTTCGATGTTGTCGTCGAAGAAGACCACTTCGTCTGCGGCGTCGGTGCGCAACGCTTGCAGCCATTGCCCGAACAATTCGTTCTCGCGGTTGCGCCGCAAGGTGTGTTCGATGCGTTTCTGCACTTCCGCAAAGGGCTGCCGCCCCGCTGCGGCGCGCCCCGCGATTTTGGCGATCGAGTACAGGCCGTGGTGTTCTAGCGGACCGATGAGTGCGCCGATCTCGGCCTCCATGGCCGCTTTGACTAAGGGGCCAAAGCTCGGCGTCTCGTGCCAATAGAGTTGGTAGAGGCCCGAGACCTCGCGGCTGCCGTGGCGCACGCTGTGGACGGCCGCGAGTTGGCGCGCGATGTAGGTCTCGGCGAGGTCTGTCGGCTCGGCCGCGTTTGCAATTTCCTCGGCGACTTGCGCCGCGCCTAGCGGGTCGCTTAGACGCTGCTTGAGCCACCCATATACCGCGAGTTCGTCGTTGAGGTTATGCAACGCGCCTACCTCGCGTCCGTTCTCTTTTATCTCAGCGAGGAGGGCGATTAGCGGCGCGGCTTGTTGCCGGTCGGCGCGTATCTGGGACAGCAATTCCCGCGCTTGAGCCTCTTCCTCGACCTGTATTTCCACGACTTCTACCATGGACGAAGTCTGGTAACTCTTTGGGTGTGCCTCGTAGTGAGCGCGCATCTCTTGCTCGGTCACCGGCTTCTGGTTCGCCGTGGCGCGGCGTCGCATTGCGCGGATGAGGATTTCTTCCTTTTTGCGCGTGAGCCAGTCGGCGACCGCCGGCTCTTGGTCGATTCCCAAGGTGCGCCCCTGCAGCAGGAGAAGCTGCGGCACCTTCACGTCGCGCTCCAAGTAGGATGCCACCTTCAGGCTGTCTTCTACATACCGACCTTGACGGATGAACTGCGAGCGGCTCACCGCTTCTCCCAAGCTGATCGCGCCGCCTCGGTACGTGTACAGCGCGGCTGCGGCGTCAACCTCCGAGAGGTAGAATACCTTCTTGTCACCCTCTTGCGCGCCGCTGTGCAATATGCGCCTGAGCCGGTCCATACCCTCTGCAATCTCCTGCCATTGGAACTGCTCGGCGAGCGAATCGATGTACGCCCGCCGCCGCGCCTGCAACCGCTCTCTCATAACGGCCTTGAGGACTTGCGGTCGCATTTGCTCATAGGAAGCTGTGCGCTCGTCGAGAATCTTGAAAATCTCGTACCCCTTGGGAACGGGGAGGATCGCGGATATTGCTCCCTTGGGCAGGCTGAACAAGGAATCGCGCACGGCCGGGATGGCATTGATGCGGCTGTAATAGTACGGCTTTTCCCCGCCGTGCGCCGCAGTGGTGCGGTTTTGCGAAAACTCGTGCGCTACTTCCACAAAGGCCCGGCCCGCTTGTAGGGCGGCTAGGGCCGCTTCGGCCCGCACCTGCGTCCGTGTGAAAATGTGGGCGATCTTGAGCTGCCGCTCCCATCCCCGCGCGATGAATTCGCTTCGCAGTTCTGCTTCGTTGACCGAGACGGCGGGTCGGATGTAGCGCTGCTCCATCGCTTGACCCACTTTCAGCCGCAGCGCTACTTCCATGTTTTTTTGTACGGTCGCGTTTTGCTCCACCTTTTGCGTTTGCGCTGCGCGCAAGATGAGGGCGCGATCGACGAGGGATTGCAGGTAGTCGCGCACTTGGTCGCTGCCTTCGGCCTCGCTCTTGGTCCATTCGGGCAGGCCGGCGACAAAACTGCGATAGTCCCGCTCGGTAATCAGTTTAGTGCCGACTTGGGCCAGTGGCCTGTCATCTGGCCCTGGCGTTTCACAGGCAAGGACGAGGAGAGGGCAGAGTAGCCAGCGCAGAAACGACAACGGTGCAACCGGCAAAACGCGGGAGTGATAGTCCAAAAATGGCGCAAATTTTTGCATATTTATTCAACAGGCAAGGTTTTTATTTTTTTGACAAGTGAGAAATAAATTGCGTACAATGTAAGGTCATAGCAAAAGCACACGCAGAGAAGTTATAGGTTTTCCAACCTCTTTCCAATGGAGTAAAGCAATGAAGAAGCTCGCTCTGATTTTCGCTGTTTCGCTCGCGGCTACCCCCGGCTGGGCGCACCTGCCCGTAGATGTGGCGTTCCCGGCCGTGCAATTCCCAGACGCCAACATTCCCACGGTTGACGGTAATCTCGTCGAGTGGGATGTCATTCCCGAAGGCTACTGGATCAACCACGAGCAACTAACCGAGACCGTGAGAGGTGTAGGCACCGCGTGGGATGCGACTGACCTAGCCCTGCGGGCCATCGTTGGTTGGAATCCCAATACCAACAAGCTCTACGTCATGGAAGATCGGTTTGACGACGCCATCTGGGTCATCACTGGGTGGGAGCCGATGGAGATGGTGTTCGATGCGGACCACAGCGGTGGCATGTTCAATGTGTGGTCCGATGTAGAAGACCAAGAGCAGAAGGATCTGCTGCACGGTGCCCATGCCCAGAACTATGGTTTTAATCAAGGTGGTGCAGGCTCGGGCCTCAATCATTGGGGTAAAGCCCAATGGATCACCGAGCCGCCCTACGGGCAGTTCGCCTCCACTCAGACGGCTGAAGAAGGTGGGGAGGGATTTTTTCGGGCCGAGTACATGCTGACCCCCTTCGACAATCTGAACTGGAACGGGATCGATTTTAGTACTATCGGCACACTGGTGGAGGGCAATATCATTGGCTTCCACTTCACTATCATTGACGACGACGATCTGGAAATAGCTGGCTATGAGGGCTATTGGACCCTGAGCGGGGCCACGGATAGCTACTTCCAGGGTGATTTGCTCTCCGACTTTTTCTTGGCTCCCATCGACCCGGATATCGATTGGGCTTCCCAAGCCACCGCCGCACCCACGGCCGTAGAGGAAATTGGCTGGGGTCGGCTCAAATCCACGTTTGCCGAGTAGTTGCTTCATTTAGGCGCGTAGATCGCTTGCCGCCATGCCGGGCTTCCGACCTGGCATGGCGGTTTTTTTGTATCTTTTTCGCAGTACCAACCCTAACCAATTAGGAATAAAGACTATGAGCGAGCGCGAACCGATTACCCAAGCTCAAGACCACGACCGGCGCATTGGACGGTTGGAAGGCATCGCCGAGCAGCTCGACCGCCGCTTGGATGGCATTGAGCGAGCCATTGCCGATGTGCGCCAAGATATACGCGAGCTACGCGCTGGCCACCGCTGGATTATCGGCATTCTGTTCGGCGTAGTGGGCTTGCAAATCACCATCCTGTTGAAGGTGCTGGACTGATTGACCCGGCGGAGTGCAACTCTCCCAAGAGGCGATATGAGCAGACAGCGCAATGCCTTGGCGTTAGTGGGGCTGCTCGCTGCGGCGGCCCTAGCGACGGAAAACATCGTAGTCGGAGGCGATGGCAGCGGCGCGACTTGGCAGGAGGCGGCCGCAGACGCACCAGTCATTGATTTCAGCACTCGCGTGGGCTGGATCCAGCCTCGCAGTGTGGAGGAAAACACCAATATCGCCACGGGGATCCTCGAGCGCGGTGGACGGGTGACTTCGCCCAACGCCCAAGCCGTTTTGCGCCTGACCTCAGACGTGCTCAAAGAACGCCTGCACAGCATGGTGGATGGCGATCCAAATACGGCTTTTGAGGCCAAGGACGTGGTGGCCACCGGCATCCTCTTAGTCGTCGATTTAGGCGCTCGGTTTGGCGTCAATCACATTCGCTTCTTTCCCCGCCAAGCCTTCAAAAGCGACTTTATGAAAGGCTATGTGCTCTCCATCAACGATGGCGCATTCGCCGCAGACATCATAGCCGCCTCGGTCGAGAAGCTGCCGGACAAGACCTTGGTAACGGTCATGGCCCAAGACGGCAGCAATAGTCGCGATACCATCGATGTGCGATTCCCCTTGCAATACGTGCGCTATCTCCGCTTGGAATCTACGCAGCGGTTCAACTGGGAAATCGACGAACTCGAAATTTTTGGCAGTGGATTCGTGCCCGAAGCGGATTACCTGTCCGAGGTCTTCGACATGGAACAGGATGCGCTGTGGGGCCGGCTGCAATGGGCCACTGAGCAAGTGGGCTTGCCGCAGCGGTCGCGGCTCATCGTGCGCACGCGCAGCGGCAGCAGTCCCTCGCCGGACGACGAGCCCGATAGCTGGAGCCCTTGGTCCACGCCCTATCGGAACAGCGGCGATCCGGTCCTCTCGCCGGCACCGCGCCGCTATTTCCAGTTTAGCATGGCATTTGAGAGCGATGGACTCGAAGATGGCATTGCCGTCGACTCACTCGCTTTCGAGGTCTTTCGCCCGGCCTTGGCGCAGGCGATTGTCGGCGAGATATGGCCACAGGAGGTTCCCGTAGGCGTGGATACGAGCTTCGTCTATACCATCGAAGTGACGGACGCCGAGGGATTCGACCGCTTGGAAATCGACACCCCGGCTCCGGTCCGCGCCCTGCGCGAGTTGCGCGTAGATGACCAAGAGATCGAGTTCAGTGAGGAGTTAGGGGCCAAGGGGCTGCGAGTTAGCTTTGCGCGCCAGACCGGCAATCGCGCCCTGCAAGTGGTTTTCGACACGGCTGTGCTGCGCTATGAGACCGTGTTTACCGGACGCTTGCTCGACACCACGAGAGAAGGCGCGATACCCCAAGTGATCGAGAGCGGCAACGCTGCTCCCCGCTTTACGGGAGACGACCTGAGTGTGCGAGTGCCTTTGAAGGGCCAGCGCTTGGTGTATCAGGTGTCCGCAACGCCGGCGGTGTTCACGCCCAATGGCGACGGAATCAACGATTACACGACGATTACCTACGATTTGCTCTATCTGACGGGCCGTGCACCGGTTGCGCTGCGGATCTACGACTTGGCGCGCAATCAGATCGCAGAGCTGCCGGCCGCTGGCAGCGGGAGCGGGCGGTTCCTGCACCCTTGGGATGGCCGAGATGCACAGGGCGAGCTATTGCTGCCAGGGGTTTACATCTTGCAAGTCGAAGTGGAGACCGACAACGGCACCGAGCGCAGCAGCAGCGTGGTGACCATTGCCTATTGACGCGGGAATTAAACAAAGGACGACGCACAGTGGCCAGACGGAATTTGCTTTTACTCACAGCCCTGATTGTCGCGGCAACGTGCGGCGATATTGGCGCGCAGGGAAGGGAAGATTACGGCAGTAGGTTGGGCGTGCAGCGGGGCGGCGAGGTCACGTATGAACCCATCGGGCCGGGGGTGCTTTTCGACGCCTTAGACCCGGCCGTGCGGCGTTGGTACGTACCCCAAGAGCTATATCAGTTCTACGGCTGGAAGCAATGGGAATACACCAACTACGCCCGCGACCTGTACCAGCGCTACGTCTCCAGCGACATAGAGGGCGATTATTTTTACGACCTCTATGGGTCTTTTATCAACCGCGGCTGGCTCATCTACGACTGGAGCCAGAATCAGCCCCAGCAGTTTGGCAGCACGATCTTTAAGACCTCTAGGTTTAGCGCGTGGTTCAACCAACTCGTCATTGCCTCCGACCAAAAGGGGCAAAACAACTTGACCCTGACGATCGGCAGCATGATCCGCACCACGCTGACGCCGATGACGTTCTCCAAGCCGACCTTCGACGGCATACAGGCCGACTTTCAGTCCGACAAGTACAGCCTGACCGTCCTGATGTCGCGGATTAGCTCTCCGGGGCTGGCGCGGAACGTATCTGTTGAAACCACCAATAGTACCAATCTGTTGGGCTTCTACGGCACGACGCAGATCGGCGACTTTGTCGAGGTAGGCGGCCTCTATATCAACGCCCACAACTCGCAAACCCTGTTGGAGAGCTTTGAGGGCAACCCGTGGACCGGCTCGCTGACGGTTGGGCAAAATCTAGAGCACGTCGGGCAGATCTTCATCCGCCTGAGCGATGATTCGCCCGAAGACCGCGAGGGCGGGGCAGCTCTTTTTTCGTGGGACATTATCATTGAATCCGAGACTGAGGTGGCGCGCGAAACAGAAGCAGGCGAGCGCGTCGTCGAGGTCGAGAAAGAGACGGTGCGGGGCAGCCAAATCGGCTTTGAGCCGATCATCGACGGCGGCTTACAACGCCTCGGATTCCTCGCGGCCGATGGTGCCGAGCGAATCGAAATGACCTACGACTTCCGCTCTCCGTCGTACACCGGCCCGGAGCTTTCCACCATTCGCCGTGCGCAGATCGAGTTAGTGGTGGCTAACGACTACCACATCGAGATGAGTTCGGACCGCCAGCTCAACATACCCGAAGGCCAGCCCGTTTTTCTGACGGTGGAGCGGGCGGCTGGCAACGTCCAGGATGGCTCCAACTTGGGGCTGTTGCGCCTCGACTACGGCTTGCCTACGGGCAACGACATCTACGGGTTTACCTTGGAGGTGCAGGAAGTGCTGGGTTTTGATCTGTACGCGGAATTCGACCGCAGTCGGCACTATCGCAAATACCCGAACCGCGCGTTTTCGACCCACCACACGGCTGCGGACCAAGCCAATGCCTATATGGTCAATTTGTCAAAGAAGAGCTATCCCTATTTCCTCTTTGCCGAGACCTATAGCATGGATTACAACTACGGCACCACTAGCCTGATTGCCTCGCCCTCGGGCGATATCGACTACACCGATCCAACGACCAATTACTACGAGTGGGTTGACGACAACGACGACCAGGACCGCATCCCCGACTGGCAGCGCCTCAACCAGTTCGGGCCGGATTTGCGGATTTTTCCCGGCTGGGACGAAAACCTCGACTTCATCTCTGATTTCAACCAAAATGACAACGAGTTCCGGCCGAATTTCGTCCCCGACTACGAGGAGCCTTTCCTGCGCTACCACGTAGATCGCCCGGAGTTTTTGTTTGGCATGGACATGAACAACAACTTCTGGATCGACCGCTTTGAAAACGACGAGGACCCGGATTATCCATACGACCGCAATCGCCGCGGCTACAATGCGTATGTCGGGATGCACTTCACGCCCGAGTTGAGACTGACCGCCGGCTACAAACGGGAGCGCATGCTATCGGCCAAGAAGCGCGAACAAACCGCGTACGGGATTGTTACGTGGGACAAGGACATCGCCGGTGTGGGTCGGGTCCGCGTCTTCGACATGTTCAAGCGGGTCGAGGATGAGATCGCCGACAATGTCGTCCAGTGGGTGCAGCCGACCGGTGCCCCGGGCGCGTTGCAGCGGATAGAAGACCCCTTAGCCGCGCCCAACACCTATATCAATTCCGCATTTGCCAGTTTTGACTATACCAGCATCCCCGGCCTGACCGTTACCAACAAGCTGAAATACGACATCTGGCACCAAAACGAAGTGCAGCCGGACATGCGCGAAAACTTCCAGTTCTTCGGTCTGATCAACAAGGCCGAGTTCCGGCGCACGATCGGCCGCGTGGTGCTGGCCCCCAAGATCAAGAACGAACACCGCCGCGAAGCGCCGCTGCTGAGCAACGATCCCGTGCGCAAGGAAAACGCACTGCTCTTGTTCTTGATCGGCGAGGTCGCAATCTTGACCCGCTCCGAACTGAGGGCTGGATTGGAGTACACCATATTCAGCCAGCTCGAAGACGAGGAAAAAGTGCGGGCCTTGGGTCTGTCGCCAGACTATCGAGAGACGGTGCTCGCCATCCAGTACTCCAATACAGGCGCGTATTTAGGGTACAGTTTGACCACCCAGATGGGCCTGCGAGTCAGCCGCATCGACCGCAAGGGAGAAGACGCCTTTACTGGCGCATCCCAATTTGTGACGGTCTATGCCGGGCTCGACTAAGGTGCGGACGCCATGAGAAAAAGGACGCTATTAGCCTTCGCGCTCGCCGCGCTCGCGCTGGGAAGGGGCGAGGCCGTGGAGATTTACCGCATCGGCGGCGAGGACCTGCCCCCTCCGAGCGGGGCCGGAGTGAATTTCCATCAACTGTCTTGGAGCGACTTTGAGGAAGAGCAAAGCCTCGACACCGAAGCCCTCGCCGCTGGAACGCTGCGGCCGATCTTTTTGACGCCGACGACCAACATTGCCCTCACCAGCCCGGAGCGGAACGGGGGGCCTTACGTGCGGGTAAGCGGGGTCGCGAGCTATTCCATCACCGATCTGTCCAAGAACATGATCGACGCCGATCCGACGACGTTCTGGGAATGGGTGGCAGGCATTCAGAGCCGGTTCACGGGCCAGCGCTACTTGGAGTCGCGGCGCGTTACCATGGACCTCGGCGGCCTGTTTTTTGTGAACAGGGTGCGGGTCGTCGCCGCCGAGAGTGGCCTGTATCCCGATGGGTTGTACGTGAGCGCCGACTTAGGCGTGCAGAAGAAAGACACCGTATCGGGGTATGGCGCTGCCCGAGTCGGCGGCCAACTCGTCTTTGAGCTACCCGAAAACGTGCAGGACACCATAGACGTGAGCTTTCCCCCGGCTCTCGCCCGCAGCGTGGGGCTGTTGCTCCTCCGTGCGTCGCCCAAGGCCCTGCACATCGGCGAAGTGGAAGTCTATGGCGTAGGCTACGCGCACCAAGCATCGTACGTCAGCCCGTTTATCGACCTCGGCGAGCCAGCCGTGTGGGGCGACATCCGCTGGCGCGGCCACCAAGATCCCCGCGCCCGCGTCTGGATCCAATCGCGGGCCGGGAAGGATCTCGATCCAAACGTGTATTGGCGCTTCACCGGCCGGGGCGATGAAGTGACGTCGCTCGACGAAGAGGGCCAGCCTCTCGACGCGACGGACTACCTCTTTCTCAAGCCGGGAGAGGTCGGCGAAATCACTTACGACATTGACAACTGGAGCTTCTGGTCGTCGCCCTATGCGTTTGCCGACAGCAGCGGCACTGCCATAGCCTCGCCCGGTCCCAATTCGGTCTTGCAACTGCGGGTCGATTTTTTGCCCGTAGGTAGTGAGGGCGGTGAGCTAGAGTTCATCGAATTCTCGGCGACCAAGCCGCCGCTCGCCGAGCAGGTGCTGGGCGAAATATATCCCCCCGAGGTTACTCTGGGCGAGATCGCGTCGTTTAGGTATGCTATTCAGCCCATCATCCGCGCGCAGCACTCTGGTTTTGACGGAGTGGAAATCGCCGCGCCCTTTGGCGTGGCTAGCGTGGATTCGGTCCAGGCCACGGGCTTGGACAGCTTTGCCGTGCATATCGCGCCGGATTCGCTGCGCTTTTCGGTGGACTTGTTTCCCCCGCGCACATCCGGGGATTCCGGCGGGGTGATCGAGGTGTTCTTCCGCGCTCCGGTGCTGCGCTACGGCACGACTTTCCGCGGCTGGGTGCGAGACTCACAGCGCCCCTTGGAGCTGGCGCAACCTATCAATCGCGGCGATGCGGCCAGCGAGATAGTGAGCGAGGTACTCACGGTCCGCACGTCGATTTCTCGTCGCCTACTGGATGATCTGGAGGTGCAGCCGAAGATTGTCACCCCTAATGGCGATGGGATAAACGAGCAGATTAACTTCTCTTTTAAGCTGTTGCAGGTAACCCAAGAGGTACCCTTGCGCCTCGCGGTCTTCGATTTGTCCGGCCGCTCGCTGCGGGTAATCCACGACGGGCAACAGCACAGCGGCGGTCTGCGCTTTTCTTGGGATGGCCGGGACGAGAACGGCGAGCGGGTACCCCCGGGTCTGTACGTTTATCGCATATCGGTGGAGTCGGAAAAAGGCGGCGATCAGCTAGCGGGGACCGTCGCCGTGGTTTATTAATTGAGAATTAGGAATTAGGAATTACGAATTATACTACCTCCCCCAATTCCTAATTCCTAATTCCTAATTCCTAATTGCCAAGGAGATCCTATGGCTAACATTCAAATTCCCATTCGCTATTACAAGGATTATCCCGGTGGGTACGACTATGGGTACGAGACTCTGACCCTAGAGTTCGCCGAGTGCGCCTTTCTGTTGGTGGATGTTGATGGGCGCTCGCCCGATCCAACGACTAAGAACTTCATTGCGCCGGCTTTGCAAGCCGCCCGCGCCAGCGGAATGCTGGTCAATTACGTCCACAACGACCTGCGCCTAGTGGCCGACCCCGGCAACATCGTGGGCGAGATCTGGGGCAAGACCAAGGGCGGCGGCGGCAACGGCATTGCAAGCTGGGCGCGGCAAGAACACAAACCCGAGTACCTCGATTACGTGGCTCCCCGCGAGGGCGAGCGCAATTTCCCCAAGTGGATCTGGAGCGGCTTCCACGACACCTTCTTGGACCAGCACTTGCGCTGCTATGGCATTAGGACGCTGTTCGTGGTTGGCTACAGCCGGCGGGCCTGCTTGCACTACACCTGCGCCGAAGCCGTCGGGCGGAATTACCGCGTCATTCTGTTGCGCGATTGTTCAAATGCTCCCGGTACGATCGAGATGCCCGATACGCTAGACGACAGCCTGCCGGAAGGCGGTTGGATCAACCGGATTACGCTACGCAACTTTGAACATCTGATCGGCTATACTACCACGGCCGAGGAATTTATCGCGGCGTGTCAGCAGGTAGGGGAGGAGAAGGTCGCGTGACTCGGTTGTGGCTTGTTGCTTGCGCCCTGCTGGTCGCGGCGGCGGCGTGGCCCCAGGGATTCCGCCTCGAAGCGGACCGGGTCGCCGTTGACGAGGGCGACTGGGCGGAATGGGAGATAGCCGCAGGTACGGTGCAATTAGGCCCGGAAGGGGTGCGGCCGCACCGCATCCGCGAGCAAATCAACGCCGTGCTAGACGCCCCGAACTTTGTGTCCGGCGAAGGCGTACAGGGCGGAATCCGGGCGGCGGGCACTAACTTGGCTGAGGCCGCGAATCTCATAGACGGCCAAGAGGATACCTTCTGGGAGCCGGATGTAGAAGCGCCCCTCCGCGATTGGTGGATCGAGGTCGATTTGGGCCGCTTGGTGTGGGCGCGCAAGATCGTGGTGAAATTCGCGCCGGAAGGCATGGGCGACCCTTTCTTGCAGTTCAAGGTACTCACGTCCAACGGCCTCCCGGCTTTCTCCCAGAGCAAGGCGATCCGCTTTGC
>JAJDVZ010000001.1:0-62888 GCA_022825835.1 Candidatus Latescibacterota bacterium
ACCAGTGCTTGCAACCTGCTCACCAATCGGTTATATACCTGTTCGCTGCTGCTCATAAGGCCCTCCTTTGATCTTGGCGGTTAAAAGAGGACCCTAAATTATGGGCAGCAGTCCTTTTTTCAAAAGTGTAAGGGAATCAGAGTTATTATAACAAATCTTCGCAAAGGATTTTGCCATGGCCAATCCATTGGTCTTGATCGGCTTGGGTATCTATCTGGCGGTGATGCTCGGCGTCGGTCTATACGCTGGTCGCCGCGTCCGCAACTCGACTGACTTCATTGTCGCTGGCCAACGCCTGCCCCTGTTGCTCTGCACTGCAACCCTCGCTGCGACGTGGTTTGGTGGTGGAATCTGTATCGGCGCTGCAAGTGCTGCATACAAGGGCGGCATCCTCGCAGTCATTGCCGACCCTTTTGGCGCAGCTTTGTGCCTGTTCATCGCCGGCCTCTTTTACGTCCGGCTGATGCGGCGCATGGGCTTGATGACGATCGCATCCTTTTTTAGCCGCCGCTTCGGTCCACGAGCGGGCCTGCTAGCCAGCCTTTGCACCATTCCCGCCTATGTCGGCTGGACCGGCTCACTCTTGCTAGCCTTCGGGCGGATCCTGCAGATACTGACCGGCATCGATCCCGCCGTCGGCATCTGCGCAGCCGCAGTCATTGTGCTGATCTACACTTGGGCCGGCGGTATGTGGGCCGTCACGCTAACCGACTTCGTCCAAGTGACCATCCTCGTGCTTGGGCTGTTTATTTTGACGCCGATCCTCCTCGGCGACATGGGCGGCTGGAAAGCCCTCGTCGCCCAGATTCCGTCTTCCCGCTTCGATTTCTATCCTCGCGGCGACGCGGCCAGTTGGTTGGCCTATGCGCGCGACTGGCTGGTCATCGGCCTCGGCAACCTAGCGGGGCAAGACCTAATCCAGCGCAGTCTATCCAGCCGCGACGAAAAGGTGGCGTACCGCAGCGCTTACCTCGCTGGGCTGCTTTATATAACGGTCGGGCTGTTGCCCGTTTTTCTCGGCATGGCCGGTGCGGTCATCCTCCCGGATTTGGCCGATCCCGACCTAGTTATGATGTCCCTCGCCCTAAAATACCTGCCAGATATAGCCTTGGTCCTCTTTATGGGGGCCCTCGTCTCGGCCCTCCTGTCCAGCGCCGACAGTGCCCTCCTCGCTCCGGCGAGCGTCATTGGCTGGGATCTCCTGCGCTACTTCAAACCCGATGCTGAAGAGCGGTCGTCGCTGCGCGTGACGCGCTTGTCCGTCCTCCTCTTGGGTGCGCTATCTCTGCTGTTGGCCCTGCGAACCGCTTCGGTGTACGACTTGATGGTCGATTCTTGGTCCGTACTCCTCGCCTCACTATTCGTCCCGCTAACCGCTGGCTTGTGGTGGTCCAAGAGCAACGGCCCTGGGGCCCTAGCCTCCATAGGGGTCGGCCTATGCGCTTGGCAGGTGTTGCGGATGCTCCCCGTGGATTTGCCAGCCGACCTTCTGGCCGTGCCCTTTTCCGCCCTCGCCTTGATAATCGTCAGCTTGCTAACCCAAAAGAAGGCCCCACCGCAGCCCTTACTCGATGCCGAAGGACGCCCCCTAGATTATAAAAATCGCCTAGGAATTTAACCTTAAGCTCGCTTGACAGGTAAAAGCGCGTACTTAACTTGTTGATTACTTACCATCCACTTTAAATAAGGAAGTTGACTATGAAGATGTACATCGCCGGAGAATGGGTTGACAAAGCCGAAACCATGGACGTCGTCAACCCCTACGATGGCTCAGTCGTTGACACCGTCCCAAGGGGCGACGCCGCAGACATCGACCGCGCCATTGACTCAGCCGAGCGCGGTGCCAAAGTCATGGCCGCAATGAGCGCCCATGAGCGCTACGAAATCATCCATCGCGCGGCGGATCTAATGCTAGAGCGGCTCGACGACTTAGGGCGCACGATTACCCTCGAAGAGGGCAAGGTCCTCGCCGAGGGCATGGGCGAAGCGTCTCGCGCCCAAGAGACTATTGTCCTGTCTGCCGAGGAAGCCAAGCGCCTGACTGGCGAAACACTCGACCTGAGCGGGGCCTCTAATGGGGCAGGCAAATTCGGCTTCACGCTGCGGGTCCCCTGTGGCGTGGTAGCCGCCATTACGCCCTTTAACTTCCCGCTCAACCTCGTCTGCCACAAAGTCGGTCCCGCGCTGGCCGCCGGCAACGCGATCATCATCAAGCCCGCCAGCGACACCCCGCTTTCGGCCCTCAAACTTACCGAGATTTTTGTCGATGCGGGCCTGCCGGCGGAAGCCATTCAATGCGTCACGGGTTCGGGCGGCGTCATTGGCGACGCGATCAGCTCCAATCCCAAGGTCCGCAAAATCAGCTTCACGGGCAGCCGCGATGTCGGCGAACACATCTGTCAGGTCGCTGGCCTGAAGAAAGTGACGATGGAGCTAGGTTCCAATTCCCCGCTGATCGTCATGCCGGACGCCGATCTCGAAAAGGTCGCCGCCGCCACCGCCAATACCGGCTTTGCCAACGCTGGCCAAGTCTGCATTTCGACTCAGCGAGTATTCGCCAGCAGCGAGGTGTACGGAGATTTTATCGACGCCCTCAAACCCGCAGTCGAAGCCCTGACGACCGGCAATCCCCTCGACGGCGACGTCAAGATGGGACCGATGATCCGCGTCCAAGACGCCGAGCGCGTCGAGGCTTGGGTGCAAGAAGCCGTTGGGGCTGGGGCCAGCGTCGTCACGGGCGGTACTCGCGAGGGCACGATGCACGCCCCGACCATCCTAGCCGACGTAGCACCGGAGATGAAGGTCTCCTGCGACGAGATTTTCGGCCCAGCGCTCGGCATTAGCCGGATCAACGATATCGACCAAGCCATCGCCATGGCCAACGACACCAACTATGGTCTTAGCGCCGCAATTTTCACCGAGAACCTCAACTTGGCCCTCCAGTTTGCCCAGCAAGTGGAATCGGGCAACATCCACATCAACTGGGGCACTCAGTGGCGCGCCGATCTGATGCCCTATGGTGGCCTCAAGGAAAGCGGCATGGGCAAGGAAGGGCCTCGGTACGCGGTCAAGGAAATGACCGAAACCAAAATGATCGTCATCCATTAGCAACCTCTGGTAACAACGCAAAAAGGGGGACGCTCTGGCTGAGCGTCCCCCTTTTTTCTATTGAATCCCTGCTCTTTCAAGTCAAATCCAGCGTCTCTATAAACGCGGTGCGGATCTGCTGCGTTATCGGCCCCGGAGTACCATCGCCGATAACGGCATCGTCGATTTTTATCACTGACATCGCCTCAAGCGTAGTACCGGCAATGAAGACCTCATCGGCTTCCTTAAATTGATCCAGCGTGCAAAACTCTTCGTCGATGGGTATGCCTAACTTGCGGGTCAAGTCGAGCAGAATTCCTCTGGTGATGCTCGGCAGAATGTGGGGACCAATAGGCGCGGTGCACAATCGCCCCGCCTGGACGCAGAAGGCACTAGTCGAAGCCCCTTCGGTAACCCGACCTTCCGCATCGACCAGCAGGGCCTCAAAGGCCCCCGCTTGCGCTGCCGCCTGTTTGGCCAAGATGTTGGGCAGTAAGGCGATGCTCTTGATATCGCAGTGCTTCCAGCGCAAATCTGCGGTGCTAATGATTTCGACGCCGCGGTCGTAGAGGTCCCGGGGCAGGCGACGCAATTCCTTAAAGGTCATTACGACAGTGGGCTCGACCGGGACAGCGGGAAACTCGTGCTGCCTAGGGGCGACCCCCCGCGTAACTTGGATATAGACCAAGGTCTCGCCAAAACCGCTCCGCTCAATGCCCTCCATCAGCTTGGCCTTAAGACCATACTCGCAAATATCCAACGGCAAGTGCAGTGTTGCTAAGTTGCCCTGAAGGCGCACCAAATGCGGCTCTAAGGCATAGGGGCACCCGCCGTAGGTCCCAACGACCTCATAGACCCCATCGGCGAACTGATAGCCCCGGTCCTCAACCGACACCATAGCTTCGGCCAGTGGACAGAAGCGGCCGTTGACATAGGCGATCTCAGGCATCGCCCCTCGCTAGCCTTTGGCGAGGGCCTGCCACAAGGCTCGATAATAGTGCATCAGGCGCAGGGGGTCTGGGCTTTCGGGGATTTCGGCGAGGCAATAACCTGCGTAGCCACTCTGCCGCAGCAGGGTAAAGAGCCGTTCCCACGGATAATCGCTCCACAACTCGGTAATGTGGACCAA
Source organism: Candidatus Latescibacterota bacterium (assembly GCA_022825835.1). GTDB lineage: Bacteria > Latescibacterota > UBA2968 > UBA8231 > UBA8231. The sequence continues at coordinate 4,217 of JAJDVZ010000001.1, forward strand.
GGCAATGGCCTCCTGCAAAGAGGCAAAACTGCCATCGATGGAGCCGTCGACTAGGTCCGTCGCATTGGAGTTCCAGCAGGCGAAGACATTGTCGTGGTCGGCGTAGTCGAGGATCTTGCGGATGTTGGCCGGATCCGAGGTCGTGCGACCGTGGACCTCTAAGCGGATTTGCACCCCCAGATCGCGGGCAAATTCGCCGCACTCGTGCAAGCTGACGCCGATCTGCTCCAAGGTCTGCCCGATGGGGATCCCCTCATCTACGTGGACGTTGTTGGGGCGCACCTTGACTCCGCCGACTCCGAGATCGTGGGCCAAGCGCACGTACTCTTTGGTCCCGTCGATGTGACTTTGCAGCATCTGCGGATCGACAGCGTCGTATTCAAAGGCGCTGCCCAACCCTACCAGTTCGACCGCCGAGTCAGCAAAGCGCTTCTTGACCTCGGTCCGCTCGGCTGCACTGAGCGCCACTTCGACCCCATGGGCATGCGTCGTCCGCAGCTCAACGCCGGCAAAACCAGTCTCTTCGCAATGGGTAATCAGCGTCTCTAAATCCCAATCGCGGCCTAAATTGTAAGTCACCATGCCGAGCTTCACGTTGCATTCTCCCCTGTTTGATCACCGGCAAAGAGCTCCCGGTGAAAGAGTGCCTTTTGCTGTTGGAGATATTCGCCCTTGCTCATGTTGGGTGCGTGATTTTGTAGGATGTCCTGGGCTGCGGAAGCATCACCGTATAGCAAGTCGATAGCCATCATGGCTAGAACCTTGGCCGGGGCGAGGTATCCAGCGGCAGGGTCGGCAATCCCCCAATCGGGCCCGTGGATCACGCCGCTAGCTCCGGTCATGGCCGGGTGTAGTACGGGCATGATCTGACTGAGATCGCCAGCGTCGGTGGAGCCGCCGCCGTGGGGATAATCTCGGTACTGATCAGGGCCGAAAATTCGCGCGGCGTTGTCCTTAAAAAGCTCCCCTAAGTCGGGATCATTGCACAGCGGCAGATAGCCGGGCACAGTTTCGATCTCAACCGAGCAGCCGAGGGCAACCGCCGCTCCTCGCAGCGCCCGATCGACCTTGTGAGACGCATCGAGCATCGCCTCGGTGGTGCGGGCGCGAACATAAGTTTCCAACCGCACCTCGGCCGGGATGATATTGACCAGATCGCCCCCCTTGGTGATGATCGGATGCACCCGCACGCAGTCCTGGTCGCGGAAGGTTTCGCGCTGGGCGTCAATTGCGCTGAGGGCGAGCGTCGCCGCACTGAGCGCGTTGATGCCTTTCTCCGGCGCGCCCCCGGCGTGAGCGGCCCGGCCAATGAAACGCACGTTCTTGGCCAAGAAGCCATTGGACGAACGGGCAATCCCCACCGCTCCCTCGTTTTGGGCTGAACTGCTGGTGTGGATCATCACGGCCATATCTACATCGTCAAAGTGTCCCAATTCGACCAGTTCGGGCTTGCCCCCGAGGAATGCGATCTTGCCTTCTCCGACGAGTCCTAGGCGGTAGTCTATCTCGACGTATTCTTCTGCGGGCACTGCGAAAAACGCGATTTCTCCAGCCAGTTCCTCGCTGACGCCAGCCGCTACAAGCCCGTAAGCGGCCCCTACCATTCCGGCGATCTGGGCGTTGTGGCCACAGGCGTGTGCCGCCCCCGTTGCTGGGTCGGCGCGCGGGTGATCGGGCACGATGAGCGCGTCGAGCTCGCCCATCAGCGCCACTGTCGGCCCCGATTGCTGCCCTTTGAGCCGGGCCTTCACACCGGTCAACGCTAGTTCGCGCTCGTACCGCAATCCGAGCGCAGCAAAATTTTCGCAGACGCGACGGGCCGTCTGTTCCTCCTTAAAGCCCAATTCGGGCTGATCCATGATGGCTTCTCCCAACCCGATGATCTGCTCGCTCTGACGCTCAATGGCTGCGCAGACAGCGGCCTTTAATTCCTCTTTGCTCCGCATAAATCTCCGTCTTTTTAGGTCGGCCAGTATAAGCCGACGTCGCTGGGGTTGTCAAGTAATTCCCGAGCTCGCGCAGGTATAGCGCACCCTTACTTTTTGAGGCCGTAAGCCTTTGCCCAGCCTCAAACTCGTCCAGAGTCATTGCATTGTACAAAATCCTTATCATCGACCGCAATCCCATATTTGGTGCCGCACGAAACCTAAGCCTCAGCCGTGCGGCAACACCCCAATGTCTTCGCCGCGCTGATAATTAAGTGCATCAACCATCATCCGCACGATGTCGTAACTAGGGCTAAATCCTAGATATTCCTCGGCCTTGCGCAGGTTGAACTCGTAAAAGGTGGGCGTGGCCTGTACAGCCGCTTCGACGTGGGGTATGCCGCGCAATTCGGCGAGCCGATAACTGACCTCGTCCCAAGTGAAAGGGCGCGGGCCCGCTAGCTGGAAAGTCTCGCCCAATGCCCTCTTTTTACTCAAGGCGCAGAGGCAGCCATGCACGATGTCGCGCACATCGGCGATGTGCTTTTTGAAGGGACGATCGCGCTGGTCTTTTAGCAGCACCGCGCACTCTTCACCCTGCCACAGGGTAGCCAGTTCCGGGTGTACCTCCTTCATCTTGCTCAGGTAGAACTGCGGAAACTGCAACATTTCGTCGGCAGCCCAGACCATGGCGAAACGCAAAATCGTCGTCGGCACTTGGTAGCCCTGCCAATAGCCGTTGCACAATTCCTCGCCCAGCGCCTTAGTCAAGGCATACGCTCCCTTGGGCACGCGCGGCGTCTGTTCATCAATGGGCACACTCATGCCACCGGAAACGTATTTGTCGTAGAGCGCGTCCGAGCTGGCGAACAAGAATTGGCCTATCCCCTTCACCCGGCGCACGGCCTCCAGCATGTTGAAGGTGCCGCGCACGTTGATCTCAAAAAACTCCTCGTCGGTAAAAGGACCCCCTCCCTGAAAGGCCGCCCCTAAGTGATAGACGGCCTCGATCCCATCGACCGCCTGCTCAACTGCGGCCGGTTCAATCAAACTTCCCTCGACGAGTTCGACCTGCATCTTCTTGAGGTTTTCTACTCGCGGATCTTGGGGCCAGACCAACCCGCGAAGTTGATGCCCGCGCTCAACGAGTTGTTTGGCCAAGTTGGCACCAATGCGGCCGGTAATGCCAGTAATCAATATCCTCACGTAAACCCCCTATTGACTTGCCAACAACAAACCGCACCGCACCGACGCTGGCAACCCCACCGTGGCGAGAAAGAAGGCTGGAAAAGATGGCGGCCTGTTTTATATTTAAAGAATAGCACTGCCCGATCTGTTACTCGGCTTGACGCCTCATAACAAAGATGTCACCTGCTCAACTTCGCATTCTAGTCCCGCTCGAAAATCCGCACCAAGACCACAATCTCGTCGACTTGGCCGCGACCCTTGCCCCTTCGCCTTGGGGCGAGTTGCACTTGACCCACATCCTGACGCCCGACGCTGAACCGCAGCCCGATATAGAACAAGCGCTCCAAGTTTCAGCCGGCCGGGCCATGGCCCACGACATCGGTGCGATCGCGCATTTGGAAAAAGACGAGGATGTGACAAGCGGAATTCAACGTGCTGTCCGCCGCTGGAGCTGCAATATGATGCTCATGGCCTGGAAAGCCAGTGTCGAGCGCGACGCAATCCTATCTGCGCCCAACCGCACCCTGACTAAGGCCATCGACGTCGACACCTTGATTTTTAAGGAAAAGAAGAGCGGGCCGGTGCGCCGGATTCTCGTGCCCTTTGGCGGAGGCAATCACGCGCTGGTAGGCGTGCAGATCGCATACGATCTGGCCCAGACCTGGGGTGCTGAGCTGGAAATCCTCCGCATCGTCCGCGACACCCGCGACCCCTCCGACCCGATTCTCCAGCGCTATTGTTCGCAACTAGCCGCCGACACGCGCTTACAGCTAGAACTGCTGGAGATCGACGTGCCGTTGACTGTAATCCCGGCCGCCGATGTAGTCCCGGCCATCGTCGCAAGGGCACAAGACCACGATTTGATCGTGCTCGGAGCCTCAAACGACTGGCGTCAAGAGGAACACCTCGCTGGCTCCATCCCGGACGAGATCGCCTATCAGGTGCCTTGTTCGGTACTAATGGTCCGCTCGGCCGCGGCCAACGACCTGCAGTTAAGTCGCATTTTCTGGGAACACACCATCCGCTTGAACCTCACCCCCAAAGACAAGTGGGACGCCATTGCCCAGATGGTCGATGCGTTAATAGAAGAAAAGCAAATCCCTGCTAGCGAGCGCCAGACCGTGCTCGAGGCCGCGCTCGACCGCGAGCGCAAAGGCTCGACTTCGCTAGGGCACAGCACCGCCATCCCCCATGCGCCCATCTCCGATCTGGACGGGATCATCGGCTGCTTGGGGATTTGCCGACAGGGGATCGATTTTGAAGGCTCTACCCCGGATCCAGTACACTTCATTTTCTTGCTGTTGACCCCGGAACAAAACTACCGCAGCTACATCCCGATCCTCGCCCAGATCGCAACCTTGATGCACGCCGACACTACCCACCGCGACATGCTCGCCTCGCAGACGCCCGCCGAAATAACCGCCGTCCTCAAGCGCCTGCCGCAACCGCGCCGCTAAAGCTCCTCGATCTGGCTCGCAAAATAATCGCAATGCGGCATGAGTGTGCACTCGTCGCACAGGGGCTTGCGCGCCTTACACACGTAGCGGCCGTGCAAAACCACGCGCTGTCCAAAAGCCGTCCATTCCTCGACTGGCAGTAGCTGCGCCAAAGCCATTTCGACCTTGACCGGATCCGTTTCTGCGGTTAGACCCAAGCGCCGACTCACCCGACCCACATGCGTATCGACCACTATGCCAAGCACGCCATATATGTTACCGAGGATGACATTGGCGCTCTTACGTCCAATGCCGGGCAGGCGGAGCAGGGCGTCCATGTGCCCCGGGACGTGGCCGTCGTGCTCGGCAATGAGAATCGCCATAGCCGCGCGGATATTTTTAGCCTTTTGCCGGTAGAAGCCGGTTGAGCGGATATCTTCCTCTAACTCCTCGGCCGCCACCGCCACGTAGTCGGCTGCGCACTGGTACTTTTTGAATAGCACTGCGGTGACTTCGTTGACCTTGACATCCGTGCTCTGCGCCGCGAGCATGGTGGCCACCATCAACTCCAAGGCATTGCTGTAGTTGAGTTCTACTCTCGGTTCGGGAATGGTTTTCTTTAGTTTCTGACAGACGATCTGTGCCCGCTCGACGGCGCGACTGAGCTCGCCGAAGTCTTCGCGTTTCCCCACCTCAGATTCCCTCTCTTCAGCGTCGAGGCGGCTCGGATAGCTCAACGCCGGTACCGGCCCCGCGCACGCGCCGGCCCCACAGGTGGACGCGGCCCTTCCAGCGGAAAATCCCCAAGCAGCCAACGGTGCCGACTAAAACTACGTGCAGGGGTTGCACCAAGACCCAAAGAGGAAAATAGCGGTGCAATTCGCGCCGACCCGATAGCAACATTCCACCGCTAAATACACCCCATTCGCCCCACACTTTCGCCCCCACCACACCCAAGGCCCACAGGGGATTCAGCAAGCCGACCAAGCACAGCAAAGGGACCATGAGCGTCGCCCAACTCAAAACGTAGGCGAGCAGCATATAGCCGAAAAAGAGCGGATCTAGGCGGGCGAGGACCGGGGCATTGGAAGCCCAGCGGCTGCGCTGACCGAATAACCCGCCCCAAGAGGTGGCCACCGGATGCCGCACAAAAGTCGCTGGCTGGTTGGCAAAGACAATGGACCACCGGCCCGAGCGGCGCATGGCCTGCATGAGCAGCACATCGTCTCCAGAAGCCCGGTGCATGATCTTTTCATAACCGCCAACGGCGAAAAACGCCTCCCGCAAAAAGGCCAAATTCTGCCCGGAGGCCGCCATGGGATGCCCCCAACCGGTGCTTCCCCATATGCAGGCCATCAGACAGGTGAAATCAACGGCTTCGTACCCCTGACGCCACCCCTTGATCTCGGATGGCGAACCAATCTGCGAAAAACCAATGACCATGCCCACCCCGTCGGCAAAGTGCGACAACATACCGCGAATCCATCCCGGACCAACCTGACAGTCGGCATCCGTAGTGAGAATCACCTCTCCCCGCGCTTCGGCGATTCCCAAGCTGAGCGCGGCCTTCTTAGAACCCGACCCTTCGGTTCTCAGCAAGCGCACGGACGCCGTCTCCCCGCTGAACTCGCGCACGATGTGGCCCGTCCCGTCGGTGGAGCCGTCGTCAACGACGATGACTTCGTAGCGGTCTTGGGGATAATCTTGCGCTAACAGGGTGCGCAAACAGCGAGCGATGTAAGCGGCTTCGTCGCGAGCGGCGACGACGACCGAGACGAGCTGGACGCGCTCGGAATTGGCATGGCCGAGCGAGCGGCGCATCCCGGTGACGAACCAACAAGCCCCGAGCAAGTAGGCCAGCGCACAGAACGCCAAGAGGTATTCGGGCGCGGACAGCGCGGGCATTAGCCCTTTATTTCCTTGATCAGCGAGAACATGCCGCGATAGCCTTCGGAACAGTTGCGGCACATATCGAAGCTATTGCGGTCGGCAAGGACCTGACGGCGAAAGTCCATATAGGCCCGGCTGCGCCAGATCTCATCAAAAGAACGACCGTTGAAGGCCTGCCCCATGCCAAAGTCGACGTCCTTGTCGAAGCAACAGGGAGCGACCGCTCCGTTCCAATTGACCATTGAGCTGTACCACAGCACCTTGCAACCCCTCGTTGGCTGCCCCTTAACCACCAGTTCGTCCTCCGCGCGCTCGTAGCGGCTGTACTGTTCGTCCTCGGGCAAGAACTCCTCGGCGTCCGCCTCGGAGTAAACTTGGGCGGTCTTGACCAAGAACTTGTCAACGCGCAGGTCTTTGGCCAGCGATTCAGCCGTGGCCAGACCGCGCTCGTTGTGCTTCATAACGATGAACTGCAAGTTGATCAGCGGCGTCTGCGACCCCAGCGCCTCTTTGGCTGCGACCAGCAGGCGGACCCCGGAGAAGACGCGCTCGATCTGGCCGCCGACTCGATATTTTTCGTACGTGTCTTGATCGACCCCATCTAGCGAGACAATCATCTCGTCCAGCCCAGACTCAACGATGGCCTGCGCCTGCTCGGGGTTGCGGACGAAGTGACCGTTGGTGCTAGTGAAGGTGAAGATGCCGCGGTCGCTGGCGTAGCGCACCATCTGGTTGAAGCACTTGTTGATATACGGCTCGCCTTGGTTCCACAGCATCATCATAAAGACCTCGCTGCCGAGCTCGTCAACCAGCTTTTTGAAGTCCTCCAAGCCCATAGTGCCCCGGGGACGGCGCATCTCGCCGTTGCCCGAAGGACACAAGGGACACTTGAGGTTGCAAAAGTTGGTCGGCTCGACCATGAGCATAAAAGGACGCCCCCACACGATGGGCCGGTGGGTCATCCACGACAGCCCCATGGACGCCAAAACGGCGAGAAAATTGCCCAGCCGCTTCCAAGAAAATGCGCGGGCGTAGCGCCGAACGTAGCGCGGCAGGGCTTTAGGCGTAATTAGGTAGGCCAAATCAGCTCCTTTATCAGGTTTTCCAGCGAAACCATCCCCAACGGCCAACGACCGTAAAAATTAGCACGTAGGGAATATACAAAACTTCCGCTAGTGGCAAATAGCGCAGAAGCGCGCGCTCTTCGGGCACAGCCATCCGCTTGAGCAGCAAAAAGTCAACGGCCCAGCGCATAAACCACACCCCTGGAATCCAGCTATTCCAGCTTTGGGTCCAGAGCATCTGCACCAGCCCCCAAGCCAGAAAGCCGTGGAACAAATAGACGCCTGTGGCCAAATAGAATGCTCGGCCCTTGTAGTGGCCTCCTTTGGCCGCGTGCCGGAGTTTTTGTTGAATCGCGTCCGCGAGCTTAGCCGGCGGCGGCTGCGAGAGGACGACGGTCTGGCGGTTAAACGCCATAGACCACCCGCCCTGGGCACTCAGCAAACGCATGAAGTACACATCGTCGCCCCCGATCAGATGCCCGATTTGCGCGAAGCCGCCCAACTCGTCGTACACCTGGCGGCGGTAGCCCAAATTGCGTCCTGTACACGACAGCGGGTGCCCCATGCCAAAGCTGCCCGCTCCCAGCGCCCCAACTCCGATATTGTCCACGGCCAAAACCTTGGGCAGCACGCCGGAGACCGGATCGGGCCGTGCATACCCGGCGACTAAGCCAACCCCCGGCACAAAATGCGCCACCATCGAGCGTACCCAGTCCGTAGGCGGGCGACAATCGGCGTCGGTAAAGAGCAATATCTCCCCAGTGCTCGCTGCAATCCCCTCGGCTAGCGCGCTTTTCTTTGGGCACTTAAACCGCCCGTTTGGCGCGGCCTGCACGCCCTTGAGTACCGGCCAAGTCGCCGCCCTTGCGGCTATGATGTCCCAAGTTCGGTCGCGCGAGCGATCGTCCACAACGATCACTTCAAATGCTCCCTGATAGTCCTGCCGAGCGAGCGCGTCCAAGCAGTCTGGCAAGGTCGCCTCCTCATCGCGCGCGGCGACGATGGTGCTAACCGAGGGCTGGTCACCAGCTAGGGCCGGGCCGAGCCGCCGTCCGCTCAAACCGCGCCACAGCCAGAGGACGCTGCCCACGTAGATTGCGCCGCTCAAGAGCAAGCCCGCCTTTTGCAGATCCATCAGCTCCATAAGACGGCCTCAGAAGTAGTTAAAGCGCAAGTCAAAGCGCAGATGCTGCTGGCGGCCATCTCCGTAGCCAGAGCGCAACTCCAGCGGCACGGCTGGCCCCCAAGCCGGGGGCAGCGGCACGCCTTGACCCCACTCCTGTGCGTATTCGGCCTCTAGCTGGAGATCGGGCAAAATCCGCCAGTGCAGGCCAGCACCCAACTCGGTCCGTTGCATGAGATGCCCGTCGAGGAATTGCTTGGTCTCGCGCTCGTCCCCCGGCCGCCAACCATAGTGCATATCGCCGCCGACGTTGTGAATGGTGCCGTCCGCCCTTAACTCATTCTCGCCGTGGCGACTGCGCGTAACATATACCGCAAACTCTAGGTCTCGAATTACCCTCTTGGTCAGGCCCAATTCCCATTGGTCGCTGTTGGGCGCAAGAGCGTGTCCCAGCGGCGAGTCAAAGTGGCGAAAGGTGTTAATGGGAAACCGATGCGAGTAAAGCCAAGGTTCGATGCGCACGTATTCGGCCCGCAGTTCGGAATCGGCCAACCCCAGTGGATCGACCCATAGCATCCCAGCCTGCAAGGAAAACTTGTTGGCGAAATCGTCGGAAAAGATGCGGGCCTTCTTCAGGTCATCGACCACGTACGCCAGATAATAGCGCCGCCCACGCCCCGGATGGATGTCCAAGTCCAAGCCCATCAGGAGGTTGTCCTTGTCACCTAGGTGGCTTTGGGCGGCCCAGTAGAACATCAGCGGGTTGATGTAGCTAGGCTCTAGCCCTCGGTCGCCGTACACTACCACTTCCTGAAAACCCAAGTCGAGCCAAGGGGCCAGCGCGACCTCCAAACGATGGGCCGCCAAGTACTTTTGGCGCTCCAACAGGCGCACGTTAGATATGCCATTGACCGTATACGTGGCCGCTGAATCAGCCGTCCCCACGCAAAGAGGCGAATCGGACCGGTTGGGACAAGGGCGGAGTTCGGCGGAGATGCTGACCAGCTTAAAAACCCCAAACTGCGACTGCAAGCGGATCATGTTAAACGACGGCGCGTTGTTGCTCAGTCCCAAATTTTGTCCCGGGGCCGGCCCCCACAAGGCCTCGTCTTTGCCCAATTGCACATCCACCGACCCCACCGCGAACTTGACGTACGCCGTGCCCTCGTGAAAATCGGCTGCCTCTCCCTTTAACTGGGGCAAGTCAACGCGTCGCTCGTACAGGTCGTGGCGATACTCGTAATCGCGCGAGCCTTGCTCCCGCACCTGTTCAAAAGCCATGCGGAAACCCACGCTACGGCCTATATGCCCACGGACGATACCGCCGCCGCGATGGCGATACACTACTTCGGCCTCCGACCGCCCCCGACCGCTAAAGCGATCCGTTTGCTGGCGGGCGAGAAAGTCGGCAAAAACGGCCCCTCCGTGGGCGCGGTAGTGAAACATGGCTCGCTCACTCGCAAACTCGCCGCGCAACAAGTCCAGTTCGCCCAGTTCGATCGGCGACAGCTCGGGGCGATACTTTTTATCAACTGAATCAAGTAATTCTGCTATTTTGTTGCGGCTATAAGGTTTAATCCCGTCTGCAAAGCCGTCAGTCCGCCCTTGGGCTTCGAGCCGCTCGACAAACCGATAAACCCAGTGATCCAAAGGTACGTAAACCGACGAGTCCGCTCCGGCGGCGACGGTGCCCAACAGGATCAACAAGCCCAATAAAACCTGTGTTGACAGCATTCCCAAGGGCTTGTTGATTAAACGTTTACGTATTTTTTCACTCATCGCTTGAAAGCCGGAAATTCCATGCCTATTATCGCCGATGTTCATGCCCGCGAAATCCTCGACTCGCGCGGCAATCCCACCGTCGAAGTCGATGTGCGCCTCGCAGACGGCCATCTCGGGCGAGCAGCCGTGCCTTCGGGTGCTTCCACCGGCGAACACGAAGCCGTAGAACTGCGCGACGACGATCCGGCCCGCTATCTCGGCAAAGGCACCCGCAACGCCGTGGACAATGTGTGCCGAGAAATCGCGCCACTGCTCAAGGGGCTAGACGCGACCGAGCAAAGTCAAATCGACCAAGCGATGATCGACCTCGACGGCACCCCCAACAAGGCCCGCTTGGGTGCCAACGCCATCCTCGGCGCATCGCTGGCCTGCGCCAAAGCTGCCGCCCAATTTTGCGGTCTCCCCCTCTATCGCTACCTCGGCGGCCCCGCAGCCCACACGCTGCCGGTGCCCATGATGAACATCCTCAACGGCGGCGCTCATTCTGACAATAACGTCGATCTGCAAGAATTCATGGTCATGCCCGTCGGAGCGCACTCTTTCGGCCAAGCCCTGCGGATGGGAGTCGAAATATTTCACCACCTAAAAGCCGTGCTAAAAGAGCAAAAGCGCCACACAGCCGTCGGCGACGAAGGCGGCTTTGCCCCGGACCTCGACTCCAACGACGAGGCCCTCGACATCATTGTCGAAGCCATCCAACGCAGCGGTTATCAGCCGGGCGAGGACGTGCTGCTGGCCCTCGACGCGGCCGCCAGCGAGCTGTTTGCCGATGGCAAATACACCTTGCACTGGTCCTCGGGCCAAGAGCACAGCGCCGAAGACATGGTCGCTTTCTACGCTGAACTAGCCGACCGCTATCCCATCGTCTCCATCGAAGACGGTATCGACGAAAACGATTGGGATGGCTGGGCGCAGCTAACTGCGACCTTGGGCGATAACGTGCAGCTAGTGGGCGACGACCTTTTCGCGACCAATACCGAGCGACTCAACCGCGGCATCCAACAGGGCATCGCCAACTCCATCCTTGTCAAGGTCAACCAGATCGGCACCCTGAGCGAAACCTTCGCCGCCATTGAACTGGCCAAGCGAGCGGGCTACACAGCCGTCATTTCTCACCGCTCGGGCGAAACCGAAGACACGACCATCGCCGACATTGCCGTGGCGACCAATGCGGGCCAGATCAAGACTGGATCGGCCTCGCGCACCGACCGCGTAGCCAAGTACAACCAACTGTTGCGTATTGAGGAAAGCCTCGGACAACAAGCGCTCTACCCGCAACAGGCCGCCTTTTACAACCTACGCCGCGGATAGTCTGCCTCCTGCCCACACCGCGACGACGTGCAGCAGCCGCTGTCCCAAGAGCACGGCCGCCAAAAGGGTCGCTCCTTGTCCGGCGGGTAGTACGGCCGCCAAGCTCAGGGCAATGACCAGCCCCAAGTCGTCTAGCTCCAAAAGCTGTCTCGGTCCTACGCCGGTGCGCTGATGCACAGAGCGGTCGAGCAGCTTCCCCATCCCATACCACACCCCTAATCGCATCCCCGGTACCACAGCAACCAAGGCCAAGAAGACCCAAGCCCCAAACACAAGTTCAAAGCCACTCTCGACGAATGCCACCCCAAGCGCCCACCCCGCGACCCCAGGCAACACCGTCCGCACCATGTCTTGGCCCTGCTCCAAGGCGCGCAAGATATCTAAGCGGCGCATCGTCGCATTGACCAACCAAATTCCAGCCACAGCGCCCACCCACAGGGGTTCCAAGCCCAGCGCACCAGCTATGCCGCTGCCTAACAGAAGCCCGACGGCTATCAGATAGTACAAATATCCACTGCTGACGCTGCGGGTGGCTAAGTCCACAATCAAGCCGACCAAAGCGCCCAATATTATACACGCCCCCCATTCTGCCCACGTCCCTTCGACGACCACGACCGAAGGGAAGCCCAACGGCAAGCGCACCTCGAATCCCCCTGGACGTAGCTGCATAATCCCCACGCCAGCTAAAAGCAAGCCGACCAAAGCGCTAATCGAAGGCAACCAACCGGTGCTTTTCTTCTTTTGGGCACCCTCCCTGCGGCTCTGGCGTACCCAACAAGCAGCCCCCAAGCCGCAAACGCCCCATAATGCAGCCCCATCCACACCCCCCGGCGAAAAGCCATAACTCAGCGCCCACAAACCTAGGCCTAACAAGACCAGATAGCCGATTTCCAACAACAGCAGGGGTCGGCTAACGTGCCTAAGCAAGCGCAACTCAATACTACATCCGACCACTAACCCGAAAATCCCCACTAAAAACGCCGCCGCCAGATCGGCCGCCGCGCTGAGGCTGGGCCGCATGTCCAACGGCGCGAGCAAGCCAAAAACTAGCCCGGCCAACGCGTACTGGACGCGAGCGGCTAACAGCTCAGCCAACAAAGGCGAGAGAGAAGTCCGTGACCTACAAAGGCGCACCGCTGCGTAAATCAACCCCACGGCGGCTAGCCCCACGCCAAAACTCAGGAGTACTTCGGCGCTAGCCATCGCCTGCTTCGCCCGTGTATAAATCGGGATTGCCCAACTGGGCGAAGCCCTCGTCAAACCCGCGACAAAACCGTTCCACAGCCGACTCGCCCAGCTTGACGACCTGCTCGTAGGTTTGGTCTGAAGGCAACAGCGGACGGGCTAAGGCCGCGCCATCCTTAAAGCGCGCCCAGTGCTGGAGCCAATCTCCGAGGATCTTGCACCCTAGGTGGGCAAACGCCAATGTACACAGAGGATTGGGACGGCGTCCGGCCACGCGGATGTGCCCTCCCCACCAGAGAATTTTGGGAATTCGTTGCAGCCACCGGGCAGTGGCCTCCTCCCCTCGTTCCAGCAGGCTCTCATCGGCATCTCGACCGTAGAAAGCCTGCCCCACTTCCCCTAGCAAGCTGCGGCCATCAGCGCGGCGGGGAAAGTGCAAGCGCGCACTCCACAACCCGTCCATTCTGTCGCTAGCCAGCAAGCGACAGTCAATCCCCCATTCCAAGCGCATGTGCCACAAATCAGGCACGGCTGGCCGGGTCCCCTCGCGGAGCAAGGCAGCTACGCGGGCCTCGACCCAAGGATGTACGGCCATATCCGCATAGACGTGCAGTCCCCAACCCGCAGCAAACGCCCGCTCGTTAGCGCTGGCGGCCCCTTGAATAAGGGCGCGCAAAAAGTCACCACACCGCTCCAGATGCGCACGATGCGACAAGACCGCCGGGCCGCCGGGGAAAAAACCGATATCCGGGCCTACGGAACCGGCAGCAAAGGCCGCCTGCATCTTTCCTTCGTCCGCGCAATCGCCAAAAACTAGGGGAAAGACCCGCTCGGCCAGCCACAAGTGGAAGAAGCTGCCTGCCAAATTCTAGAACGGCAGATCGTCGTCGTCGCCACCCGGCGGCGAGGGCGCGGCGGGCTGGGAGGCCGGACCAACGTTTTGCCCGCTAGCTGGCCGGTCGGAGTAACCAGCATCTCTACCGCCACTGTCACCGCCCTCGCCGCGAGAATCGAGCATCTGCATGTCGTTGACCACAATCTCAGTCGTATAGCGCTTCTGGCCGCTCTGGTCGTCCCAAGAACGAGTCTGTAACTTACCCTCGACATAGATTCTAGCGCCCTTTTTGAGGTACTGCCCGGCGATTTCGGCCAGCTTGCGCCAGAGCACGAGCCGATGCCATTCGGTCCGCTCTTGGCGCTCGCCCGTATTGCGGTCGTTCCAGCTTTCAGAAGTGGCCAGATTGACATTGGCTACGGGCGCTCCATCGGGCGTGTAGCGCACTTCGGGATCGCTGCCCAAATTGCCGATCAAAATTACTTTGTTTACTCCGCGAGCCATATATTCGCTCCTTTCTGCGAGCGCGTCGCAAGCGCACCCATTAATGTTCGCAATTTCGCTTATCTTAGGCGCAAGACTTAGCCCAGTCAAGGCCAGCCTAGCCCTCCGTTGGACTTGACTTTCTCCAGCGGCTTTCCTATTCTTCCATATCCTTAACTATTAAGGTGTTTACGGCAGGCCGACTTCCCCCTTTGTCTGGCGTTGTAAACACTAGTACTTAGAGGTCGGGCACCCCAGTCCGTCGCATCTTTACCGCTAAGCGGTAGTTTTCCTCCCCTTCCCAATACGTCCTCGCCTTGATCCTATTGCGCTGCATTTTACGGCTGCGCTTAGAAAGAAGGGACGCCAACCATGGCTGGATCCCCTGTCGTCGTTCTCGATGTTGGTGCCTCAAAAGTTCTATGCCTGGTCGGCGAGGTGCAAAACAATTCCCAAGTCAAAATTTTGGGCTTGGGGCAAAGCCCTTGCACGGGTCTGCGCCGCAGCGCCGTCATCGACATGCCCCAAGTAGCAGAGTCCATCCACACAGCCCTCACTGAGGCTGAGCGCTCGACCGGCCTCAAAATCGCCGGGGCCTATCTCGGCATGGCTGGCGAAGGCATCAGCACCCAGACGAATTACAGCACGGTGGGCATCTCCGGTGCCTCCAACCCCATCTCCGAAGAGGATCGGGACCGCGCTCTACTTGCCGTCGCGCAGGAACAAGTCGCCGAGGATCAGATGGTAATGCACCGCTTCGTCCAGAGCTATGCCGTAGATGGCGAGCCAGTACAAAACCCGCTCTGGTTGCACGGCAATCGCCTATCAATCGAGGTGTTGACCGTTTCCGTGGCCGAGCATCTCTGCACGGCCTTTCGCCACGCGGCTGCCAAGGCTGGCGTTGAGATCGTCGGCACCGTCCTCGAAAGCGTGGGCGTGGCCCATGCCGCTTTGTCCCAAGACGAGCGCGACATGGGGGTGGCCCTGCTTGATCTCGGCGCTGGTACCTGCGATCTCGCCGTGTTCTTAGGTCCGATGCGGCACTTAGAGGAAATTCCGCTGGGGGGCGACGATATAACGCGCGATCTCTCGGTCGTCTTGAGCATCCCCATCCGCGAAGCCGAGAAGCTCAAATGCCGCTTTGGCAGCGTTAGCTGTCCTGGGGAAGACGGCGACGAGGCCGTCACGTACCACACGACTGCCGGCCGCCCCTGTACCTTAACTAAGCAGCAGGTCAGCGCGGTCATCGAAGCCCGACAGCGCGAGATTTTTGAATACGTGCGCCAAGCCCTCGTCAATAGTTCCTACAACGACCGCTTAGCCGCTGGCATCGTCCTCACCGGCGGCGGGGCCTTGCTCGACCAAGTCGCGCCACTGGCCGAGGAGGTGCTCGGCCACCACGTCCGCATTGGCGTCCCCCAAAACGCAATCGCCCCCACCGAGGTCAGCGACCCCAGCTATGCTACCGCGATCGGCCTGTTGCGCTTTGTCGCCAACGAACACAGCGCACCTGTCGAATCGCACGAGGCCGATCGGCCTCGCAACGGCTTTGCCCATGCACTGGGCAAACTGTTCAACTTCTTTTAGCGAGCGGCGCAAACCGCAGCGGTTCTTGACACCGTAACTAGCTCCGCCTAGTTTCTACTGCACAGCATAGCCGCCATAGCTCAGCTGGTAGAGCAACTCACTCGTAATGAGTAGGTCCCCGGTTCGAGTCCGGGTGGCGGCTCCACGACACAACGAGGGCTTGTGCATTAGTCGCCAGCTCGCGTTTACATTGGTCCCCCCCTTCCCGTTCAGCCTGTGTCTATTACAGATCTCCCCACGCTAAACGCCTGCCTCAACATCTTGTGCATATTCCTGCTCGTGCGCGGCTACCTGCAGATTCGTCGCGGCGCGCACCAAGCCCACCAAAAGTCCATGCTAGCCGCCCTCACCTGCTCCGCGCTCTTTCTCTGTTCGTATCTGGTTTATCACGTTCAGGTAGGCTCGGTGCCCTATCCCCACTACGACTGGACTCGCCCCCTATACTTCGCCGTGCTCATACCCCACATCATCCTCGCGGCAATAATGGCCCCTTTTGTAGCTGTCGTCGTCTGGCGCGCTTACAACCAAGATTTCGCCCGCCATCGTCGGTTGGCCCGCTGGGTCTGGCCGGTGTGGATATTTGTCTCGGTTAGCGGCGTGGTGGTCTATCTGATGCTCTACCAACTCTGAAATCAGGAACTGCGGCTGCGGGCCACCATCCAAGCGGCCCCAGCGGTCGTCAGCACCGTCCAGCCGCCGGTGATCAGCAGGGCGCGTACAAACGCCACATCGGCTATCAGTTGCGTCGGCACCAAATAGAACGCCTTGCGCAAAACGACCAGCGCATAGGTCACGGGATTGCACTGCATCACCCACTCGAGCCACGGGGCAGCCCCTTCAATGGGAAAGAGTGCACCGGAAAGAAACCACAAGGGGATGAGCACGACGCTCATTACTGCGTGGTAGCCAGCCACTGAATCCAACTGCCACGCGACTATAAAGCCCAAACCCGTGAAGCCCATGCCGATCAGCGCGCAAAGGGCTAAGAGCACTAAGATCATCTCCACAGATAAGCCAATGCCAGCCACCGGTGCCAGCAACAAAAACACAAGCACCTGCAATAAGGCGATAAGCGTACCGCCGACCAGCTTGCCTAGCGCTATACTCAGGCGCGGCACCGGGGCTACCAGTACGCCTTGCAAAAAGCCAGCGTTGCGGTCTTCGATGAGGGTGATGGTGGAAAAGATCGCCGCGAAAAGTAGTAGCATCAGCACGATGCCCGGATAGAAAAACTCGCTGTAGCTCAACGCGCTGCCCCCGCTGATGAAGCTGTCGGCAAAACCCGAGCCCATGAAAAACCACAGCATCAGCGGCTGCACCAAGCTCCCCAAAAGCCGCGAAGGCTGGCGAAAAAAGCGCAGCACTTCGCGCTGGGCCAGAATCCACGCGCCGTTCAAGCAGCGTCCCCTTCCTCGAGGTGTTGGCCAGTGTGGCGCACGAACACATCGTCGAGCGAGGGAGGAGCCAAAGACAGCGAGCGGATCTGGGAGCCGAAGCACTGGAATACCTCGTCGAGGCTGATGTCGCTGTTGAGCGGGACGCGCAAGTCCTGATCGACGACTAGGCCCTCTAGCCCCATGTCGCTGCGCAATGCAGCTTGCAGCGCGGCTGCATCGTCGCTGCGCAGCGTGAGGATTTCGCGCCCCAATTGGCGCTGCAAGACCCTTGGGGGACCACAGACGAGTAGCTGTCCTTGGTGCAAAATGGCGACTTGGTCCGCGCACTCGGCTTCGTCCAAGAGGTGGGTCGAGACCACGACCGTGAGTTGTTCGTCCGCTTTGAGTTCCTCCACTTGGTGCCAGAAATCTTGGCGCGCCACTGGATCCAACCCGGTCGTCGGCTCGTCGAGCACGAGAATAGTTGGCGTTGGCAGCAGCGCCTTGGCCAATTCGACGCGCCGCCGCATGCCTCCAGATAGCTTCTCCACCCGTTCGTTGCGTCGTTCCCACAAGCCGACAACCTCCAGCAACTGCTCACTGCGCTGGCGCACGGCGCGACGGCCCATGCCGTAGAGCAAACCCGCCATCCGCAAGTTTTCGCCGACCGTCATTTTCCCATCGAGCGCGGGATTCTGAAAGACGACCCCTAACTGGCGGCGCACGGCCGACGGATCTTGCCCTAAAAGCACGCCACCGACTCGTACCGCTCCCGAGGTGGGCACCAGCGCGGTGGTCAGCACGCGCAGGAGGGTGGATTTACCACTGCCATTAGGCCCCAACAGGGCCATCGTCTCCCCAGCATGGATGTCGATATTGATCTCGTGGAGCGCGCGATGGCCCGCTTTCTTACGCGTATCCGCATAGACGTGGGAAAGCTGCGAAATGCTGATGAGCATTTGGGGATCCAACGGAAATCTCCTGCGCCGAAAAGTCGGGCACGCTGAGGTGACAAGACAAAAAGTTGGGAAATTAACCGGATTCCCTGTTAGCGTCAAGAAAGCGAAGAAGATTGACACAGGTTGTCTTTTCTTATACATTTTTTACCTCAGCCTTGGTCGTAAAAAAATCCCGATTCATACTTTTGCGCTAGCCTTAGTTCGCAGCCCATTTTCCGATGGACGGGTGTGCAACTCGACACACCCGCATCACTTTAGGTAAGGCCGACAGTATGCCAACTCAAGCCAAGTCTGCACGCTGGTACCGCGCACTCTTACTCGTCGCGGCTATTGCACTGGTGGGAGTGGCGTTGCCGCTTGGGGCGTTGTGGTATTTGAATCAACCGACTTACGAACACCCAGCGCGCACAATCCACATCCCCCAAGGTGCGAGCGCCCGCTGGATCGGCCAGTTACTAGAGCGGGAAAATTTGATCCACAACGCCCACGTCTTTGCTTGGACCGTCCGGCTCAAGGGCCTCGGTCATCAGCTCAAGGCCGGCACCTATCAGCTCGACGGCACCGGCACGACAGCCGCCATTGCCCAATCCCTGCTCAAGGCCCCCATCCAAACCCAGCCCGCGACGATCCCCGAGGGGCTGAATCGCCACCAGATCGCAGGCCATCTACAGGCCGCAGGCGTAGCGGATTCAGCTCGCTTTATCGCCGCCACCGAAGACCTGCAGTTCATCCGCCAACTCGGCGTGGCCGCTTCTAATCTCGAAGGCTACCTCTTCCCCGAGACGTACTTCTTCGACTTAGACATTGACGAACGCACCATCGCTTCTCTCATGGTTGACCAATTCCACCGCGTATTCGCCGACTCCCTACGCCAGCGACTCAATGAACTCGGCCTTTCGCTGCACGAAGCTGTGACGCTGGCCTCGATCGTCGAGCGCGAAGCAGTGGCCGTCGAAGAGCAGCCCATTATCTCCGGCGTCTTCCAGCGCCGCCTCAAGCTCAACCGCCGCCTCGAATCCTGCGCGACCATCAACTACGCTCTCGGCACCAACAAGAAGCGGCTGACCTATGCCGACTTGGAGGTGAACTCGCCCTTTAACACGTATCGCCACCACGGCCTGCCCCCCAGCCCCATCAGCAATCCCGGTCGCACGGCCCTCTTCGCCGTACTCTACCCCGCGGAAACCGAGTATCTCTACTTCGTCGCTCGCGGCGACGGCACCCACATCTTCAGCCGCACCAACAGGGAACACGAGCGCGCCAAGCGCCAAGTCAAGCGATCCCAGCGCATGCAGACGAACTGAGGATGTCCATACTAGACGCCCTCAATCCAGCGCAACGCCGCGCTGCCGAGGCCGCGGGCGGCCCGCTGTTGATCCTCGCTGGAGCCGGCTCGGGCAAGACCCGCGTCCTAACCCATCGCATCGCTTTCCTCATCAAAGAAGTCGGCGTGCCTCCGTGGCGCATCCTCGCCGCGACCTTTACCAACAAGGCTGCGGGCGAAATGCGCGAGCGCATCGAGCAACTCGTCGGCTCGGAGGCCAACGAGCTATGGATCGGCACCTTCCACTCGATCTGTGCGCGCATCCTGCGCCGCCAAGCCGAGAGCTTTGGTTTAGATCCCAACTTCTCCATCTACGACGAAGACGACCGCCGCGCCACCATCCGCCGCGTCCTCAATGCCCACCAAATCGACGAACGCGAACTCGCCCCGCGCGCGGTCGTCAGCCAGATCAGCCGCGCCAAGAACGCCATGCTCGACCCGTTGGAATTCGCGCACCAGGCGAACGAACACCAACGGCAAATCGCCGAACTCTACGCCGACTACGAGCGCGAGCTACGGCGCAACCAAGCCCTTGATTTCGACGACTTGCTCATCGAGGTCGTGCGTCAGTTCGAGCGCCACTCGGACATTCTGCAAACCTACCAAGAGCGCTTTGAGCACCTGCTCGTCGATGAATACCAAGACACGAACCGGCCCCAATACTTGCTCTGCCGCCAGCTAGCAACTCACCACCGCAACATCTGCGTGGTCGGAGACGACGACCAGTCGATCTACCAATTTCGCGGTGCCGACATCCGCAATATCCTCGACTTTGAACGCGACTATCCAGATGCCCGCCTAGTGCGGTTAGAGCAAAACTACCGCTCCACCGGCCGCATTCTCGCCGCAGCCAACGCCGTCATCAGCCACAACCAAGGCCGCAAAGGTAAAGAACTGTGGACCAACGGCCCCGAGGGCGACCCGGTCGCGGTCGTCGAATGCGACTCGGACCGCCGCGAGGCCCGCCACGTCGTCGATACCATCCGCCGCTACGACCGCTTGGGACGCTACGGCCTCGGGGACGCCGCGGTGCTCTACCGCACCAACGCCCAATCGCGGCCCTTTGAAGAAGAGTTGCAACGCGCCCGCTTGCCCTATGTAATCGTCGGAGGCATCCGCTTTTACGACCGCCGCGAAATCCGCGATGTGCTATCCTATTTGCGCCTGTTGGTCAACCCGGCCGACGACATTGCCCTGCGCCGCATCATCAATACGCCCCGTCGCGGCATTGGCGACACCTCCCTCAATCGCCTGCAAGCTTTTGCCCAAGCCCAAGGCTGGGGCCTCTCCACTGCACTTGAGCACCTCGACGACGTACCCAACCTCAGCGGCCGCGCGCAAAAGAGCCTCACAGGCTTCGCAGACCTAATCGGCGAGCTAACGACAGCCACTGATGCACTCTCCCTGCCCGAACTGGGCTTTGCCGTCGTCGAAAAGAGTGGATACCGCGCCATGCTCGCGACCGAAAACACTCCAGAAGCCGAGGCTCGTTTACAGAACCTCGACCAGTTACTAGCCGAAATGACCGAATACGCCGACGAGAACCCAGACTCGACGTTAGCGACTTATCTCGAAGAAAAGTCCCTGCTGACCTCGGCGGACGAAAGCGACAACGATGGCAACGCCATTACCTTGATGACCCTGCACGGTGCCAAGGGTTTAGAGTTCCCCTTGGTCTTTGTCTGCGGTCTCGAAGAAAACCTCTTTCCCACGGCGAGAGCCGTCGGCGATCCCCAAGCCATCGAAGAGGAGCGTCGGCTCTGCTACGTGGGCATGACCCGTGCGCAAGAACAGCTCAGCCTCACCTATGCCCTGCGCCGCTATGCGTACGGCTCGCTGCTCTCAACCGAACCCTCGCGGTTTTTAAGCGAAGTCCCCGCCGAGTTGACAACCCAAAATTACGAATTGGACCGCGGCTTTGACCGCTCGCGGCAGCGCGTCGAACCACCGCGCCGCAAAAAGCCTCCGGCTGCCCAAGGCGTCCACTACGAGTGGGACTCCGAGCAGTCGTCTGGCTTCGACGAGTTTGTCGATCAAGACGACTTCCTCGCCGTTGGCCAGTGGGTGCGCCACCCCCAATGGGGGTGCGGCCAGATCGTCAGCCGCGAAGGGCAGGGCGAAAAGATGAAACTCTCCATCCGCTTTGGGGCGCGGATCAAACGCATCGCCGTTGCGTACGCCCAGCTCGAACCCGCCTGAACCGCCCATTGCCCCAGAGAGGGCCAACCTTTAAGTTTTATAGTCTATCTCGTTTTCCTTGACGGACTTATGGGCACTCCAACATCCGCAAATGCAAATGCACGCGTGGCCCTGCAAAACGTGGGCTGCAAGCTCAATGCCTACGAAGTAGAAGCCCTCGCCCACCGCCTGACCGAACGCGGCTATTCAGTCGTGCCCTTCGGCGCTGAGGCCGACGTGTACGTGGTCAATACCTGTACGGTCACCGGCGCGGGCGATGCGGACTCGCGCAAGGCCGTGCGCCGCGCCCGGCGGCGCAATCCAAGCGCAGAAGTCGTCGCCACCGGCTGCTATGCCCAGCGGCGACCAACAGACCTCATCGCGGCCGGTGCTGACTTGGTCGTGGGCAACGGCCAGAAGGCCCAACTCGTCGAGCTACTCGAAGGGCATCTAGCGGGTGCTGAAATCCCCGCGCCCTCGACGACGAGGCCACGCACCGAGCAATTTCTCGCCATTGACGGCTCAGTGCCCCAAGGCCGCACGCGCGGCAGCCTGCAAATCCAAGACGGCTGCGACGAACACTGCACCTATTGCATCATCCCAGCGGTGCGCGGGCACAGCGCAAGCCGCCCGGCCGCCGAAGTAGTAGCCCAAGCCCAGCGCATGGTCGCAACCGGCTACCGCGAGCTTGCCCTGACTGGCGTCCATACGGGCCGCTACGGATTCGACCAAGGCCAGCCCGAGGCCCTCGTCGAGCTGCTCGCCGCGCTGGAGCAAATCGACGGTTTGGAGCGTATTCGCCTCAACTCCATTGAGCCGGGTTACGTCACCGATGCGCTGATTGACCAAGCCGCAGCTTCCTCGGCGATCTGCCGCCACTTCCACGTGCCTTTGCAAAGCGGCGACGACCACATTCTCAAGCGCATGGGGAGGCGCTACACCCGCGCCTATTACGCCGAGCGGATCGAGCGAATCGCCAGCCGCATCCCCGATTGCGCCATCGGTGCCGACGTCATGGTCGGCTTCCCCGGGGAAACCGACGCGCATTTTGCCCAGACCCGCGCCCTGTTAGCCGACCTGCCGTTGACGTATCTCCACGTCTTTCCGTACTCCCAGCGCGAAAACACCCCGGCCGAGCGCCTGCCCGAGCACCAAGAAGCCGCCGTCAAAAAGGAGCGCTCCCAAGCGCTTATCGCCCTCAGTGCGGCCAAGCGATTCGCCTTCCACCAGCGCTTTGTCGGCCACTCGCTCCAAGTCCTCGCCGAGGGGCGTTCAGACTCAGCCACCGGCCTGCAAGTCGGCTTGAGCGATAACTACGTCAAGGTCCTCTTCGCCGGTCCGGCTGCGCCCAACGAGTTTGTAGAAGTGCAAATCGAGCAAGCCCGCGAAGAGCTAGCTTTTGGAGTGCGCCAATGAACTTGCCTCTCCTTGAAGCGACCGAATACCAGCCCGTGGCTACGCGGCCCGGTCCGGCGGGCCGCCGCGTGTACATCGAGACCTACGGCTGCCAGATGAACGTGGCCGACAGCGAGTTGGTGGCCAGCATCCTCGCCGACGCCGGATTCCAGATTACGGAACGCGCTGAGCAGGCCGACATCATCCTGCTCAACACCTGCGCGGTGCGCGAGCACGCCGAAGAGCGGGTCATTGGCCGCGTCAGCCAGCTCAACGGCCTCCGCGCCCACCGGCCTAACCTCACTTTGGGCATCCTCGGCTGCATGGCCCAGCACCTGAGCAAGACCCTGCCGGACCGCGCTCCTTTCGTCGATTTGGTCATGGGGCCGGATTCCTACCGCCGCCTGCCCCAGCTTCTCGCCCAATCCAGCGACGACGCGCTCCTAGACGTGCGGCTCGACCGCTCCGAAAACTACAGCGGCGTCCATCCCCAGCGCACAACCGGTACGAATGCTTGGGTCACCATCATCCGCGGGTGCGACAAGTTCTGCACCTTTTGCATTGTGCCCTTTGTGCGTGGCCGGGAGCGCAGCGTGTCCGCCGATGAGATCGTACGCCAAGTCCAACACATTGCCGCCGAGGGGTTTAAGGAAGTTACCTTACTCGGCCAAACCGTTAATTCCTACCGCACCGGCAACGTGGATTTCGCCGATCTATTGCGGCAGGTCGGCCAAGTCGAAGGCATTGAGCGAGTGCGTTTCACCTCGCCCTATCCGGTCGATTTTACCGACCGCGTAATCGACGCCATGGCCGAGGTCGGCCCGGTGTGCCCGAGCCTGCACCTGCCGGTCCAGAGCGGCTCGGATGAGCAACTCGCCCGTATGCGTCGCGGGTACACAGTCGATCAATACCGACAGCTCGTACACAAGCTGCGTGCCGCCCTGCCGGACTTGGCCCTGACGACCGACATCATCACCGGCTTTTGCGGCGAGACCGACGCAGACTTCCGCCAGACCTGCGATCTAATGGAAGAGATCCGCTACGACTCGGCTTTCATGTTTAAGTACTCAGAGCGAGAAGGCACGTACGCCCACAAGAAGCTGCCCGACGACATCCCCGAAACCGTCAAGGGAGAGCGCCTCCAGCACATCATCGCCTTGCAAGAGGGAATCTCGCGCCAGATCAACCAGCAGCAAGTTGGCCGCACAGTCGAGGTCCTCGTCGAAGGCCCGTCCAAGCGGCCAGCTCCCGACGGCCAGCCCCGTTACTACGGCCGCACCCCACAGGGCAAGACGGCGATTTTCCCACAACCGACAGCGAGCAACGAACTCGTAGCCATCCGCATCGCCCGCACCACCTCGCACACCCTCTTTGGCGACCGCATCGACGACGCTGTGTATTAATTGCGTTCATTCTTACCCATTCTCCCTCTCCGAAAGGACCCCATGTTCGCCCGTTGCTTTTCATTCGCCGTCCTCGTAGTCCTTTGCTCCACCGCCTATGCCGACCCACAAGCCACCCGCTCCGACATCGAAATCAGCCACATCCTCAACGCCCCCCGAGGCACGCTCCGCATCGCCAAGGATCCGCGCAACAACGAACTCTACACCTTGCGGCAAGACGGCGCGATTGACCGCATCGACCTAGCGGCAGCCGAGCACACGTCCTCATATTCCAGAGACGATCACGGCATCCGCAGCGGCTTCACGGGCTTTGTCATCGGGCCGGATGGCTCGTTTTACCTTGCGTCCAATCGCCGCGGCCCGCGCGACAGCGGCCAATTTGTCCTTGCCCGAGGTATTTTGCTCGACGCCGACACCGGCGAACGGCAATGGGAACAACTCGACCCGGACAACCTGCCCGCCGACGTTCCCATCTCCGACATCCTCGCAGCCACCAGCCTCGGCCGCGATCCCACGACCGACACCCGCTACGCACTCAAGACCAACGGCGACATCACCCTCGTGCCGTCGGGCACAGTGTACACGGCCGCCGACCACGGCTTCAGTCGCCCCAGTGCCCTGTTTATCGACGCCGACGGCACCTTTTACGTTCTCAAACGCATCGACCTATCCAGCTACAACATCGCCACCATCACCAAGGGCGAAGTCGATCCGAGCAATGGAGAGCGCACTTGGTTTACACTCGCGGAAACCGCACCCTACGAGCGGTGCGACTGCATCTTTAACCACGAAGTCAACGGGCTAGTCGTCAGCCCAGATAATCGCTCGCTCTTTATCAACAGCGGCTCGCGCACCGATCACGGCGAAATACAAGATGGCAACAGGCAGTTTCCCGACCTGCGCGAAACCGCGCTCACGGCTATCGTCTTGCGCGTCCCGACGGATGCTCGCGACCTCGTGCTGCCCAACAACCGCGACGCCCTCCGCGCCCAAGGCTTCCTCTTTGCCGAGGGCTTGCGCAATGCCTACGACCTCGCCTTCGCCCCCAACGGCGATCTATTCGCTACGGAAAACGGACCCGACCGCGATATGGCCGAGGAACTCAACTGGCTGCGCGAAGGCCATCACTACGGCTTCCCCTGGCGCATGGGTCTCGAAGACACCCCGCAGCAATTTCCCGACTACGATCCAGCTAGCGACTTCCTCCTTCCCGCCCGATTCACGGCCGTGCGCGAAGGCTATTACCACAACGATCCCACGTACCCTCCACCACCGCGCGACTTCACCGAACCAGTGATCAACCTCGGACCGGACGCCGACGCCTACCGCGATCCAGCCGACGGCCACCTCAAGGATGCCAGCGAGGAGGGCGTACGCTTCGGCACCTTCACCGCGCATCGCTCGCCGCTCGGATTGGTATTCGACGTGGACCATGCGCTCGCCGAGCCGTTCCAAGGCGACGGCTTCGTGCTTAGCTGGACCGAGGGCGATCCCAACGGTGATAATGTTGCCGGTCCGTTCAACGACCCCAGTGAAGACCTGCTACACCTCGACTTAGCCAAAGTCGGCGACAACTACGAGGCGCACGTCACCCGCATCGTCGGCGGGTTTTCCAACCCCATTGACGCGGAAATAATCGGCAATCGCATTTACGTCATCGAGTGGGGCGGCGGGCGCGGGCTGTGGGAAATCGTCTTACCACAGGCTACAATCGAAACGTCAGTTGCCGAGGCCGAAGGCATTGTACCCGAGGAGTTTGCGCTGGCGCAGAATTTCCCCAATCCCTTTAACGCCAGCACCACCATTACCTTCCAACTCGCCCTTCCGTCCCAGGTCGAATTGTCCATTTACAACATCAGCGGCCAGCGCGTGCGCACCCTCATCAGCGATTCCCTGCCCGCCGGGCATCACCACCTGCAATGGGACGGCCACAACGAGCGAGGTGAGCCAGTGGCCAGCGGCGCGTATCTATACCAGCTATTGGCCGGCGACTTTGTCGCCACCCGGCAACTCATGCTACTCAAGTGAGTTGCGCTGAGGAACTCCATGCTGGTCCGTTGTCTCTCGCTTGTCGCGCTCGCTGCCTTTTGCTCCACTGCGTACGCCGATCCGCAAGCGACCCGCTCCGACATTGAAATTAGCCGTATCCTCAACGTCTCCCAAGGCACCATCCGCATCGCCAAAGATCCGCGCGACGACGCGCTCTATATCTTGCGGCAGGACGGCGCGATTGAACGCATAGACCTAACAGCGGCTAGGCGCGTCCCAACGTACTCCCACCGCGACCACGGCATCAGCAGCGGCTTCACGGGCTTTGCCATCGGACCGGATGGCTCGTTTTATCTTGCGTCCAATCGCCACGGCCCCCGCAACAGCGGCCAATTCGCCCTCGCCCGAGGCATTTTGCTCGACGCCGATACCGACGAGCGGCAGTGGGAACAGCTCGACCCGGACAACCTGCCCGCCGAGGTTCCCATCGACGACATTCTCGCCGCCTCCATATTTGGCCGCGATCCCACGACCGCCAACCGCTACGTCCTCAAGACCAACGGCGACATCACCCTCTTGCCTGAGGGCACGGCGTACACGGCCACTGATCACGGCTTCATCCGCCCCAGCGCCCTGTTTATCGACGAAGCCGGCACCTTTTACGTCCTCAAACGCATCGACCTGTCCATCTACAACATCGCCACCATCACCAAGGGCGAAGTTGATCCAAGCAGTGGCGAGCGCATCTGGTTCACCCTCGCGGAAACCGAACCTTATGAGCGGTGCGACTGCATCTACAACCACGAGGTCAACGCGTTAATCGTCAGCCCCGACAATCGCTCGCTTTTTATCAACAGCGGCTCGCGCACCGATCACGGCGAGATCCAAGACGGCGATGGGCACTTCCCCGGGCTGCGCGAAACCGCGCTCACGGCCATAATTTTGCGCGTCCCGACCAATGCCCGCGACCTCGTACTGCCCAACAGCCGCTATGCCCTGCTCGACCAAGGACTCCTATTTGCCGAGGGCCTGCGCAATGCCTACGACTTTGCCTTCGCCCCCAACGGCGACCTTTTCACCACGGAAAATGGACCCGGCCGCGACATGCCGGAGGAACTCAATTGGCTGCGCCAAGGACATCACTACGGCTTCCCCTGGCGCATGGGTCTCGACGACACCCCGCAGCAATTTCCCGACTACGACCCGGCCACCGACTTCCTCCTCTCCCCCCGCTCCACAGCCGTGCGCGAAGGCTATTACCACAACGATCCCACATACCCACCGCCACCGCGCGATTTCACCGATCCGGTAATCAATCTCGGGCCAGACGCCGACGCCTACCGCGACCCCGCCGACGGCCGCATCAAGGACGCCAGTGAAGAAGGCGTGCGCTTCGGCACCTTCACCGCACACCGCTCGCCGCTCGGACTAGTATTCGACGTGGACCATGCCCTCGCCGAACCATTCCAAGGCGACGGCTTCACGCTCAGTTGGACTCGGGGCGACCCCAACGGCGACAGCGTCAACGGACCATTTAATGACCCCAGCCAAGACCTGTTGCATCTCGACTTAGCAAAAGTCGGCGACAATTACGAAGCTCACGTCACCCGCATCGTCGGCGGATTTTCCAACCCTATTGACGCGGAGATCATCGGCAATCGCCTCTATGTGATCGAATGGAGCGGCGAGCGCGGGCTGTGGGAAATCGTCCTGCCGCCCACGGAGGAGTTCCCACCTGCGAGCTTGGCCGCCGCGCAGGTTTTCAGCGACCTCAACGCGCAAACGCCCGCGGCCGGCGTGGTGCCGTACGAAGTCAATGCGCCGTTTTGGTCGGACGGAGCCACAAAAACGCGGTTCATTCGCCTGCCCCCCGGCGAGCGCATTGCCTTTGCCAGCCGCGGGCCTTGGGGCTTTCCCGACGAAACCCTCCTGATCAAAAACTTTTACCTCGACTTGGTGCGCGGCGACCCGGCCAGCCGGCGCATCATCGAGACGCGCTTCCTCATCAAGCGCGTAGGTACTCCGGGTTGGGACGGTTATAGCTACCTGTGGAACGAAGCCGGCACCGATGCCACCTTGCTCGCCGACAGCACGACCGTTACGTACGTGATTGACGACCCCCAAGATCCGGTGGGCTTTTTCTTGCAAGAGTACTACCTCCCCGCGCGCCAAGACTGCGAGGTCTGCCACACCAAGGGCGCGGGCTACGTCCTCGGCGTCCACACGGCCCAGCTCCACTCGGACGCAGAGCAAAACGACTCGACTGAGCTCGCCGAAGTCCAGTTGCATTCCCTTGCCCAACAGGGTCTTTTCACCGAGGAGTTACCAGCCGACCTGTCTTCCTTACCCCACCTGCCCAACCCTTTCGACTCCAGCCTCCCGCTCGACCAGCGCGCCCGCTCGTACCTCGAAGTCAACTGCGCCCCGTGCCATCGGCCCGAGAGCGTCAGCCGCACCATCATCGACCTGCGCTACGACACGCCCTTGGCTCAAACCAATACGGTCGGGGCTTTCCCCACACTCGGCGATATAGGCGAGCCAGAGGCCCTCATCCTCTCTCCTGGAGAACCGCAGCTTTCCACGCTCTATCTGCGGATGCTGACGATGGGTACCTTTCGCATGCCGCCGCTGGCTTCCTCAATCATCGACGAGCGCGGAACCGACCTCATCGCGGCATGGATCGCCAGCATGGGTACCTCGACGGCGGTAGCCGCTGCCGAAGAAACCACACCGACCGCCTTTGCCCTCGACCAGAACTATCCCAACCCCTTCAATGCGGCCACGACCATCGAATTCCAACTAGCGGCCCCGACCGCCGTCGAATTGAATATCTACGACGCCATTGGCCAAAAGATCCGCACCTTGGTCGCACGGCATCTCGCCGCTGGACGCTACCGCACCCAATGGAACGGGCGCAACGACGCCGGCCACACAGTCGCCAGCGGCCCCTATTTCTACAGCTTGCGAGCCGGAGACTATTTAGCCACCAAACAACTAACCTTGCTCAAATAAAAGTCGTCTAATCTTCCATACCTATACCCTTATGAACCCCTGCGCCATCGTCCTTTTGGCTCTCGCTCTAGCAGGTTGCGCTGCCGATCCCTACCAGACTCCCGGCACTCAGCACATGGCCGAGCAACTTGCCGCCCTCGCCGCTGATGCCAACGCCGAGGACAACATCTATTTGAGCCAGCACCGCGTTGACTGGCTGCGCCGTCAGCCCGCACTAGACGACCCCGTGCAACAGCTCAGCCAACAAGTCGAACTAGCCAAAGAGTTGCTGCGCGCCGGCGCATCTGCCGAGGCAGCCACCCTGTTCGAGCAGGTGCGCGAGCAAGCCGATGCCCACCGCTTCCGCACCCGGCCGAGCCTCGAAGAGATGATCGCCCTCGCCTACTTGCGTCTCGGCGAGCAGCAAAACTGCATCGACGACCACAACCTCGCGTCCTGCCTGCTACCCATCGCAGCCGAAGGGGTCCACAAGCTACAAGATGGATCGCGTGCGGCCATCGCCTACTACCGCACAATCTTGAAAAAAACGCCCTACGACCTGACCTCGCGCTGGCTGCTCAACATCGCCTATATGACCGTGGGCGAGTATCCACACCAAGTGCCAGCCGCCCATCTCATTCCCCCAGAAGTCTTCGTCGCTGACGCCGATATTGGCCACTTCCCCGACCGGGCTGCCGCCCTAGGGTTGAATGTCCTCGGCTTGGCCGGAGGCGGCATTATGGAAGATTTTGACAACGATGGCTTCCTCGACATCATCGCCACTTCTTGGGGCCTCGACGATCCCCTGCGCTACTTCCGCAACCAAGGCGACGGAACCTTCGCCGATCGCACTGCCGCCGCCGGTTTGACCGGCCTAGTCGGCGGCCTCAACGCCGTGCAGACGGACTTTGACAACGACGGCTTTGCCGATGTGCTAGTCCTGCGCGGCGGCTGGTTTGGTGCCGACGGCCTCCATCCCAACTCGCTATTGCGCAACCAAGGCGACGGCACCTTCGCCGATGTAACCGAGGCGGCGGGGCTGCTCACGTTGCACCCCACGCAGACCGCAGCTTGGGCCGACTTTGACAACGACGGCTGGCTCGACCTATTCGTGGGCAACGAGTCATCCGCCGAAGAGCATCATCCCTGTGAGCTGTTCCGCAATCAAGGCGACGGAACCTTTGTTGATGTGGCGGCAGAAGTCGGCTTGGACGTCGAGGGCTTCGTCAAAGGGGTGGCTTGGGGCGATATTGATAACGACCGCCGGCCCGATCTCTACATCTCCCGCCTCGGACAGCCCAACCTGCTCTTCCACAACGATGGCCCAGACGCCAACGGCCGCTGGCGTTTCTCCGATATAACCGCCCGCGCTGGCGTGAGCCAGCCGACGTTCAGCTTCCCAGTGTGGTTTTGGGACTACGACAACGACGGTTTCCTCGACCTATTCGTCTCCGGCTACAAGGCCGACGCCGGCGATGTGGCCGCCGACTACATGGGCCTGCCGCACAAGGGCGAGCCGCCTCGCCTCTACCGCAACCAAGGCGACGGCACCTTCGCCGACGTGGCCCGCCAGACCCACAGCGACAAGGTCCTCTATACGATGGGCTGCAACTTCGGCGACCTCGACAACGACGGCTGGCTCGATTTCTACGCTGGCACCGGCGACCCCGACTACCGTTCGCTGATGCCCAACCGCATGTTCCGCAACGCCGCGGGGCAGCGCTTTGAAGATGTAACTACCTCCGGTGGCTTCGGACACCTGCAAAAAGGGCACGGCGTGGCCTTCGGCGATATCGACAACGACGGCGATCAGGACATCTACGCAGTGGTCGGCGGAGCCTATTCGGGAGACGTGTACACTAATGTGCTCTTTGAAAACCCCGGACACGGCAACCATTGGATCACCCTCAAACTAGCGGGAACCAAGTCGAATCGAGCCGGGATCGGGACGCGGATTCAAGCTCGTGTGGGAACGCGGACGACCCACGTCCTCGCCGGCACAGGCGCGAGTTTTGGGGCTTCGACCTTACAACAGGAGATCGGGCTGGGAAAAGCTGAGGTCCTCGACGCGCTGACTTTACACTGGCCGTCGGGCACAGTGCAAACCTTTACAGACGTACCGATCAATGGAGTGTACCGAGTTCGCGAAGACGCCACGACCTTGGAGCGCTTGGCCGTCGATCCTCTCTCGCTAGCTACCGAAGGACAGGGAGCACATAGCCACTAGCGCGGAGCGACTTACAACCGGGCCAATAGCCTCGCCGCCGTGGCGTGATTCGGGTCCACAGCCAACAACTGCTGCAACGCCTGCCGCGCCTCGGCAATGTGGCCCAGCCGCTGGTAGGAAAGCGCCATGCTCAAATAGGCTTTGACATGGCGTGGCTCCAAAGAGAGCGCCGAGGCAAACGCGGCAACCGCCTGCTCGTTCTCTCCGACTTTCTGCAAGGCCAACCCCAAGTTGAAGTGATGCGAAGCGTCGGTCCGGTTGAGCGCGACAGCTTTTTCGTAGGCGGAGATCGCCTGCGGGAAATCTCCCATCTGCAAATAGGCCGTACCGAGATTGTTGTACGCCGGGGCGTAGTCGAACTCGTCGAGGGCCTCGCGGAAGCGTTCCTCGGCCTTGGCGAACTCGCCCCGCTGCAAAAAGACCAACCCCTGCGCGTTGAGCGCCTCGACATAGCGCGGCTTGTGGTCTATCGCCTGCTGGTAGTGAATATGCGCCTTTTTCCAATCGCCCTCCCGCGCGTAGAGTAGGCCAAGGTTCTTGTGTGCCTCATAGGCCCCTTCATCTAGCTCTAGCGCCCGCTGATACTCTCCGGCGGCCCTTTCCCAATCGCCCTGCCGCGCATAGAAGACGCCGAGGTTGTTGTGGGCACCGGCCAAGTCCGGGAACAATTCGACCATCTTCTCCCGCGCCTCGGCCTCGTCGGCCGTCCAGTAAAACTGGAAAAGCGAGAGCGCCACCACCGGCACCGCGAAATAGGCCAACTGTCGGCCAGTCTCGCGGAAGTACGAGACCAAGCCGCTCGGCAATGTCTGCAATCCAATGCGGTTGGATCCTTCCTCGGCATTGATCCCCAGATTGGCTTGATTTTTGCGGTCGCGGATTTTCCAGATGAACCCGTCGAAATAGTAGTGCAAAAGCGTCGAGGTGATGACGAAGATCTCGACCATTTTGATCGCCTGCTCGGACTTGAGAAAGCCCTCCATCATGTTGATGCTGCCGTAGGCAAAGCAAACCAGCACGTACGCGATCAGTATCGGCAGGGTGCGCGTAGTGAAAAAGGTGCGCAGGAGCTTGGTAGTCCGCTCCTGCCTTTTGACGAGGTTGTTGTTGTAGATCCAGACGATGGCGAAGTACTGGATATCGTGAAAAACGGCAAAGGCCGCGTACCCGATGACGAGGTCGTTGATGTGTATCCAGCCGTAGTAGATGATAAACACCGTGGTCGCCATCACCGCGATCTTGGGTAGGCTTATCTTCTGACCGGTAATCGATCGTCGGACGATATTGGCCAAGTACGCCGCCAGCACAGCCATCGTAACGTAGAACAGCACCTTTTTGAGCAGGAACGTCAATTCGGCCGACAGGAAGGGTACGCCGACCCGCTGGTTGTGGTCGAGGATGCGGTGGAAGTATTCAGGGCTATAGATGACCACCGTTGCAAAGGCACACAAGGTCAGCAGCCAGTCAAGCCGGGAATTGAGCTTGGAGAAGATCTTGTTTTTGGCATCGTAGATTCGCATGATGCCGTAGTGTTGCATAAAAAGGTGCCAGATTTCCCACACTAGCACCATCAGAAAAAGCCCGTGCAGGGTATTGAATTGCGCCAGCGCCGTCACGATGAGTACGACCACAGGCGCGACGAGGAACTTCTCCTTGAAGGTGCTAAATAGCTCTGGATCGCCGTATGCGCGCATAAAGCCGGGCAGGTGATGGCCGGTGGCAAATAGCGCCAGCGCGTAGAAGGCGATGGTCTGCGAATCGAACACGGCCCGCAATGGCAGCATGGTCACCAAGCACAAAAGTGGCGTACCAATAAAAAAGAACAGGTCGCCAAAGGGCGAGATGATCCACTTTTGATCGCGGTACACGGCTGGAGCTACAGTCATGGCATTCCTCAATAGGCTACGGCTAGGGTGCGTATTACTTCTCCCTGCCCCGCATCGGCTCCCGCGTCTATGTGGCACACGTAAACCCCAGGCACCACCCGTTCACCCGATGCATCCAATCCTCCCCAGCTAAACGACTGCAACACAT
Organism: Candidatus Latescibacterota bacterium; assembly: GCA_022825835.1. Lineage (GTDB taxonomy): Bacteria > Latescibacterota > UBA2968 > UBA8231 > UBA8231. Next base: position 37,902 of record JAJDVZ010000001.1, read on the forward strand.
CCCCACCAGACGACACAAGAGCCGCCACTTCCCGACCCGCCAAGTCGAAGATACGCACGCTCGGAGACGCATCCACCGCCTTGAACAGCGCAAAGCGAATCTGCACGCGGTCGTTGATCCCATCGCCGTTGGGTGAAAACACCGACGGTGCAACCTGCAAATCGCCGATCAGTCGCTCACTGCCGGGTAAATCCGGCAAAAATACCAAGTTCGCTTGCCGCTCAGCCGCCTCGACCGACTGCCACAGATCGGGACGCGCTTCCTGCCCTAAGTCGGCGGCGAAGACCGTGGCATTCCGCAGCACCTTCGTGGTAAACTCCACGGCTATCGAATCCGTCCGCACCACCTCCGGCAAATCGACGAATAATAGCGAGTCTCCCACCACGCGCACCGCGTGCGGTTCTCGCACCTCACCACCGACCCGCAGCCGCACGTCCGCTACATCTACTGCGCTCGGCGTGGAAAAACGCAACCGATCAAAGCCCGAGTCGCCTTCGGCCGCGTTCGTCCACAATGTGTATGTGAACTGCGTCGTCTCGTTGGGCACGGCGTGACGCGGCATAACTTGCCCAGCCGCTTGGGCGACCAACGCATCCTCAAAATCCAGCGCCAGCGCGTGCAGCACTGGAGCCACAGCCGGATCCTCGGTGGAAAGAATCAACTCCAACTGGATAAAACGGCGCGGCGTCTCCGACTTAAACGCCTCGCCGGAAAACTGGTAGAAGTTGCTCCACGCACCCCAATCGGCTCCCACGACGACCAAGGTGTCGATGGGGCCGCGGATGACTTTGGGCAAGCTGCCGTAGCGCGTCTCGGTGACTTCCTCGCCCTTTTTGTCGTAGAACGTGTATAGCTCTTGCAGGGTGTTGCCCGACCGCGAGCGCACCTGCAACTGCGTCTGATCTGGCATTGTCGCCTCCCAGCGCAAGCGCTTTATGGCCTTGGCACGGCCATCGCCAGCGAGTTGGCCGAGATCGATAAAGTCCGAGCGCAACATCACCTGGGCCGGATAGCCCGGCGAAAAGATCATAAACTCCATTGGATGCGAAAACCAACCTTGGTCCTCGTGGCCGTGCCAGAAGATGTAGCGCATCTTGCGCGGTTGAAAAAGATAGCGAATGTGGCGGACCTGCCGTGCGGATGCTAACGCCGCGTCAATGGCCATGTCCTCGCGCAGCAGAAAAGTCAAATCCAAATCCCCGCCAGTAGTGAGCCGTCCATCCGAGAACAAGATGTTATAGCCGCGCCCGTGATGCAGGCGTTCAAACAAGAAACTCGACGTGCCCTCACCTCGAGTCTTAAAATATATAAATAGCTCATCGATCCAGAACAGCGCCCCCAAATCCACCTGCCACCACAGCCCGCCCTCGCGCCAGCCGCCCTTGGTCCCCCCCGAGGTGAGTATATTGCCGAAGGTGTCCATATTGCCGTCGAACATGTTCTGCGGCTCGCGCGCCAGCAAGCCGTGTTCAAAGCGCCCGCCTCGCTCCAAGGTACCCAAGCTGACGTTGTCTCCTTGCGCCAACACCTCGATTTCGGCTAGGGCGGCGTCGCTGCTCTTTTCATCGGCGACGACGCGGATCAGCCGCACCATTTGGAAGTCCTGTTCGGCATGCAAATCAACTCTTCTATCCGCGTCGAGCACCCGTGCGGTATCTAGCGCAGTGCCCCACAGTGGGAGCGCAATGGTAGTCTCGGTGTTGGGCTTGGTCGTCTGGAAAATTTTGCGATAGCGGAATACATCATCTTGGGCTTGGATCCGGGCCCCCTGAGTGATAAAGACGCTAAATTGCCGCAAAGGCCGAGCGCCCTCTTCGTCGGGGAATATCAGCTTGATCTCCCGCGCCAGCACCGGCCGACCCAAGTCGATATCGACCGACCAATCGACGAGCTGGTCTGCTACATCGGGCTGCCAATAGGTCGCCGGATCGCCATCTATGAGCTTGGGCGCGTCCTCCTCATTGCTGCCGACGCGCCATATTCCGCCTTGGACCTCGCCGCGCTTCTTAGAAGGATGGGTGAACAGGTGGGCGTCGAGGACGGCATTGATCTGCTTGCGAAATTTCTTCAGCTTCAGCGAGCCATCGTCGGCAAACTGGACGATATCCACCGGAATATCCCAAGTCTCCCACGCCGCCGGAGTGTCGAAGCGGACCTCCTCGGCCCGGCTCACACCGCAGATGAACAGCCCCAAGAGCAAATGGCAAACCCTGTGTTTTCTCTGCATCATACCGCTGTACCCACCTCAATAGGCTACGGCTACGGTGCGTATTATTTCCCCCTGCCCCGCATCGGCACCCGCAGCAATGCGGCACACGTATACGCCCGGTGCCACCCGGGCGCCCGACGCGTCCAACCCACCCCAGCTAAACGACTGCAATACATCCCCACCCGACGACACAAGAGCTGCCACCTCCCGACCCGCCAAGTCGAAAATGCGCACGCTCGGAGACGTATCCACCGCCTTGAACAGCGCAAAGCGAATCTGCACGCGGTCGTTAATCCCATCGCCGTTGGGCGAAAACACCGGCGGCACAACCTGCAAATCGCCGATCAGTCGCTCACTGCCGGGTAGATCCGGCAAAAATACCAAGTTCGCTTGCCGCTCGGCCGCCTCGACCGACTGCCACAGATCGGGACGCGCTTCTTGCCCTAAGTCGGCGGCAAAGACCGTGGCATTGTGCAGCACCTTCGTGGTAAACTCCACGGCGACAGAATCCGTCCGCACCACCTCCGGTAAATCGACAAACAGCAACGAATCCCCCACCACCCTCACTCCGCTCGGCTCGCGCACCTCACCACCGATCCAAAGCCGCACATCTGCTGCATCCACAATGCTCGGCGTAGAAAAACGCAGCCGGTCAAACCCTGAGTCGCCCTCCGTGGTACTCGTCCGCAGCACATACGTAAACCGCGTCGCCTCGTTAGGTACGACGTGGCGCGGTGCAATCTGTCCGGCTGCCTGTGCGACCAACGCATCCTCAAAATCCAGCGCCAGCGCGTGCAAAACCGGTGCGACATCGGGATCCTCGGTGGAAAGAATCAACTCCAATTGGATAAAGCGGCGCGGCGTCTCCGACTTAAACGCCTCGCCGGAAAACTGATAGAAGTTGCTCCACGCGCCCCAATCGGCTCCTACGGCGACCGTAGTGTCGATGGGGCCTCGAATGACCTTGGGCAGGCTGCCGTAGCGCGTCTCGGTGACTTCCTCGCCTTTTTTGTCGTAGAACCTGTAGAACTCTTGCAGGGTATTACCCGACCGCGAGCGCACCTGCAACCGCGTCTGATCGGGCGTGGTCGCCTCCCAGCGCAAGCGTTTGATGGCCTTGGCGCGACCATCGCCGGCGAGTTGGCCCAAGTCGATAAAGTCCGAGAGCAACACCACCTGTGCAGGGTAGCCCGGCGAAAACAGCATCAACTCCATGGGGTGGGAAAACCAGCCGGTATCGGTCAGCGAATGCCAGAATAAGTAGCGAATTTTGCGCGGCGCAAACGCATAGCGATGGTGACGCAAATTCCGCTCAGTGCCGTTAACCGGCGCTGGCTCTAAGATCAGCGGCGTGTAGTCGATGTCGCCGGCAATGGTACGCCGCCCATCGGAAAAGAGAATTTGGTAGCCGGTGCCAGCCTGCAACCCCTCGAACAGGAAGCTCGACTGCCCCTCGCCGCGATTCTGCCAGTAGATGAATGCCTCGTCAAGCCAGAACAGCGCCCCCAAATCCACCGACCACCACACCCCGCTCTCGCGCCAGCCTCCCTTGGTCTTAACGGTGAATATATTGCCGTACGTGTCGGTGATGCCATCGAACATGTTCTGCGGCTCGCGCGCCAAAAGTCCGTTGTCAAAGCTGCCGCCGCGCGCCAAGACTCCGAGACTTATGTTGTCGCCCGCGGCAATCACCTCCACTTCGGCCAAAGCCGCATCCGCACTTTTTTCGTCGGCGCGTATGCGCACAAAGCGCACCATGCGGAAGGTGTTCAGCGCGGCTGGTTCCAGCCCGAGGCTTTCGTCGATGACTCGCGTTACGTCGCGTTCGCCGACCAGCTCGATATCGACGATCTGCTCTTGATTGGGCTGGGTCGTCTGAAAGGCTTGGTCGAACTTGAAGACGTCGTCCGTAGCCTGAATGCGCGCACCATTGGCCGTAAAAACGCTGAATTGCCGCCAAGGACGTGCGCCCGCGCGGTCGGGAAACACCAAGCGAATACGCTCGGCGAGCACGGGCCGCCCCAAGTCGATGGTCACCACCCAATCGACCAAGTCGTCGGCTTGACTAGGCCGCCACACCGTCTCTATATCGCCGTCCATAATGCGCCGGGCCGCGGTCTGATTGGAGCCAGCCTGCCAAATCCCCCCCTGAACCTTGCCACGAGTCTGGGTGGGCTGGGTGAAGAGATGGGCATTGAGAGTAGCGTTGATCTGCTTGCGGAATTTCCTCAGTTCCAGCGAGCCGTCGTCGGCAAACTGAACGATATCGACTGGAACTTCCCAAGTCGCCCACTCGGCTGGGGTATCAAAGCGGATTTCTTCGGCACGGCTCGCACCGCAGATGAACAGGGCCGTGAGCACGCAGCCAATCCCGTGTTTTCTCCGCATCCTACCGCTCTAACCGGTTAGTAGGCCACCTCGACGACGCGCAACTCAATGGCATCGCCTGAGTCTGCGTTTACGTCTATGCGCCAGAGATAGATGCCCGGAGGCACGGTGGCACCGCCCGCATCTTGGCCATTCCACGTAAAGCGGCGGGTCGGCCCCTCTACGACCGGCGTCAATTGGGCCACGGGCCGGCCGACCAAATCGCGCACCTCGACCATGGGCACCGTATCTTGGGCCTTGAAGACGACAAAGCTCAACTCCACAGCGTCGTTGACTCCATCGCCATTGGGCGTGAGCACTCGGCTCGAAAGCTGCAAGTCGCCAATCAAGCGGTCGCTATCGGCCAGTTCGGGCAATAGCACTACGTTGGACCGGCGCTCGGCCGACTCGACGTCCTGCCACAGGCCGGGCGCATCGCTCAGGCCCAGATCGGCATCTACGACTGCGGCGTTCCGCACCAGCCGAGTGGTGAAGGCGACCTGCACGGAGTCCCCTTGGACTACCTGCGGCAAGTCGATCAGCAGCGAATCCGCGGCAATGTTCATAGCCGTCGGCGCAACCACCCGACCAGCGACTGTCACCTCGACTTCATCGGCCCGCACCAAGTCGGGCACAACCAAGCGCAGGCGGTCAAAACCCTTGTTATCCGCGGTCACGGACGGCCACAGCATATAGGTGAAACGGGTATCCTCGTTGGGCTTGGCTTGGCGCGGCAGAATCGACCCGTGCGCCTCGTAAACCAGCGCATCGACGAACTCCAGCTCGACCGAGCGCACCGTGGGAGCCACTGCGGGGTCTTCCGTGCTCATAACCAACTCTAATTGTACGAACTTGCGCGGCGAATCCGACTTAAAAGGCTCGCCCGACAGCTTGTACACGTTGCTCCACTCGCTCCAAGCCTCCCCGACGACGACCGAGGTATCCACTCGGCCCCGCAGTACCTTGGGCGAGCTGTTCCACTTCTCCTCAGTTACTACCTCGCCGATCTTGTTGTGAAAAGTGTACACCTCGCCCATCTCGTTGCCCGAGCGGGAACGCAGTTCGATCTGAGTATTGGGCGGCAGGTCGGCGTCGTAGTGGATGGCCTTGATCACCTTGGGCTGCCCATCGCCAGCGAGTGCGCTCAGGTCCAAAAAGTTCGATTGGATCACGACTTCGGCCGGGTGGCCTGGGGAGAACATCTGTAGCTCCATGGGATGGGCGCGCCAGCCCAAGTCGTGCAGGGCCAGCCAGAAGATGTGCCGCACCTTGCGCGGGTTGAACAAGTATCGATAGTGCCGCTTGTACCGCTCGCGGTTATTCGTCCACTCTGGTTCAAAAATCCACGTATCAAAGTCGATGTCGCCGGTCAGGGTCTTGGTGCCGTCAGAAGAGAAAAAGGTGTACCCCGTGCCGGCGTTGTTGGTACCCAAGCGAAAGTCGGCCAGACGCTCGCCGGCCTTTTGCCAATAGACGAACGCATCGTCAACCCAGTAGGTCGCCCCCAAATCAACCTGCCACCACAAGCCTCCTTCAAGGGCCGTGCCGCGCGACTCGGTAAACTGCTGATGCACCTCGATGACCCCGTACGTATTGAGGTTGCCGTCGAGCCAAAAGAAGGGGTCGGTCGCCCGCGAGCCATTGATGTACGTGCCACCCTTTGCCTCGACCCCAAGGCTGATGTTGTCGCCGACAGAAATGACCTCAATTTCGGCGAGCGCGCCGTCGAGTTGGTGTTCATCGACGAGGAAGCGGATGAACTGGATCATCTGCCACCTCGAATTGGCGGCCACCCGCGAATCCACTTGACCGGTCGCCACTACCTTGTTGCGGCCTCCCGTGGTGGCAGTATTGGCATCGCCGGTAAACTCCGGAGCGGTAAAGTCCGCGCTGCCTCCGGCGGCGCTTAGTTGTTCCACCGCGCGGGTGGTATCCTCCACAGCCGGTTTGAACCCAAAGCTGACATACGTATCCAAATTGGGTTTAGTCGTGCGGTAGATCGGCGCGAAGCGATATACATCCTCTAAAGCCGCCACGTGGGCACCTGTAGAAGCGAAAACACTGAACTGGCGGAAGGGTTTGGCCCCCTCTTCATCGGGGAAGTGGATGCGGATCTCTTTGGCCAGTACCGCGCGGCCCAGGTCGATTTGCACGATCCACTTGTCGAGCGGGTCGCTGCCGGCTGGCTGCCAAAAGGTGGCGGCATCCCCGTCGATGATTCGGGGAGCGGCGTTGGGGTTACTCAGCGCCGACCAGATGCCGCCGGCCACATCCCCGCGCTCATTGGTCGGGTGGACGAAGAGATGGGCGTCGAGCGCGGCGTTGATGTCTTTGTGGAACTTGATCAGCCCCAAGTGCCCCTCTGGGGTGAAGACGTTTAACTGCGGCTTAAGCGACCAGTTGGCCTCCCAAGCCTCTTGGCTGTCAAAGGTGAGAAACTCAGCGTGCGCGTAGCAGGCGAGTATCATCACTAAGGCGATGGCGCGATTGTACATGAGTGCTTTCCTCAGTAAGCGATGTTGATGGGTCGCAGTTGTAGGGCGCTCTTGTCTTCGGCTTCAATGCCGACACCCAAAAGGTACAGGCCCGGGGCGAGCGTCTCACCGCGCTGGTCGCGACCATCCCAGTGCAATTGCTGGGGGCCGGACCCCTGCTGGCCGCGCTGGACTTGAGCCACCCGGCGACCGTCTAGCGAAAACACTTGCAATTGCACTGGCACCGATTGCGGCAGCGCAAAAAGCGAGTAGGAAATGACCAACTCGTCGTTGACCCCGTCGCCGTTGGGGGTGATCACGCCGCTGGAAAACTGCACATCTTGCACTAATTGCGGATTGGCCGCGCTCGCAGCCAAGACCCGCAGGCTATTGGTGCCGATCGCATCGCTGACGTCCCCACTTTCGACCGGCTGCGGCAACTCGGTGCCACCGGAGTTGAAGACCTCGCCTTCAAAGGTGCGCGCAAAGTCGAAGACTTCGGCGGAAAAGGTCACCCGCAAGTTCGGGTTGTATCCACTGCTTATGCGCTGCGGCAACTGTACCTCAAAGCCGTCGTCCACAAGCTCTATCCCAGCCGGATCGGTTGCGACTCCATCTACTTCCAGCCCTTTGAACTCGGTTTGTGCGCTACCCGTGCTAATCCGCAGGGCGTCAAACCCCCCCTCACCAGCCGCGAATTCCGCCTTGATGTCGTAGGCGAAGTCCGTCATCTCTCCCAAGGGAACTTCGGCCACACCGCGCGCCGGGTTAGGCTGGCCGAGCTCGGCCACTTCGGCCACGACGCGGCTAGCCAAGATCGGCGAGGTCTCTATCCACAGAGAATCGAGGCGCACAAACTCGTCGAATCGCTCGCTGTGCAGCACCACCTTGACCTGCAAATACGACCCTCGGTTGAGGTTGAGGGGTTGATCGGACTCAGTGGTCGGAAAAGACCAGAACGTCCAGTTTTCTTGGTCGTACTCAATGCCAGCGCGGAGCCCCGGCTTAGGCCGAGTAGAAAGGGTCAGAGTGCCGCCCAACCCGTCGGCATTCGTAACAGCCGCGCTCTGGTTTTTCAGCACGCCCTGATAGCGGGCTTGCTCAACTACGACGCGCGTCCCCATATCCGTAAACTCGTAGTAGATATCCGGATCTGAGTCGATTCCAGTGCGCGCTTCGACCTCGATCTGCACGTTGGCGTCTGGGGCTTCCTCGGCCACGCCGTTGACTAGGCGCATGGGCGTGGCCTTCCAGAACAGCCGACCGAAGTTGACGACTGTGCCGAGGTCAAAAATGAGCGTCTTGTACGTGGCTCGCTTGGGAATGCCCTCTCCCCAGAGGAAAAACTCGGCCACCGTTCCCTTGCGCGCCGTGCCCGAATGCCCAGACGACTGATTCGTCGCCTCGTCGAGGATTGAATTCTTGCGCTTGTAGCGCACGTAGCGCACGTATTGCAAGGGAAAATCCGCGGCTATCTTGGGGACCACGTTCTCGCGCGCCTCGACGATGACTTCCCCAATGGGATTGGACGTGTTCAGCACATCGTTGTTGGTGTCTGGGGCTATCGACACCTCAAAGGCCGGGATGGAGTCTTCTTCTAGCGGGGTCCCGTCCGAGCGGAAAAACCCCTTGTCCGGCGTACTCATGGCATAGCGGAACAGCGGCACTGGCACCCCTAGGTCAATGGTGTAGTACTCGCTGTTAATGCTGTTGCTGGTGACCGGATTGTACGTCTTGCCGCTGCCGTCGATGAGGTTGAGCGCGTTGTCAACCGTCGATGAGGTGCCGCAGCAACCCTTCCAAGCGCGGGGCCGCTCACCATCGACAAAACCTAGCTCGTCCGGAGCCTTTTTCGGCGACCAATTTTCGAGCAGAGGAAAGACCGTCGTATCCGAACTCACCAGCACTGGCTGGATCGAGTTATTCGGTCCGGTAAAGTCAATCATTACCTGGGCCGAGTCGCTATCGGCCCAGCGAAGGCCGCTGCCGCCGATCTGCCACAAAGAAATGTCCGCGGCCGCGGCCGTAGCTGATGCTGCGGCAAGGAACCAAAGCCAAAAATTCGCTAGACGTTTCATGGTTTTACTCTCCCGATATACTAGATAGATATAGTATAATAAAATTTACGGAAGCGGCGCTGTTTTCTTTTTATGAAGGCTTGACCAGCGCGTACTTTTCGAGCGCGTCGTCGTTAATGCCCCATGTATCGCGCCATTTGTCGCGCAACTGCAAGTTGAGGGTGCGCAATTCGCGCTGCTGTTTTTCTTGGCGGGCCAAGTAGTGGGCCTTCTGTTGGACCAAGTTGTATTCCTGCACTCGCTTGGGCCGGCGCTGCAAGACCTTGAAGATTGAAAAAGCCCGTTCCAAAGGCTGAGGATCGCGCAGAGAAGCCGGCAAGGGATCGACTAGTTCAATCGGACCTTGCAACTCCCTTTCGGGCGCGGATACGGCCGCGTCCATCAGCTCCTTGTACACGATCTTTTCAAATGCGCGCAGCGCGTAGAGGCCGCCGTTTTCGTCCGCATCGCGGCGGATGCTGTGCTTGGTTGCCAACGCGGCCATATCGGCCCCGTTGCGAATTTGCTCCAGCAGCTCTTGGGCGAGCGACTCGTCGGCGACCATGATTTCTTGGACGATGATTTCCTCTGGTGCCCAGAACATCTCTGGATGCGCCTCGTAGTGGGTGCGCGCTTCCTCTTCGCTCACCGCTAAGGCGTCTTCGAGCAGCTCTTCCCACAGCCCTTGCAGCAGCAGTCGCTCCTTTTCGGCTGTCACCTTCTCCTGCACCTCGGGCCGCTCGGCGTATCCGCCGCGCTCGGCCGCCAAGCCCAACAGCAGGTCAGGTGCTCCACGGCGGCGGATGCGGTCGTCGAGCACGGCGCTGTCGATTTGGGCGCGGCCCAGCCGCGTATTGTGCAACAAGTTGCTGCCCTGCTGCACGGTGATAACGCCGCCCTCGTACTCGTAAAGCGGAGCGGCCCACTCCTCGGGCGCAAGCTGCGGCGCACCAGGCTGTTGGTTCCAAGCCGCGACAAAGCGCCGCACCTGCTCCTCCACCGGGCGCAAGCCGCTCTCGACGACCAGCTTATCGATGTGATCGCTGCGCAAGTTCTCGATTTTTTCGAGAAAAGTCGCCCGCTGAATCACCGTGCGATACTTCTCAAAAGGCACCAACTTCTTATCTACTACCTTGGCGATTTCCCAGCCTTGGGGCGTGCGAAAGGGCTGGCTAACCTCGCCTACGTCCAACGAGAACACGCGCTCGTACACTCGGTCTGAGACCCGGTCGAAGGCATAGTACGAATCAAACCGGCCCCCCTCGGCCGCCGTCGCCTCGTCCAGCGAGTGCTTGCGCGCCATGTCCTCAAAAGTAGCCCGGCCAGATTCGATCTCCGCGTAGATGGAATCGGCGCGATCGCGACTGTCGAGCAAGATGTGCGCGCCGCGCACGGCGTGGCGGGCTGGATGCGCGACAAAATTGGCTCGCAACTCGTCTTCGGAAATCTCGATTTGCAGACCGACTTGCTCGCGCAGATAGGCTTCGATCATGGCCTTGTGCTGGGCGAGTTCCACAGCCTTGATCCATTCGGGGTTTTTGTCCAGGTCTCGTGCGTACGCCTCGCGCACCATGAGCTTGATGTCGATCAAACTGATCAGGTGCTCGCGATGCTTTTCCACGCCTTGGGCCAAAGAGCGGTGCTGCGGTTGGATCCGGGCTTCGTAGCGGCGGAATTCGCGTTCGTCAATTAGGTCGTCGCCAACTTGGGCCAAGGCGGTACCAGGCACCACTAAACCACCCCCCTCGCCGACCGGGATCGCCGGTTCTTGGGCACAGCAAAAAAGGAATGTGCAGGCTGCAAGCCCTATCCATTTTCTCGCGTTATTGGTCATCTTTTTGCTTTCTAAGCAAGGTGTCGGCCATGCGTTTGTGTTCTTCGCTTTTGGCAATCTGCCCCAACCGCTTGTAGGCCTCGGCCAAGGCTTGGTGAGCACCGAGCCAGTTTTCGTCGAGCGCGAGCGCGCGGTTGAGCATGGCAATGGCCTCATCCGTGCGCTGCTGATTCAAATAGACCTGTCCGAGGGCCGCAAAGGCGGCCACGTGCTCGGGGTCTTGTTCAATGATCTGCTGATAGGCCGCTGCCGCTTGATCGAAATGCCCGGTGCGCAAGTAGATGTTGCCCATGTTGTTCAGCGCCCGCACGTGGCCGGGATGGATCCGCACGGCTTGGGCGTAGTGCGGCAGAGCCACGCCGGTAAACCCCAAGCGGTTGTATATAAAACCTAAGCTGTAATGGGCGTCGGCGTCGTCTGGATCGCTGCGCAGTTGCTCGCGATAACGCTGGATATCCCCCTCGACCTGCTTGACCTTCTCGTACGCAGCAAGGGATTTTTCGCCGGCTGTCTCGCGGCCCTGCCGCAGGTGAATCTGGCCCAGCAGACGGAAGGACTCGGCCAGCCCAGGTTCGATTAGGATAGTCCGGCGGAAGCGCTCGGCCGCAGCCGCAAGATCGTTTTGGCCCATCTGGATCCTCCCCAATTGCAGATGCGCCTCCGCATAGGTGGTGTCGGCTGCCAGCGTGCGCTCAAAGTACTCGACGGCCCCCTCGTCGTCGCCCTCTTGGAGCTTGATCTCCCCCATCGCGTAGAGCGCACGCGCGTTTTTCGGCGCTGCCACCAAGACCTGTTGCAGGGTTTCGCTGGCGTCTGCATAGCGGCCTAAACTGGCGTACACCAGCCCAAGGTTAAAGCGGGTGTGGAGATGTTCAGGACGCAGCGCCAAGGCGCGCTCGTATTCGTGCGCGGCGTCGCCCAACCGCCCCTGCTTGCTGTACACCGCCGCTTTGTTGCGCCGCGCTGGCGCATACGTCGAATCCAAGACCAAAGCCGCGGCAAACGCAGCGTGGGCTTCGTCGTAGCGGCTCAGCTTCAGATGCACATTGCCCAAGGCGACGAGCCATTCAGGCTGATCGGATTCGAGGGCCACGGCCATTTCGTAGAATTGAACCGCCTCTTCGGGCTGGCCCAAGGCCAAGTGGATCCGGCCCAGCGTGGCCAGCACCTCGCCGGACTGCGGATGGCGCTTCCGCGCCTCCCCGTACACCTCAAGCGCGTCCGCGTAGCGCTTTTGACGCAACAGGGCGCGCCCGATCAGCAGCGGGTCCTCAACCGGAGGAGGCTGCACTACCGGCTGAACAGGCGGAACTTCCGGCTCGGTTTCGCAGCCGGCTACCAGTGCGACGCCCAGAGCGAATGAAAGCCATTTAATCACCGACTAGTATCCTCCTCTATGGCCACGTATTGCTGCTCGGGCAAATTCTCTACTACTTGGACGGCACCGGATGGCCAGCGAATCTCAACCCGCTCGGCGACCTCGACATCCCCAAGGCCAAAGAGCACGCGAGGGTCGTTCGACGACAGATAGCTCGCGTTGCGGCGAACCTCGCGCACTAGGGTGCGGCCGCCGGTCGTCAGCGCGACCCGCGCCCCAATGGCGTCGCGATTGCTCGTCGCGCCCCGCAGCCTAAGCCCCAACCACCTCCCGCCATCTGCGTCGTTGCGCAACAGGGCTGGCCGCTCGTTGGAGTTGTTCACCGCAATATCCAAGTCGCCGTCGCTATCGATGTCGCCGAATGCAGCCCCGCGACTGACCTGTACCAGCGCGAGGCCCGGACCGCGGTCGCTACGATCAACAAAAATACCCTCGCCGACATTTTCAAGTAGCTGATTGCGCTGCGCGTACGCCGCCGCTCGATCGACCTTTTCCACGTTGTCGTACACGTGGCCATTGGCGACAAACAAGTCGAGGTCACCGTCGTTGTCGTAGTCGAAAAACCCCGTGCCGAACCCGAGAAAGGCCATACTGGCACGGGTGATGCCCGACGCCACGGTCGCGTCGACAAAGAACCCCCCACCCAAGTTGCTGTACAGGGTGTTGCTCTCCCACTGGAAGTTGGTCACGAATAAATCCAGGTCGCCGTCGCCGTCTGCATCGGCCATGTCAACGCCCATCCCGGCCTCGGCAACCCCCTCGCCGTTGAGGCTGGTGCCGCTGGCAAGCCCGCGATCGACAAAGCGTGCGCCGTCGTTGCGATAGAGCATATTGGGCACGAGATCGTTGGCCAAGTATAAATCCGGATCGCCGTCTTGATCGTAGTCGCCAAAGACGACTCCTAACTCTTTGCCGGCCGTGCTGGCGAGGCCGAAGGCTGCAGTGCGGTCGGCAAAGGCCCAACCTCTGGCGCGCCCCTCGTTGATATAGAGGCGGTCGACTTGGCCGTCGAACTTGCGCGGGTCGCAGTAGAGCCGCTCCTCGCTGTTGCCGATCCGGCACACGAGCGGGTTTTCGGTCGGGTAGTCGAGGTAGTTGCCGACGAATAGATCCAAATCCCCGTCGAGGTCCACGTCGGCAAAGGCCGCGCTCGTCCCCCATCCCGGGCAGCCCACGTCGGCTGTAGCTGTAACGTCGGCAAAGCGACCCTCTCCGCGATTGTGGAAGAGCGCATTGGGGCCAAAGTTGGTGACGTAGAGGTCGGCCCGGCCGTCGTTGTCGTAATCGCCAACGACCGCGCCCATGCCGTAGCCGCGATCGCCGACGCCAGCCCGCGCCGTCTGTTCTGAGAAGCGACCCGCACCTTCATTGTGAAAAAGCGCGTTGGCCGCTTCAGGCCCGCTTGATAGCTGAGGTAACCGCCCGGCGTTGACCAAGTAGAGGTCGAGCGCACCATCGCCGTCGAAATCCAAAAACGCGGCCCCAGAGCCATAAGTCTCAGGCAAATAGCGCACACCGGTCGCGCCGCTGCGGTGGATGAAATCGACCCCAGACGATTGCGCGATATCAACAAAGCGCGATTCCGCCGCCGCACTGCAACAAAGCAGCAGGACCATTCCGTAGCGCGCCTTCACGGCCTCGGCCTCGGCACAGGTCCAAACCCTTCGGCGACGAGCCCCGCGCCGTGCCGGATGGTAATCAGCCGATTGCCCGCCACCCCATCGATGCGCTCTTCCACTCCATCGGGCCAGCGCACCACGAGGTAATCGGCCTCGGTCGCCGCCCCCAAGCCGAAGTGCAGCCGCAGATCGTCCTGCGACAGATAGCTCGTGCCCGCACGCACCTCCCGCATCTGCACCGCCCCACCCACCGACACCGAGACTCGCGCGCCAATGGCGTCTGTATTGCCTCCATCGCCGAGCAGCCTCACCATCAGATAGTTACGGCGATTGCCCCCGTCGTTGCGCAGCAAAGTCGGCGTGTCGTCGATATTGACTATCACAATGTCCAAGTCGCCATCGTTGTCCAAATCGCCGAAGGCCGAGCCGCGGCTCGACTTTTCCACCGCTAGGCCCGGACCCGAGGCTGCACCGACCTCGATAAATGCGCCGTCGCGATTCTCAAACAGGTGGTTGCGCTGGGCGTAGCGGGTCCCTAAATCGCGGCGGTCAACAGCCGGGTACACGTGGCCGTTGGCGACGAATAGGTCGTCATCACCGTCGTTGTCGCAATCGAAAAAACCCGTGCCCCACCCCAAGGAGCTGATGCTCGCACGGCCTAGGGTCGAACTGAAACTAGCGTCGGTGAAAAACCCCCGGCCATTGTTCTCGTAGAGCGAGTTGTTGTCGTGCGAGAAATTGGTAACGAAGAGGTCAAAATCGCCGTCTTGATCGTAGTCGCCGCCCGCCAAACCCATACCGCCCTGTTCTCGACCGTCCTCGCTGTACGCGGTCGCCGACAGGAGTGATACGTCCGCAAATGCACCTTGGTCGTTGCGGTAGAGTACATTCGGCGTCGAATCATTGGCAATGTAAATGTCCAAGTCGCCGTCCTCGTCCCAGTCACCGGCCAGCGCAGCAAAACCATAGTATTCGTAGTCGGCAATGCCAACCGCTGCACTCGCCTCGGCAAAGGTCCAACCTGCGCTGGGACCATCGTTGCGATAGAATTGATCCCGCTCGCCCGGCATCCCGCGCGGGCCGCAGAATACGTCTATCCCGCGCCAGGTGCAATAGCTCGGATCAACCGGGCGAAACGCCGGGTCAAAGTCGATGTAATTAGCCAAGTAAAAGTCCAAGTCGCCGTCGAGGTCGTAGTCGCCAAAGGCCGCCGACGAGCTCCAGCCGCTAAAGTCCACGCCCTGCTTGGCCGCCACATCGACAAACGTGCCATCGCCCTTATTTTCGTACAGGGCATTGGGGCCGTAGTTTGCCAAGTACAGATCGGGCCATCCATCGGCGTTGTAGTCAGCCGCCGTAGCCCCCATACCCCAGCCTACGTGGGCGACGCCAGCTTCTCGGCCCACGCCGGTAAAGCGCCAAGCGCCGTCATTGCGGTACAGCTCGGCGCGGGGTTCGCGGCCCGGGGCGTATCCGGCGATACGCGAGCCGTTGACGATAAAAATGTCCACGTCTCCGTCTAGGTCGTAGTCTAAAAGGGCCGTCCCGCCCGTGTTGCATTCGATGATGTGCTCTTTTTGCGGCGTCCCAGATACTGTGCGCAATTGGACCCCCACTTCAGCAGCTACATCGACGAAACTAGGCCGCGTCTCCTCGCTTTCACACCCTGCCAATGCCCAAATAGCGACTAGTACAAACCACATTTACTGTTGCGCCCTCAAGGCTGTGGCCTCGGCGCGAGCCGCACGGCCTTCTACTACGTGGCCCTGCTGGATCAACGCAGTCCCCAAGCCATCGAGGGCTGAGACCATGCTCTCGTCGAGAGACAAGGCGCGGCGAAACGCGGAGACAGCCTCCGCGTACTCGCCGAGCGCCAAGCTGTTGTTGCCTATGTTTTCAAAGGCCAACGCGTAGTCGGGCTTGTGGCGGACCGCGCGTAGCAAAAAGGGCCGAGCAGCCGCGTGTTGCTCTTGCCGCGAATAGATCACCCCGATGTTGTGGCTGGCCTCCGCGTACGTGGAATCGAGCGCCAAGGCCGCCTCAAACTGTTCGAGTGCTGCCGTCAACTCCTTCCTGCGCAAATAAACCAGCCCCAAGTTGAAATGCGTGGCCGCCTGCTTGTTGGTCGCCAGCGGCACGGCCTGGCGATAGAGCAAGCGGCGGTAGTGATCCTCGTCCATCGTCGCGCTACTCAACTGCTGGAAAAGCTCGATCATTCGCGCCCCCTCGGCATCGCGGCCCGTGCGCGCATAGAGCGTGCCCAAGCTGTAATAGGCCGAGGTGTAACCCGGGTCTGCGGCAATGGTCTGCTCCATGGCTGCCATGGCCTGATCGTCCTGTAAGCGCAAGTACACCAACGCCAAGTAATAGTGGGCGTGCGCTAAGTCAGGGTCGAGTTCAGTAGCCTTCAGCAGCGCGGTCTTGGCGTTTTCATTGTCGCCGCGCGAGCACAGCACAAAGCCCAACACGAAGTGCCCATAGCCACTCTGCCCGGCCAGTTGCAGCCCCTCTTCGACCGTTGCAAGCGCCTTTTCATATCCGTCACCGCGCTCGTTGTACAGCAGCGCCAAAGCCCAGTACACCTCGGCAAAAGCCGGTGATTTTTCAAGCGCGCGCTGAAAGGCAGCGATGGCCTCGCTCTTGCGGTGCTCTTTGGCTAGGGCAATCCCGAGATAGTAGTGAACATCCGCGTCGTCGGGCGCAATCGCAACCAGTTCGGACAGCACCTCAACGGCGCGGCGCGTGCGGTCCTTTTGCAGGTAGAGCCATCCCAAGACCAACAGCACCTCTGGGTCGGTGGGGTTTTGCTCGTAGGCGCGTTGGTAGAATGCAAGGGACTGGGGCGTGGCAGGCTTTTTGAGGACGTGGCGTTCCAAGGTGCCACAGCCGATCCCTCCGAGAAGGACAACCAGCCCTATCCACGCCACGGCAAGACGCATGTCCATTTGTTAGGCAGTAAAGCGCCCGGCATCTCCACTAGAGAACGCCGGGCGCTTTGGATCCACAGAGAAATAGTGCAGCCCCTAATCCTGGAGGCCGGCGAAAACCCGAATAAAGAGTAGAGAGTTGGTTTCGGTCGCCTCGGCAAAGGCCCGGCGCTCCCAGCGAAAGCCCGTATTCATGGTCAAGGAATAACCCAGATACGCCGATCTGTTGGAAAGCTGTAAGGCCAACACCGAACCCGTGAAGTCATCGACATATCCAGGCGGCAAGATCTCTGGGCGCTCTTCAAGATTGCGGAAGAGATTGAGCTCGACGCCGTATTCGATAAAGGTCCCGGGCAGGAGAAAGTACTTCGAGGTCAGCATGTAAAACTGCGACCACTCGGTGATATCGAGGTCGGTGCTAAAGGTTGGGTTGATCTTGCGATACACGCTTTTGTAGCGCGGCCAGAAAGACAGGTTGTCGGTAATCGGCAGCGGATAATCAACCTTGTTGATCGCGCCAAAAAAGAGGCGATTGTCTTTGACCTCGGCCTGCTCGCCGCGCTGACTAAACCAGTCGTATTTCACCTTGTTGTAGATATTCAGGTTTTTAAGGCGCAGATAATCAAACGTCAGATAGCCAGTCCAAACGAAGGTGTCTTGGGCGATCAGTGGGTCAATGGTTTCGCGAAATCCGTCTGGATCGACCCATTGGATCACATCGTCTTCGATGTCGTCTTGGACCGAGCGAGCGTATTGGAAAGCCCGAGCCTCAATGCCCGGCCATTTCCACTCGCCCGTGACTACCGCATAGCTCATTTGCGCACTGCGCTTGGAACTGATCTCGTCGGCCGTGGAGTAGCCCACCGTCGCCTTGATGGCTTCGGTCAAGTAAACGCCCCCGTACACGTTGTAGCCATCGCGGTCGTGTCGGTAGGGATAGTCGGCGAACGTATCGTTCTCAAAGCGATCGATGACGTTGTTGTTATTCATGTCAACGCCAAAGAGGAACTCAGGTGGATCGACGTTGTAGCGCAGGAATGGCTCGGCGAAATCCGGCTGGCTGTTGTCGTTTTGGTTAAAGTCCGAGATAAAGTCCGAGTTCTCGTCGTACCCAGGGAAGACCTGCGGGTCGGCTTGGCCACCGGTGCCAAAAGGCGATTCGCCAAAGGCGTTGTCGCCGTTTTGCCACAGGCGCTTCCAGTCGGCAAAGCGATCTTGGTCGTCGTTGTCGTCAACCGCTTCAAAGGAATAGCGCTCCGGGTGTTCGTAGTCGATGAAACCCCGCGCATCCGAGATAAACGCATTGGTCCGGTACTCAGGCTCCAGACGGTAGAATTCCCCGTACGCGAAAAACGGATACGCGTCCTGCGAGGCCGTGATGTAGTAGGCCATGCCCTCGTCTTGGGCGAGGGCGTGATCTTGGAAGTTCTGGTTGGGAAAGCGGCGAAACGCCCGGCTGAAAGCAAGCTCCGAGCGCATATTGAAACCCTTGATATCGTCTATATCAAAGTTGAAGCCGATGATGTCCTTGCCGGTGGGCAGGCCGTATTCAAAACGGATGAAGCGCTGGTTGGAGCCATCGCTGACGTTGCCGTGGGCGCGCTCAACTTCCAAGAACACAGGCTCGCCCTGAGCATTGACCTGGAGGTTAGAGGTGATTTCGATCCGGTAGTCGTTGGCGATGACCAACTCAAACTCGATTTCGCTGATCTCCTGAAACGTGGTGATCTCGTCGTCGGGCTGTTGGCGGAAGTCGCGGGCGATGTTGTAGGTCAGCTCCAACGTCTCCGCCCCATTGGCCTCAATGACGCCGGCGCGCCGCACACCACCGCGCGGCGAGGGGACAATTTCGGGATGATCAACCCCGTTGATGATAATGCGCTCGGCAAAAAGCTGAGCGCCGCCTACGCCGTCTTCGGGCGAATCGTCCGAGAGCCGCAAGACGATCGTCTCGACGTTGCCGCCGTTTTGGGCCTCGGTCAACACGCCTTTGAGCGAGTTGTCGCCCAGCTTGCGACCCGTAGAGAAGTTGGCAATGTTCAAATACGTAAAGCCCAGCTTAGAAAAATCCCCGAGTTGCACTTTGGAGTGTGCGCCAAAGAGATTGGTCATGTCGCCCAATATCTGGCCGAGCGAGTTTTCAAACTGCACGGCAGAACCCGGGGAGGCCAAGCGCGACGCCAAAAGGGTCATCTGGTACTTGTCAGCGGCAAAGTCCCACTGCACCCCGTTGAAGGCCGGCTTGGAAAAGGTCAGCGGCGTCAGAGTGGTGCGCAGGGCCTCACCAATCGTCATCGAGGAATAAAACTGCCCCTTGGACATTGACGAGACGATTAGGCTTTGAAACCACCTACTGTACTTGGGGCCTTTGCGCACCGTGCTACCCGAAGTCACTGGACTGTCCATGGACCAGTTGTACACCTCGAAACCACGAGTGATGTAGTTCCCGTAGAGGTCGTAGGTGCGAAAGCCTTCAAGCTCAGTAGATACGTAGCGCTCGTAGTTTTGACGGGCGTAATTGCTGTATTCCTCGCCGGTCCAACGATAGAAGTGGTATAGGCTTTGCGGATATTGCCACTTTCGCTGCGCTGGCGTCATTGCCATCTCATAGACATCCACACCGCGCGGTTCGCGTCCGGTCAGAAAGCCGACCCGTTGGGCAAAAGCTGCATCGCATAGGAGTGCGACGCCGGCCGTGACAACTACTGCGTAGAGCATGCACCTCACGCTGTAACCCTCCCTTTTGAATTTTTGCCGGTCAAGCATCATATCCAATCTATCAACTAATAGGCCACGCCGACGACGCCGACCCGCCTGAAGTTGCCGATCCCGCTGTCAACTGAGAGCGAAACCACGTAACTACCCGGAGGCACAGCCTCGTCGGCATCGCTCCGCCCATCCCACATCTCGGTGTAAATCCCGCCGGGCTGCTCGCGGTTGGCCAACACGCGCACTAACCGACCCGCCAAATCGTAAATGGCCACCTCGATGGGCTTGGGCTCGGAAATCTGAATTACAGTGTACTTGATGGCGATATGGTCGTTGATGCCATCTCCATTCGGCGTGAAAACCGAAGGATTAAACTCTATAGCGCGGACGATTTCGCCCACGGACTGCTGGGTCAAGGCCACGCGCAGCGAGTTGGTGCTTACGTCGAAATTGGCATCGCCTTCTAGCACGGGCTGGCCGAGAATATCAGACTGAGTATCCCAGACCGTGCCAGTGAAAATCGTGCCGAATACCACGGTCGATCCCTCAAAGAGCACGCGCAGCGGCACATTGTTGTCAAAAGTGATCTTGTTGCTGGTGAAAATCACTTCGAGGCTTCTGTCGCCCGCGCTCACGCGATCTGGCTCCACGGGCTCGAGCGGATCGCCCATCTGCAAGCCGACAAAGTGCGCTGGCGTCGGCGTATCGATGCGCAAAGCATCAAAGCCGTTCTGGTTGTCGTTTATTATAGCTCGCACGTCATAGGCGAAAAGCACCTCTTCACCCCCGTCAATGCTCGGCAGCACAACGGCATCGTCTTTGTCGATTACGCCGATGTCGGCCGGTGGATTGGGCTCGTCAGCCAAGGATATCTCGCCGACGACTGCAGCAGCCGGGGGCAGTGAATGCTCAATCCGCAACGAGTCGATGCGCACCGTCTGCGTCACGGATTGGCTCTCCATGATGATCTGTAGCTGAAAATAGGGGCGCGGGCTGGGCAGCGGGATCAACTGCCCGGATTCGAGCGGCAACGACCAAGGACTCCAGTTATCGGCGTCGTCCTCGATATCGCCCTTCTCACCCGAGGGCAGCTTGTTGTAATCCGCTTCTGAAACCACTACTTGGCTGACGGCTCGCGTTTCGTTGTCAACAACTTTTTGGAAGTGAACTAGTGGGCTGTCGTCTTGGCCCGTCTTCATGCGCACCGCAACCGAGGTCTGCCCCAGATCCGGCAACTCGATCAACTCACCTTCTACCAGTTCGAGCGCCCGCTGGGCCCAAGATATGGTGCCGTAGTTGGAGACCTCACCCAAGTCGATAACTTGGCTCCGGTACGTGGCCCGCGGCACGAAGCCGTTGCCGTAGAGCTCAAATTCGGCAATCTCAAAGGGACTCCGCGACCCCACGCGCAACTGAATAAAGCGGATGAACTGCTGGGGAAATTTCATGGTGAACACGCTGTTGGGGTTCACCGGGACGTCGCGCAGTAAGGTAAAGAGCGGCTGCTCGTTCACGTACGTCAGCCCATCGCTGACGGAAATCCGGTGCTTGCGGACAAAGTCGTCGCTAAAGGGCTTGCCGTTGGCGTACGTCCCCTCTTGCCGGGGAAAGAAGACCAAGCTGTCGGCTGGCACGCGCGAGCCTATGTCCAAAAAGAACGTGCGCCCGTCTTGATCAACGCCAGCGGTTTTGAAGAGATCTGCAGTGCTTGTGGTGTCGTCGCCATCGACGATCGACAGCGAAATGGAATTCCTAGCCGCCGTATTGTCCCACAGCGCCGCATCCCCCTCGCTGACCAAGTCGTTGGGCTTGCCGTATTTCCAAGCGAGCGTGGTGATGATGTTTTCGTCGGGCGTAAAGCCGCGAATCTGAATCGCGCCGGGGTTACTTTGGTCATCGATCTGGGCGCGAACCTGGACGAGATCGCCCCACGGCAGTCCACCGCCGCCCCCAAGCACCCATTCGTCCGCAGCAAGCCACGGGGCCCAAGCGCACGAGGCGCACAACAGCACTGCAATACGGGCCGCCATCCCTCGATTCATTACGGCGTCTCCGCACGGGGATGAAGAGCGTAGTAAACTTCGCGTTGGAACTTAAATGCTAAGTCAATGGTCTCCACCGGTTCGCCCTTGTAGTCGAACCGCACGGCCATGTCCGGCACGTTGACGGTGAAGTTGCTCACGTCTCGGTGCAAAACCGGAAAGACGATATACCCGACTTCCTCTTGACCGGAAAAGACTATGTCAGGCGGATAGACGGTGCGTTTGAGCAGGTCGGTGGTAGCCTCAAACTGCCGCCGCTGATTGCCAGCATAAGCCCGCAAATACGGGCTGAATAGATCTTCGAGCTGTCCGCCGTCGAGCGCATTGTACACTCGGTTGTTCGACGTAGTGACCACAAGTGCCTTGGGGTCGATGAAAACCTTGGGATACTCGTAGTTTTTGACCTTCAGCAAGACCACAGTAAAGCGCGCTGGAGTCCAGTCTTGGCCCCAGGGCTTCCAATTGCCATACGTGTATGGATTGGTCGATTCAGCGCCCTTCCTTGAATCGGCCGCGAACTGGCGGTTGAGGAATCCGTCATCCAACACCTGTAGCGAGATCTCCAAGCGATCCTTGGCATAGACAATCGTCCCATCATCGAGGACGGTCATGGCCTCGTCTTGTTGCGGAACTGGTTCGGGAAACGTTGCAAAGCGCCGCAGCCCCACCTGTGAGATGCACCCGACAAGCACAAACAGATAAAGAGCCGACAAAAGCCCGCTCGTTGCGATGTTCCGTATCCTCATTGAGAATGCCTTCCTGAAAGCGATGCAGAGGCGATAGATAAAGAGAGATGAAGTCGCCTCCACCTCTCTTTATCTCTTGCGCACAATGTGCGATCTAACAGAAGATGCTAGGGTGCGCCTTATTGGACCATGTGGCTTTTGATCCGACCCCAGCTATCGGCTTCGACTGCCGTATCCGTGCCGCCTGTACCACCCGTAGCGCCTTCGGTCTCCACCGTGATGAAGTCCGAGCCGTTCGAGTTGTCCTGGAACGCGCCGTTAACCGGCGTCGTACCCGGCTGCTTTTCGCGGCCCACCTCGGGATTCTCGGTCTCGTCAAACTGGAAGGTCAGACCGATGATCTGGTCGGAGGCGAAGTTGTGACGGGCGCTGCCGTCGGGACCTGTCTTGTCGTGGAAGGTCCACACAGCCTGCTTGACCTCATAGGTATAGGTCACCGAGCTACCAGCGGGCTGCTCCATCGGACGGGCGTCCGGCGGATCAAGGGTCCACTCATAGACGAACCAAGGACGCTCGGTGGACCACAGGATGCTCTCCTGCGGCACGTTGAAAATCCAAGTGTCCTTCTGACCAGCAGCGGGCAGAACGCGGATACCGTACTGCTGGCCGGAGGTCATCTCGGTCTCGTTGAAATTCTCACTCGAGTGGTCGGCATCGACGATGATTTCCAGCGAGTCGTCCTTCCAATACTCCTGGGGGTTCTCGACGAAGAGGCCCAGCGAGTCATCGGTAACCCGAGCAAAGTAGTAGAGCGAATTGTCGGGGGCCGAACTCCAAGCCACGTAGAGAATGCAGTCCCAGTCGTCTTTGGCCGGGGGCCACTCACTACCGAGAATCTCGAACATGGTGTCGGGGTTAATGGCGAAAGCCGGATCAATCCAGCCCCAGTCATCGTCGTTGCCGTCAACGACCATGTTATCGGGATTGGGAATCTGCGGCATGAAATAGTTAGCCTGATGCGCGAAAGCAGCCGAAGCAGCCATCACTGTCACCAAGGCAAGAAGGCTTAGTCTCTTCAAGGGAACCCTCCTTTGCAAGGTTGATAGAACGAGAGACGAAGAAGCGGTCAATTTATAACCTGTTCACATACCTGTCAAGCAATTTTATTCACCTACGTCCATATTTATTGAGTCGCTCTCGGCTTCCCGCATTGACAATCTCGCATTTTTTTTTACACTTGGCCCTTTCGCCTCGCATCTTCAACGGGTTTTCCTTGCGCGATCTATCTACAACCATCGCCGTCCTCGCCCTGATCTTGGTCGGTTGGTACGCCCTTAACCGCTGGGGTTTATCCGTCTATCCAGACGACCCGTCCGCAGGCGGCGAGTACACTGTCATCCGCTGGGCCTCCGACCCCAATCCGGCACGCACCGAACAAATGGCCCTCTTCAATCGGCTCTACGAAGACAAGAAAGTGCGCGTCGTCCTCGACCCAAGCGCGGACGTGCAAAAAATTCTCACTCAAGCCGCGGCCGGCTCCGGGCCGGACGTCTTCGACATTTATAGTTATGCAACCTTCGCGCTCTATGCCTCTAAGGGCGTCATGGTCGAACTGAACGACTACATGCGCGAGGCCAAGCTAAACCTCGACGACTTCTGGTTGCACCGGCGCAACGCCCTCGCCGTGCCAATAGCCGACGTGCCAGCCGAAGCCGACGAATACGAGCGCTTTCGCATCTTTGCCGTCCCCAACAACGTCACCGTCAGCGTCACCTTTCTCAACCGCTCGCTCTACGACGCCGTCCAGCGCGAGCGCCAAGCGCAGAACTTGGCCATGCCTCCCCTGCCGTGGAACCACTGGACTTGGTGGGACTACGTCCTCTTGTGTCAGGCCCTCACCAAAAAGAGTGCCGATGGCCGGCGCTATGAGACTTTTGGCTCGGGCGGGGCGGGTTTCGGCGGCGGGCTGAACAACTTCATCTACCAAGCCGGCGGCAGCTTCCTCAACAACGACGGCACCGAAATCGCCCTCGACTCTCCAGCCGGTGCCACAGCCGCCCAGTATCTGTACGATCTGGTCAACACCTTCCACGTCGTGCCCTCGGCCGAAGACCAATCCGCGCAAACAGGCGGGGGCGGTTGGGGCGGACAATCCATCCTAGGGCTGTATTCGGCGGGCAAATTGGGCACCATCCTCATCGGCCGCTGGGGACTGATCAAGGTGCGCCGCGAAGCCCGCTTTACTACCGAGATTTACCCCATGCCCCGCTACGTCCCCTACGAGGAGTGGGAGCGCTGGATGAGCGATTCCGAGATCCGTGCCAATCCGAGCCTGCGCGACGGCCCTTGGGGCGAGATCAGCGAAACCGGCCGCCACCGGGGCAAGGCGGGCGAGATGGGCGGGCGAGTGACGGCCATCCGCAAGGGCACGCAACACGAGCGGGAGGCCTTTTACTTTTTAGAATACTTGTCCAGCCCGGATTTCAACAACCTGTTGACCAAGGATGCGGACGCCTTCGGCAGCCGCAAGCAGTTCTCGGAGCGCTATTTCTCGCAGCCCGATCCCGAATTCCCCGACGAGGACCAACACCGCTCGGCCCTGCTCGACGCCATGGAGCACCCGGTTGCAGAGCAGGCCGCAGCCTACGGGGCCGCTTTTGACATTACCCGTTTGCAGGGCGCGCT
>JAJDVZ010000054.1:0-5488 GCA_022825835.1 Candidatus Latescibacterota bacterium
CCATAAAAAAACATGGGCGAAAAGCCATAAGCCTCTTTCGACGAGGATTAGACCAACTCACACAGATCATTCACCAAACACGGGAACAACCTAAACGCGCCCGACAATATCAACCCATGTTACTGTCGTGTACTTAGCTGATTCACTACTCTTTTTCGGTAGTGGGCTATTTTGAACTCGGTCGTTGCGATCCGTAGTGTCTCAATAACCACTAATCACTAGTTCAGCCTGTTCCAAGAGGGTGCGCGTCGCCTGTTCTTGTTTGTCCGGCGGGTAGCCGTGGCGTCTCAGTGTGCGCTTAACTAATCTGCGTAAATTCGCCCGCACGTTCTCCCGCAGCGTCCAGTCGATGGTGACGTTGTTGCGGACAGTTTCGACTAACTCGCGGGCGATGTTGCACAGGGTCTCGTCGCCCAAGACTTGGACGGCGCTGTCGTTGGTCTCCAGTGCGTCGTAGAAGGCCATCTCGTCCTCAGAAAGCCCCAGTTCCTCACCACCGGCGTTGGCCTCGCGCATTTCCCTAGGCAAGCTCAATCAATTCCTCAATCACCTGCGCGGCCTCGATGGCCCGGTTCTGATAGCGGCGCAGGGTCTGCTCTAGCATCTCGGCGAAAGAGCGCGCTTGCACTACGTTTTTTCGCCGACGAGTAGTGAGTTCGCCCTTGAGCAGCTTCTGCAACAACTCCACGGCGAGGTTGCGCTGCGGCATCCCCTTTACCTCGGCCAGAAATTCGTCTGACAGTACCGAGATGTCCGGCTTTTCTAGCCCGGCCGCCGCAAAGATGTCCATTACTCCCTCGGAAGCCACGGCCTGCGAGATGATCTGGCGCACGGCGTGGTCCATATCCTCCTTGGACCGTGCGCTGCTGGGGGCGCTCTTGGCGAGCACGGATTGCACGGCTTGGAAGAACCCCACGTCGTCTCGGATACGCAGGGCGTCCTCGTGTGGGACGGCCAAGGCAAAGGCTTGGGACAGCTCGCGCACGGCCTGCACACAGCGGTCTTTCCCGTCTTCTTGTGCCAAAATGTGTTCCTGAGCGGCGGGGAGCAGGCCCAGCCGTTCCTGCGGCGTGCCGCTGATCCACTTCGACCAGTCGAACCCATAGAACAAGCCACAGCATATCTCGTACTTTTCCAGCATAACGGCCACGGCCTCATTCTGATTTAGGGCCGTTTGCCCTGTGCCTCCGCTCTCGGTGTACGTGGCGAGGGCACGTCTTAGCTCCTGGGCCAGCCCTAGGTAATCCACCACGAGACCGCCGGGCTTGTCCTTGAACACGCGGTTGACCCGGGCGATAGACTGCATCAGTCCGTGGCCGCGCATGGGCTTATCTACATACATGGTGTGCAGGCTCGGCGCGTCAAAGCCGGTCAGCCACATGTCGCGCACAATCACCATGTGCAGCGGGTCGGCAGCGTCGCGGAACCGCTTGGCCAGGTCCTCGCGCCGGGGCTTGTTGCGGATGTGTGGCTGCCATTCCAGCAGGTCGGATGCCGAGCCGGTCATCACGACCTTGATGGCTCCCTGCATGTCGTCCTCGCTATGCCAGTCGGGGCGCAGACTTGCCAGTTCGCGGTAGAGGTCAATGCAGATGCGGCGGCTCATGCAGACGACCATCGCCTTGCCGTCCAAGGCTTCGAGGCGTTGCTCAAAGTGCTGGACGATGTCTTGGGCAATCAGCTTCAGCCGCTCCTTAGTGCCGACAATGGCCTCCAACTGTGCCCACTTGGTCTTGATCTTCTCCTTGCGATCTACCTCCTCGCCTTCGGTCACTTCCTCGAACCTAGGATCAATGAGCGGACGTTCGCGTTCGTTGAGGGCCAGCTTGGCGAGCCGGCTCTCGTAGTAGATGGGCACAGTGGCTCCATCCTCGACCGAGCGCTGGATGTCGTAGATGCTGATGTAGTCGCCGAACACGGCGCGGGTGTTGGCGTCCTGTCGCTCGATGGGGGTGCCGGTGAAGCCGACAAAGGAAGCCTGCGGCAGGGCGTCGCGCAGATGCCGGGCGAAGCCATCGATGAAGTCGTACTGGCTGCGATGGGCCTCGTCAGCGATGACCACGATGTTGGGACGCGGGGAAAGCACTGGATGCGCGTCGCCCTTCTCTTCGGGGAAAAACTTCTGGATGGTCGTGAAGACCACGCCGCCCGATTCGACCGAGAGCTTGTTGCGCAGATCGGCCCGGCTGTCTGCCTGCACCGGCGACTGGCGCAGCAGGTCCTGGCAGCGCGAAAAGGTGCTGAAGAGTTGGTCATCCAAGTCATTGCGGTCGGTCAGCACGACGATGGTGGGGTTGCCCATAGCTGGCTCGCGAACGACAGCCCCAGCGTAAAAAGCCATGGTCAGGCTCTTCCCCGACCCTTGGGTATGCCAGACGACGCCAATGCGCCGGTCGCCTAACTCACCGCCGGGCTTCGAGCCTGCTTCGTACCTCCCTTGCACCTCTGCGGCGCGCTCATCTGCCTGCTGAAGCTCAGCGGCCCGCAGGGTCTCGCCCACGGCCACCCGCACCGCGTGAAACTGGTGGTAGCCCGCCATCTTCTTGGCGAGTACACCACCGCCGCTGTCCTCAAACGCGATGAAATCGCGCACGAGGTCAAGGAAGCGCCGCTGCTCGAATACGCCTTCAATCAGCACTTGCAGCTCCGGCAGAGAGGCTGGCGCTAGCGCTTCGCCAGCGACCGTGCGCCACGGCTTAAACCACTCCCACCCGCTGGTCAGCGTCCCGATCCTCGCCTCGACCCCGTCCGACACGACCAGCGCTTCGTTCATGGCAAACAGAGAGGGCAATTCGGTCTTGTACGTCTGAAGCTGTTGCCAAGCGGTTCGGATGGTGGCGTCTTCGTCCGCCGGGTTCTTGAGTTCGATCAGCGCCAGTGGCAGGCCGTTGACGAACAGCACAATGTCTGGGCGGCGATTATGCCGGTTTTCCGTGACCGTGAACTGGTTGACCGCCAGCCAGTCGTTGGCTGCCACATCGTCAAAGTGGGCAACCTGCGCTTGCGCCCCACGGATCGAACCATCGTCGGCCCGGTATTCGACCGTCACGCCGTCCACCAGCATCCGATGGAAGGTGCTATTGCGCGCTTCGAGGGTTGGGCCTACCGGACGGGTCAGCTTGCGGAGGGCGTCGTCGAGGGCATCGGTGGGTAACGAGGGATTCAGCCGAGCCAAGGCATTCCGCAGCCGCTGTTCCAAGATGACCTGACCGTAGGAGGTGCGCTCCTCGGTAGCAATGTCCGGTCCGTGGGCAATCGTCCAGCCGAGGTTTTCGAGCCAAGCGAGGGCGGCGTCTTCGACGACGGCTTCGGTGAGGGTGGTCAAGGTGCGTCCTGCTTGGGAAATTCTGTCAAGAGACCTCCGCGTCCGCCAGCGATTCAACTTCGTGGGCAAGGACAGCTTCTACGGCCCCGTCCTCGACGCCGGGGAACCACTCAAGGAATTGCTCTACCGTCGCGCCGTCCTTGAAATTCTCGAATAGAGCGGATACAGGCACTCGTGTCCCGCGAAATACCCAAGCCCCGCTGAGCTTATTAGGATCGCGTTCGACTGCGGAGCACTTCTCCCAGTTTGTCATTCTCATACCTCCTATGAGTAATGACACAACCCTTCCCCAGACATGGGCTATTCGTCCTCGTCCGGCACATCCTCATTCAGGATGACATCTACGATATGCGGGTTCAGCAATCGCCAGCGTTGGCCGGTTCGCTCGAGATCGCCCTCTATGACGAGCGGCGCCTTAGTCTCGTGAGCTTGTATGGCCCGCTCGTAATCGGACTGTTTCAGCACAGCCACGACTGCTTGGTTTTGCCCGTCGATGGATGTCCACAGGGTAATAGTTCCTTCCGTATCCGTCTCGCCGCGTTTCAGCCTCTGCACGACGCCAAACAGGCGTATATCCGGTTGTGGTTCGCGGCCGCGAAATGACCGCGCGGCCTCTCGCAAAATCGGAGCATCGTGTGGGGCGAAGCGAATTACATTCCGGGCTGTACTCATCGGATGGGTGCGAGCCCAAACCAGACTGATGTCCAGTGTCGAGAACGGCTCGATCAGCTTAACGAGTGCCTCGCACAAATTGGCACTTACTCCACGCGCTACGGCTTCCGAGAAAGCGCCAGTGTCTCCGCCAACCGTTTTTTCGGTCGCCTCGCGAGTAGCTGCTAGCGAGTCCGCCAGACGCCTTGTTACCTGCCGCTCAATCGGGTCATCTCCGTATTTCAACTCCAACTTTGAGTCATCTCCGTATTCCAACTCCAACTTCGGAAAGAGTGGCTGTTGTGTCGGGGGAGAAATAACGGGACTCAACAGAGTAATAGCGAAGCTACCCTGTTCGGTCTGCCCCAAGCGAACCCGGTTCAGATAGGCCCTAGCTTCTCTATTGGCACCCGCACGATAGAGGGGCTGTGGCCCTTGGAGCGAGCAGGCGGCAGCGAGGATCATGTCGCGTGCGCCACTCATGAGGTCGATCCCATCGCTCACTGACACGCTGCCGCTGTCGTCACCATCAACGGCCCGGACACGAACTACGTCGCGATCAGCTATCGCTAAGTCGCGATAGATAGCAAGTTCGTCAACATCGGCGATCTTGGCGAAAATTTCAATGACCATCGAGACGACTCTGGCGTAATCACCCAAGTGTGCAGTTCGCGGCAGAATGATCTCGGGTAGCCCCTCGCCCATAAATACATCGGAATGCTTGCCGTAGGTATCGACCTTGGTCCAGCCGGCCGTGCGAGCGTAAGCAGACAACGCCGCAGGAGAAACCGCAAGCAAGGCTTTCTTGTCTTGGATGCTGACTTTCATCGGTTCTCTCCTTTTCTTGATTGTTCCATTAGCGTACGCAAACTTTCGACGTTGAACAGATTCCCTTCAGGGATGCGGACAGTAACAGACGACTCGTTAGCGGTTTCTTCGTATCCTTGCAAATTAAGCCAATAGGCCCGATGCCTAAGTATGAGTTCATTTTCGGTGATCGTCATCCATTGTTGTTCGTCTTGCGGTAAATCAAGCACCACGAGTAACCGAATAATTTGGCTTTCAATACGCAGGTCATTGTAATTTTTGATGCCCAGCGGGAAGTGCAAGAACCCGTCACGGGGCCGTTCTAGGTTGACAGTAGCTTTCAACTGCAAATCGAGCAAGGGCCGCATTCTCCCACCGGCACGGATGCACAGATCAACGCTGTCCCGATCCGTGCTGGGAATTTCAGTGACATAACCGGCACGCGCCGCCACTGCCTGTGCATAGACAAGAGACAGTGCTTCTTTCTGATCGGGGTCTGTCAGCAATGCGTCATTCATGCAATGGCTTCCGTCATTTTTTCGGCGTTCTTCATGTAGAGTCTCGCAGCTAAGTACACGACAGTAACATGGGTTGATATTGTCGGGCGCGTTTAGGTTGGTCTCGTGTTTGGTGTATGATCTGTGTGAGTTGGTCTAATCCTTTTCGAAAGAGGCTTATGGCTTTTCGTCCATGTTTTTTTATGGG
>JAJDVZ010000003.1:0-13765 GCA_022825835.1 Candidatus Latescibacterota bacterium
CCATAAAAAAACATGGACGAAAAGCCATAAGCCTCTTTCGACGAGGATTAGACCAACTCACACAGATCATACACCAAACACGAGACCAACCTAAACGCGCCCGACAATATCAACCCATGTTACTGTCGTGTACTTAGGGCACGAACAACGCTTTTGCTCCAACCGTCCTTTGAAATTCGCTCTGTCAATCTATACCAATCGTCCCCATCGGCATCTCTACCTCTACCTTGTTCCCAGTATTCGAGTAGATAGTACCAAGCCTCACGAACAGCGGAGGTTGGCCATTCTGAACGTGTAAGATCCCAACGTATTCTGTCTCGAATCCTGGGATGGAGGGGGGCTCGTTGCACCGCCCACCAAACCGCCGCAGGCTGGCCAGCGACACCTCCTATCCACTCACCCATGAGGCTGAGCCGCGAAGGAAGAGGCGGCACATTGTACGCCCAACGACCTGTTATCGACGAAAAATTTTCATCGCTCAAGTTGGTTTTATCGACGCGGGTCAGATTAAAAGCATCCCAAGCGTCGGCTGGCGGCTTACGCTCTCTAGAATTGGCTCTGGCTGGTGGCACGTCTGAGTCTATGTGATAAAGATCAAATGGATCGACGTCTGGTCCCTCCTCCAACGAACTACCTAACTTTCCCGGTTCACCATAGCGTCTGTACGAATCGAAAACACACAGCCACTCTGCTGGAGGCGGCTCTTCTTCCGCCGAGAATTTTTTGACCCCATCAACTGTCGAGATGATGTGAGCAACTTGCCCTCGCTCATGCGGCGAAAGGCTTTGGGGACCCTGCTTTGCTTTGTTGATGACCTCCGAATACCATTTATCGGGATCTCGCGCTCTCTGCGCCCACGCATCTAACGTATCCCAAAGAGCAGCATGGTCGGAATCTTCCGCATAGGAAATGGCCTTAACTCCTCTGTGACCCCATTTAGAGGCCGCATCGTCCGCATCACCCGCTTGAAAAGCATAGACTTGGCGTTCATTGAGCTGTCTGTTTAGTCCTTCTAACAGATAATGAACAGGAGGATCGTCCGCCGCGTAGCCGATGAAGACAACGACGTACCTGTCAATGATTTCCCGGAAGAAGGAAGTAGCCCAACCCTCCGAAAGATACGCCTGTCCAAACTGGGAACTGGACAGAACAAACCCATCGCCTTCAGCCCCTTTATAATCAGATGTAACCTTGCCGTGAAGATAGACGATGCCATCCATATCCCTTGGCCGCGACGGATCAGGCAAACGAGATCGTTGCCACGACGAAAGGCCGCGACCACAATCGTCAAACAGACGATCAAAGTTCGTCGTTACGACATGAACCAAACCTTCGGTAGTGGTTGCGAGATCAAGGATTGTTCGATGGGCCGTCAAATCCGGTTCATCATCTGGGCGCAGCGAGGAAGCTACTGCCGCTTCTATAACGTCCGTGGAAAACTCGCGCTCAAGCAGACCGAATATCCGGTCTGCCGCGATTACACCGGCAACACCGATTTGGGCCTCAACATTATGAGCTTCCTCAAGTAACTTCCGGGCTGGGCTATAGGCTTGAACCCCAAGTGTCGTCATAACTTTTTTTGCCAAACCAAAGAAGTCCGGCAGCTTTGCCTTAGCCCGTGAGACCCCAGCCCCACAGAAGAAAACTACTCGGCCCTCATCGCGGGCGTGGAGAAGCTCATCCGGAATCGCCGGACCATTTTCAAAAAACCGCATTACTTCGCCTTGTCTATTAACTGACTAACTACTGGTCCAGACTTCCGTGGATGGTTCCCAAGTCGCGCTGGAGCTCTTCGAGGTCGTATTGGGCAGGCACCTTTCTGACGCGGGCATAATCCATCATCTCCCACAAGGAGACTCCAGCATCGCGTGCAGCTCGTGCCAGCGTGAGCTTTCCATCTCCATACAGCCGGACGTAGTGCTCAAGCTTCCATTGCTGGATCGCTTTCGAGAGTAGCCGGCGCACAGTGGCTGAGCGATCGGACTGCTCAACCTCCTCGATAAACTCTAATTCGCGGACCAACTCCGAGGGGAGCCTAGTGCCGACCATCTGTTCCTTC
The DNA here is from genome assembly GCA_022825835.1 of Candidatus Latescibacterota bacterium. Lineage (GTDB taxonomy): Bacteria > Latescibacterota > UBA2968 > UBA8231 > UBA8231. The sequence goes on from JAJDVZ010000003.1 coordinate 2,060, forward strand.
TTCATCTGTTTGCCTCCCGTGCAAGTCTCAATATTTCCGCTACAACGGCTGAGGAAATCCACAATATCTGACTGAGATCCCGAAGCGTGGTCTCCAATTCTATCGCAGAATTAAGTTAACGGAAGGGGCTAATGTTTACAACGCCGAGCACCCTTGTCATTCGTCTTGTCAAAATCAATGACATTTTTTATCCTTATTTATCGCATAAAATTATATTACTTATTTTATAACAAGTATTTATGACGAATAAAATTATGACAACTAAGCGGTCATACGAAGCGTCACACCCTTGGCTTACCTTCGCCCTCGACCTATCGCATCTAGACTACAAGACCTGGATTGCACTCGGTGCAACAGCGGCAAAATGCGATCACATCGCCAATGCGATGTTGGCACCCGAGGTAGCGCAGAGCGTCCATCGGCTGTATCTGGCAAAGGGCGCGTTGGCCACCACAGCCATCGAAGGCAATACGCTGTCCGAAGAAGAGGTCACAGGGCTACTAGCAGGCACGCTCAAACTGCCGCCATCGCGGGAGTACCTCGGCCAAGAAATCGAAAACATCGTCAATGCCTGCAACGCACTGACCAACGATATTGCCACAAGCGGCACCAAGCCGCTTACAGCCGCTATCATCAAAGAAATGAACCGGGCTGTACTAAACGAACTCGACGTCGAAGACCACGTCGCGCCCGGAGAAATCCGCACCACAGAGGTGGTCGTAGGTAGGTACAAATGCCCGCCGCATCAGGATTGCGTCTTTTTACTTGATCGCCTGTGCGACGTGTTGAACAAATTTCCGCTCGCCGAGGACAACCCCATCGCCTATGCCGTCCTGAAAGCCATTTTCGCACACCTCTATCTGGCTTGGATCCATCCCTTCGGCGATGGCAACGGCCGCACGGCGCGGTTGCTGGAGTTTTACATCCTAATTGGTGCTGGCCTACCGCAGCCAGCTTGCCACCTATTGAGCAACCACTACAACCAAACGCGGTCGGAATACTACCGCCAACTAGACCGCGCCCGCCAAACGGACGACGGCGTTGTGCGCTTCATCAGCTATGCCATTGCGGGCTTGGTGGACGGCCTAAGCGAACAAATCGACCTAATCCGCGAGCATCAGTGGGATGTCGCATGGATCAACCACGTACACGAGACTTTCCGTACGGTCTCAGGCTCTGCGGCGAGCCGCCAACGCCAACGGACGCTAGCGTTGAGCCTATCTCGCGCAAAGGCACCGGTCCGCATCGCCGATATTCCTACGCTAGATGCCGATTTGGGCCGCGCCTATGCAACCGTCACGACCCGAACGCTACAACGCGACATTGAGGCCCTAATCAGTCTAGAACTTGTGGTGTACGAAGATAGAATAGTGCGGGCACACCGCGAGCGTTTGTTGGCGTTCCTGCCCTGGCACAACCTAGCCAGCCGCTGAAGCTCGCAGCGCCTGCCGCGTCCCAGCTAAGTCAAAACAGGCCTCTTGGTTGCCGCGCATGAAGCGGGTCGCCAACTCTATGGCTTCGGCCTCGGTCAGCAGGCCGTCGTCTATCTCGCCTTGCAGGGCGCGGGTGAGCCAGCGCCGCGCCTGAATCGCGTAGGCCGCCGAACTGGTCGGCCAGCCCGTGTCGCCGCCAAAGGCGAAGAGTTTGGACGCGGGAGCCGCGTGGATAAAGCGGCGCACAAAATCGCACGAGCTGTACGGGTCAATCGACCACGCCCAGCAGAGGTCGGCGTACACGTTGCGGTAGTGCTTGGTCAGCGCGCTCCGTCCGGAGCTGCATGTGAAATGGTCTGAGGAAATATACCAGTTGGCCATTTCTTTTCCAGTTCCAGCACGATTGCACTTACAAGTTGAATTCAAGCACGGCAAATATCCTTTGGTCTCTGAGCGAGCGGGAGTGAAACCTCCACAGCATTCATACCTCAAGTCAACAATTTTCGTCCTCCAGATCAGAGGAGGGTTGCACTCTATACCAATACCGGTACGACTCGCTGAAACCATACTTGCGTTGCAGCGCCAGAGCCGGCTCGTTGTTCGCCATCACCTGTAGGTATGCCAGACGCGCGCCCTGCTCAAATCCCCACTTTAGGCGTGCCTCAAGGAGCAAACGGCCGAAGCCCTGACCCCGATGCTCGGGATCAACCATCAAATCAAAGAGCCCCAAGATTGAGCCTGAAACAACGGCGCGGGCGCAGCCTACGGATTGGCCATCAGTTCGGGCGATAACATAGGCCGAAGGAGTGGAGATCGCGTTGAGCAAACGGCGCAATATGTCAGAGTGCTGATTGCGACCGGACAGACGGCTCCAGGTTTCGAGCCACTCATCGGTTGCACCTTCGTATAGCGAGATGGCAGAGGAACTAGCGGGACTGGCCTCAAGCCGCATGGTTTGAACTAGGGTATCGGCGTCTCTCGAATACTGAAGCTGGCCAAGGTCTCGTCCAAATTCTCAGGTTGACAGGCAGGGAAAATCTTGAAAAGGCAAGATTGCGATGCCCGCGCGTACGCCGCTTCACAATGAACCAGCTTCTCCTGGAGCGGAGTTGTGGATTCATACAGCGGGACGACACAGTTGGCACGGCGACTGTATCCCTCAGACATTCGCACGATCCAGCCGTCGTAGAACTCTGTTTGCAGCGCGGGTAGCCCGTTCAGCGCCGCCTCTTCCAGCGTTGCTACAAGCTCTGAGTTGTTCGTTGAATCAAGTGCTATTGTCATGGGTTTCGGTATGCCTGTATTCGTTCATTTATCCTGACTCGACTTGACCAATTTTCGCTATGATCGAGCGCAAATCTGGATCTGAAAATTGATCGGACTTCAATACTTTGCCGTCCTCCCTGAATATCGGCTTGCCCTGCTCATCTAGCTTGCTCATGTTGCTGCGGTGGACTTCAGCAAACAGCTCTTCGGCAATGTCCTGCAGACCATGCGTGATGAACGTACCCAGCAATACGTAAAGCATGTCGGTAAGGGCGTCGGCGATCTCGACGATGTCGTGGTAATGTACGGCCGCTCGATACTCTTCTAGCTCCTCCAAAAACATCTGGATACGCCCTTGGCTTATTTCCGCCGGCACCTTTGCCGTAGGCGTGCGCTCCATGTATGCTTGGAACACCTCGTGAAAACATCTCACGCTATCTAGCTGATCTTTCACTTGGCATCTCCTGATCGCTCTGCCTAATACCTTCACAGATAGTTTATGAGTCTACGAACCTAATGGCTAGTGTTATCCATACACGACTCCGGAGAAGCGTTCAAGGAGCACAAGCGACACAGAGGATATGGAGGTGTTAGAGGTAGTGCGGTTTAAGTAAAATCAAAGAAGTCCGCCAAGAACAAACCGTTCCACTCCCTATCACGTGCATCAATTGCACAAACTTCTACCGCTTCGATGGTTTGTAGTTGATCTAGTAGAGCAATAGTATCTACTAGATCTCCATTCCGGTCGGGAGAGAGAAAAACAACACGAAGACGTTCAGGTGAAAATCGATCCACAAAGGCAGCGACAATTTCTACTAAACCTGGCATTCTATTGGATTGATTCGGTTGTAGTGGACCCGCAAAATTCCAACGACCAGATACAGTTTTTGTGAGGATTTTATTAAAAAACTCTTCAATGCTCTCACCATTCTCATGGGGTGAAGTAAGCCGAATATAGATTGATCGATCATTCGATAGTCGATATGTTTCCTGTAGATTATGTCCAGTAGGGATAAGACCATTAGTATAAAATCGAATGTCTCTGAACATACTCCTTAATTGGACACTTTTTCCTGTATTCTGATTGCCAACAACAAAAAGAGCTCTTTCAAGGTAAAAATTTCTCATAACCTAATTCTCCTCTGAATAGATAGATGTGATAAGCTAAGCCAAGGGCACGGTGTTAAACGATAGAAGCCTTTTTAAAACTAGGGTTTCGGTCTCTCACACGGCTAAAAGCGTCTGATACTGGGGGCATCTAGCCCTATGAAAAAGGCTTGACGCTAAGGTAATTTATCCCTCGCAAAGCAGCCCGATGGGGGTTTTAAAAAGGCTTCTATAAATTAAGAAGATGGGTCTTCAATAATTTACAAATCACTGTATTGATCTGGATCTACACTCTTTAGCGCGAGTAAGATGAATAGAAAATTCTGATTTATTGATCTCTGCATTTCTAATGAAATAACGTCTCATTCTTACTTCGCCCCAGACCGTATTCCTTTAGCTATGCAGTCCTCAATAGGTGCCCCCATTTGTTCCATAACCCTAGCTAGGTTAGCATGTATCTCTGCAATGGAGTCATCTAGTAGCAAACCCTCTTCAAACCATGACATCGCTTTAAGAAGCTGATCCGACCTCCAATAGGCCACACCAATATTATTAGCGGCAGCAGCTACATTCTGTAGGTTTTCTGAAGTAACTTCAATGTCATTGACTAAGCCTGCGGCCTCATCAATTTGTGCAACATTGTCTGTAACATAGAACTGAGAGAGAAGGATTTTTATTGAAACGAAACAATCCCCAGATAAAAGATCTCCAGCGTCTATCGAGCCTTTACTTTTCATGAAACCAACTGTACCACCAGAAGCTAGTTTGAATATTCGTCCAAATGTTGTTCCTAAAATTACTTTATGTTCTTCATATAGTGCATGTAGTGTTGGAATACCATCTAAAGCTCGCAGATTTATATTTGAACTATCATGTAAATCATATAAGAGAAAATGGATTAATTCGGAGAAAAATCGGCTAATGGACATGATGTTGATTTCATCAAGGTCAGCTTGGATTTGGTTGGCATGTTCGAATGTCCTATTGTAGGTACTTGTATCGGCAAATAATGCGAAATCAAGTACGCTAGGAGAGTAATAGAATACCTTCTTGAGTACTTGAATTTGATCAATATCCAACGTAATATTACGCCTATTCAAGCAGTAATTCACTAAATCATCAGTATTCATTGAGTTAAAATAGTGGCTTTGCAGGAATTTGTACTTAAAGCCATCGGAATGGACTTCTTTGAATATTTCACAAAAGGCGACAAGATCAGGAGATAGGAAAAAAGAAGTTCTTTTTTTCGTAATCATTCTTCTTTCTTCGAAATGTCTTATCTCTGCATTAATAGTCTCTGTGCTTTGCTTAGATCGTTGTTTCAATCTTGCAACAGACAGTGGCCGTTCAGATTTGGCCAAAGCAATAATCAGCTCTTTTCTTGCCGATATATTTAATGGTTCTAGGTTCTTTATATAGGAAACATCAGTTTTAAGAGTCTGAATCTCATGTGTAGTAGGTACTTGACCATGATCTCTATATGCTATAAAGTGAGTCTCTTTTCCATCTTTTTTTAGGATTTGTATGCGGAATAACTGTGTCTTTGTGATGACAAGAAGGGTTTCGCCTAGTCCAAACGACCAAGATTTCCTTGCCTCATGTTTTATTGTTCGATCATCAGCAATAAGATCTGCTCTAACAGCAAGCTCTGTGATTTCATTTGGTCCATTGATCTTGAATCGTTTCTTTACTCTAGCGTCTTTTTCTTCGTAATATGCTTTGACCTCACTGTTAAAACCGCTTAAGGATACCATCAACCCAAACAACCGTGGCTTTTTCCTTCTCTCGTGTTCATATACGCCATAGAATTTGCTGAAAGCGGGTGCAGCGATAACTTCTCTATGAGCTTTACACTCAACTAATAGCGGTTCACCAGTAACCGTAGCTGTTGCTTCGATATCTAGCTCCCGTCCAGCTTTCCTGACATTGAATTTGATATTTTCATATCCAAGATTAGACAAAATTATAGACATGAACTTTTCAAAAGCCGTACCTCTGTCATTCGCTTTATTAACTGAGAGAATTACCATAGTCTTTAATTTTTAATTTCGTTTATTGTTCACGGCTTCGTCCGTGGGAAATGATTTCGCAACGTCTGGATGGAGTAGAACCAAGTTTATCCCTGACCGATAGGATTCTAAATACTTACCCCGGACACCAAGACCAAGATCTCCACAGCGATATTCTGGACGCAGATCGTCTGGACCAGTCTTCTTCATAGATCTTTCTGTCCTGACGCGTCATTAAACGTGCTCTTTAACCCAGTCCTCGACGAACCTGACATACTCAGGCACAGGCATCATTTGTAGATCTCTATCCCTAAAGCCCTCGGCCTTTCTCTTCTGATAGAAGTCCGCCATAAACTCGTTAAATTCCTCCCAAATCACGGTCCCGCTAGGCAATCGTCCAATTCCCACCTCAACAAACCAGTTCCTCACCTGACGGACAACCTCCTCAGGCTTATCTTGGTGCCGCTTAATGTCAGAGTTCGACAGGTCAGATAAGGCTTTTTGGTACTCGTACTGTTCTGTTGCCAAGATCAAACACTGCTTTTGATTCAACAGGTCGTAGGAGAAGACTTTACAGCCGATGTCGAGACCTAGTTCAAAGGGCATATTCATTCTGTAAATCTCGCCCTCGGATGACGCCGACATCCTCGACAGATCATGCACACTGTATTTTGACTCACGTATCAATTCACAGATTCGATTGATCCGCGCAACTCCAGAGTCAAAAGTCTCCGAAGCAATCCTCACTGTCATGCCTGCTCGAATTACACTGAACAGCAGAGGTCTTAATAGGGGGATATACTCGTCATCGAAGGGGCAGTTGATGAAGACGTTGGTATGGAATTCTCCTCCGTCGTTCACTGAGCCCGTTTCCATTTTTGTACGGACCCATCTCGTCTGTGGACGACGACATCCCAGCCCTTTGATAATTTGCTTGCGCTTCTTTCGGCAGCGGACTTGGTGCCGTAGATTTTTGAAGCTTTGGAATTCCCTTCCTTTTTAACTGCCCAACCATCTTTTCTTGATATAACATGCACTCTCTTGCAACTGGTCGCTTGTGACGCTGTTGCCATGATAGGTCCTTTCTCACCCTCCTAGGTGTTTATCTAAGTCTCCTAAAAATTATAGCACAATGTGTAGATAGCCGAAAGCGATTAACTGACTGACGCGCCTGACGTGAACCTCTCTGGCAAAGGTCCTGCCCTACGTCACCTCTCCCCCATCCTCCCGCCGCCAAGTCTCATACGGATTCTCCCGATTCGCCAGCGGCAAAGACACCCGCGTCCCCAAGCGCTGCGACTCGTGTACCGCCATAATCATCTCCAGCGCCGCTCGCCCGTCCTCGCCGTTGGAACAGGCCCACACCGGGCGATCCTCCTCAATGGCTTGGATCAATTCCCGCACAATGATCAAATTGCTCTGGTGCGTGCGCTCACCCGCCGAATACTGTTCCCACTCGTCCAACAGCACCCGTTCCCAAGTGCCGTTTTCCTCGCCGGGGATCCACATGCCCTGGCGATAGATGTACATCTCGCCGTTGGGCGAATTGCGCAGGGCGATGATGCCTTCACTGCCGTGCGCCTCAAAACCGAACCAACGGCTATTGGCCCCTTTTGGATAGCCCGGTTGCGATTCAAAATGCGCGGTCACCCCATTCGCAAAAACGTAGTACGCCGCCACCCCGTTGCCGGCGATCAAGCCAATGCGCTCGTCCCCTTCCCGCACATCGGCCAACGCGACCTCGCGCCCATCCTGCGTGACGTGCCCGTGAGCCCAAACCACCTCAGCCCCGGCAAAGTAGCGCATGCTGTCCATCATGTGCGTGCCCAAGACCATCAGATCCTGAGACCCGGCCCGGCGGTCGGACTTGCCGTGGCTGCGCAGCACTTGTAGCTGGCCGATAACGCCCTCGTCAACCAGCTTTTTGCCGTACTCCTCGTAGGGATTAGCGCGCCGGTGTGCCACTGCGGTCTTGACGCCGTGCTCCTGACAGGCTGCCAATAGGGCGTCGGCCTCGCGCAGCGTGGGCGTCAGCGGCTTCTCGATAAACACGCCGCGCACCCCGGCCTCGGCGCAGGCGATGACCATGTCGGCGTGGCAGTCGGGCATCCGCGGACAGACGCTGACTATATCCAAGTCCTCGTCGGCGAGCATCTGGCGGTAATCGGCGTAGAGCCGCTGGGCACTCGTGCGCTCGCCGGCTGCGGCGCGGCCCTCGGGATCGGGGTCGGCCACAGCGAGTAAATCCACTTGCTCCAAGTCCCGGTAAACGGTTTCCAGCCCGTGGCCGTAGTCGCCGGCACCCGTGCGCCCGATGACTCCGGCTTTGTAGCGCTTGCTCATAATTCACACTCCTCGTCGTTTAGTTTCATTGAACTACCAAGATTACGGCTAACACGCCCATACCCACGCCTAAAACGGCCGCTCGACTGATCGGCTCTTTCCACAACAGCGGTGCCGTCACATTGTCCAAAATGACCACGCCGCAGCCCACCAGCGGGAAAAATACCGTGCCCGGCACGTGCTTGAGCGAGATCAGCACGGCCATTAAGGCCAGCAGATTGTACACCCCAATGCCAGCTCCCACCGCCAAATCGAAGCGCCGAATGCGCTGCCGCGCCTCCCACAACAACACAGCGCCCCCAATAGTCCCAGCGGTAAAGCCGATGACCATGAGCACTTGTAAATAGGCATCGTCCAAGCCAGCGTAATGCACCCAGCGCAGACAGGAAGTGCTCATCCCCTGGATACTGAAAACCAATATCAGCAGCCCGGTGGCAAGCCAGCGCGAAACATTGGTCTGGTGCCCAGCGTGCCGCGACATCAACAAAACGGCCACCAACGCCAAGCCCAAGCCCAGCAGTTGGAGGCCGCCCAACGGCTCGTTCCACAGCAGCACGCCCAACCCCACCGGCACGACGATGGCGAGGCGGAAAGCGGTTAACACCGAGGCCACGCGAAAGGTCCGCAACAAGCGCGTCATCAATAGCATGGAGCTAATGAAGACGATGCCGGTGATTGCGCCGACCTTTATCGCGCCGGCCGGTACTTGCAATTGTCCGGTGAATTCCAGATAGAGCAGCAGAATGGACGCTAGCACCCAATAGTTGGTCGATACCACGGTCGGGGCGTAGCACCGGTGCTGCGAGGCCCATTTGAACACCTGCCCAAAGCCGAATTCCATCAGCAGCGGCAGCACTAACCAGAGGGGCGGTGCCCCTTCCATACTCATCCGCCAGTCCCCCCAAAAATTGCCATGCGCTCCAAACTCCACGACCACCCCTTCCCTGTCAAGCCACCCATCCATTGCCACCCCGACAAAAGTCTATTCTATTATGTAGCCGATGACAGGGAGCGAGCTCATGCAACTAGAACGACTGCTTCTACACCTAAAACTAGACGGCTGGTGCGTGGTCGAAGGCGTCATCCCAGCCGACCAAGTCGAGCACGTGCGCCAGAGCGTCGAGGCCGCGGTCGCAGAACACCGCAATCCCGCCGCCCCATCCGGCATCGGCCACTTGCCGGGCATGATCAACTTCGACCAGTCCTTTGCGCCGTTTCTCGCGGATGAAAATCTCCTCGCCTTGGTCAGCGCGATGTTAGGCCATCATCCGCGCATTTCCTTCACCACCGGCACGATCAACTACCCAGGCAACGAGCGCGGCGGCTGGCACGCCGACTGGCCCTTCAACCAGAACAACGCCGGCCACATCCCCGCGCCGTATCCCGACGCGACGGTTCACTTGACCACTTTGTGGATGCTGGCCCCCTTTACCGAGGAAAACGGCGGCACTCTCCTCGTCCCCGGCAGCCACCGCTCCCCGAACAACCCCACCGGCGACAATGGCGTCGATCCGCTGGCCCCGTATCCCACGGAAGTAAACGCCTGCGGCCCAGCCGGCAGCGTGCTCGTGCTCGACAGCCGCCTGTGGCACGCGACCGCACCCAACCGCTCGCACCAAGCCCGCACCTCGGTAGTCGTGCGCTACGCCCCCTGGTGGCTCAATGTCGAGGTCTTGCGCCCCGGCTCGGACGAGCGCCGCCGCCTGTCCGATGAAACCGGCCGCAAGGAAAACGCCGTGCCGTCGCTGCCCGCCGCCGTTTTCGCCGAGTTGCCCGCCCCAGTCCAGCCCTTGTTCCGCCACTGGGTCGAATAGATTCCGCGCCGATTGCGTCCGTAGGGGCACCCCTCGTGGGTGCCCTTTTTTGTGCCCTCCCGATTCCGAACGACTGTCCGAAAATGAACAGTGAGTGTTCAGAAGCGGACGAAAACGCCCTATCCCGAAAAATACAACTCAAGTAAAAACAATCACTTGTCAGTTTGGCACGGAATTTGTTATACAAATGACAAGCGGAGGTATAAACCCGATGAATGCTATGGACCGCCCAATAGATCCCACTTTCCTGCGACGCCAGCGCGGCAAGCGCATCGCCTATGCAGTGGTGGGAGCGGCTGCGCTCCTCTGGCTCTCTGTTTGGTTGCCCAGTTGGATCAGGCCGGCGCTGGACCCCGACCGCATCCGCACCGCGCAGGTGCAGTGGGGCGCGGTGGAAGAGACGATTACTGCTTCGGGCACGGTGGTACCTCAGTTTGAGCAGATCATCTTCAGCCCCATCAATACGCGGCTAGTGCGCATCCTGCAAAAGCCGGGAGCCATGTTGCAGCAGGGACAGCCCATCGTCGAACTGGACTTGAACGCCGCGCGGCTCGACGTCGAGAAGCGGGCCGAAGAGTTGGCCCTCAAGCAGAATCGCCGCACCCAACTCGAATTGGACGAACGCAAAAAGCTGAGCGACTTGGATACGCGCTGGAAGCTGAAGAACTTGGAATTTCAGCGTTTTAAGACCCGCACCGAGCAGCTCCGCGAGTTACAGGGTTTTGGCGCAGTCTCCCAAGAAGAGCTGAGCCAAGCGCACCTGCAAGAACAGCGCGCTGAGATTGAATTGCAGCAGCTCGAAGAAGACCGCCGCAACCTCGTCGAATCCACCCAAGCCCAGTTGGAGGCCCTGCAATTGGAGATGAATATCCTCGAACGCGAGGTCGAGGAGGCCCGCCGCCGCTTGGAGCGCGCCCACATCCGCGCCGACCGAGACGGCGTGCTCACCGCGATTGCGCCGGAAGTCGGCGCTTCCATCAGCCAAGGCCAGGAAATCGCCCGCATCGCCGACCTCAGTTCGTTCCGCGTGGATGTCACGGTTTCCGATATCCACGCCCGTCGGCTCCAGACCGGGCTGTGGGTGCGCTCGCGCATTAATGAGGAAGAATATGTAAAGGGCCACATCGCCCGCATCCTGCCCACGGTTGAGAGTGGGGTCATCCAGCTTGAAGTCGAATTAGAGGATTCAGCGCACGCGCTGCTGCGGCCCAACCAGCGGGTGGACGCCTATATCGTCACCGCGCGCAAGGACCGCGCCCTGCGCCTCAAGCGGGGGCCGTTCATCAGCGGGAGGGAGGGCCTGCACGAGGTCTTTGTGGTGCGCGGCCAAACCGCAGTGAAGACCGAGGTGCACATCGGCATTGCCAATTTCGAGTACTACGAGGTGGAGGAGGGGCTAATTGAAGGCGACGAGGTGATTATCTCGGACGTGAAAGACTACCTGCACTTGGACGAAGTCCAGATCAAATAAAGGAGACTGCCATGATTAAACTCGAAAGTATCGAGAAGGTGTACCGCACCGAGCAAGTCGAGACCCTCGCCTTGAGCAACATCAATTTCGCCGTTGACGAAGGGGAGTTCATCTCGGTAATGGGGCCGTCCGGCTCGGGCAAGAGCACCCTGCTCAACGTCATCGGCCTACTCGACGAACCTTCCGCCGGCGAAATCGTCCTCAACGGGCAGGCCATCAATTCCTACGCCGACCGCTACTTGGCGCGCATCCGCAACGAGGAG
>JAJDVZ010000076.1:0-34986 GCA_022825835.1 Candidatus Latescibacterota bacterium
AGATCGGTGGCATATTGCCTACGCGGCGTACTCATCATACAAGCCTTTCTGTTCAGAGTTTGTGGTCAAACCTGAATATGGCTCGATGAGTACGCCCGTTCAAATAGCGCCTACATCACAGGGCTTTCAGACGGCTTCTAAGGCTCGTCAACAATCAATCAAAAAAGGAGAAGCTATGTTTCGCTCACTATCACCGGGGGCTATCGGCGCAAGTGTAGAAAACCTCGCAGACGGGCTTGATTTGGCCGCGCGGTACGGGTTCGCCGGATATCACTTTAACATTAGCGAAGTCGCGGCCATGGGCGCGGAAGAGGCCCTCGCGTTGGCCGAGCGCAAGGGCGTGCGTCTGTCGGCGTGGGGATTTCCCGTTGATTTTCGTGGGGAGGAGGCCGCATACCAGGCGAGCTTGGCGCAGTTGCCGGCGTTGGCAAAGGTGGCGGCGGCGTTGGGGGTGCGGCGGACGGCGACTTGGCTTATGCCGACCTCGGACGAGCTGACGTACCGAGAGAACTTTGCCTTTCACGTCGAGCGGCTGCGGCCGGCCGCAGCGGTGCTGGCGGACGAAGGAGTGCGGTTGGGTTTGGAATACGTCGCGCCGAAAACGCTGTGGTCGAGCAAAAAGTACGAGTTCGTCCACACCATGGAGCAAATGGAGGAATTGTGCCAAGCCGTGGGCGAGAATGTGGGCTTTCTGCTCGATAGCTGGCATTGGTACACGGCCCACGAGACGGCTAAGGATGTGCGCCGCTTGCGCCCCGAAAAAGTGGTGGATGTACACGTCAACGACGCACCGGCCGGCGTAGAAATCGACGACCAGCTCGACAATGTGCGCGACTTGCCTGGGGCGACTGGCGTAATCGACATCGCGACGTTCCTCAGCGCCTTGCAGCACATTGGCTACGATGGGCCGGTCATGGTCGAGCCGTTCAGCGAGCGCGTGCGCGCTATGGAGCGGGAAGAGGCCGTGGCGGCTACGGCTACTGCGCTGGGCCGCGTGTGGGAACAAGCCGGACTCTCGTAACGTGGAAACCCGCACGATTGAATGCGACATCTTGGTCTTGGGCGGCGGCTTGGGCGGCGTGGCTGCGGCCGTGCGTGCCGCTCGCTTGGGCTATCGAGTTTGTCTGACCGAAGAAAATCCGTGGATCGGCGGCCAAGCCACTAGCCAAGGCGTTGCCGCCTTAGACGAACATCCGTACATAGAGCACTTTGGCGGCACGGAATTCTACGGCGAATTCCGCGCTGGCATCCGTGCGTTCTATCGCCGCAAGTACAAACTGAAAAACCCAGACGACCCGCACTTCAATCCCGGGGCCGGATGGGTCTCGGCGCTGTGCTTTGAGCCGCGGGCTGGTCTAACGGCCCTGCTGTCCTTAGTCGTACCCCAAGTCGAAGCCGGTCGCCTGATGCTGTTTTACCGCGCCCGCGCGTCTGCCGCTCACGTCCAAGGCCAGTCGATCCGCACCGTAGATGTCGTCCAAGATGGTGGCACGCACGTCTTGCGCTTTGCCCCGGCGTATGTGCTCGATGCCACGGAGTTGGGCGACCTGCTGCCCCTGTTGCCCGTCCCCTACGTCTCTGGCGCTGAAAGCCGCGAGCAGACCGGCGAGCCGCACGCCCGCACCGACGGCCCAGTCCCGCATCTCACTCAGTCTTTTACCTGCCCGTTTGCGGTCGATTTCTGCCCCGGTCAAGATCACACCATTTCCCGCCCGCCGAACTACGAGCGCCATCGCGACGAGCAGCCCTACACCTTGACTTTGGAGTACGCCCGCGGCCTGCGCACGTACCGATTCTTTGAGACCGCCGGTGACTTGCCCGGTTCTTTTTGGGCGTATCGTCGCTTGTTGTGCGCCGATCAATTCGCTGAGGGACAGGTGCCTAGGGACGTGGCGTTGATTAACTGGCAGGGTAATGACTACACCGGCGGCACCCTCATCGACGTGACGCCCGCCGAGCAGGCGCAGCAGATAGCAGCGGCTAAGGAACTGAGTTTGGGGTTGTTGTACTGGTTACAAACTGAGGTGCCGCGCGACGACGGCGGGCGAGGTTATCCCGAGTTGCGGTTGCGCCCCGACATCATGGGGACGGCTGACGGCTTCTCCCAGTACCCCTACATCCGCGAGTCCCGGCGCATCGAAGCGCGCAAGACCATTGTCGAGCAAGAGGTGGCCGCTCCGCACCAGCCCAATGCGCGCGCCGCTCCTTTTAATGACAGCGTCGGCGTGGGTTGGTACGCCATCGACATCCACGGCCAAGCTACTGACGTGGTGTACACCGCGCCGACCAAGCCCTTCCAGATCCCGTTGGGTGCGCTCGTATCGCGGCACTTGGACAACTTGCTGGCGGCCTGCAAGAACATCGGCACCACGCACGTCACCAATGGCTGCTACCGCCTGCATCCCGTGGAGTGGAATATCGGCGAGGCTGCTGGTGCCTTGGCTGCTTTTTGCTTGGGCCAGCAACGGACCCCAGCGGATGTGTGCAGCAGCGCGGCTTTGCGCCGCCAGTACCAGCAGACCTTGCTGGCGGCTGGTGTGCCGCTGTATTGGTATGAGGATGTGCCGCTTGGGCATCCGGCTTTTGCGGCCGTGCAGACGCTGGCGGTGGAGGGGATATGGCCGGGGTGTGCCGATCATTTGCGCTTTGAACCGGATGCCTTGGCCGACGCGCCAGACGAGCGTTTACGGGCTGCGGGGCTGTCATCGGACCTTGCGGGCCGCGATCCTATAACGCGCGGGGACTTGGCGCGCCGGATGGCCCAGCGACTCGACTGAGCTCGCCGAAGACATTTGTAAAGGGTAATCCGATGGCGTAAATTTGAAGAGAGAGCCGCCTTAGCTCAGTTGGTAGAGCATCTGATTTGTAATTAGACGGTCCTCGGTTCGAGTCCGGGAGGCGGCTCCAATAAATTATTTTCAAACTAGCCCACCACCGTCTTATTGACTACAATCCAAAGTCAAGGCAATCAGGGCAGCTTGTTCGGCTGTTTCTGAGACGGCCTCTAAGCTCCAATAAACATTGCTCGTGTAGTAGCTTGTATTCAAGGCGGTCCGCAACACATTATAGCGAGCCGCCTGATCTAAGCGGCCAGCTAGCCCGTACGCGAAGCCGAAAAATTGCGCGGGCGGCATTGGGGCACACATTTCGAGATACGCATCAGAGAAGGCCAAGATAGCGGCCCGGTATCCAACGGAAGCGTCTGGTGCATCCAAAGACAAAATGGCGTCGTTGTAGAAAGCGCAGTTAGCCTTATGCGCGGCAGCGGCGGCTTGTTCGGTTATCTCTTTCCCCGCCGCGTTAAACCGATCCCAAGCCGGGTAATACTCGTTGCCCCAGATGGCTATTTCCGCTGCGGTTAGACGGTGCATAACGCCGGCCGCGTTGAAAAGGTATTTACCGACTGCAAAAGCGCCGCTCAACGCGGTTTCGTCAATGGGAGTGCCTACAGTGTAGAAAGCCTGTTTGGCATCCATATATTGATCGAAAGCCGCTGCCGCCTCGGGGCCGAAGATGGGGCGCAAAGAGGCAAAGAGCGAGTCATAGGCCGCATAGGCGACCGAATCGACGATGGCCATAGCAATGGAATCGGCAAGGGTATCGGCAATGATTCCGGCTTCCTTGATGTCTTGATAGGCGCTTGATGCTTCACGGGCGGCCAAGACGGCGATTGTCTCGGTGGTACAGTCGGCCACATTGCCCTGCGTGGTGTTCGCGCGATTGGCACACGCGACAAAAGCGATGAGAAGAACAAAGCGACTCATGGTCATGTTATCTATTTTTCCGTCCGTCCATACGGGGGAGATGAGGCCGCTTTAGACGGGCCGCTATAGCCCACTCCACTTGGGCCGACAAGCGCTCTCCCCTTGTCGGCGTCCATTAAGCGGGCCATCGCGCGGTGCCGATGGCGTAATACTTGTGTACAAAAGGGGGTGCCGGGCGCGAGGCGTACCAGATGCGGAGGGAGCCGTCGTCGAGGCGCAGTATCGATTGGCTGGTAGTGTAGTGGGATTCCCAGGCACGCGACGGATCGGGAGCGAAAACGGGGTTGTCGGGGTCCTTTTGCCAGCGCAAGCCGTCTGCGCTGTACGCGCAGCCAATAGCGGTTTTCATTTCCTCGCTGCCGTGCTGGCTGTAGCTGCCGTACCACATCCAGTACTGGCCGCCGATGGCGACAACCGTGGGATAGACGAGGCGGTCGTGTTCCCAGGGTTGGTCGAGCGTCAGGACGGGATCGGCCGCGACCTGCCAGTTGTACCCGTCGGCGCTTTGGGCATAACGTATGCTCCAGGGCAACGCCCGGACGTCGGTGTACCAGAGTTTGTAGTGGTCGGCTTCTTTGAGAAGGGTCGGTGCGTACGCGTGTTCGAGTTGCGGAGCCGATGGCGCATCCCACTCGATGCCGTCGTCGCTGGTGGTTTCGTGCAGAGTGTGCGTCCGGTCGCCGGAAGGGAAGTCGCAGGAGGAGAACCACAGACGCAGGCGGCCCTGCTCCCTGCACATTGAGCCGTCGGGGTGGCGGAGGAGCGTCGGGGTTAAAATCGACCGCGTGCCCGTGAAGCAGCACACCGGCGAGCGCGGATCTTTGCTAAAGCGGACGCCGTCGGTGGAAGTAGCCAAGCCGAGGGTGAAAGCGCGATTGTCCACGCGGTCGCGGTCGCTGACGTTGTGGCGCGATCCGCTATACCACATCGAGTACACCCCATCCTCGTAGGCGACGCAGGGAGCGAAGAGGTGCATGTCGTCGAAGGCCCCCTCAGAACCGAGGGTGATGCAGGGGCCTTCGTCGCGCTGCCAGTGCTGAATCATGCGTTTTCTCCTGTGGATGACGCCTTTATGGTAACATAATCGCCCATAAACTACCAAGAGAACAGGAAGTTGCCGGTGTGCCCCGTGAAGTAGTCGATGATGAGCCAGAGGCCGAGGGTCAGCATCTGACCGGCGATCATCCCGAGGAAAAACCCCTGAGTACGGGAGTAGAAGTTGACGCCTCCGTGCCGGAGGATGATGACTTTGATGAGCCAGGCGACGAACACGCTGGTAATGATGTGGGGCATCAGGTCCACGGCCGCGACCGGGAAGCCGATCGGGTGGAGGGGCCACCAGGGCAGGCGGTGGCGAGCCCAGTACAGCAGGGCCATGATGCCGCCGCCGCCGAACAGGAAGCCGATGCCCGGCCAGTAGATGCCGGCGGGTTCGAGGTTGCGCACAGCGTTGTCGTAGGCGACCGCTGGTCCCATCTTGAAGAACCAATAATCGAGGTTGACGCCGCCGTAGTGGTAGGCGGCGTGGAAGATCATCCAGAACGAACCCAGCGTCCCGATCAGCAGGGCCAGGATGAGGGCCAGGAAGACCAGCCGTCGGCTGCGCGCATCCATATCCTCGATCAGCTTGAGGGCGTTGGTGCAGGTCGCCATGGCGAACGACCGGACCTCGTCGGCCCAGATGTAGGCCATGGACAAGTTGAACACGCCGGTAGGACCGACGAGCGATGAACCGAGACCCATGACGACGAAGTCGGGGGCGTTGACGGGCGTCCGCAGCGTCGCCAGCCCGGCTTCGGCGATGATTCGGGTGATGCCGATGAAGATCATCATGGCCAGGACGATGAAGAAGAAGGAGACCCACAGCGGTGTGCCCATGATCCACAGCCACAGGGTCATGACCGCAATTCCACCGAGGGTGCCGATCACGGCGCTGCGGTAGGAGAGAATCTCGTCCCGGTCGTCGACGTGGGGTGCCCGGCCGAGGGCCTTGAGCCAGACCGCCTTCAGATGCTCGCGGGCCGTCCATAGCACCCCCGCGACCAACACCAGCAGGGCACCTAGTCCCTCGTAGCCGACTAGGGGGGCGTCGGGGACGCCGTGGAAGTGCACCTGCTCCGATTTGATCCCGGCGATTGCCAGCGCATTCTTCTGGAGCCTGCCGAGCAGGTAGAACACCCACACGCTGCCCGATATCCTCGTGTCGATGAGGTAAGTGAAGCCGGTCAGGGCGAAGTTGACCTTGCCATCCAGGTACGGTATCGGCAGGCGCATGGACACCATGGGAATGGAGGGGTAATAGCTCGACATGCCCCTCAGACTGCCGACGATGAATGGGATGGCCATGCCAATCCACACGGACGGACGCTTGAAGAAACCGTTCACCAGCCTGTTCTCGTCCTCGCCGCGGATCATGGCCAGACCGACCTGGGCGATTGGATAGGTCAGCCGCTCCCGCTCCATCCACTGACGCCGCAGGATTACGGCAATCGAGATCATGCAGACGTACAGCGCCAGCAGGAAGACAGCCCACCACATCAACGGCTCGACCCAAGCGCCGTAGGGAATGCTCTGGCCTTGCTCGGAAATGCCCTCGTAAAACAGGGTGTTCTCGGCCCCGTCGTCGACTAGGATGTCGTGCTCGGGAAAGTGGGGGAAGAGCTTCTCCCGCCATTGATTCTCCGGCGAAGCGTAGTAGAAGATAGCGGTGAGGGTGGGCAGGATCAGCTCGGTCAGGCCCATCGTGCACACGGCCGAGACCATTGCCAGCATGGCGTACACCATGATCAGTTCGGCGCGGTTGAGGGCCAAGCTGCGGCCGGACCACGCCAGTGGCACGTTGACGAGGGCGCAGATCAGCGCGAAGGTGGAGAAGATCAGCCCGGGCGAATGCACATCGATATTGGTCAAGGGCCAGTAGGCATAGAGCCAAGCCGCTCCCAAGGCGATGGCGAAAGCGAGGGCTGTGCCCCTGCTGCGCGCGGCCAGCTTGAAGGCTAGGTTGAGTAAGCCGATCAGCACGACGAAGACGAAGATGGCCCCCGGGGTGCTGATGTCCGCGGCCACGTAGGCACCCTTGATGACCATGTTGCTGTAGGGGGCGCTGATGGCGAGGAAGAAGCTCAGGCAGCCCCCCACGAAGAACCCCCGCCACGTCAGGCGATGGCGCGATTCGAGGAGGGGCTCAGAGCGCGACCGCAGGTACTGGCGGTAGAGCGGGGGGATTTTCTGTTTCACGGGAGACGCGTCAGTGGAGGAGGGCGGAGACCGGCCTCCCGCCCGAACGGACCCGAGGCTGGAGCGATGATGGCGGCGCGCTTGCGATCCACCTCGGGCGATCGCATCACTGTTCTTCTCGCACTAGGGTTCTCAGGGTCTCTTCGTGGATCTTGACTTGGGGCTCGTACTGGTGCCGCAGTTCGCCTAGTAATTGTAAGAAGGCCGCATCGCGCTTCTGGCGCAGGACTAGGGCCCAGGCTCGAGTTGCGACCTCAGCGAAGGGCTGGGGGCCGCTTCCGAGGGTTGATTCGACGACCCTGAACACGGAATAGTAGCGGTCTGCTGATGCCGCAACCGGCACCTCCACTGCGATGGGACCCAGCAGGTCGCCCGACGCGGCTCCCTGTGCGGCTGCGAACAGGGCCTCGTGCGCTTTTCTCTGGTACCAATGGAGGTGGAATCGCCCGCTGTCTGGTATGGCCATGCGCCGCAGGGTGTGCTGCTGGGCCAGGAGCCGCAGATCCTCACCGCGCTCAATCCGGTCCCGGAGCGCGACCGCTTCTTCGCGTGTGGCGACCAGGATTTCGTCCAGCGTCAGAGCCTCTTTTGGGATGAAAGACCGCAGATTCTGGGCATAGAAGCGCCGCGCCTCGTCCTCATCTACTTGGACGTCGCTCGTCACCTGCTTTCGGATGACCGCCA
Organism: Candidatus Latescibacterota bacterium; assembly: GCA_022825835.1. Classification (GTDB taxonomy): domain Bacteria; phylum Latescibacterota; class UBA2968; order UBA8231; family UBA8231. The sequence goes on from JAJDVZ010000076.1 coordinate 7,686, forward strand.
GCAGGCGTTCCTCTTGCCTGGCCTGACGCCAGGCGACCATCTCCTGCTCTCGGTCGATTCCGGCATTGCGAGCGGCCTGCGCGGCCAGTGCGCGGGGGACTAGGACGGAATCGGCAAACCAGCGCACCTGCGCCAGCACATCTCCCGCAAACTCCCGGTAGTTCTCCTCGGCCGAGTCCACGAACTCTCCCACCGTAATGGTGCCGCCGTCGAATTCGTAGAGTACCGTGCCGCGCTCTGCCTCGGAGAAAGGGTATCCTTCGCTCTCCAGCCGCGCGGCGAGAAGCGCGAAACCGTCTTCTCGGGGACGCAGGTTCAGCGCATCCCGCAATTCCCGGCCAAGCTCCATGGATCGAAGGCCGGCCTTCTCCCGGTGGAGCTCGGTCTCCACTATACTCCGCACCCGTTCGAGGGAAACAGGTGCCTCGTCCATGACCTGGAACACGCCGTAGGTGCCGCCCGGCAGGGGTATGGGTTCGGAAGTCTGACCCTTCTTGAGCGGAAAGACCTTTTCTTGCATGATGGGCAGGGGCATCTGGTCCTTGGTGGCGTACCCCATGAACCGACCACCCTGCTCGGCCGTCGCGCGGTGGGTCGAGCGCTGCCGCGCCAACTCCCCGAAGTCGGCACCGCTCTGCAACAGGCGCACGATCTCCTCGGCCTCCTCCTTGCTCTCGACCTCGATCTTGCCACCCATGACCGCGCGATTCCGTCCAGTCTTCAAGTAGTGGTCGTGGATTTCCTGCTCTTCGAGCGCGATCTTCGCGTCCACTTCCCGGGCGAAGAACTCGTTCACCAGCCGCTCGGTCCATTCGCGGTTCAGCTTGCGGCGCATGTCGGGGTCGCGGTCCCAGCCCCGCGCTGCCGCTTCCCGAATGAGGATCTCCTTGTCGATCAGGGCCTGCAGATGCTGCCGTCGTCCTTGGATGCCCGCCTCCTTGGACCGCAGGCTTCCGACTAGGCGCTCCTCAAAGTGGCGTAGCTGCGCGGCGTGAATGCGGGTGTCTCCTACCTCGGCTAGCACCGGGCCTTGGGCGTCTTCCGCGCAGCCCAACAGGACGATGCCCAGAGCCAAGGCCAGTGGCGCTGCCGCAGGTTTTAGTTTCATCATTCTCTCAATCCGGCATATACAGTGAGATAGGACAGGCCGCTCGTCTCCGTCTGATCTTGCCGATCGAATGAGTCGATCTTCCGGCGGTCCACCCGGATTCCAATCGTTGACATGAGCCGGTATCCCACATAGCTGGTGGAATTGGTTAGCTGTAGGGCGAGGGACAGCTCATTGAAATCGCCGGTGGGATCGCCCCGGTTCAGGCCGGCCGTTGGGTCGTCTGCGAACGCCACTTCTTGCTGCGCGAAATCGCGGAAGATGACCTGCTCTAGGCCGACGATCACCGTGCTGTGACTCAGTACCGGGATGTCCAGCCGCAGGGAGGCCATACCGGCCCACTCCTTGCGCTCGAATACCCGGTCGTTTAGGAGCCACTCCGTGTTGAACGGCGTGTCGTCTAGGAACAGTTCGTGTTTGACGCGCGGACGGAGTTGGATGCCGCTGCTTAGGGGATAAAGCCAACTTAGCTTGTTGATCAAGCCGAACCGCCGGGTGTGCTGCGAAATCTTCCGGCCCTTCCGGTCCACGGTGAACTGCTCTCGTTGTCGCAGCACCTCGTAGATCAGCTTATTCCCGGAGTTGACGCCGACATTCCCCCGACGCTCGAAGGCCAGAGACAGTTTGTTGACCCAAGTATTGGGCAGGCCCAGCGGATCCGGGATCGGGGTCATGCCCTCGTCCCTGAACCTTCCGTGCAGCCATTGGAAGAGGTCGTCGGCGATGTCGTCCTCGACCCGCTTCAACATGTTGTAAACTGTCAACTCGCCCACGCCGGAATAGCTGCGTTCGAACGCGAAAAGGGCATAGCTGCTCACATTGGTCTCGCCGGTTGAGGGGCGGCGCACGCGCTGGTGGCCCGCGGTGAGCTTGGCACCCGGCACGATCCACGCACCGCCGTACGCGTTGAATCCGCGGCGGTCGCGCTTGTACGGGTAGTCGGGTTCGTTGTCGTTTTCGAAACGGTCCCCCCAGCCGTTGTTGTTCATGTCGATGCCGAAGAGATACTCGGGCCGGTCCACGCTGTAGCGCAGGAAAGGCTCGGCGTAGTCGGGCACATTGTTGGGCCGCACTCGGGTGTTGTTCTGGTTGAAATCGGAGATAAAATCGTGGTTCTCGTCGAGGCCGGGAAAAACCGCCTCATCTGCGTACCCCTCAAACACGCGAATGCTGTTCCGCTCGTCGGGTGTCCGGCCGTCGTCGAATATGCGCTTTTGGTCGTTCTTGCGATCGTTGTCGTCGTTGTCGTCGACGAAGTCGTAGAGGTAGCTGGAATGGGCCTGCGGCGTGTCCGCGTAATTGACCCGGCCCGCTGAATCCAAAAACCGCATGGTGGTCGAGTATTGGGCGTCCATGCCGAAGGCCTCGCCGAAGAGGTAGTACGGATAGAAATCCCTGGCCACGTTGACCATCCACGCTTCGGCGGCGGGATTGCCCCGAATGCCCGATGAGGTGGTGTGAGTGGTCCGGCTTACGTCGGGGTACTTGCGGTACTGGTGGTTCACATTGAACTCGCCGTAGAGCCTAAACCCGGCCAGATCGTCGGCCTCCACCGTAAAGCCGAGGACCTGGGTGGCGGTGGGCAGCCCGTAGTCAAAGACCACGGCACCGAGGTTGGAATGGTCCTGCACATTTCCCGGTGCCCGCACCATGGTTCTGAACACCGGGCGCGGTTCGAAGATGGCGTTGTCGGTGTGCTGGTCGGAAGTGACTTCCACCTTGTAGTCGTTGCTCAGGACCAGCCGGAACCGGACCTTGCTGATGTTGTTGACCGCATCGGCTAGGGACACCACCGTTTCCAAGTCATCGAGGACTGCCGGGTCCGGATCCGCCAGCACGTAGTCCAGCCGGATCCGCCCCAGTTCGCCGCCGCCTTCGGCTATTAGGGAGCCATCCCGGGGGATGCCGCCCGAAACCCTCGGATGGAAGCCGATTTGGCTGCCCACTAGCACCGTATCCAGCTCTCCTATCCGGGTTGTAATCTCGATATCGTGGGCGAAGAGGGCGGGACCGCCTTCGCCGTCGGCCGGGGAATCGTCGGTAATCCGCACGGTGATCCGGTTGATGCGTGCGCCCGACTGGTGAGAGCTCAGCCTGCCGGTGTATGGACTCCCGTCGAAAGGCATGGTTGAGCTCCGCCCGTTGTGCGCGTTCACGAAGGTGCCGCCGATGCGCACAAAGTCGGCCAAATTCCCGACGGCTCGAAGACCGACGAAATTGGTGAACTCGTCGATGAAACTGCGCGCTGGCAGGAACAGCGGGACATTGATTCTGGATAGAAGAGCTGTGGCCGAGACGCGATCCGACATATAGTCGAATTGGACCCCGTTGAAAGCCGTCTTGCGAAAGGTCATGGGCGTCAGGGTCGTGCCGATCTCGTCGCCGATGCTCACGCGGAAGTGGTGCTGTCCCTTGGCGTCCGCAGAGACCACGAGGGAGCTGAAAAGGTCCTTGTACCGGTCGGTCTTGTGAAGCAGGTTTCCCTCAGAGGTCCGGGGCTGGCTCTGCTGCCAGTCGTAGATCAGCCAACCTCGGGTCAGGAGCCTGCCGTAGAGGTCGTAGTGATTGTCGCCCTCCTGATCGGTGGATAGGTAGCGCAAGTAGCGCTCGTGGGCGTAGTTGGTTCCCGCCTCCCAACGCCAGCGGTAGTGGTTGGCGACCTCCTGGGGCATGTACCATTTCTTGAGGGACGGAACGAAGGCGTCCGTGCGCGGGCTGGGAGCCGCCGAGTAGTAGATCGCCCGGCCGCTCTCGCGGATTCCGAGGCGATTCCCGTAGTCCGACTGGGATGCGCCGGGCTCGACGTCCAACGCGACTGCGAGCCCGACGAGGATGAGGATTCGGGACCTGGGCCGCACGGTGCGCACTTGGGAGGACTTGTTCATCACAGTCCAGCATATACGGTTATGAAGGTGGTGCTCAATTCGCGGCCTCGGTCTTCCTTCACCGACCTTCCTTGGTCACCGGCGGCGATGAACTCGTCCCAGACCCGGGTGTAAATAATGCCGAACTGGGTGGTCAGGGTATAGCCTTGGTATTCCCGGACGTTGGACCACTGGACGGCCAGCACTAAGCTGCGGGAGTCTCCCGTGGCCCCCACCCGGTTGGCGACGAGGGCCTCTTTCTCGTCCAGCATCAGGTCCGCAACCCGGTGGTACTCCAGCCCGGCCTCGAGAGACGACGCACTCAACATGGAATGTCGCAGCAGCAGGGTGCCTGTTCCCGTCCACTCCTCGCGCTCGTCGCCCTCTAAGATGAAAGGCGCTTGGTTCAGGTACTCGCTCTTGATCTTGGGTTGGACCTCAAGACCTCTGACGCGGTAGGTGTAATCCGCTTTGTTGATGAGTCCGAAGAAGTGGGTGCGTTTCTCGAGGATAGGGCCGACGCCCCGCTCGTAGGCGTCTCCCTGCTGAGCATACAGGTCGTACTTGATTTTGGTCCGGGTCTTCAACTCGCTCGCCGGGCGATAATCCAACTCCAAGTAGGTCGAGTTCACCCAAGTGTCGCGGGCCGGGAGCAGGTCCTCGATGTTGGCTAGGTTGCCGGTGGCCAGACCGAGGTAAGGAGTCATCTGCCGGCGGTCGTCGGGTATGGTGTCCCTGGTCCGCTTGAGCATATTGTAAACCCGGATCGCGCCGAATCGGGGATAGTCGTGCGCAAAGGTGATCAGTCCGTAGGTCGTGTGGTTCTTGCGTGCGGAAGACAACGAGTTGACCCGCAGAAGCCCCAGTGTGGCCCTGATGTCGGGCGTTACAAAAGCGCCACCGTACACGTTGTACCCCTGCTGGTCTGTCTTATAAGGGTAGTCGGCCAGATCGTCGTTCTCGAAGCGGTCCACCCAGTTGTTGTTGTTCAGGTCGATGCCGAAGAGGAACTCGGGCCGGTCTGAATAGTAGCGGAAGAAAGGCTCCTCATAGTCGGGGATGCGATTCGATAGAATGGCGCTGTCGTTCTGATTGAAGTCCGACACAAAGTCGTTGTTCTCGTCCCAGCCCGGGAACACGTTGGCATCACCGGATCCCTGCTCGAATCGGGCCCAGTCGGAAATCCGGTCTTGGTCGTCATTGTCCTCGACGAATTCGTAGAGATGCCGGGTCGAATGGTCGTAGAGGATGTCCCCTTCGCTGTTTACGAGGTACGCCGTGGTGGAGTAGTCGGGGTCTAGGCGAAAGGCCTCGCCGAAGGCGAAGAACGGATAGGCCACCTTTGACACGTTGACCATCCACGCCTCTGCCTCCTTGGAATAGCTGGACAGATCGCGGCCTGTTTGGGCTAGGCTGGGGCTGGGGAACTGGTGGTAGGACCGACTGATGGCCAGTTCGGCGTAGGCATCAAACCCCATCACCTCCTTGACGTCTACGGTGAATCCGTAAACCATGTTTGCCGTGGGCAAGCCGTATTCGAAGACGAGTCGGGTCTGGTTGGAGTTGTCCGGCACATTGCCTGCGGCCCGGGCCACTTCGAAGAGCGCTGGTGCCAGCTCGTCGATATCTTCGCCGCTGAGCGGCAGGTTGGGCGTGGGGCGCAATCCGGTCTGACGGTCGGACCAGATCTGGATGCGGTAGTCGTTGGCCACCACCAGGTCGAAGGTGATCTTCGCGATGGTGTTCGGACGCGGCCCAGTGTAGGCGATGTCGGTGAAGTCGTAACTGATTACGATCTTCTCGTCCCCGTCCGCGCTCTGGAAGCCCTCGTGATGGAAGCCGCCGCTGACCACGGGCCACGCGGCCGGATCGGTCACCATCGCCCGCTGGCGGATATCCTCCCGCCTCCCGGTGGCCGGGTCCTCCGTGGTTATGATGATCTCGTGCGAGAACAGGGCCGCGCCGGCCACGCCGTCGTCGGGTGAATCATCGCTCAAAACAAGGGCTAGGCCGCGCACCGGGACCGCCCCTTGGTTGGCGGCGAGTGTGCCTTTGAGCGGATTCCGCTCGAAAGCGTCCTCGAAGGTCGTGGAGTTGTGGGCGTTGACCATAGTCGCCCCCACTTCCACGAAGTCCCCAACTTGGGCGACGACTCGCCCGCCCATCAGGTTGGTGCCATTGGTCACTGTCACGGGCGCGTTCTTGGGCGTGGTAGTGGCGATCGGAAAGCTGATCCGGGAAAACAGCATCGTGCCGCGGTACTTGTCCGCGGCGAAGTCCATCTGGATGCCGTTGAAGTTGGGCTTGGAGAAGGTGAGCGGCGTCAACGCCGTTCTGATCTGATTCCCGGCCGTTATGGCGTAGTGAAACTGGCCCTTGGAATCCGAGCTGACTAGGACGCTGCTGAACCAGCTAGCGAACCTCGGATCCTTGTAGAGCGAGGAACCAAACTGTCCGGGCTGACTCTGATTCCAGTCGTAAACCAGCCACCCCCGGGTTAGGTAGTTGCCATAGAGATCGTAGAAGGGGTCGCCCTCGCGGTCGGTGTTTACGTAGCGCTGGTACTGTTTGCGGGCATAGTTGGAATACTCCCACTGCTGCCAGCCGTATAGCTCGTAAAGCTCCTGTGGTACGTACCATTTCTTGAGGGCCGGATCTAGGGCGTCGTAGAGGACCCCGGGGCCCCTCGGTTCATAGGTTATCTCCCCCCCTCGCCGCTGTCCGAGCAGTCGGCTGGAGGACTGACCGCACACCTCAGATGCCTGCATCGTGGCGATGAGCACGAACGCGCTCAGTGCTCCCGCGGCCTTGCCGGTCGTCAACATGGAGAGACCCTCTCTCGGTGAAATCGCCATATCAGTTTCAGTATACCACTTGGACCGCGGTGGTGGCTGTCGCAGCGCTGGCGACGCTGTGCACGGCTACGTGAGCCAGATAGATCCCAGGCGGCACGAGCTCGCCACTGCCATTGGTCCCATCCCATGGGATCGACCAGTGACCGTCTTCCTGCTCGCCGGAGAAGAGGCGGCGAACCAAGTGGCCGGCGAGATCGAACACGCTCACCTCAACGGGCACCGGACCGATTACCCGCGACAGGTCGTAGGAAATGTGGGTCCGGTCGTTGACCCCGTCGCCGTTGGGGCTGAAGGGCCGCGGTACGGCTCGGGTATTGATCAGGATGTCGCCGCGCGCAAGGGGTACGTCCACCGACAGCACCCGCGCATCCGCGGTTCCCACCGGAGGAAAGGTGGCGTCCCCGGGGCCGAGGTGGGCTGCGTTGCCAGCGAGGATCTTCTGACCGGTGGTCCCGGTCCCGGTGTTGCCGGCCCAACCGGGGAAGGCCGTCCCGTATCTGAGGACTCGGCAGCGAAACCGGATTCTCAGGATGGTGGCTTGGTCGGCCGCTAGGTCGCTAGCCGTTATGGCCGGGAAGCGCACCCGGAATCGCCGTTCCTCCACCGCCTCAATGCCGAAGTCGGCGGCCGGGTCGGTGGGCAGTGCCGACGGGCTCAGATCCCAACCGGAGAAATCCGCCGCCTCAATGCGGCCGTCGTGGAAAAGGACCTGGATCGAGTCAATCGCTTCGACCCGGACCGGCGTGGCGATCTCGAAAGTGTCGAAGCCGCTGTCTTGGCCCGGTCGTATCCGGGTCGGCATGACCGCGTAGGTGAAGGTTGCCGGAACGCCCAGCTCGACCTGACGGGGGTAGATCTCTCCGACGATCCGCTCGGCCGCTGGCGGGAACACCGTGAAGGCCAACTGCCCAACCCCGGTCGCTGCCTCCAAATCCCGACTCGCCAGTTCGACCCGGACCTGAAAATAGCGCCGTGGGGCCGGCGTGCTGATGACCGCCCCAAGCTGCTCGTCATGGATGTTCTCGACTGTGATGCCGCTGGTGCCCTCTTGCCCATAGGGAGCCGACCACGGCGTCCAGGCGTCTGGATCGTCCCGGATCTCGCCCCGTGGGCTCAGGCCGCGATAGTCCTCTAGGCTCAGAGCTATCTGGTTTTTCTCGGCCAATGGCAGCGCCCGGTAGGCTCGCAGTGCATCGAGCGGCTCTAGGTCGTCTAGGGCAATCTGTTCTCCCGCCGTCGTGGTGACGACCGCGCCCTCCTTCCAAGGGAGATTTACTGAACCGCCGGGACCGGGGCGGGTGAATTCCAGCGGCGTATCGTCGTGCCCGGCGCGCGTCGAAATGCGGGCCTGTGCCATCCCTGCGAGCCCCAGGCTCTCCTCGATCCAACGGATCTTGCCCCACACGCCCCAGTTGGAACCCAGATCGTAGACATTGGAGATGTATTGGGCCTCGGGCACGAACCCGGTCCCGAATACCCTAAATTCGGCGATTTCAAAGCCGATGGACGTCTGCGACCTCAGCCGCAGGAAGCGCAGGTACTGGGGGGGAATCCGCAGATCGACCACGGGCTGGTCGTTTTGCAACTCCAGCTTGAAGCTGGTCATCACCGGCCGGCCGGACTCGTCTCTGTCATTCTCGCTGCCGTTGTTGACCAGCAGCTCGTACGCGCGCAGATAGTCGTTTTGGAAAGGAAAATCGGGCGCCGCGAAACCTGGGGCGTTGCGCGGAAAGAACTGGATTCGGTTCACCCCGAAGCGCGCGCCCAAGTCAAAGTCGATCATGGCCCCGAAGGCGAGGACCTGTGGCCCCTCCGCCTCGCTCTTGCGGGTGAAAGCCGTCTCGAGATCGCCGTCCACCATCAGCAGCAGCTCCTCGGCGAGGCCGAGTGTCAAGAGGTTCGGCGAGGTCAGGGTGGCTCCGGCCGCGATATTGCTGGTGGAGTCGGCTCGCTGGGGGAAGACCCAGCCCGGTTTGCCGGGAAAGTCGAAGTCCACCACATCGCCCGGGGTGTTGGTGATCGCGGCCTCGTCAATGCTGATCTGCGCCGCGGCCGGGATCTCTCCACCGCCGCCGTTCCAGGGTTGGCCGCTGGCACCACCCAACACCCGGCTTTCAGCAACCAGATCTTGGGCCATTAGGCAGAATGTCCCAAGCATGCCCAAGCTGGTTCTGACCCACTGCATTCTCACTCGATAGACCTTGGTATCAATACGCTACGTGGACCACGCGGTGCACCTTGCGGCTCGATAGGTCTGTGTCCGCGTCCACCTCGATTTCCAACAGGTAGATCCCGGGTGGCACCAGCCGGCCGCTCTGGTCGTGGCCGGACCAGCGGACCGCGTACGATCCGCTCACGAGGGGACGCCGTTCCTCCCACGTCCGCACCAGACCGCCGCCCAGATCGTAGAGGCGGGTCTGCACCGCGCGCTGTCCGGTGAGTCGGAGCACCGAGAACTCGAACCGCGCTTCGTCGTTGATCCCATCGCCGTTAGGGGTCAGGATCGGAGCAGTGATCGTCAACGGGCCCATCACTCGTTTGTCTGCCAACGGCCCGCGCAACAGCATCCCCTGACTCGAGGCTAGGGCGGTCGCATCGCCGGGATCGACCCGTTGCCACCGATTGGCCTCGGACGAATTTCCCAGTTCCGCCTGCAGGACAGCGCCGGGGCGGAACAGGGTCGTGGTGAACCGCACTTCGATCAGATCGACCTCGGGGCCCACCGCCGAATCTAGGCGCACCCACAGCGAATCCGATCCGGTCGGGACCTGCTCCAGATCGGCTGGTCCCAACTCGGCCACCGGGCCAGCGTCCCACTGTGACTCCCGGCCCATGCGGAGGAGTTGCAGATCGAGGTCCACCCCGGGAGCGTACAGGCGAATCTGGTCCATTCCCGGGCCGTTCCGCAGAAACCGGGCTTTGACGAACAGGGACAGGGTGTCGGTGGCACCCAACTCGGATACCAAGCCCGGCTCGAGCTCGCCGAGGGCCTGCTGAGCCAAGGGATCGAGGAAGTTCAGCCGAATGGACCGCAGGGAAGCTGCCTGTTGTGGATCGCTGGTCTTCAGCCAGGCCTGGAGCATGAGGTACGCTCGCGGGCTTGGCGACGTGATGGGGGCCCCCGAGAAGTCGTATTCCTCGCTCCAGTCACTCCAGTCGCCCCCGGCCACCTGCTCGGTCACGATCTCGATATCCTTCTTGGCGAATTTATTCAGCTTGTTGTACTGCTCTTCCGTTATCTCGCTACCGTCCTTCTTGAAATAGCGGAGGACGTCGGCGAGTTGGTTGCCGGTCCGGCTGCGCAGCGCGATGGAGGTTCCCGGGGGCGTGTCCCCCTCCCACTCGATCGAACTCAGCGTCCGGGCGCCGCCCAGCGTGATCAGGGGCGACGTGAGTGAGACGCGAGGCTGGTATCCCTCGCCGTAGAACTGGATCTCCCGCGTGTCTGCGTTGCCTCCCGCTAGGCCGCCGGAATAGGGAATGCTGATGTAGCGGGCGACCGTGGGTTCGAACGCGTTGGCGTGGTAATCCATGCCGCCGTCGCCCCCGAGCGCTTGGCTGGTCCAGGCTAGGGTGCCTTCAGGGGTCAGACTGCCGTCCGAGGTTTGGATTTCGTATTGGGTTATGGGGCCCCAGTACCCCGCGTTCAGGAAGAACATTTGCACTCGATCCACCCAAAAAAAGGCACCTAAGTCGAAGAAGAAGAGGCGCAGGGCGGGCGTGCGAACAGTGGTCCCGACCGTCGTTTCGTACAGGCCGTCCACCAAGCTGGTGACTACGGTGGTATCAATCTCTATCTTTTGCGCCACTCCCCGGCGGGCGGCCAACCCCAAGGCGATGTTCTCGCCTATTGTCCGCACTTCCATCGCGGCCAGACGAGGACGCTCGCGGCGGAAGTAGCGGACCTCGCCACGCGATCCCGCGTCGATCACCTCGTAGATCTCAGGCTCGACCCGGATGCTCCCATCGGCCACCTTTTTATAGTAGTCCACTGTCCCTCGGCGGGCGGGCTCCAAGGCGTCGTAAACCTCGCGGGACACTTCGGTACCTCGCACCGAGTCACTTTCCGTCACCACGAGCTGGACGTAGCGGATTTGGTCTCCCCGCCAGTGCAGATCGCGGGCGTCTCCTGACGGCTCCAGCTCGATGTCGAAGACGCGTTGGCTCTTATTCGCGCCCGGACTCGCGTAAACGACGACGTAGCCTTTGACGTCCCTCAGCCCCTGCTCGGGACGCTCGCCATCCGAGGTCAGCAGGGTATATTGGAGAAAGGGATCGCCGAGATCCTCGTCCACAAAGGTTAGGAGGATGCGAGTCGCGGTCACGATCCGCCCCAGATCCAACTCGAACCACCAGTCGCGCAGTGGCTGGTCTGGGTCGGGCTGCCAGTACGAGGTCAAATCGCCGTCGAGGAGGTTGGCTACCCCGGCCGCATTAGTGCCGGCCCGCACTGCATCCAGCACGTCGACGTCTTCAGCCTTGACTCCTTTGGGTGGGTTCCGCTTCAGGTGCTCGACAAGGTCCTGGGTCGCGTCGATATCCTTGGCGACAAAGTTCGGTCGGGCCGCGTTCGCCGGGGCGAAGAACTCCACTGTGCCGACGGGGAACTCCCAGGTTTTCAGGTGGCGGCTCTCTACCACGATCTGGTTGCCGCGGATGACGTACCCTTGGCCCCAGACCGCACTGCCACACAGGAGCCAGAGAGCCAGCGCCGTGCTGATCCTGCCGTTCATGTTGCTACGCTTCTCTCCCATTTGGGCAGTCCTCGTGGGCAGTTCAAGGGCTTGACGGCTTTGCCGGCCCACAGCCGACAAGCCGCGCCTCAATAAGCCACCGCGATCAGGCGGGTTCCGCTGTCGCGACCTCCTTCGCGATCGACCGCGACCCGGCATACGTAGAGCCCCGGCGGCACTAGCTGGCCGCGGCTGTCCCGTCCGTCCCAAGGCTGGATGTACTGACCCGAATGGTCCCGGCCCACATACACCTCCCGCACTAGCCGGCCCGACATATCCCACACCCCCACCTCCACTAGCCGGTCCTCGGTCAACTTCAGCAGGTCGTACTGGATAGCCACCGCGTCGTTGATGCCATCCCCGTTGGGCGTAAACGCGGCCGGCTCGACCTGTAGCCTGCCCACAATCGACGCGCCCAGCGACAGCGTCTCGACCGACAGACGGTTGCCGTCTAGTCTGTTGGTCGCATCGCCGCCCCGCACCGGTTGCCAGACCTCCTCTGGTGCTTGGCTGTCGAAGATGCGGCCTTGGAAGGTCGCCGCATACCGATACACCTCGCCCCGCAGCCGAACTTGGAGCAATTCACCGCTCTGGTCCACTGCCAGCCGTGGAAAGCTCACTACCACCCGGTCCTCGGTGCGTAGGCTGTCTATCTCCGTAAAGGCCACCGCCGCTCCCGCCACCTCGACCTCGACCACCTCCACCACTCGGCCCCCCTGAAAGCGCAACTCGAGGCTGTCGAAACCCCGATCCTGCAGCGACAAAGTGGGCCGCACCGCGTACGTGAAGTCGGTTAGCTGCGAAGCCTCGGCCTGCCACGGGTCCACCTCTCCCACCAGATCCGTCGCCGCTGGCGGCGACGAGACCGCGAATTCGAGAAAATTCACTTGGCCCCCATCCAGAAAATCACTGGCGAAGTCAAGCGAAAACTGCACGTAGTTGCGCGGCCGCGGCGCCACCATCGGCACCCCCAGACTGTCGCCAAATGAATACGGTGCCGACCACAAGTCCCAGTTGGCCGCGTCGTGGGTGATGCGGCCTTTCTCTTTTTCCTTCAGCTTGTCGTACTGCGCTCGGGTCAGCGGCGAGCCGTCCGACCCATACGGCACCTCCTCGTCGGCGCGGAAGGTCCGCCGCCAGTACCGGGATGGCTCGGGATCGTCGCCGCCATGACTGCGGATCGTTACCCGGGCCGACTCGTCTTGGCGACCCGACCAGCGCACCCAACCTAGGCTGGAGAGGGCACCCAGCGGAATGGTGTTCGAGGTATAGCTGGCGAACGGCACATACCCTTCGGCGAAGACCTCCAGCTCCGCAATCTCCCACGCCTGCCGCTGAAACGGGTTGACCCACAGGGCGAACTGCCGCACCGGCGTCCGGTCTAGAGGGACCTCCACCACCGGGCTCTTGTTCTCCGTGATCTCCGCCACCAGATTGAAGTCGAGTTTCGTGCCGACGAGTCTGCGCTGGAATGCCATATGAGACCGGTTTGGCGTTCCCCCGTGGGGTTCGCCACTGCCGGTGGCGATAGCCATGTGCTCGATGTAGTTCGGGGAGCCGGGACGCGGCGACACCCGCACCCGGTTCACCGGGAACAGGCCGCCCAAGTCGAAGTAGAGGGTGAAGCCGGTGATACCGCCGCCCGGACTGTAATCCGACAGCGACGCATTGTGCTCCAGGAAAAAGGTGGTGAAGTCGCCATCGGCGACCACGTCCAGAGTCGAATTGCGGCCATAGCCCGAGTAGCGCTCGGTCATCAGAAAGCCGCCCCGTTCTTCCACGGTGGATAGGATGCTCTCGTCGTTGCCGTAGTAGTAGGGGGCTAGCACTCCATCTAGGTTGACGCTGTCGAAATCGCCGGCTTGGGCGGGATCCACATCGGCCCAACTCAACTGCTCGAACTCGACGCTGCCGTCTGCTACCTCGGGCAGCAGGGGAAAGCTAGCGTAGTCCTCGCCGCCCAAGCGATAGATCTTTATTGCTTCTGCAGGACGCCACATCCCCGCGCTCGCCACCAGGCACAAGAGCCAGCCTGCCAATCGCGCTCTTGCCAAGATGTCACCCTCTTGTGGTGTGTGGGCCCAACCCGCGTGTATCGTTGGGCTGATTATTAGGGAAGGGGGGATGTGAGACCACATCCCCCCTTCCTTCGTGTTATGGAGCTTGAACTGCTAGTAGCGAACCTACTCGCTGTCCGCTACTCCCCGAACGCAGCCTTGATACGGCCCCAACTCTCGGCTTCGACTGCCGTGCCAAAATCGACCTCCTCCAACGGAGCCAGCAGGAAGTCGGTGGCTACCGCGGCGGTTTCCCAGTAGGTTCCCTCGCCATTCAGGACATACTGTATGGCCTCGTTGTTGTCCATATTGTCATAGTCGCCGATCATCCAGTTCAGACCGATGATCTCACCTTCGACAAAGTCGTGTACCACACTGCCGTCCGGGTCATCCCACTGCAGGTTGTCCCACAACGTCATCATCCACTCTGCCTTGCCGGTGACGTCGGCGGCGTTGAGCACGACGGAATCCGACGAGTACCCTTGGGCGGCGTACGGCGGGTTGCCGGCCCAGGTAGCTTGGCTATGCCAGAACCAGTACCACGCTGTCTCCTCGTTGTTCACCGACGCTGGATCGATGTCCGGGAGGCGGAAGTGGATGTTTTGGGCGAAGCGCCCGCGGTCCGCGGCTTCGTCCGCCCAACTGCGTTCGCCGCCGTGGTCCCCGTCAACGCTCATCTCAAAGGTGTCGGGCAAGGGAGGAGGGCTACTTTCGATACCGGAGACATCTCGCTTGCGGAAGTTGTCGAACAACTCGTGGTGCATATAGAGACGGTCCTGGCTGGCGCTATAACCGACGATGACCTTGCTGTTCAGACTGGATAGGTCGGTCCACTTCTCGCCGGTCGTGGACGTATAGAGCTCTGGCCCGATCCAGTAGTCCTCGGGAACCACGGCCCACTCGGACAGATCACCGTCCAGAGTCGGCTCGGCACCCGCGGGGAACTGGAACGCGAGCAGGACTTGGTCCTCTGGCACATGGCTCCAGGCGGAAAAGGCAAAGCCCACAGTCAGGCACAGAGCGATAAGCGTAGCTTTCTTCATTGTGTGGAACCTCCACGATGGTGATTCTCCGACCCCAGGCGTTCTGGGGCCGCAGGAATCGGGTTGTATGCAGGTTTGTGGTAATGTATAGACTGGTCTTAGGTCTGGGCAATAAAAAAACGAGACCGATCACACTCGCTATGGGGCCAGCCGTGCCATGCGTGCCTCTAACGCTGCAAGCTGACGGGCATCGCCCCGCCAGTGGGCGACCGCCAGCCGGTATGCCCGCAGTGCCGCATCCACTTGGCCCGTCTGTTCGTATGCCTTGCCGAGTGCGTAGTGGGCCTTCGCGCTGGTGGCGTCCCACCTCTTCACGGCCTTGAACACCGCGATCGCTTGGTCGTAGGCTTGCTGACGGAGGTAGAACTGTCCGAGGCTCAGGCGAGGCTCGACCCAATTCGGTCGGTGGCGGATCGCTGCCTTGTAGGACTGCTCGGCCTGATCCAAGCGACTCTGAAGCAGTCCCACGTTGCCTAGAGCGTGGTGCGCCTTGGCAAACGTAGTATCTACTTGCAGGGCCTGCTCGAAGGACCGACGGGCTTGGTCCAGACGCCCTCCCCGGGCCTCGACATAACCGATGGTGAAGTGGGCCTCGCAGGCCTCGCGCTGATCCGGGGCTTGGGCGATCACCTGACGGGCCAGCGCCACCGCCTCGTCTAGGTTGCCCTGATTTAGGTAGGCGTGGCTCAATCCTGAGAGGGCTCTGACATGCTCGGGCTGGCGCTCTAGGACCGCCCGGTACATGCCCATGGCCTGGTCCCACCGGCCGAGCTCGCCGTAGGAGTGCCCCGCCGCCAGATAGGAGTCTACGTCGCCGACGGCCTGATTTACCTGTTTTTCCAAGGCTTGCACTTGGGCGGCTCGCTGGTTCAGCTCGGCAAAGCGGTCGAGCAGTATCTGAGCTTGTTCCTCGCGCCCTTGGGCAGAGTAGAGATTGGCCAGACTGTAGTATGCCTCGGGATAGGCCGGGTCGATCTCAAGAGCCCGGCGCAGCATTCCCTCGGCCTCCTCGTAGTGCTCTGGGTAGGTGTAGAGCACCCCGAGTTCCCGGTGGGCCTCCTTGTTGTCGGGATCGAACCTGACAGCGCGCGTCAACAGCTCCTCGGATTCTGCCCGGCGTCCCTGCAGCCGGAGAAGCCGACCCAGGGCCCACAGCGCCTCAGCATCGGTCGAATCGGCCGCCACGGCCCGTATCAGGGCCTCTTCGGCTTGGTCGTACGCCCCTTGCTCTTGGTGCAGACCGGCCAGAAGACGGTACGAGGGAGCCGTGCCCGGATCGATGCGCACGGCCTCTTCCAGCAGCGCGATTGCCTCCCGGTGGCGTTTCATTTCTCCGTAGGCCACGGCCAGATTGTGGTAGGCCAGAACAAGGCTCGAATCTAGGCGAATGGCGGCCAGATACGCGGTCTCAGCCAAATCCCTGCGGCCCAGTTTCATGTAGGCCGTGGCTAGATGGCAGTGGGCTTCTGCGGAGAGGGAGTCTAGGGCCACTGCCTGCTGATACGCGGCGAGTGCGTCGCGGTAGCGGGCTTGGCGGAAGTAGGTGTGCCCGAGCGTGCGGAGCCGATCTCTCTCCGGGTTCGGTGTCGGCGATTCGGGTGCCTGGCACGCGCCCAGCCAGACCGCGATCAGGGCAGCGGCGGTGCGGCGAAACAAAACTGCGTACGGCGAATGCATCGCGCAGTCTTCCGTTGAGGCACGGGGCTGAGCGGGGACGACGCGGTGTGAGGAGGGCTGGAGTCGAGGGAAGAGAATTGCCACCCGTGGCCGTCTTCGCGTCGCCGACCGAATATAAACCATCGGCACCAGCCCCAACAACTTGAGTGCCGGTGCCCGCAGGGTCGTTTCGTCGGCCTTGTTGACCAAGGCACCCGCTGGCTCGGTCAATCTGGCCTCGCCAGTTTAGGCGATTGACGCGATTGACGCGTCTGGTGCCGATCTATAGTATGGCAGATAGGCACCCGCGCGGGGCAGGGACGACGCCTAAGACAACCCCAGCAGGCCGGACCAGCGGCGACACCTCGAGATGGAGCAGAGCGTGACTTGGCAGGAACGAGCAGCAGGCGGATAGCGGCATGGCCGCGACGATCGGACTGAGGGGCGGCTCCTTCAGGGGCCTCCTCCGCGACAACGAGGCAAACGCCGCCCGCCAGGGGAGCGGCTTCACCCCTCTGTGCTATCTGCGCTACCCGGACCACAACCTCTACCGGGACGACGCCGTCGGTCTCAACTTTGAGCACATCATGAACGGCGCGGCGGCCGACGCTGCCCGCTCGATGTTCACCCCTCGGAAGGACCGCTGCCTCCTCCTCTCCCACGCTCCCGGTGAAGCGTCGGTTCGCCACCCGGCCGCGGACTCTTCCTGGGGGATCGAGAGCGCGATGCGCTATTGCCTCGGGCCGGACTGCGTCGATATGGAATTCACCGCCCGCCTGACCGACGAACGATGCGCTCCGCTTGGGTACTTCGCCTTCATGTGGGCTTCCTATATGAACCGCACCTGCGGCCGGGCGATCCATTTCTACGGGACCTGCGAAGGGGAGGAAGGCTGGATCCGCTTCGGCGAAGACCTGCCGGACGGCCGCTTCGAGACTGGCACCGTCGCCCACACCTCGGTCGATCCCCTCCCGTACGAAGAGGGGGCCGAAACCCTCAACATCGTCGAAGATTCCCGCAAGCGCTTCCTGCTGCCGTTCTACTACGGTCTGGCGGACGGCGACGGCGATCTGTCGAGCGCGGGCGACCGGATGGCCTACGCGATGATGTTCGATCAGGAGGCGCCCATCCGCTTCGCCCTGTGGAACTTCATTCGGGACGAGCGCGGTCGGCCGGACCCGCACAGCCCGGCCTGGGACTGGCAGTACGTCATCCGCGCCCCGGAGATCGGTCGGACCTATCGCTACCGGGCGCGGCTCCTGTACCGACCGTTCGTCGATCGGGAAGCAGTGCGGCGGGCCTATGAGGAATGGATGGCCGAACTGTAGTGCTTCGACCTTCACCACGGCGGGGCCAGACTCGGCTCGTGGACGAAGCGCTTCATGCCCAGCACGAGCCGGATCTGTGTGCGCGGTGACAGAGCCAGCGCGAACGTCTTGTCGCCTACCGGAACGCGCTGGGATGTCCCGTCAATCTCGACCTCGGTGAACTCGTGTTCCCCCATGCCCCCCGCTTGGATCAGCACCTCCCGGCGCTCCGTCGGGCTTACGTTTACCACGGTCAGGTCGGCCCGGTTGTCGCTCAGTCCCGACACCAGCGCGGCCACGTCGGGCGGAAGTCCCGGACGATGGCGCTGGGCGTCGAAGTAGCGCAGTCTCGTGACCAGCAGGCCCCCGTTGTAGTGGGGAAGGGGGGCACCTAGGGTGAGCTGCACTAGGCCTTCACAAGTAACGGGATTTCGCTGCTGGAAATAGGCGTCGTTATAGGTGGCGGGGTCTTGCTCGTCCTGCGCCATAAAGTCGAGGCGCGCCTGCACTTGGGCCAGATTGTGTTCGAGGATCCGCTCTGGATACTCGGGGAACTCGCCGTGCAGATAGGCCATCCAGCCCCAGTCGTGCCCGCCCTGATCCTTGGTGTGGTGCCACGAGTTGACGGCGAATGGATCACCCGACCGCTTGCGGGTCCGCTCGAATCGCCGCGAATCGGACCGGGCCATCGACATGCACCACAGATGGGCGATGTCGGACGGGTACATGGGCATGAACTCGAACCAGCCGTCCTGCTGCAGAGTGGTGCCGTCTTCCTTGCGGATCGGGTACCACATCCACTCGCCCAGCTCGTAGTTGACCCGCCCGGGATCATCGTACTTGTGGGGCACGTAGAGCTGATCGTCGCGCTCGATCCCGCGGGAAATGAGGACATCGATCTGCGACCGCGGAAAGTCCATGTATTCCAGGCGGCGCGTCAGCAGGGCGCAGTTCTGGGCTGCGACCCCCACGGCCTGTCCCACACTGTGCCAACCGTGGGGCCAGGCCCAGCCGTAGCTAGACCCATACCACTTGCCGTTGGTGTGTTCGCCCACGACACCGGAGAGGCCGACGTTGTCGGGCACGATGCCGCCGTTGGCGTCGGCGCGTTCCATCCAGGCCTCGGTGTATTCTAGGACCCAGTCGCGGTACTTTCCGTCCGCCGTCAGCAGGTAGGCGTTGGCCCCCAAGGTGGTCGCTAGGAGGTTGACCACGGCGTCGCCGCGGCCCATGCGGTCGCGCATGGCCAAGCCTAGGCGCGCGGCCAACTCGGGACTACCTCGCACCGCCTCGTGATTGGTACATCCCGGCACGTCGTAGAAGGGCAGGTTGTACCCCTCATAGGGCCAATGCGGACCCTCCTCGAAGGTCCAGTAGGCCGGCCCCTTGCTGCCGTTTCTCGCGCAGCGGATGATCCGGTGTTCCGGGTCGTAGTTGGGTGTCTCTGGATCCTCGCCGAGGAACAGCCCGGCGAAGCGACAGGCCCGCTCGATGTTGGTTCCGTTGGTCGGATCGGCCATGCAGAGCATGTAGAACAGGTAGTTGCCCTCGCCCTGATGGAACCAGTCATAGCCCGGCTGGTACTCCCGCACCACCATGGGGTAGCCGTGTCCCGTGCCATGCTGGCTCATCTGCTCATTGATGACGTCGAATTCCCGCTGGGCGTCGGCCAAGAACCGGTCGCTGCCGCCGAGCAGGTAGAAGAGCGGCCAGTTGTGGAAGCTCTCGTAGCAGTCATCCAGTGCGTCGATGCTCTCGAAGTCGGAACTGGGGGGCCAGAGCAGGCGCCCATCCGGATGGGTGTATCTCCCGAGCACCTGCGGAGCGGTGTCCTCGATTGCGTCGAATAGCTGGCGCTGAAGCAGGGCCCACTTCGGTGGTGTCTGGGCCGATTCGCACGCCTCTAGAGAGACTGTCATGGTCGCTCGCCTTACTTGGCCAAGCCCCGCTTGACCTTCCGCTCAAAGTCGCGCATCTCGTCCACCCCGTCTAATACGCCGATTTCCATGTTGAACTCGCGCACCTCGCCCGGCTCGATGTACTGCAAGGTTCCGTGCTTGCGGTTCCAAGCGCGGCCGAGCACTGAGCAGTTGCCCGGCTCAATGCCGGTGACGTACGTGCCCTTGTGGAAGTGCTGCCAGTGGTTGACGATGGGAATCTCGCTGTGCTTGAACTGCCAGTACAATCCCAGGCCGAGTTTTTCGTTGAGCAGGCCGACGTGGACGCGCCCTTGGCGGTCGGTGCGGGGCCGATGCACGTACACGTCGTCGTGGGCGCGCGGTTGCGGCCCTTTGGCCACGGTGTAGTCTGCGGGGCTGACGGGGCGGTCCGCGGTCCACTCGGTGCTCTCGCGGCTGTGGAGGACGAGGCGGGTTCCTTCGTCGAGGAGGGGGAAGCCGGGGTTGCAGTGATACACGAACATGAGCGGCGAACGGTCGGCCGCAAGGTTTTCGATGCGGTCGCGGATGTGGATGCTGCGCTGGCCGAGCACGGTAGAGATCTCGCGCGATAGCTCTAAATTTTCGGCAAAGACCTCGGCTTGGCGCATTTGGCCGCGGATGCGCACGACGTAATCCGAACCCTCCCAGCCTTCCTCAATGCCGACGTTCTTCGCTGGGATGTACGAGAGGCGGCCGTGCAGTGGCATTTCGGCGTTTTCCTCTTCGGGATCGACTTCTGGGTGGCCGACAAAGTCGAGGCCGCACGAGGTGACCAGCCCGCCGAACCAGCCGCGCCCCCATTTGAAGCCTTCTGGCTCGTAGAAGGCCGGCCCGACATCTCCGGGGCCAGAGCGGAAGCACAGCGACTGGCCCTTGTAGTGGGCCGAGGCAATGTCGAGGGCGCGACCGGGCAGGACGGAAAACCCCAAGCCCGAAGCGTTGAACACGTCGATGAGGTCGGCGCCGCGCTCAAAGCCTTCGCGGCGCTCGGCGCGGCGGGCGTACATGAGCTGGCTGATGTCGCCGACGCGGTTGAGCAGTTGGCGGCGGGTGAAGTTGCGGCCGAAGAGCTTGGGCATGAGGAACCTCCTAGATAAAATGCTCAGATGCGATTGATAGGCTTTGCACGGTAAAACAATACATATAGGTTTTGCTTGCCAACCCGAACCCATGAAAAGGAGTATGGAAGGCATGGCTTTTTCAACGGCAGTGCAGCTCGAAGACGTGTGGAAGCGCTTCGGCGCGGTCGAGGCCGTGCGCGGGGTGTCGCTGCGCGTGCCCGCGGGGTGTATCTACGGGCTGTTGGGTCCCAACGGCGCGGGTAAGACGACGCTTATCCGCATGATTATGAGCATCTTCTTCGCCGATTCCGGGCGCATCGGCCTGCTGGATGGGCAAAAAACCCTCGCGGTCAAAGACCAACTCGGCTACCTGCCCGAGGAAAAGGGCTTGTACAAGAAGATGAAGGTCGCCGAGGTAATGATCTATTTCGCGCAGCTCAAGGGGGTTGCCGCGGATGTGGCGCAGCAGCGGGCCGCCGAGTTGTTGCAGCGCTATGGCCTCGGCGATTATCAGGAGCGGCGCTGCGAGGTGCTTTCCAAGGGCATGGAGCAAAAGGTGCAATTGCTCTCAGCGCTGATTCACGAGCCTGAGTTGGTCATTCTCGACGAGCCTTTTTCCGGGCTGGACCCGGTCAATCGCGATCTGATGCGGGACGTCATTTTGCAGATGCGCCGCGACGGCAAGACGGTGATTTTCTCTACCCACCTGATGGAGCAGGCCGAGCAGCTATGCGACTTCGTCGCGCTGATCAACAAGGGGCAGAAGGTCGTCGATGGCCCGTTGGGCCAAGTACTCGCCAGCGGAGGGCGCGCCGCCGTACTCGACTACGATGGCGACGGGCATCTGCTGCGCGACCTACCGGGCGTGACCCGGGTAAACGACTCGGGCAAGCGGGCCGAGCTTTTTCTCGCTGAGGATGCGGACTCGCAAGCGCTGTTGGCCGCGCTCGTCCCCAAGGTGCAGATACGGGGCTTCGCCCTGCGCACGGCCTCATTGCACGAGATCTTCATCCGCGCTATAGGGGAGGCCGACGATGCGTAAAATTGCTTTAGTTGCGCGGCGCGAATACATGGAGCACGTTCGCACCAAGGGGTTTTGGATCGGCGTACTGGCCTTCCCACTCATCCTCGCGTTGAGCGTTGTGGTGCCCGTGCTGTTGAGCGGAACCAAACAGGCGCGCACCTATGCTGTGATCGACCATTCGGGTTTTGTGCTACAGGAGGTGGAAAAGGGCATTTTGGCTGAGGATCTGGGCATAGTGCTGCGGGACGCGGCGGAGCGCTATCGCGATGGCGGTCGAGCTTGGGAGCGCTTGCCGGATGCGGTCCGGGCCGCCGCAAAGGGCTATGTGAGCTTAGCGCAAGCGGAGCGGTCGGCGTTGGTTCAGGACCTCGCTGCGGGCGAAGATGAGATTTCGGCTGGCCTCGTCGAGTGGTGGCAGCAAGTGTCGGCTGAAGAGTTAGAGGGCCTCGACTTGGAACTCTCGCGCAGCCGCTATGCTCGGGTGGAGGTGCCCAGCGGCGACGATCCGCCAGCCGCGCTCAATCGCATGGTGAACGACGGCTCGCTCTTTGCGTACTTCGTCATCTCCCCAGATCCAGTCGCCAGCGACGAGGGATGCAAATACATCTCTTTGAACCTAACCGATCAGGACTTGCGCCGTTGGTTTGCCGACCAAGCGTTCCAAGTGGTGCGGGCGCGGCGCATTGAACAGGCGGGCCTCGACGCGGAGACGAGCGACTGGTTGCAGACCCCAGTGCATTTTGCGGAGCGCAAGGTCGATAAGCGCGGCGACGAGGCCGAGGTTTCCACAGTCGATAGGGTCCAGCAGTGGGCCGTCGTACCGTTCGTCTATCTATTGTGGATGGCGATATTTATCAACGCGCAGATGCTTATGACCAATACTGTGGAGGAGAAGTCATCGCGCCTCATCGAAGTGCTGCTGTCTGCGCTCTCGCCCTTTGAACTGATGGCTGGCAAGATCGCTGGTACGGCCGCGGTTGGGCTGACCTTGGTCTTTACGTGGGTCGCGTGCGTTGTGGTGGGGGTGGCGATCGCGCCAGTCGCGATGGGGGACGATGTGGCCTCCATCGTCGGCATTGCCAGCACTCCGCTGTATTTGTGGTCCTTTGTTTTTTACTTCTTAGCTGGCTTTCTGCTGTACGCCTGCCTGTTGGTGGGAGCCGGCTCGCTGTGCAATAGCTTAAAAGACGCGCAGAGCCTGATGTTGCCGCTCCTCGTACCGCTGATCGTGCCGTTGCTCACCATGATACCCATCACTCAAGACCCCAACGGCACCTTGGCGCGGGTTATGTCCTACATCCCGCTCTTCACCCCTTTTGTCATGATGAATCGGGCCGCTGGCTCACTACCGCTGTGGGAGTATTTGGCGACCACAGTGCTGCTTTTGTTGTCCATCTATTTCGCAGTGCGAGGGGCGGGCAAGGTATTTCGCATCGGCATCTTGATGACGGGCAAGCCGCCGCGCTTGGGAGAGGTCATGCGCTGGTTGACGGCCAAAGAAGACATCAGCCCGGCGGAGCGCGAAGCGGACCAGGTCAGTTGAGCGGGATCAGGCGATTAGCAAGAACGCGGATGTTGTGCTCGATAGTGGAAGCGTCCGGGGCGTCGCCGGCTTGGCGGAGGTACTCGTTAAAAGCCTCAATGGCCTTGAGGTACTCGCGGGTGTGGTGGTAGAGGAAGCCGAGGTCGCGGTGGTTTTCGGCTTCGGCCGGTAGTAGATAGGCGATTTTCTCGGCCCAGCGGATGGCGGTGGAAAACTCGCGGGCTTGGAAGTGGAGGCGTTTGAGGTTGCGGAGCATGCGCGCTAAGATGTGCAGCGACGAGGTCGGCTCGATGAACTCGGGGGCCAGTTTGAGCCGACGGCCCTCAATGACCGGCAGCCGCTCGCTCAAAGACTTGCCATCGACAAAAGCGCCATTGGCAAAGGGATCGACGAAGAGCGGCTCGTCGCCTTGGGTGCTGCGCACGAGGAAGTGATGCGGAAAATTGACTCCTGCGAGGGGAAAGGACAGCCGCTTGCCCAGCTCTAGATAGACGACTGCCAGAGTGATGGGAATGCCGAGGCGGCGGTCGAGGACCTCGTTGAGATAGCTGTTGCGAGGATCGTCGTAGTGGGCGCGGTTGCCGCGGAAGCCGAGGTCGCCGAACACGTATTGGCTCAGGTTAGCTAGCGAGGCCGGCAGGGAATCGGCCGCGGCATAGCGGGTGCGAAAGTCCTCGCTCAGCGCGTCGAGTTGCCGCAGGTAGTGTTCGATATCGAGGTCGGGATAGGCTTGCAGGGCGATGAGTAAGGCCCCGCGGGCGAGGTCGATATCGCCGGAGGAGTTACGTGCCTTTTGGACGAGCGCGAAGAAAGGGTCGGAAGGCCGTGGACGCATAAAAGCTGCGGCCCCGATTAGACGCAGCGGTTGTGAATCCAACTAAACCGCAGGGGTGCGGTGTGCTGCTGTAGGCGTCGCTCGTTGCGCTCGGCCAGCTTGGCGTAGCGCGGCCCGAGCGAGCACAAGTAGTCTTGGGCGGCGGCCGCTTCGCCGGTGAGGCCGCAGAGCGAATCCAATTCCCACTGGCGTATTAGGTGCTGGATGATTTCGGCGTAGTGCTTGGCCGTGTACACCCCGAGCCGCTGGGCTACTATTGAGAAGTGTTCAAAGAGGTCGGGATCTTGCCCATCGGTCATCAGGTGAGCGGGCATTACTACTTGGCGTTTCATTAGGTCGCGGAAGGCCAGTATTGCGCCGGTGGGATCTAGCTCGAAAATTTTCTTAATGAAGTTCGTGTACGCTTTTTCGTGGCGGGCCTCGTCGCCGGCCACCACGCCACAGATGGTCTTGAGGTGCGCATCGCCGGCCTTTTGCGCCAAGCGGGCCACGTTGCTGTGGGAGATGCGGGTCGCCCGTTCTTGGAAAGACGTATAGACGAAGCCCTTGTAGGGATCTTGGGCGGCCTGTGGGTTGAAGCCATTGCGCAGCAGGTATTGGATCGTCGTCTCGATGGCGCGCATATCGACGCGGCCGGTGAGGAAGAGGTATTTGTTGAGTAGGTCGCCGTGGCGGTTTTCCTCGGCGGTCCAACCGCGCGACCACTGGGCCCACGGGCTGGGGTCCGTGCCGGTGGTGTCCGACACGCCTTCAAAGCTGTTGAGCAAGGTCTGATAGGTGGGCAGGGCTTCCTCGGTGATCATGTCGCCGACGAGGACGACGAGGACATCGTCGGGAAGCGCTTGGGCGCGGGTGCGGAATTCGCGGATGGAGTCTTCCCAGTTTTCCTCGCCCACATTGGGGAGAAAATCGTCGGGCTGCCAACTGTCCTCTACGGATTTGAGCAACTTGAGCTGGTCCCTGACAAAATCCTCCATGCTCGCGATGACTTCTCTCTTGTGCGGATTCAACTGAGTTTCTCCATCACTGAGTGATAAAAAAATACCCTAACCGGGTATTCGGGCGGCATGGTTTTTGTAAACGTACATATTCAATATAAGACAAAATGTACAAGTTGAGCTATGGATTCAAGCGGTTTTTCCTCGGTGAGCCTTTGTCGAAGCAAGAAAAGAGTATTTTGTAAAACATTTGTTTTGTATATAGAACATTTGGAATATAACGTAAACATACTCTTTTAGCCCGTCAACGCGTACTGCTGGCGGTTCGCGCCAAAAGTGGCGCAGGCCGCCATAAACGCGGGCGGTTTTTACATAGCTATTAAGATCCTATCTACTTGTTTTGCAAATAAGTTGTGAATCATGCAAAACAACGGCACGCCCTTTGCTAGTAAACGGGGTAAATCCCTTACCCCAACAAGGAGGATACCTCGTGAACAGAGGACTTAGCAGGGAGCAGATCGAGCGCGTCGCGCGGATGTACAAATGCAATCAGGACGCCAGCCGGGCGCTGGGGATCACGATTCGCAGCTTTAGCCGGCTCTGCCGCAAATACGAGATTGAATCGCCTTTTGCGCGGCGACAGCGGCAGCGCGGTCAGGCAACCCAAAGAACTAACTTTGAATAGGAGGCATATCATGGGAGCAGTAGAGCGGCTCGCCGCCATCTGGAAAGCGAACCTCAACGAGGTGCTAGACCGGATCGAGGATCCAGCGAAGATGGTGGATCAGATCGTCCGCGACGCCGAGCGCGCTGTTGACCAAGCCGTAGATTCTTTGGTCAAGGCGCGGGCCACTAAGCGGCGTCTAGAGCGCGACCACCAGCGCAACGCAGAGCAGATGCAGATGTGGCAAGACAAAGCCGCAGCCGCAGTGGAGGCCGGAAACGACGAAGGTGCGCGGCTGGCCTTGATACAGAAGACCGAACTGGATCAGGTGCACGTGCGGCTGGAACCGGCTCTCGCAGAGATCTGCGACACCGTGGCTGAGCTAGAGGAGCAGGTCGAGATCCTGCGCCAAAAGCTGCGCGATATCCGCGCGCGGCGGGGCAAACTGATCGCCCGCTGTTGCGCCGAGCGCGAGCGCGGTGTAGCATTCGGCGAAGACTCGTCTGCGCTCCGCTTTGACGCGATCGCGCAGCGGTTGCAGCAAAGCGAGCGCGAGTTGGCACGCTTTGAGGAACATGTGGATCAGGCCGTCGCTGAGGCCGAAGTGCTGCGCGAATTAGCCGCGAAGCGCCGCGCCGAGCGCGACCACAAAGTCGCGGAGGAACTAGCCGCGCTGAAAGCGGAAAAGACATCGTAAAGGAGGCCGGTCATGTTGGCCAGAATACTAGGTGTGCTATTGATAATTGGGGGCGTTGCTTGGGGGATCGAACTGATTTGGCCCTTGTTCGGCGGCCTCTTTGGTTTGCTCGGCGCGGTCGCGGTCGTCCTCTTGGCTGCCGGGGCGCTCTACATAGGTCTGCGCTTGTTGCGCGGCGAGAGCATCTTGGGCCGGGTCGTCGGGGCCTTGATCCTGCTCGCTGGGATCTGGCTGGCCTTTTGGGCGGCGTTTAGCTTGGTGGCCGGTGTCTTTGGGGCTGCGTTTTTGCTGTTGCAAGCCGCCGCGGTGCTGGCGATGCTCTACGTGGGCTGGAGGTGGCTGGACAACGGCGAGTTTAGCCTGCGGAGATGGTGAGTTTTAGGGCAAAAAAAACGCGTTGCAAGGGGTTAAATTACTTGACAACTGCACTTGTGTTCAGTATTTTTAATTACTGAACACAAGTGCAGTAAAGCGATTTTCCCACGTCCTCTCTGGTGCATCCCCAAGCGCCAGTACTCCCTTAGGAGGTTGCCAATGCACAGGCAGCGCGCATTCCCCACATCCCCCTCTATATCCCGTCTGGGTGGCGAGCTCAGCGCGGTCATTAATCGGGTGCGAAGCGCTTTCGGCCCCATTCCCATGCGCGGCTCAGCCGCCCGTCCCCGAGTTCAACGGGCCGAGCAAGTAGTAGATCAAACCGCTCGTCAGCTCCTGCGCGGCGAGGCGGACCTGAGCGCGTGGTATCGGGTGCTGCGTCAGTACGAAGATGCTTGGATGCTAGAGCTGGAAAGGGTGCGCGGTGCTCGAGCCGAGCGCTGTGCGGCTTAGCCGAGGCGTATCTCGTCCACCTTGCCGACGATAGCTGCGTCCACAGGCAATGGAGGGGCAAAGGCATTGCAGGCTTCGCGCGCGACCTCGACGATCACCGCGTCTCCCTCGCGCAGGGCCGCCCACGTCGCGCAGACCTCGGCCTCGC
>JAJDVZ010000166.1:0-35125 GCA_022825835.1 Candidatus Latescibacterota bacterium
CCAGTGCTTGCAACCTGCTCACCAATCGGTTATATACCTGTTCGCTGCTGCTCATAAGGCCCTCCTTTGATCTTGGCGGTTAAAAGAGGACCCTAAATTATGGGCAGCAGTCCTTTTTTCAAAAGTGTAAGGGAATCAGGATCACGTCAACTGGGCGTGGTCCGACGGGGGAAAACGGAGCCTGTCCCGCGTCGCACGTTTGGAGGCGAACGGGTTGGTGGTCACATTTGCGGGCACCGGCGAATATGGCTCTAGCGGCGATGGCAGACCGGCCACCGAGGCGCAGTTGGGCTATATCGGTTCATTGGTTTTCGATCGGGAAGGCAATCTGCTGATTGCCGGTACGGGAGGTATCCGGCGCATTGATAGGCAAGGGATGATCTCTACGCTGGTAGAAGCAGACCAAGTAACGGCACTGGTCATGGATGAGCAAGGGAGGCTGTATTTTACGCTAAGCAATCAGGTCTTCCGCCGATCGGCCGAGGGCGTCATCGACATCGTGGCCGGCTCGGGGGCAGACCCGAATAGCCTCGTGGTGAAAGGCAACCGGTATTACTTTGGAACTGAAGGACGACCGGCGACCGAAGCCCCCTTCCACTTTCCAACGGACCTAGCAATCGACGAACAGGGGGCACTGTATATTGCCAATTTTAATTTCCACCGTATTCATCGGGTCCGGCTAGACGGCATTATCGAAACCATCGCTGGCAACGGACTGGATTACGGTTCTTCCCGAGGCTGTGCGGCTGTTGAAAAACAGGTGGCCGTTGGAAAGCAGTTGTCGGGGTATCGCTGCCGCGATCATATCGGCGATGGTGGTCCGGCACTGGAGGCCCCAATTTGGTGGCCTTTTCGCCTGCTGTTGACGCCCCAAGGCGATCTTCTAGTCGTGATGCTGGAGTCTTTTAGGAGCATTTATTGGAGCGGGGAGGAGTTTTCGCAGTTGCGCCGGATCTGTCGAGTCAGCGAGTGGATGATGCCCACAGCAGCCACGGTCGTCGAGGAGCAGGAGTCGGCAACCCTTGCTGAAGAAGCGTTGTCCGCCTTGCGCCTATATCCCAATCCATTCAATCCAGAAGTCACCCTCACCTTCGACTTGACGCATTCGGCGTCCGTATCGGTGCGTATCTACAATGAGCTCGGACAACAGGTGCGGGTGCTGGCCACTGAGGGGGTGCGGCCGGCCGGAAGCTACCAATTCGTCTGGGACGGCCGAGACCAAGCCGGGCAGTTCCAAGCGTCGGGTACGTATCTGCTAGTGCTTTCAGTAGATGGGGACATCGAGACGCACAAGCTGACGCTGCTGCACTAAAGCGGGCTATGCGGACTCCTGTTCTTCTTGCCTTGTTGGGGGTCGTGTCGCCGAGTGTATCTGTTTGGGGTCTGCCGCCTTGTGACGCCCCGGGCACCATCACCACCGTGACCGCCCCCGAAGGCGATTACTTGGCCACCTTTGGCGATTACACAATCTACCCGCCGGTAGAGTACGAAACCGTGCAGGGCCTTATCGACTTGGTCGCCGCGCCAGAGTACCACAGCTACTATCCGCAGGAGTTAGCTGTAGGCCCCCAAGGACGCATCTACATAGCCGACCAAACCATCATCTACCGGCTTGAATCTGGCGGCACGGCCACCCGCATCGTCGGCGTACCCCAGTATTCCTTCCTAACAGGCGAAAGCGACGAGGAAACTTGGCGTTCTCCTATGTTGCAGCGTTTCAATGTCTTGGAAGACACCGTCGCGGCGTTAGAGGCTCGTATTGGACCGGGGGCGATGGCCTTTGACCGACAAGGTCGGCTCTACTTTGTCGATTATGTCGATTCGGTGTGGTCCGGCGGCGAGCGGAACAAAATCCGCATAGCCCGTTTAGAGGCGGACGGATTGGTAGTCACCTTTGCCGGCACCGGCGAAATCGGGTCCAGCGGCGATGGTGGACCGGCCAGAGAGGCACAATTTGGCATCATCAATTCGCTGGTTTTTGATCGGGAAGGGAATCTGCTAGTCGCCGGTAGGGGAGGCATCCGGCGTATTGATGGTCAAGGGGTCGTCTCCACGCTGCTGGAAGCAGATTCAGTACGGGAACTTATCATAGATGGCCAAGGGGTACTGTATTTTTCGCTGGGCCATCAGGTCTTTCGCCGTTCCGCCGATGGCGAGACTGAACCCATCACCGGGTCGGGAATGGATCCGGATAGCGTCGTTGGCAAGGAGTTCGAGGACGGAGGGCGTTACTATTACAACTTGCCAGCCACTCAAGCATCCTTAGATACACCAGCGGGCCTAGCTATCGACGAAGAGGGTTCTCTGTATATTGCCGATTACTATTCAAATCGCATTCATCGGGTTCGGCCAAATGGCATTATCGAAACCGTCGCCGGCAACGGATTAGATTTCCGTTATTTACAAGGCTGTGTAGCCGGAAAGCGCGTAGCGGCTGGAAAGCGTTTATCGGAGCATCGCTGTCAAGACCATATAGGCGATGAGGGGCCGGCATTGAAGGCTACTATCTGGCGGCCTTGGTCCATGCTCTTTACTCAAGAGGGAGATCTCTTAGTCGCTACGTTGCATGGGGGCTATACGTGGACCGGGGGGGCGTTTTCACAGCTACGCCGCATCTGTCGAGTCAGCGAGTGGATGGCGTCTCCAGCAGCCACGGTCGTCAAGGAGCAGGCGGCGGCAACCCTTGCCGAAGAAGCGTTATCTACCTTGCGCCTGTATCCCAATCCGTTCAACGCCGCTGTTACCATCACCTTTGAGTTGAAACACTCGGCGTCCGTATCGGTTCGTATCTACAATGAGCTCGGGCAACAGGTGCGAGTGCTGGCTGCCGAAGGGGTGCGTCCGGCCGGTAGTTACCAATTCGTCTGGGATGGCCGCGACCAAGCCGGGCAGTTCCAAGCGTCAGGCACCTATCTTTTGGTGCTTGCGGTTGATAGGGCTGTCGAGACGCATAAGCTGACGCTGTTGCACTGAGGGAAGGACATGCTCAGGCATCGGTGTAGTGTTCTTCTCGCCGTTTTGGTTTTAGGGATGGTGTATCCGGGGTCTCCTCTGTGGGCGCTGCCACAGTGTGGGTCCCCGGGCACCATCACCACGGTGACGGCCCCTGACGGCGATTACCTCGCCGCCTTCAGCGGCTATACGATCTACCCACCGATAGAGTACGAAACCGTACAGGGCCTTATCGACTTGGTCGCCGCGCCAGAGTACCGCAGTTATTATCCGCAAGCGTTAGCCGTAGGCCCTCAAGGGCGCATCTACGTAGCCGACCAGACGATCATCTACCGGCTTGAAGCCGACGGCACCGCCACCCGCATCGTCGGCGTACCGCAATATCACATCGCGTACCGCGAGGACGACTATGACTACGACCAAAATCCTCTCGGATACGATGAAATACATACTGCTATGCCCCCTCTGTTGCAGCGTTTCAATGTCTTGGCGGACACCGTCGCAGCACTAGACGCCCGCATTGCGCCGGGAGCGATGGCCTTTGACCGGCACGGTCGGCTCTACTTTGTCGATTATGTCAACCAAAATCGGACCGAAAAAAGATTGCCCACGCTGTCGCGCATCGCACGGTTGGAAGCAGACGGGCAGGTGGTCACCTTTGCCGGCCCATTTGAAGAGACCATCATCAATTCGCTGGTGTTCGATCAGGAGGATCATCTGCTATTTTCGGGCAATAAGGGCATTCGACGCATTGACACGCAAAGGAAAATCACCACGCTAGTGGAAGTGCCTTGGGTAGGATCGTTGCGAGTCGATGGCCAAGGGAGGCTGTATTTTGGGACGCGGACTCAGGTCTTCCGCCGCCACGCCGATGGCGAAATCGAACACTTAGCCGGGTCGGGGGCAGCCCCCGACCAGATTGTCGGCGAGGAATTTGAGGGCAAATGGCGTCGATACTTTGGTGCCGAGGGAAGGCCGGCGACCGAAGCCCTTTTAGACTTCCCAGCGAGCATCGCTATTGACCCACAGGGCAGCTTGTATATCGCCAATTACTATTTCAACCGCATTCATCGCGTCCGATCCGATGGCATCCTCGAAACCATTGCCGGCAACGGAGTGGATGCTAGTTTTTCCCTAGGCTGTAATAGCGATCCAGCGGGGTGGACAGAACGCTGCCGCGACCATATCGGCGATGGGGGCTCGGCGTTGGAGGCTCCGATCTGGCATCCTTCTCAGTTGCTATTGACGCCGGAGGGCGATCTGTTAGTGGCGATGTCGGTGGCGAACATTATGTGGTGGACTGGTGGAGTATTTTCCCATTTGCGCCGCATCTGCCGGGACAGCGAGTGGATGGTGTCTCCAGCATCCACGGTCGTCGAGGAGCAGGGGTCGGCAACCCTTGCTGAAGAAGCGTTGTCCGCCTTGCGCCTATATCCCAATCCGTTCAACGCCGCTGTTACCATCACCTTCGAGTTGACGCATTCGGCGTCCGTATCGGTTCGTATCTACAATGAACTAGGGCAGCAGGTGCGAGTGCTGGCCACTGAGGGGATGCGTCCGGCCGGAAGCTACCAATTCGTCTGGGACGGCCGCGACCAAGCCGGGCAGTTCCAAGCGTCGGGCACCTATCTTTTGGTGCTTGCGGTTGATGGGGCTGTCGAGACACACAAGCTGACGCTATTGCACTAACGCATCACCGCCGGCGCTCCCAACGACGTGCGGCCTTCAGCTAAACAGCAGCGGCTTCTTTCGGCACTGGCTGGAGGACCGCCCCTGAGGCGATTACTTTAGGAACTTTAGCTATCAGCGAGACGTTCAAACGCAGTTGAAGGAGGGCTCCATGCTATACCGCATTGCCGCTATCGGCTTCATTTTTGCCTGCACGAGTGTCGCCTGGATCATCTTGGCAGAGGTCGTCTCGCATCGCACCCACCAGCAAGACACCAAGCTCAAAGCCGCGGTGGGCCAATTGTGGGGCACTTCCCAATCCCAACGCGCCCCACTCCTGTACTGGACCACCGAGGAAACCGTCGTCACCCAGACTCCCGACGGCCAAGAGACAGAACACACCAAGGAACGGCGGCATCTCCTGCCCTTAGAAGCCAGCCGCCTACAAGTCGATCTACACCTCGAACACCGCCGCAAGGGGCTGCTGTGGTACTCCACCTACCAAGTGGAACTGGACGCCACCTATACCGCGACCAACACGACCGACCGCCCCCTCGATCTGACGTTCGATCTAGCCCTACCTACTTCCCAAGCTGTGTACGACGATTTCGCCCTGTCCATCGACGGCCAACCCATCGCCCCGCTGCCGCTGGCAGAAGGGCACTTACAACAGCCGTTGCACTTCGCACCGGGCCAGAGCCGCCAGATCCGTCTTGCCTATCAATCGCAGGGTTTAGAAGAATGGTGGTACCGCTTCGGCGACCACGTTGAGCAAGTCTCCGATTTCGAGTTGGTCATGCACGCTGATTTCGACGCCATCGACTTCCCGCGCCAAAGCCTAGCACCCACTCACAAGGAGCGCACCGCCGATGGCTGGCGTCTCACTTGGCAGTACGACCGCCTGCTCACCGGAGCTTCCCTCGGCATGGTCATGCCCACCCGCCTCAATCCAGGCCCCTGGGTACAAGACGTGACCCAAGCCGCGCCCATGTCCCTCTTTCTCTTTTTCTTTGTCCTCTTCGTCTTTGCCGCGGTCAAAGGCATCGACATCCATCCGATGAATTACTTCTTCATCGGCGCGGCCTTTTTCAGCTTCCACCTGCTGTTGGCTTACCTAGCCGACCACTTGCTCATCCACTACGCCTTTTTGCTGGCTGCGGCAGTGTCCGTTTTCTTGGTCATCTCCTACATGCGGCTGGTGGTTGGTCTGCGGCTGGCCTTGGTGGAGGTGGGCTTGGCTCAGTTCATCTACTTGGTACTCTTCTCCTACACCTTCTTCTTCGTCGGCTATACCGGCTTGGCCATTACCATCCTGTGCATCGCCACGCTCTTCGCCGCTATGCAGCTTACCGGTCGGATGGACTGGTCAGACGTGTTTGCTCGACCGCCAGCTACTCCGCAAAAATCTGAGTAACGCTTGCTGCCTCAGCATGGATGCAAGCATATTTACGCTATGGACAAACGCAGATTGCCCATCGGCCTTCAGACGCTCCGCAAGATCCGGGAAGAGGACTGCTACTACGTGGACAAAACCGGCTACATCCAGCGGCTGCTCGACGAGGGCACACACTACTTTCTGTCGCGGCCACGGCGCTTTGGTAAGAGCCTGTTTTTGGACATGCTCAAGGAACTGTTCGAGGGCAACGAGCCGCTGTTTGCCGGGCTGAACATTCACGATCGCTGGGATTGGTCGGGGCACCATCCAGTGCTGCGGCTCGACTTTGGCAGCGGCCACTTCAAGGAGCCGGGCTACGTGAAGACCAACCTGATGGCCCAGTTGGATGCGGTCGAGCGGCGCACCGGAGTGGAGTCGGCCTATGCTACTGGACCAGAGCGATTCGCCCACCTGCTAGAGGCATTGCACGACCAAACCGGGCAGCCGGTCGTCGTGCTGATCGACGAATACGACAAGCCGATTTTAGATGCACTGGACACGCCGGACATCGCCCGCACCAACCGCGACTTTCTGCGCGGCCTGTACGCAGTCATCAAATCCAGCGATGCCCACATCCGCTTCTCGTTCATCACCGGCGTCAGCAAATTTTCCAAAGTCAGCCTGTTTTCCGGGCTCAACAATCTCAAGGACATCACCTTAGATCCGCGCTACTCGGCCCTGTGCGGATACACGGACGCGGATTTAGATGAGGTGTTCGCGCCCGAATTGCCCGGCTTGGACCGGGACCAGATCCGCCACTGGTACAACGGCTATAGCTGGCGCGGCCCCGACAAGGTGTACAACCCCTTTGACATCCTGTTGTTCTTCGACAGCCGCGAGTTTAGAGCGTATTGGTTTGAGACCGGGTCGCCCTCGTTCCTGATCGAGACGCTGCTCGAGCGACGGCTGGGCTCGCTGGCACTCGAAGACATGATCGGCACCGACAATCTACTGTCTAAATTCGACGTCGAGGACATCGCCACCGAGGCGTTGCTGTTCCAAACCGGCTATCTGACGATTGCCGAGGAGCGCACCTTGGGCGGCAAGACCCTGTACCGGCTGGGCTATCCCAACCAAGAGGTCAAGCAGAGCCTCAACGAACACCTGCTGCGCGCTATGGTTCCGGATCCATCGCAGCAAGGGCGGCACGACATCCAGCTCTACGAGTTGCTCTCAGCCAACGACTTTACTGGACTAGCGACGCTCTTTCGCGCCTTCTTCGCCAGCATTCCCTATGAGTGGCACATCAACAACGACATTGCCCAGTACGAAGGCTACTACGCCAGTGTGTTCTATTCTTGGTTTGCCGCTTTGGGACTCGACACTAGGGTCGAAGACAGCAGTAGCCACGGGCGGCTGGACATGGCCGTGTTGTTCAATGAGTGCGTCTATCTGTTTGAGTTCAAGGTAGTGGAACTGGCGTCCGCGGGTGCGGCCATGGCGCAGTTGCAGGCGCGGGGCTATGCGGACAAGTACCGTGCCCTAGGGCAATCTATGTACCTGATCGCCGTCGAGTTTAGCCGGGATGAGCGCAACCTAGCGGCGTTTGACGTGGAGCGGGCGTGAGCCTTGCAACCGCTCTGGCACCCCCACCGGCTCCCCATTGCGACACACCACCGGAAAGTGCGGGCCGGCCTCGGCCATCGGCGCGTTGTCGGGCAAATCGACGAACTGCTTCATCAGGTGCTCGCCGCCTTGGTCGAAGCGCGCCGCGCCGGTCATGTAGTGGATGGCAATGGCGCGTCGAGGCCGCGGCGACTGATTGAAAGGTGAGCCGTGCCAAGTCAGCGAGTGGTGGAAAGAGACCTCCCCGCGCATCACCGGACACGGCCGCGCTTCCACCTCGCGGATATCGGCGTCGGCTGGCGGAGCAAAGCCCTGTAAGTCCTTGAAGTTTTCCAACAGCGACAAATCCCCCTGCGTGCGCAAAAACTCGATCTGGTTGCCCCACTTGTGGCTGCCGGGCACCATCCACATGCAGCCGTTTTCCTCGGTCGCGTCGTCCAACGGAATCCACGCCGAGACCGGCGTCATCGGCTTGATGATCGGCCACAAGGGCGCGTCTTGGTGCCAGTGGGTCGAGCCGCCGTAGCGCGCGGGTTTGTACTGGATCTGATCGTGCCAGACCTGGAGGTCGGCATGGCCGGTGAGTTGGCTGATCCCTCGCACGACATCCGGGTGGTAAATCAGCCGCTCCCAAGCGGGTGCCGCCTCCCAGATATTGACAATTTGCCACACCGGATGCTCGCTGACGCCGCCCCCGCCGGCTAGGTCGCGGAAGGACACCGGCTGTGCCTCACCGGGGGCAAAGCCGTCCGGGCCTTTGGTCAAAATCTCGTCGAGCGCGTCGCTCAATTCGCCGAGTTCTTCGTCGGAGAGCACCCGCCCGCCGTTGAGAAAGCCGTTGCGGTAAAATTCATCGATCTGTACTTGCGTGAGCATGGGATTCGCCTCAGTTAGTAGTGAGTGGTGAGTACGCATAGGGATCGAGGTATCAGATGCTTCGACTCCGCTGAGCGTAAGCGAAGCATCCCATACCACTTCTACTGTCGTGTAGTTATAGCGCGACCTAACCACTGGCCACTTTTACTGCATTCGCCGGAGCAGCTCGCCCCGAGCCTCGTTGAACAGGCCAATCAGCCGCTGGCGGATCGCCTCGTCGCGGAAGACGCCAATCCTTTCAGCCCAAGCAATCCCGCCCTCCATGTGCGTCAGCAGATAATTGCCCTCGGCCGGCGCAAACACGTAGCGCCTTCCCACGTCGATATACACCGGCGAGGAATGGGCCATCACCGGTCCGGCGTCCGTGTAGTGCGACCCCCAGCAGCGGGCCGCGATCCAGCAGGAACGATTGGCCTTGAGCTTGAATTTCAGTTCGATCTGTTGGGCACCGGACGCGGCGACCTCGCGCGCAACGGACTCGCCATTGCAAATAAGCTCCAGCCCGGTAAGCGGCCAGACGCTTTCCGCAGTCGCCACCACCTCGACCGTGCCGCCGTTGCCGGGCAGGTGGATTTCCTCGCCCATCTCCCGCCCCTCAACCTTCAGGTCAATCATCGCACCAGTGCTGGCAAACGTCTGGCCGCGCCGCACAGCCTGGCACCAATTGTCAAAGGTAAACTCCTCGCCATCGCACAGCTTGGCATACGTGCGCGAGCCGCCCAAAATGCGGCCATTGGACATCTTGTCAGTGCCGCCGACAATCGGCAGCTTCTGGCCCACGTTGAGCCAGCGGTAGTAGCCCTGCTCGGCCGAACTAATCTGCTCGCCCTCCCAAATCCAGCACATCTCCCCAGCGTCGGCGTGGCCCAAGACGATGTTGGCCGCATTCTCAAAGTCGGGCAGCGGCATGTGCGGCATAATGACCAGCCCGCCCTGTTTTTTGCACTCCTCAGCCCAATCGGCCATCAGCGCATCCACCGAGCCGCCAACCCAATCCTCATTGGCCCCGCCGGTACACATCGGCGCGACCAGTTCCTTGAGGCCGAGCAAACTAATGTGCCCAAGCACGTGCTGCCGATTCTCCTGACTGACCCAAACCAAGTGCTCATCGCTACTGGTCGGTGCCAAGCCGCCGGTAAACTCCTCCCACGAGGTAAACAGCCGACCCCACTGGCTGGCCAACAGATGCACCACATTGAGGTCTTCGCCCTCGGCTTCTAGGTGCGACGACTGGGAGGAAAGAAAATGCACGTGGGTATCCCCCGAATAGTACCCGCGCTGCTTCATGTCAAAGGCGCGTTTGACCTTGAGCGTCAGCGCGTTCTGTCCGGGCTTGATCTCAACATGCTGGCGCAGCGGCTGGTACTCAAAGCCGCGCACGACCTCGGCGTACACCGGGCCGATGGGCAAGTCGATCTGGCAGGTGCCGTCGATGTACGCGTAGGGCACGCCCCCGGTCTTACAGTCGCCGCCCATGTCCTCAAACCACGCCACATTGACATCGGCTTGGTGGCCGTGCGGTGCAAGATAGGCTCCGTGCTCGGAGCGGAAGTGGACGCGGGTTCCCACGGGCTGGCCGGTATCCGCGTCCTCGACCCGCACATGGACCCACTGCTTGCCGGACGGCGCGACGACCTCAATGCGCACCTTGCCTTGGACGACTTTCTTTTCTTTCAGCACGTCGCCCCAGCAGATGCGCTCTTCGACCTCGTCTCCCGCCTTGATGGCGAGCTGCCCTTCTGTCGATCCATGGATTTCCAGATAGCCACCGGCAACCGCCTCCTGTCCACCCCGTCCCCAGCCCGCTTCCTCGGAGGTAAGAAAATCCGCACTCGGCACCCAAAGCTGATCTTGGCGCACGATTTCACCGCGCTCCATCGCCACTTCGGGCGCTCCTTCGGCATCGACCCGCAGCGCCACCTCCTGCCGCGCCGGCCAAGCAAAGGGATCGCGCTCCTCGTGGCAGAGCGTAATGCCAGCTAAAGCTAGTGCCGTAGGACCAGCCGCCGACATCACGACCGCCGCAATCTCCTTGTCGGGCGCGGGATTTTCCCAGTCGTAGAGCCACCAACCCTGGAGGTCTCCCCCCTCGCGCGTAAAGGCCCCAGTCTGCACCATGCCATAGCTGTGCTCAAGGCTGTTCAGTGGCACCGAGTAGTAGTGGCGGCAATTGCGACAGAGAAAGGGATGGTGCCCCCAAGGTACCTGCACGTCGTGGATTTCAAAGCGGCGACGCAATAGCTGCTCGACCGAGCTACCGTCGGCATAGAGAACGCGATAGGTCCCAATCTCCTCGCCCGTGCCCTCAACCGTGGCCCACTCTCCCGGCACTGGCGCACAAGTGTGGGCGTAGAGGATGCGCCGCGCCTTGGCGTTTACTGGGATCTCTGCCGATGCACTCACCCCATCCCCAGCCTCTTGCGCCACCAGCACCACAGCCCGCTCAGCCCCTGCGGCTGCCAAACTAAAGGGCACACCCCAAAACTGGTGCTCGCCCCAAGGCAGCCCTACGAGCGGGGTATTGTCAGGTGCGTCGTCGGGTGCCGGCCAGAGCTTGCCGTCTTTGGACTCAACATTGCTAGTACCAGCGTTATAGGTTGCGCTCAAATCCAACGGTACAAATAGGTCGTTCATTAGGAATTTCCTTTCTCAGGTGAAGGGCTGCTCAATATATCCCGACTAGAATCGCCGGGCAAGCAGGCCGCCTTGGCCTCGCTATCTACCTGATAGGTGGATTTTTTCCTATATTCGGTTCCAGCAAATACACCGCGGACGAGCTAAAAAATTCCGGGTTCGCATGAACGCAGAGCCTATCCTCAGCGTCGTCTTCTTTCGTACCGATGCGGGACGTGAACCCGTGCGTCAATGGCTCAAAAGCCTCGATGCGACCGATCGCAAGGCCATTGGTGAGGATATAAAATTGGTACAATTTCGTTGGCCTTTGGGCTTGCCTCTCGTTAGGAAAATGGAACCGTATCTATGGGAAATTCGCAGCAACCTAAGTGGAGGGCGTGTTTCAAGGGTTTTGTTCACTACTGACGGGCGCGATATGATACTTCTGCACGGTTTTATCAAGAAGTCTCAGAAGATCCTACCAAGGGATTTGAGTACAGCGCGAAATCGAAGAAATCTATGGAAAAGTGAGAGAACAACATGAATAAGTATAGCGGCAGCAATTTTGATGATTTTCTCGCCGAGGAAGGCCTGCTCGAGGAAGTATCCGCACGCGCACAAAAGCGGTTGTTGGCCCTGCAAATCGAGGACGTCATAAAGGCGACCAACCTGAGCAAAACGAAAATTGCAGAAAACATGAGTACGGATACGGCGCAATTGAATCATCTGCTTGATCCAGACAATACCTCCATTACGTTGGAATCGTTGAATCGCCTCGCTCGTGCCATGGGTAAGCGCCTTCGTATCGAACTGGCCTAACCAAAGACATCGCCGTGGCCCAAGACGGCCTCAGTGCGGCACACCCAACTGGTGCATCCGGCGATGGATCGCCTCCCGCGCCTGGAGGAAGGGGCGCTCCAGATAGGCGAGGTGATCGGCCTCGCCGTGGTGGTGCGTAATGTCGTCGCGCAGATGCAGACGGCTATTGTGGCGGATGTAGTGCAGTGAGCCATCCACTAAGGTCAGCATGTACTGCGCTGTCTCTTGGTTGAACATCCACCACTCGCCGCCGCAGGCCAGATACACCGGCGAGGTGTGCGCCATGATCCCCCGCCCCCAGCCATCGAAGTGCGGCACACTCTGCTCGTAGCCCGGCCCGCTGCACCGCGCCGCCAGCCATGAGTGCCCCTCCACTTTTACCTCAGCCTTCAAGCTCAACTTGCGCCCCCCTTTGGAATCCTCGCTAGACGCCACCACCCGTCCCTCCTGCACCACTTCCAGCGTGTGGATCGGCACCACCGACTCGGCCTCGGCGAGCACCTCCACCGTGCCGCCATTGCCCGGTAGCTGCACCGTGTCCCCCACCTCGTGGCCATCGACGCTGAAGCGGATCAGCGGACCGCCGCTGTGGAAGGTGCGTCCCGCGGCCATGTACTTGCACCAGTTGTCATAAGTGAACGGCTCGTCCTTGGGAATCTGCACGTAGGTGCGATAGATGCCCACCGGCACGTCACTACTCATTTTATCCGTGCCGCCGACCAACGGCAGCTTGTAGCCGCAATTGAGGTAGCGGTAGTACTCACCGTGCATGTACGTCCCGTGCCGCAGCATCTCCACGGCGTCGGCGCGCCCGGTGGCAATCAGGGAGGCTGGCTCGCCGTTGGGGCTGGGCAAATGCGGGATCACCACGCTACCCCCCTGCTCCCGGCAGCGGTCGGCCCACTCGGCCATAGGCACTTCAAGCGTCCCGCCCAACTCGGCCTCGCCCGGGCCGTCCGAACACCACGGCATCACCGGCTCCTTCAGCCCCATGAGGATCAGATGCCCCAAAAAGTGCTGCCGGTTCTCCTGGGACACATAGACGATGTGATCGCCGTTGGGTGTAGCCATCTCGCCGCCGGTAAATTCTTCGGTATTGGTAAACAGCCCGCCCCACTGCGATTGCAGCAGGTTGACCACGTTCAGATCCTCGCCCTGTGCTTCGGTGAGGCTGCCCTGCGCCGACAGGAAATGCACGTGTGAGTCGCCACTGTACCAGCCTTCCTCATTCATCTGCCGCCAGCGCTTCAGCCGCAGCTCCAAGGTGCGCTGGCCCGGCTCGATTTCCACTTTGGTGCGCAGCGGCTCGTATTCGTAGCCACGCGCCACATCCACGATCACCTCGCCGCGCGGCAGCCACCCTTGGCAGGTCCCGTCGATGTACGCATAGGTAATCTGCCCCAAGCGTACATCGCCGCCCACGTCGAAATGCCAAGTCCCCATGTTGGAGTTGACGTGGGCGTGGTGGCCGTGCGGGGCGTAGGGGATGCCTTCTGGCGAGCGGAAGTGGACGCGGCAGGGCACGGGCTTCCCCGTGGCGTCGTCAATGACCTTGGTATGCACCCAGTTGCGCCCGCGCTCTACCACTTCTAACTGCACTCGCGGCGAAGCCTCTACACGGCCCTGCTGCCGCACCTCGCCCCAGCCGGCCTCGCCCAAAACTTCCCCGTCTCGCTTGACCTGCACGGTAGCCGAAGGATTGGCGGCTATCTCCACGTAGGAAGGACTGCTGCCCTCGTTTTGCGCTTCGCCCCAGCCTTTGCGCCCATCGAGGAAATCCTCGGTTGTATCCTCCGGCAATGGGTAGGGATAGGTCGCAACGCCCCGATCGACTTCAACTTCAAGAGCGGTGGACTCGCGCGCGTCCTCCTCTTGCGGCAGAGTGATAATGACCTCACGCGTGCCCTCGCGGCAGATCGGCTCTTCGTCCAAGTCGCTCAGAGTGATCCCGCCGATGACAAAGGTCGGCCCCGCGGCCTCGATGGCGATTTTTTCCACGCCCTTGTCCGGGTGCGGATTCGGCCACGCCCAGAGCACGAAGTGCTGCGCACGACCGCCATCGACCTCAGTCTGGCGACGCCCGGCCATGTCCCACGGGCCTTCGGTGCGCGGCAAGAGCTGATCGTTCGTATCGGGTACCGCCACAAACGGCGTACCGCCATACGACGACGGCACCGTCGAAATTTCAAAGCGGTCGCGCACGGGCACCTTGAGCACATCCCCGTCCTCGTAGTGCAGCGCGTATTCAGCTACCAGCGTCGCCAGCG
Organism: Candidatus Latescibacterota bacterium; assembly: GCA_022825835.1. Taxonomy (GTDB): domain Bacteria; phylum Latescibacterota; class UBA2968; order UBA8231; family UBA8231. The sequence continues at coordinate 14,197 of JAJDVZ010000166.1, forward strand.
GCCCATTATCGGCAATCCGCGACTCCAACAGGCGATGCGCCACAATCATCCAAGTCGCCCGATGGCCGACCGGAATTTCCACGCTTGACTGCTCCCCATCGCAGGCGATCAGGCAGCGCTCCGCATCGCTACCGAGCGCAAAAGGCAAGCCGCGAAAGCTTTGTGCGCCGAGCGGCCCTTGGCCCCCCAAGACGTCCAATCCGGCGTTGTATAGCGCGTTCAAGTCCAGCGGTGTGTAGGTGCCCATGGTCTCCTCCTTTGAAGTTGTCTTACGTTTGGGCTGATAAAATGGCTTGGGGGACCGACTTGTGCAAAAAGAATGGATGCATCCCACCTGGCCAACCAACGACACTCAACGCTTGCGTCTCCTCTCCCCCTCCCGTAACTTGGCCGCCAACCACCTTCGCCGCCCATCAAGGAGCTTCCCAAGATGAAAATCACCGACATCGAAGTCATCCCCATCTTCCCCAAGCTGGCCAGCCGCTACGCCGAGCGCCGCGTCGATCTCTACGGCATCGACTGCCGCGTCGTGTACAAAGTCCACACCGACATCGGCATCACCGGCTACGGCGACATGCGAGTGCGCCCCTACGCCAAGCCATCCCGCGACGCCGTCGCGCAGTTCATTGGCCTCAGCCCTTTCGACTTCATCAACGACCATCGCTCCGCCGTCCCCTCGGGCCTGCTCTGCGCCCTGTACGACGCGATGGGTAAACACCTCGACCTGCCCGTCCACAAACTCCTCGGCCAGAAAAAGCGCAACGCCATCGCCGTGGCCGCCTGGACCCGCCCTGCCTCTCCAGAGATCTTCCGCGACGAGATTAAACGCGCCGCGGCCGAGGGCTACCGCGTCTTCAAAATCCACACCTGCACCTACCACGACGTCTTCGAGCAGACCCGGCTGGCCACAGAAGTCGCCCCAGAGAGTTTCCGCATCCACTACGACTTCAACCACAACCGCAGCCTCGGCAGCGCACTGCCGATCATCGCCGAACTCGAAAGAAACTTCCCCATCGTCGGCTACATCGAAGACCCGCTCGACAAAAAGGACATCGACGGCTGGAAGCGCCTGCGCCAGCAAACTAGTCTGCCGCTAATCATGCACGGCACACCTTTGGGCGGGGTCCAAGAATTGATATACGGCCTCGCCGATATGTACATGATCGGCGGCACTCTCGAAGACACTATGGCCGCCGGCTGGGCCTGTGGCCGGGCCAATGTGCAAGTTCTACTGCAGTTCGAAGGGGGTACGCTGGGCAAGGCTATGGCCATGCACATGGCCTCGGTGCTGCCGACCCACACCGCCCACTCGATCAACCTCGACGACCAGTACGCCGAAGACTACACCACCGAAACCATTCCCGTCGTCGATGGAGCCTCCCCCGTACCCAACGGACCGGGCTTGGGCTTTACAGTCGATGAGGACTCCCTAGCGCGGCTAGCGTCCCAATCACTCGTCGAGCGTCCCACCCACGTCGGCGTCTTGCAGATGCCCGGCGGGAACACGTACTACGGCCCGTCCTACATCTCCCCCACCAGCATTACCGGCCACCAGGAAGGCGTCGACCGCGGCTTCCGCTCCTCAATCTGGGAAGACGACGGCTCGACCGAGTTCGCCAAAGTCCACGACCACGTCAAAAAGGAAGGCGTCTTCCGCGCTGATTGACGCGGAGCATTTCATGCTCCAAGATCGCCACAGCAATCCGCGCCCTCCGAAATGACAACCAACTTGCTAAATATAGCGAGATTAGCCAAGTTATCTTTTTATTATAAACTTTATAAATTTTATAATTATCCTATAAATTTGCCTTATGGACCCCATACGCAATCCATACGCGCCTGGAGCCGGCACCCCACCGCCCGAGCTAGCTGGCCGCGATGATATCCGCGAATCCGCACGCATCGCATTGGAACGGACCAAAATAGGGCGGCCCACTAAGAGCATGATGATGGTCGGCTTGCGCGGCGTTGGCAAAACCGTGCTATTGGACATCATGCGGGAACAAGCCGAAGCAAGCGGCATCTACGCCCTACGCATCGAAGCACCTGAAAATCGTTCCCTGCCCGCCATTATAGTGCCTCAACTGCGCGTGGCGTTGTTGAGACTCTCGAATAAGCAGGCAGCAAAGCAACTAGCGCAAAGGGCACTTAGAGGACTCGCGGGATTTGTTGGGGCCTTAAAAGTGAAGTATCAGGACATCGAGGTCGGGCTGGACTTTGAACCTGAGTCTGGGTTGGCAGACAACGGGGACTTAGAAATCGACTTGCAGGCTTTGTTTGAAGTCGTCGGTGCCGCCGCCAAGGCGGATGCGACCTGTGTGGCCTTATTTGTCGACGAACTTCAATATGTGCAAGAGAATGAGCTAGCGGCATTGATCACCGCCTTGCACCGGATGGCTCAGCGCAAACTCCCCGTGGTCATGGTTGGAGCCGGCCTACCCCAGGTACGCGGTCGCATGGGGCAAGCAAAATCTTATGCCGAACGACTTTTTGAGTTTCCCGCAATCGGGCCGCTGTCGCCCGAAGATGCCAAGCGCGCAATTGCGAAGCCCGCAAAAGACGAAGGAGTAGAGATCGAACCACCTGCGCTCGATGCCATCGTGTCCCAAACTCAATGCTATCCCTACTTCTTACAAGAATGGGGCAAGCATGTTTGGGATGTTGCCGAGCGCACTCCCATTACCGCGGCTAATGTTGAAGTCGCGTCCCAACAGGCCATAGCGGCCTTAGATCAAAGCTTCTTTTCGGTCAGGTTTGATAGGCTTACGCCGGCGGAAAAAAGGTATATGCGGGCAATGGCCCAGCTCGGTGCCGGGCCTCATCGTTCTGGTGATATTGCCAATATATTGAACCGCCCAGTAAGCTCTTTGGCTCCCACTCGCAACCAGTTAATCAACAAAGGCATGATTTGGAGCCCAAGTCATGGGGACACCGCGTTCACCGTCCCCATGTTCGACCAATTCATGCAGCGCATCATGCCTGGCGATGAGTGGTTATCGTCCGTCTAGCACCTAACGCCTAGGATTCGCCTCTCAGCCCTATGGCTTATACGGCTCGCCCGTGCGCCGCAGTTTCTTAGTCACTGCGATCTGACAGGTCGCGTACCCGCCCATATAGCCGGTGGCAAAGCCCGGACGCGCGTCCCCAATGGTGCCGACGATCATGTTGGCGTATTCGTACGTGGTGTCGTAGCGGTCGCAAATCAGGGCCACCATTTCGAGCCACGCCGCTTTGAGCGCGTCGCCCCACTCTTCTGCGCGCGCACTGGTAAGATATTCCTCGGCGTCTTCCACGACCCTAGTGGTCTCAACCACGGGACTACTATTGGGGAACCCGGGCGAGCGATCTACCTTGAGCGTAATGGCCGAGTCGATCTCGACCCCAGCCCCGGTCAACTCGCCGTCGCCCATGCGCGCGTGGACATCGCCCAGCGAAAGCAAGCCCCCGGGCTTTTGCGCGCGGATGTGGACGGTGCTGCCGGGCTGGATGGCATTGAAATCCATGTTGCCACCGTGATCTATGGCGTTGGGTGCCCACGATTCGAGCTGGACGACGCCGATCATGGGCCGCACCGGCACGACGAAATCCGGCGGAAAGTGAATCAGCCCGTCGCGCACCGGTGCCACGCAGCGCCAATTGCCCCAATTGGGACCCCCGTTGCGATAGAAGCCGTAGGGACCGACCTCGATATCGATGATCTCGATGGCCACCCAATCGTCCGGCTCAATGCCCTCAATGAGAAAGGGACCGCCAGGGCGGGCGTAGCGGCGATGGCTCTCCCCTGAAGTAATCATACCGGCGCGAGTTTCTCCGGCCGCTTCAAAGTCGTTGTCCGCCCCGCCAGTGGTCTCGATGATGACGGTTTCTCCAAGCGCCAAGGTGCCGCGCACCTGGCCGATTTCCGGGTCGTCCGGCCCGCTGTAATGGGGGGTGCGAGTAAAGTGACGCATAAGCGTTCTCCTTTGGAAATTAGGAATTAGGAATTAGGAATTGAGAATGTAGGAATTGAGAATTGGGGTGGGGTAATTCGTAATTCCTAATTCTCAATTCTCAATTCCTACAAACGGAAAGGTCCCGTTGTACCCAAGCGCGGCAATGGCCGGTAGCGGCGAACTGACAAAGGGAATCCCCGGGAACATCGGCGTCTGCTGGTAGTGCAGCACCACGTTGCAACGGATGGGCGCGTCGGCATCTTCCTTTAGCTTGGCACCCTGATGCGGGATGTGGCTGAAGAACACCACCGCGTCGCCGGTCATGGGATGCAGGTGGATGTGCTCCTGCTGCTCACACCACTGATAAAAGGGGTTGTCGGAATTGTACCCGCCTAGGTGGCGAATTTCTTCCGGCAGCGCGTTGTGGCAAAAGTTGTTGATGAAGGTCAAGCGCCCAGTCTCTGGCGCGTTGTCCGTCAGGTAAAACGTGGTGTTTATGCAGAGCGGGCGCAGTGCGTGCCGCGCCTCGTCGGGCGCGTCCCAATAATAGCCAAAGTCCTTGTGCCACTCTTGGGTATAAGCGCCCGGATTGATGTGTGCCCGAAAGCTCCGCAACTGGCATTGCCGCCCGAGCATGGCCTGCAAATACGGCGCGACCGAAGGATGGCCGACCATGGGCTGAGCCAACTCGGGTTCCTGCTCCAACAAGTGGTCAAAAGCCACATTGCCCACTTCGTTGCTAATGTCCCATTCCCGCCGCTCGTACTTCCGCACCAAGCACTCCCGCCAAGCTAGCACGGTTTCCTCGTCGAGCGCATTGCGCACCAATAGAAAGCCGTGCCGATCAAGCGCGTCGAGCTGATCTTCCAACTCGGGAATTTGGGCTGTATCCGCGACGATTTTGCTCATGGAAAAGCTCCTAATTTTTAGTGGTCATTTACATTGCGCGCAAAATACCGCTCCCAGCGCTCCGTCGGCTCAAAGCCCAAGATGCGCCGAGCCTTATCGACATTGTACTTGCCGTGCCCTTCCCAGCTAAGCAAGTTGAACTCCTGAAAGCAATCCGGTACTTCTGGAATTTCCAACGCCAGCCGACAAGCCTGCTGCAAGTCCTCCCACACTACCGTAAAGGGTGGAAAATCCCCAGCGCTTTGCGTCGTCGGCCGCGGCCCCAAGCCATTGAACAAAAAACTGATCGTCTGAATGCCATGCGCCCGCGCGTACGTCCGACAAATCTCGCTCGCCAAGCCCTTGGTCAGGCAGTAATAACCCGTGGTTAAAACCGGCGGCACATCTGCAATGTCAAAGTCGTGGTCATACGTGCTGCGGACGAATTGCGGGCCAGAGTGAATCACCTTTTTAATCCCGTGCTCAACCGCGGCCTGCATCACATTGAGCGCCCCACGCATATTGACGTGGAAGCTCTGCTCAGGATGATCGCGCACAACCGTAAAGTTCATAATCGCGTCCATCCCCTCAGCCGCGTCCCGCACCTGATCCCGCGACGACACATCGCAATGCACGATGGGCTTGCCGTCCGGGTGCGGGACAACGTCAGCCAGCGTCACATCGTATGTATCTTCGAGACCGGGCAGCAGATCGGGGGCGATCATCCCCGAGGCCCCTAGCAGCAACACCTTTTTCTTCATGCGTCGGCTCCTCGGAACTCGCGCTGCGGCCGATAGCCCATAGACTCAGCTCGGTCGAGCAAAAACTTGGGGTGAGCGACGGGCGCGGCAATGTGGTACACAGCCCAGCGCGGCACCCAATTTAGAGACGCGCTCGCGTCCCGCGCCAACGCCGCGCAAAACGCCTGCGCTGCATCCCGAATATCGACCCACATCAAATCGCGTTCCCGCCCGGCGACCTCCTCTTCCCGCACCAGCTTGCCGAGGCGCAACGCCGTGACCGTGATAGGATACTCACGCGCAAATTCGCGGCACGTGATCTCGCCCAAATACCGCGCCAGCACCGCCATTTCGGTCGGCGGCAATGGCTTGTAATATTCGGTGACGTACACTGTGTCGGGGTACGCGCGAAACACTTCGAGAGTGCTGCCGTACACAAACCGCTTGACGCCAGCCTCCACCGCCGCCTGCAACAGCACGTGCGTCCCACGCGTCGCTCGGTCCAACAGGACCTCTTCGCTTTCGGACGCGGGCGGCGGCTCCCCCGTGTGGACGACGGCATCTACATCCCGCACCGCCTGCCGTACCGCATCTGAATCCGTTAGCTGGCCCTCGATCCATTCGACGTCTTGCCGCTGCGCGGTTCGGCTGAGCTCTTCGAAGCCCGCGCAGTCATCCAACAGACGCAATTGCGCGTTTTCATCCACTGCCAGCGCAGCCGCTACCTCTTGACCCAATGCACTAGCCGCGCCCGTAACCAATACCCGCATCTACTCGCATCCTTAGCAGCCGTCTCAAAATTCTAAGTGCGCTCCCCTCAACGTCATTTCACATCTGTGTTCATCTGCGTTCATCTGCGGATACCTTGCCGTCGGGGGTTTTGAGACCGCTTCTTCTGCAATACTTCTAGCGGAACCAATCGTACGTCAGCGCCAAGCTGCGGTCGGCCAGCGGCAATTCTACGCGCTCGCCGCCCCGCGCTGACGACTGCTTCAGCCCCAGCTCCACTTCCAGCGCAACAGCGACCCGCCGCCCGGAATTTTTCGGCTCATCCAACCGCCCCTCCATGCAGTCAATCAGGTCGTCGAGACAGTACACCGTCCGCATCCCCGACAAAAACTGCGGCGCGGGCCACGGCATTTCCACCCGCCCAGCAGTCGGCGTTTCCACGTCTTGATAGAGCCGCCACTGATTGTACTCAAAGGCCATCTCCCCCCGACTCCCCGAAATCCGCACCTCGGGCGCACCTGCGCGGATGTGGACCACCGTGCCATCGCCACACGCGATCATCCCCTGCCCCATGAACTCCGTGCTGCCGCGCTCCCGACGCGGCAGATCGCCCGTACCACACACCCAGATCGGGTCGCTGGTCAAAAAGTAGCTCCAGTCCTGATGCTGGGCGAAAACCGGGACCCGCGCTTCGAGCGACCGCACCTCCCCAATCGCCCCCTCCTCTACCAGCGCCTTAGCCCGCGCAAACGACGGATGAGAAACGCTCGTCGCCCCGCCCACCAGCGGCACCCCAGCCTCGGCGCACGCGCCGACCATGGCGTCGGCCTCAGCCAGCGAGAACACCATCGGCTTATCTACCAACACGCCCCGCACCCCAGCGGCGACCGCCGCCACCGTCAGCGCGGACCGCCCCTTCGTGTTCGTCGCAATCGCCACGATGTCCAGCCGCTCTTCGTCCAACATCTCCAGCGCGTCCGAGTACAAGGCCCCAATGCCGAAGCGCTCCCCAAACATGGCCCGTCGCTGTGGATCCCGGTCGGCCCCGGCCACCAATTCCACTTCGGGCCGGTCGGAAAGAGCCGCAGCATACGAAGTAGCCAGCCCCTCCCGCCCAGGGTGATCGTAGAGGTGAAACGTCCGGTTGACATCGAGTCCATCCGGTAGGGGCCGATCTACACTTTCAACATCATATATCGGTGCCTGATACGACCCACCAATGCTATCGTAATCGCGCCGTCCCAAGTCGTAGAGAAACCCCATCCATCCGAGACCGATGACGCCGGCGCGATATTTTTCTTTTTCTTTCACTGTGCAGTCTCCTTAGGTGAGCATACATAAGGAAACGCTCCGCCCTGAGCAAGCCCGCTCTTTCGATGCGACCCATGAGGCCGTTGAGCGAGCGCGATTGGCCAATTATGTTATATATATCGCTTGAAGGCTGAAAGGAAGGCTATCGATGGCGAGCCGACATGCAGACTGGCTAAAACAGGGCCAGCGAGATTTGGCCCACGGGCGGCGCTCGCTCGATGCTGGTGACTACGAGTGGGCCTGCTTTGCTGCCCAACAAGGGGCGGAAAAAGCCGTCAAAGCCGTTGTCGAAAAGGCGGGCGGCGCTGCTTGGGGGCATTCGGTTACGGCGCTGCTTGAGTCCTTGCCTGAGTCGCTCGAGCCCGGTCAGCAGCTAGTGGACGCCGCTAAAGCATTGGACAAACACTATATCCCCGCTCGCTACCCCAATTCGCATCCGCAAGGAGCGCCTTATGAATACTACACCCGTGCTGAAGCAGAGTGTGCGCTCGTCCACGCCGGCCAAGTCATCGGCTTCTGTGAAGGTATTCTGGCTAGACCGCCCGAACCTCCTAGCGCGCCTGCGGAGTGCTGCCCAAACGCTGAGTGAACGCCACCCCGAGATCGAATTAATCGTGCTGTTCGGCTCGCTGGCGCGAGGGGATGCCGTGCCAGGCAGCGATGCCGATCTACTCATCGTCGTCAGCCACAGCACTGAGGCATTTTTGCAACGGGCGGTGCGCTACCGACCAGCGGGTGTGGGCGTGGGTGTCGATGTGGTAGCATACACGCGAGAGGAGCTAGCTGCGCTGCTAGAGGCGGGCAATGCCTTTGTGCGCCAAGCACTGCGCGAAGGGGTGGTGTTGGTCGGCGACCCGGCAGAGGCACCAATCTCATAGCCTGACTAAAAAACTAATCCCCTCGTCCTGCTCGTCGCCTTCCCGCCACGCGGCGAATCAATTCGTCGGCGATGACCCCTGCCAAAATCACCGCGCCGATAATGGCAAATTCGAGTTGGGTGGGGATGCCCGAGACATTGATGGCATTGTAGAGCAACCGCATAACAGCCGCTCCAATGACGACCCCCAAAATCGACCCCTCGCCACCGCGCAGAGAACAGCCTCCCAACACGGCCGCAGCAATCGCATACAATTCGTAGAAATTGCCGTGCGCGGCCGGTTGCACCGAGTTGACGTCAAGCGCGAACAGGATACCCCCCAAGCCAGCGGTGCCTGAGCACAACACGTACGCCAACACTTTCATCCGCTCAATTTGGATACCGCTGTACCGCGCCGCGGTCTCATTGCGGCCCAGTGCCAGCAGGTAGCGGCCCCATATCGTGCGGTTGAGGAAGAGAGCGGCGAGCACCCCGGCAAGCAGCAAGAGGAAAAACGGAATCGGCAGCGCAAAACCGCCGCCCAACGAGACCTTGCCAATCGCCAGTTGACGCAGGCCCTCGTAGGACGAGCCAAAGCCCTGGACTTGGTCGTGGGTAAGCCAGCGGGCAAAGCCTCGGTAGAACAACAGACCGCACAGCGTGACGACAAACGGCTGTAGCCCCAAGCGCGTAATCAGCAAGCCGTGCATCAACCCAATCGCCAGCGATAAAACCACGACGGCCAACAGCGCAATGGCCGGTGAGTACCCAGCAGCCAAGAGCATGGGCAGCAGACAACCCACCAAGCCGATCAACGAGCCAATCGACAAATCAATACCACCCGTGATGATGACAAAGGCCACGCCAATGGAAATGATGCCAAATAGCGAGGTCCAGCGGATGATGTTTTGCAAGTTATAGGCACTGACGAACTTGGGTTCGACGATCCAAGTGACCACAAAAATCGCCAACAACAAGCCGAGGATACCCAGTATTTTTTTCATCTTCTAAGCCGCCTTCCCCGTCGCCAAGCTCATAATCGCCTCCTCGCTGAGCGCGTCCCGCTGGAGTTGGCCAGTAATGCGGCCCTCGTGCATGACTAACACTTCATCGGCCATCCCCAGAATTTCCTCCAACTCACTCGACGCAAACAGTACGGCCACGCCGCTTTCGGCCAACTCTTCCATCAGGTGATAAATCGCTTGTTTGGCCCCTATGTCGATGCCTCGGGTTGGTTCGTCGAGCAGCAATACGCGGGGCGCGAGAGCCAGCCACTTGCCCAGCACCACCTTTTGCTGGTTGCCGCCGGATAGGTATTGGACGATTTGGGCCGGGCCGGGGGTGCGGATGGCGAGGCGCTCGATCATTTGGTCGGCGTCCGCAGCTTGGCGAGCAAAATTGGCCCAACCGGCAACGCGCTGGTAGTGCCCCAAGCCGGGCAGGCCGATGTTGTCGCGCAGGGCCATTTCGAGGATCAGGCCCTGTTGCTTGCGGTCTTCGGGCACGAGGGCCAAACCAGCGCGAATGGCATCGACCGGCGAGCGGACCGCGTGAGGCGCACCGTCAATGAGGACGCGACCACCGAGCGCGGGAACGATGCCAAAGAGCACCTGCAACAGCTCGGTGCGCCCCGCGCCGACAAGACCGGCGATGCCGACGAGCTGACCGCGTCGGACCGCAAAGTTGAGTCGGTGATCGGGCCAAGCAGGGATGACCAAATCCTCGGCTTGCAGGGCGATGTCGCCGGCCGGATGGGCTTGGTGCGCGTAGTACTGAGCGACGTCGCGTCCAACCATCTTCGCCACCATAGCGTCGTGGCTGATCTCCGCGCGGGCCAACTCACCGACGTTTTGCCCATCGCAGAGAACCAAGACGCGATCGGCTAGGGCTTCGACCTCCCCGAGGCGGTGAGAGATATAGACGATAGCCACGCCGCGCTCGCGCAACTCGTTGATGACCGCGAATAGAGCCTCGGCTTCTTGGCTAGTGAGACTGGAGGTCGGCTCGTCCATAATCAGCACCCGCGCCTCGGTCGAGAGCGCCTTGGCAATTTCGACGAGCTGTTGGTGGCCAATGGGCAAGTCGCCCATCAGGGCGTCCGGCGACACCTCGAGCTCGAGTTGCGCGAGAGCTTGGATAGCCCCCTCGCGGATGGCAGCGCGGTCGATTAATCCCCACTGCTGCGGCTCACGACCGAGGTAGAGGTTAGCGGCGACTGAGAGGTTGGCGCAAAAGTTGAGTTCTTGGTGGATCAGGGCGATGCCGAGCGCGGCAGCGCGGCGCGGCGAGTCAATGATCACCGGCTCCCCATCGCGCACAATCTCGCCGCTGTCCGGAGTCTCAATGCCGGCGAGGATCTTCATCAGGGTAGATTTGCCAGCCCCGTTTTCGCCGATGACGGCGAGGACTTCTCCTGCCTCCACCGCCATATCCACCGCGTCAAGGGCCAAGACTCCGGGAAAACGCTTGCTGATGCCGCACGCAGCCAACAGTGCCATTGTTTTTGACTTATTAGATAGATTTAAGCATTGGGATCTTCTACTGTGATCCCCTCTTGCTTGGCAGAGTCATTGAGTGCTAGGTCGGAAGAAACCAGGATTGGACTGGATATTTTCAAACTCTTGCATACAGTATGCACTTTAACAGCAACCGCCAACTGCACAGCATCGTATCCCCGCAATGCGTACTGTTCAGCAAGAGCCATTGCACTATCAATTAGCTTAGGGGTAATTTTTATAGTGCGATACTGATACAAATAATCGTGGCGAAATTGCTCAATCGCCTTTTTGCCTTCTCCTTGAACAAGTTGATTCGCTCGCGTCAATCTGGTCAACGCGGCCACGACTTCAACACCGGCGATTTGAGCAAGGTAAATGCGATGTCCGTTCTCAGGATGTGTGATTTCAATAACGCGCGGTGTACCGATCTCATTAACATAGCGTTTCACAATGCCGCTGCTATCAAAAAAATAGAGCGCCACTTATCGACGTTCCGCGATAATGGTTGCAGAGGCTGTCTTCCCATCGCCTTTGAGTTTTATAGGGGTGCGATTTTGATATGAGGTAAAATCCGTGATGGGCGGTTTGATATCTTGGAGCAATCCCTCTTTCTGCAATGTGTGTTCCAATTCATTTTCTTGCCAAGTATTCCCCATCAATTCCACCACTCCATCTAGCTGTTCCCCGGTCAGCTTCTCGCCCCGGATCGTGCGGAAAAGCACGGGCAGTTTAGCGGCCATTGCCTCGTCGTCGAGGATGTCTTGCGGCACTTGGCCGGCCGAAATCGCCACCGCGTCCAGAAACACCCTTCGCGCTTCTGAACCGTCTTCCAAGCCGAGTTGATAGGCTAACTTGTCCTGCGCTTGGCGCGATTTAGGCGGCGGCCGGATCCCTCGTTCCATCTTGGAATACGTCCCCGGGTCAAGACCAAACTGCTCGCAGAAACGCCTGAGAGGCAATTGTTGCTGACGGCGCAACGATTGTAAAAACAAAGCAAACGGTCCTACACTCATTGGAAATCTCCTGCGTTTGTCAAAGAAGAGCGGACGACCTATGGTCGCACGTCTTGCTAATCAGCAGGTGTGTGGGAAAGACTGAATATACTACTGTTGGATGATTCTATCAACAGTTTAATCAAACAAAATTAATCGTTCTCTCGCTTGATTCCTACCTGTCAGAGCGCACCAACGCAGCGCCATTAGTTAGTTCCAGTCAGGGTTTTCAGTTCGTCCCAAAAGGCTTCGACATTGTCGCGGCGGATGGACCGCGCCGGCACGTCGAGCACCCCACCCTCGGGCAAAACCGAGCGATCGCCGCGGGCGAGAGCGGCGAGGATGCGCACTGACTCGTACCCGTAGCGGTACGGGTTTTGCACCACCGTGCCGTAGATGTGGCCGTCGATGATGCCTTGGAGGGTGGGAGCTTCCTCGTCAAAGGCGATGATTTGGATCTGGCCGGTCTTGCCAGCTTCCTTGATCGCTTCGAGGCACATCGGCGGATTGTAGGCAAACAGGCCGACGACGCCGTGGAGATCCGGGTACTTGGCCATGGCGTCCTCGACTTGGGCCTTGGCTTTGGCGTAATCGAACTGGTCGGTGCGCGTGTCGAGAACGGTGTATTGGTCGCCGGTGATCGGCCCGCTGTTGGGGTCGTGGCGCGTCGGGTCAAAGGAGCGACCGAGCAGTTCGTCGATGAGGCCCTGGCGGCGCTGGCGGGCATTGAGCTGTTCAAGGCGACCGACGAAGATCATGATATTGCCGCCGTCGGGCAGGGCTTCTTTGACCAATGCCCCACAGGCGCGACCGGCCGAGTAGTTGTCGATGCCAATAAAGCAAAGGCGGTTGCTCTTTGGAGCGTCCGAGTCGTGGGTGAGCAGGTTGGTGTGCGCGGCGGCCTCGTTGAGCAGGTTGGTCTGATTGTCCGGGTCAATAGGGCTTATGGCCATGCCGTCGATGCCGCGGGCCAGCAGAGCTTGGACGATGCGCTTCTGATCGGCGACCCCTTCGCCCGGCATTTGCACCTCAGCGTCAGCGGCAAACTCGGCCGCAGCAGCCTCAACTCCTTTGGCGGCAATGGTCCAAAAGGGGCCAACGCCGTTGGTGACGAAAGCGATTTGGGGGTTGGCCGCCGGTTGTGGCGCATCGCTACCGCTACAGGCGACAAAAATCAAGGCAAGAAGCAAAAAGGGCATTTTCATAATGTATCTCGCTAGGAAGTTTAAGGGACGACGCCTGCTCATGGCCGCCGCGCCCTCGACGAGGGCAGGATACTCGCAGCAGCAACGCTCGTGGTTGCCCCGGCAAATGTGGAATGCCTATGTTACGTCCGGCAAAAAAGAAGCGCAAGATCAACGACAAAGGAGGGGCCATGCAAAAGCCCAGCGCAATAGTACTGGCGGTCGCCTTGGCCGCCACCGCAGGAGAAGCCAACGTGAGCAAAGACAGCTTTGGAACAACCGCAGCGGGACAGCCCGTCGATCGCTATACCCTCGCAAACGACCACGGCACTATGGCCCGCGTCATCACCTATGGCGGGATCATCACCGAACTCCTCGTGCGCGATCGCGCCGGAACACTAGACGACGTAGTGCTAGGCTTTGATCACTTAGAGCAGTACGAGAAGGAAAATCCGTACTTTGGTTGCATCACCGGGCGGGTCGCCAACCGCATTGCCGGCGGCAAGTTCTCCCTAGATGGCCAAGAGTACACACTCGCCGTCAACAACGGGCCTAATCACCTGCACGGCGGAATAGTGGGCTTCGACAAGGTAGTATGGGACGCCGAGGTCGTGGACGATAAACGCGGACCAGCGGTGCGCTTGCACTACGTGAGCCAAGACGGCGAGGAAGGCTATCCAGGCACCGTGCCCGTGAGCGTGACGTACACCTTGACCCACGACGACGAACTAGTCATCTCATACGAGGCGACCACCGATAAGCCGACGCCGATCAATCTGACCAACCACTCCTATTTCAACTTGGCCAGCAGCGGCCCCGTGCTCGGCCATATCCTCACGCTCCACGCCCGCTACTACACCGAGCCGGACGCCAACCAAGTCCCCACTGGGCGCGTCTTGCCGGTGGCTGGCACACCTCTCGACTTTGGCAAACCGTCCGCTATCGGCGGGCGGATCGGACAGCTCGCGGATATCGGCGGCTACGACCACAACTACGTGCTCGACAATGGAGGTCGGGCTGAGCCGGCGCTGGCCGCCGAGGTGTACGAGCCGGAGAGCGGGCGGGTGATGGAGCTGTACACCACCGAGCCGGGCGTGCAGTTTTACTCGGCCATCCACCTCGACGGAGTGCAGGGCAAGGGCGGAACAATCTACAATCAGTACCACGGCCTGTGCCTAGAAACCCAGCACTATCCCGACTCGATCAACCAGCCGGGCTTTCCGTCGGTAGTATTGCGTCCGGGAGAAACCTACCGAACGGTTACAATACACAAATTTTCGACGCGGTAGGGATTAATTGTAGCTAGTGGCTACTTGATTATCGCAATGACCTTTTGGACTCCTTCTTAGCTAAAGTCTGTTATTCTATCGCAAAGGACTAGGATTTATGCCGTTTCTGTTGATCGGCTTGGTTGGCTTGTTGGTTTCCGTTTACGCGAGTCCGGTATCGCCGCCGATGGTGGCGGGTCAGGTGCGGCTGGCGAACGGGTCGCCGGTGGCAGGCGCTCAGGTGGTGTTGTTTGACGTAGCCGACCTGCGCCGAGGGCGGGTGGGGCAAGCCACCACGGACGAGGCGGGCCAGTTTGCGCTGCCGCTGCCGACCGGCGGCGGGGCGTTGGTGCTGCCGCGCGAGGTTGGACTGGGGCCCAACTACCCCAATCCGTTCAATCCTTCCACGCTCATTCCCTACCAACTGCCGGCCCCGTCGCCCGTGCGGTTGGAGGTGTTCAACGTCCTCGGCCAGCGGGTGGCGACGCTGGTGGATGGCCCGCAAGAGGCCGGGGCGTATCGGGCGCGCTGGGACGGCACGGATGCGGCGGGTCGGGCCGCTGCGGCCGGGGTGTACTTCTACCGCTTGACCGTGGCGGGCGCGCATTGGACGGGCAAGATGGTGCTGGTGGATGGACAGGCCGGGGTGCCGCTGGCGGGTGCGCGGGTGGAGGCGGTGTCGCGGGCGGCGGGATCGACGGAGATGGAGCGGTATGGGCTGGTGGTTGTGAAGGAAGGGCTGGTTGTGCATGTGGATTCAGACTTTGTCGTCGCGTTGGGTACCGGGTCGGTGGTCCTTGACCGGGCGGCGCGGCCGAACCGGGCGGGGAAGAGGGTGGCGTCGCTGGATCAGGGGGTGTTGGGCGATGTGGACAACAATGGCCGAGTGGAGCTGGACGACGGGCTGCTGGCGGCCATGTTGAGTGTTGATCCGGCCTTGTCGCTGCCCAACCGCGGCGTGATGGCGCTGGGCGATGTGGACTGCGATGGTCGGGTTGAGTCCGCCGACGCGGCGCTTATTGCCACCTATGTGGCCAATCCGTCGGATGCGTCGGTCTCGGCGCGGCGCATTGGTCAACGGGGCGGGTATTCGCTCAAACCGGTTACCGAGGTAGTGTGGGCGTCCATCCTCGGCACGGAGAAACAAGACGCCACCGTGGCGCAGATTCTCGCCGAGGTGCCGGTGTTAATCTCGGGTGTCTTCCCTAGCGGCGGCATCGACGGCCCAGATCATCTCTACCTCGGCATCGGCCGCGCCTACTGGACACAACAGGGCGGCAAACATATCTACGCAGCCTTGAAGCAGCGCTTTCCGGCTACGCCCATCTACGTGGGGCCATCGGCCGGGGTGATTCGAAATTCTGGCAAGGTGGTACGGCGACCGACGACGACCGCGCTCCGGCAGGTGGCACCAGTGACGCGTTTTGGGCCGCCGATCTCCTTTGGCCAAGCGCCCAACACCGCCTTGGCCGATAACGGCAAGGCCCCGCAGGTGGTGGGTAGCATTACCGTGCCCGATAGCGTGACGGTCGGCTCTGTTGCGGTGGACGTGGACATCACTCACCCCGCCCCCAGCGACCTAACGGTTGAGTTAGTCGCACCAAGCGGAGTCGTTATGACGCTCCACGACGGGATGCGAAGCGGGATTAACTCTAGGGCCAACCTCGTCGTCGAGGAATCGAACTTAACCCAACTGCAAGGACAGGCGGCGCACGGTACGTGGCAGCTTCGCGTCGGCGACTATGCACCGGGGGATACCGGGACGCTCAATACATGGAGTCTCACCATCACCCCCGCACAAGATGTGCCAGAAACATACGATCCAGCCCACCTATTCCTTGACACCTTCCAAGAAGGGCTCGGTGCGTGGCGTGGATCAAAGTGGCAAGCGGCTTCGTTGTCGGCGGATGCGACCGTTCCGGGCGAAGGGCCGGGCAATGTGGTTGCCAAGGCAGGCACCGGCTGCAGGACTTGCTTCCTTACCCTTGAGACGCCGGTTGATCTTTCGGCCTACGACTCTGTTACCTTGTCGTTCTACCGCTATCTGGAGCCGGGTATGGGCAACGATGAGTTCCTCGGCGTTGATGTTGGTAATCACGGTGCGTACCACCGTTTGAAAAACTGGGACGGTCGGCACGCCGACAGCCAGTGGCGCCGCGAGACCTTTACCCTTTCCGGTGACGACATCAGTGATTCGTTTTCTCTGCGATTCTTCAGTGTCAAGAAAAATATATTCACCGCTATTGCCGTTGATAACGTCATGATTACCGCGGTGCCCGGATCTATTGTGGTGGAACCGGAACCAGATCAAACAGAGACAGATCCCGATCTTTCGGTGATATCAGCGCGAGCAACCGAGACAACAATAGCACCAGGGCAACCGTTCTCGATCCAGGCAACGGTGATGAACACGGACGCGCCAACCGCTACCCGCACGGTCTCCTTCTATCGTCACGATCAAAAGACCGCTGATCCGCAAACAGGCGCTCCTGTTATTGCAAGTGCGCGAACCATACTCCAGAAAAACAGCACTGGTACCGTGTCTGCAGACCTTATTTCACCAACAGTCCCCGGCACCTATCACTACTACAGCTGCATCAACACAATCCCCGGAGAAGATACCGACAACAACTGTGCGTCAGTGATCGTAACGGTGACAGAACCGGAAACCCCTGAAGATGACGAATCAGGAACCGGTATCTCTGTCACCCTTGTGACAGACGTAACAGAGATCGTGCCCGGCGTGAAACAAGATGTTTCCCTCACCGCCACCGTGAAAAACAACGGTCCCGGGTCGATAACTCTTCCCTCCTACACCATCACTTTCCACCGCCATAATGACGAAAAAACTGACACGCCAGCAAAGGGGGGGGGTGGATGTTTTGACAGTGGAAGGTGGAAGTCTATCCTTGGCATCGGGCGAATCATTCTCGGAGACAATAGATGATTACGACTTCAAATACGAGGGCTCGCTTCCGACAAACTATCCGAATACTTATTACTACTATGCATGCTTTGAGGACATCTGCTCTCGCGCAGTGGAGGTACCGGTACAAATTTCCCCTGTTATGGTGACTGACATCGTTGCCACACCGATGCGTGTTTTTGAATCCGACCCCGTTACTATCACCGCAACTATTACCAACACCGGAATGAAGACTGACGGCGCGACCATCTCCATCTACCGAACAGACAATGATTGGACACGCCCTACCAACGGTGTGAAAGAGTCAAACACAATAACACTAGACCCCCTTGCACCGAACACGTCTGTTGTTATTACCAGCACGCACACAGCACCTCCGGTGGATTTTGGTATTCGATCTGTCTTTTATCATGTCTGCGTCAACGATCTGTCATGCACCAGAGAACCCGCTCAAGTTATGGTGCGAGAGCTTCAAGAAGACCCTGGTCCTCCGTATGAAAGTTGCGGTGCGGTACCTTCGCGCATTAACCCGATGGGAGGTGACAAGGTGACCACACATCGTCAAAGTATTAATGATGGAATAGGTTGTTCAACCATCACCTTGGGTGGTGTGGAGGATGTTAATGGCGTGCGAGGATTCATTGCTTCCGGTCACGCTTCCATTGACTCTCCGAACAATGTTCAAGATTACTTTCACTCAATTCCCAGTTTGAGAATGTCACACGACAGGTACCACATACTTGGCACTGTTTTCAAGTTGCCATCGGTCTCAAAAAATAAAAATGGGAATCTGATTCTTGACACCGACTCTGCTTTTATTGCATATCCAAGCCGTTACACGCCAAACTGTCCTTTAGACATGACCGTGATAAGCTACGATGAGCAGCTTTGTGCAAAAATCGACATTGGCAACCAGGTTGAGCAACTCGAACCACTTAAAATACGAGGAGAGGGTGATGCAATCTACACTGTTATTGGATCTCGAGAAGCAATAGAAGGGGAAACCATTTGGATGTCTGGATCTGTTTCCGGACAACCTTTAAAAAGAATTGCTCAAAGAGAAGAATTATTACTTCTTGGCAGATCCTCTGACGGGCTATATTATGGTTACGCACATTATTCCTTAATACCTCCTGATTCCAAAGAAAGCATTTCTGGTGATAGCGGTGCCCCGGTTTATACCACTCCCGACGAAGACGGAAATGTCTACATCCTCGGAGTACATTCTGGAAGTGGAATCTCATCAAGGATTGGTGATTTTATTTTTTCTACCTACCATCCATGGAAAGGTGTTGTGGACGAATTTGACCTCGTGCCTGTTAAGCCAACCGATTAGTAATCCCACGATCCGCAAAAACTACCGTCAGCGACAAAGATCCAAAACATTGCAAGATAAAAAGATACACAGGTATTGACAAAACAAAATGCATACCACAATCACCGGGTGGTTGTGACCCTGACAGCGAAAATGGCTGTATTGATGGTCTTACACCTATTCCCGTTTCCGTAGATTGCCAAAAAGGATACGAAGGTGAGGGCTATACATGCATCGAAAACAGTGGAGTAATCTGTGGAAAAAACTGTCGTATGGTTAAGACTGAAGAAAAATGCTGTAAACGTGAGATAGGAGATGATGGAATTGTAAAAAACTTCACATGCA
Source organism: Candidatus Latescibacterota bacterium (assembly GCA_022825835.1). Taxonomy (GTDB): domain Bacteria; phylum Latescibacterota; class UBA2968; order UBA8231; family UBA8231. Next base: position 33,181 of record JAJDVZ010000166.1, read on the forward strand.
AGAAAGGGGCAGCGTTCAAATCTGACAGTGAGGACACAGGTAAAGCAGATTGTCTCCATTTTTTTGGTTTTCCGGAACCGTCTGGTGAAAATATAATTAATACCTGGCGATGCGAAGCAGTAGCAGGCAGTGGAATCACGTGCGACGACATTCCGTGCGAAGGTTCGGTGATACGTTCAACCTGTTCGACCGAAGGTATTCAAGTATGCGACAACAGCAAGATATTTGCATGCACAAACAACGGAAAAGCAAGTAACAAAAAAAGAGGAACACCAATAACGTATGACGGCAGTCCTGGGTTAACTACTACCGAAGGACAAAAAACGACAACAGAAACAGTGCATACGTGGACATGTCCACACGGTTTGAATAGAAAATGCAAAAAAGTAGAGAGAGAGTATACGTTTACACGATACAACACGGTCTGCAAACATGATTCGACAAGAGGTGGATGCCTCATTCTGGATGATGATGGTTCCGTTACTGCTAGCCATACTGGCGCCGTCGCTGGTTCTACCGAGATGGTGCAAAGAAGTTGCGCTTCTGGCGGTCCGGAAAAGATTTATACCTGGCAGTGCTATAACTCCAAGGGGAACAAGGATTGCTCAAAGGTCGAAGAGAACGGATGTGTGAAAACGAAGTGCGGGTGCGGCACGGCGGCACGTCCTTGCAGTCCGCAAGGATCAACATTGAAAGGAAAAGTGAAATCAATTGAGGCATTGTGCGGAATCGGAAGCGCGAAAAAGGTAACCAAATCATGGACCTGCGAAACCTCAGATAATTCGTGCTCAACAAACACGACCTGTTCAGAAGTGACCGCAACCTGCCCAGCGGTCACCTGCGCGCAACGGAGGGGACAAAAAGGACACTGCTCTGACAATTCATCAGTTACCGTTTCATCGACGGATAATGGTTGTCAGGTGGGTGAAAGTGGAAATAACATAACCTACACCTGGCAGTGCGGCACCGAAACCTGCGATGATACCCTGGACACCTGCCACGTGCCACCCGCATGTGATTCGAGTATTGGTGACTGCACAGCAGGGACAACGAGTGACGATGATCCGACGCCGGACACTACCGCGTGCACCGGCGCGGGTACCGTCGTGTCAGGTGACGTAAAAACCTATACCTGGAACTGTTCCAATGATGGTAAGTTGGTAAAGTGTGACGAAGAAGTCGACACCTGTGTCTATTCGACAAAAACACCATGCTCCTGTGTCCAAGGCGGTGGTTGTAGCGCTGGTTGCACAAAAACACCAGACAGCTGTTTGGGCAAAGCTGGCAAAGAGGTCTCATTCTTCTGCAGCGCAGACGATCCGAGTAAAAAGACCGACTCGTCGACGTGCGCGCTCAAGCACACGTGTCCGACGAAGCCGTCCTGTGCTTGTACTCGACGAAAATCCAATACCAGTACTGGTTGTAACCCTGAGTGCAGTGCGGGAACAGAGTCGGATGGTTGCCCTGCGGGTTACACAGGAGTGGTGCAATGGACCTGCTCCGGAACCGGATATCAAGGGCTCTTGCACGTCTAGCTCAAATCCACCCGCTCCCAGCCCCGGTGCTCGTGTGTGCCGCCGAAGTGGCGGGGATGAAAAATCTCAGCGAGAATTTCAGCCGACTCCACCAAGCGCGGCCCTGGGCGATTGAAAAACTGATTGCCGTCAGTGAGGAACACCTGCCCCTGCTGCACGGCTTGCAGCCGAGGCCACAGCGGATGCTGGGTAAGCGCTGGCAATTCGCGTCGGGAACGAGGCATGTCGAAGCCGCAAGGCATCAGGACGATAATCTCCGGCTGGGCTTCCACTAAGTAGGTGCCAAAAAGTTCGTTTACACAAGGTTTATGAGTTCAGCCAGAAATTATCAGCGTAGACGCCCGCTTTTTGCAATCGCTCCTGCGGCCTCAATTGCCAGATATACTGGCAGGCCCTATCAGCGGACTCAT
>JAJDVZ010000045.1:0-84335 GCA_022825835.1 Candidatus Latescibacterota bacterium
CCTCGCAGGTGATCCCAAAGTAGTGGTTCGGCTCTCAGCGGGTCATCCAGAAAAACAAGGATTGAAACAGACACCTATAACCACCCTCACGAAACCCGAAGACAGTCTCTCAGCGGGTCATCCAGAAAAACAAGGATTGAAACACTGACTCCTCGCAGGTGATCCCAAAGTAGTGGTTCGGCTCTCAGCGGGTCATCCAGAAAAACAAGGATTGAAACCGTATTAGTTGAGGGGCAAAAAACACACCACAAGGACTCTCAGCGGGTCATCCAGAAAAACAAGGATTGAAACGGCCTGACCGGGACGTGGGGCAGCGCATTGGCGTCCTCTCAGCGGGTCATCCAGAAAAACAAGGATTGAAACCGCTCCGGGCGAAGGTCGGCCGCAACTACCGGGTGTTCTCTCAGCGGGTCATCCAGAAAAACAAGGATTGAAACGGCAAGCTGAACCAAGTGCCGAGCTTCGTAGGTAGCTCTCAGCGGGTCATCCAGAAAAACAAGGATTGAAACCTGGCCGAAGAGGATGTCGGCTTCATCCGGGATACCTCTCTCAGCGGGTCATCCAGAAAAACAAGGATTGAAACAACGAGATGTTCTTAACGCCTCTGCGTTCGTGCGAGACTCTCAGCGGGTCATCCAGAAAAACAAGGATTGAAACCAACGCGCAGCGACAATGGAATAAGACTTGCATGGGGCTCTCAGCGGGTCATCCAGAAAAACAAGGATTGAAACAGCCTTGCGGGCCTCGTCTGCCTTGCGGGCCTCTGCTCTCAGCGGGTCATCCAGAAAAACAAGGATTGAAACATTGTCGGCAGCGCTCTGTTCTCTACATTCTTAGACGACTCTCAGCGGGTCATCCAGAAAAACAAGGATTGAAACCTGTTGAACGAGGGCGTCTGTGGCGAGCCGTAGAGGAACTCTCAGCGGGTCATCCAGAAAAACAAGGATTGAAACGATACAAGGACATCAGTGTGAATTGACATACTCGAGTCTCTCAGCGGGTCATCCAGAAAAACAAGGATTGAAACAAACCGCAACAGCCGCCGCCCCAGACCTAAGCAGCACTCTCAGCGGGTCATCCAGAAAAACAAGGATTGAAACCGCCGGTATTCTTCGGCCTGTTGCCGTGCAGCCCGATCTCTCAGCGGGTCATCCAGAAAAACAAGGATTGAAACTTGGTCTGGCCGGGGTGCCACGTGGGCACATAGATCTCTCAGCGGGTCATCCAGAAAAACAAGGATTGAAACTTTGTTCGGCGATTTGGAGGTAAAAACATGAAAGTCCTCTCTCAGCGGGTCATCCAGAAAAACAAGGATTGAAACCCAGCGCCTGTCGCTCCTGAGCAGCTATCCCGAAGTCTTCCCTTGCTTCGGTGAGGGGAGCGGATTGAAACGTTGATGTTCTGCGAAAGACAATTAAACAGAGCAGGTCTCCCCTTGCTTCGGCGAGGGGAGCGGATTGAAACTTTTGCGATGCCCCCATTTGGAGCGCGAGCCTATGCCCCGCGTTCCGAGGCCCCCTATGGTCGTGTACTTTGCTGCTCCCTAAAAGTTGCATTCATGGGTTGTACCCGATACAGTCTCATCCGCATAGCCCGGTCTTCTCACTGTGCGGTTGCCTTGGCATAGATTTTGCAAAGTTACGAATGGGCCAACCGTACCCTTCTGTTCGGACGGATTGGCACACTCTAATTCCTAATTTTCAATAGATCGCCATGGCTGAATTCGATACCGTCGCCAAGCACCTGATCCAAACCTACCCGGCTGACTTCGCCCTCCAGCGCGACGACATCGAAGACGTCGAAGTAATAGAGAGCGAGCAGCCCACCGTCAAAGCTCGCCGTACCGACAGCCTCCTCCGCGTGCGCATCAACGGCGAGGACGCCTTAGTCCACCATGAGTTTCAAACTACCGACCACCCGGCCATGCCCCGCCGCATGGCCGGCTACATCGGCCGCAGTATCGAGCACTACGACTTGCCGGTGTACGCTCACGTCTTCTACCTGCGCCCCGACGCCGGACGACGCGATCCGGGCTACTACCTCCAGGAACATCCCGGCTATCAAATCCTCGTTCAGTATAAAGTGATCCGACTGAGCCAGCTCCCCGGTCAAGTTGTGCTCGACAGCGGGGCGGTAGGCTTGCTGCCGTTTGCGCCGTTGATGCAGCCGCCAGCCGGACAGGCCGAAGAGGCGTGGTTAGAGCAGTGTGTCGCTCGGGCGGCGGCTCTGCCACTGGGTCAGTCGGTTAAGGCCGATGTTCTCACGGGACTGGCAATCTTGAGCGGGTTGGTGTATAATCCTCAGACGATCACGGCCATTGTTTCCAAGGAGCATCTCATGGACCTCATGCGCGAATCCTCCTTTGCCCAGTACCTTGCCGAAACTATCCGTGAGGAAATCACCAAGGAAGTCACTGAGCAAGGCATTGAGCAAGGCATTGAGCAAGGCATTGAGCAAGGCATTGAGCAAGGCATTGAGCAAGGCATTGAGCAAGGCATCCAAGAAAGCATCCAAGAAGCGTTGGCTCTGCGCTTTCAGCCGGAGGATATGCACCTATTGGCCCGCCGCATTGAGGCGATTGACGATGTGCAGCGCCTCAAGCAGTTGCATCGCGCGGCCATACAGGTCCCCAGCCTCGAAGCCTTTAGGCACCTGTTAGACGCCGACGAGTAGGCCCGCAGCGTAACATCAATAAATACCTGATGTTACGCTGCGGCCTGTGGCCTCGTCGCCCACCGTCATTCTCGCGCACACGGGGTACGTTTCCTCGCTCAGCTTCCTGTCAGAAAGTATCAGCGTCGAGCTATAATGAACCCGCAACACCACACCGTTATCATCGTCGGCGGCGGACCGGCGGGCCTGCCGTTGGCCGTGGTTTTGGGCGGCTGGCATCCCTTTTTCCGCAACAGCCGCATGTTTGCCACGCGCTACGCGCCCCTAGCCAGATACTTGCAGCAATTCGACCGCACGCTGTTAGGGCTGGATATGCAGTATTTCGTGCAAAACGGCATCAGGCCCGTTGATCTGTTCCGCACCTTGCACCACCCGCGCCAGCTCTTTGAGGAACTCGACCAAGTCGCCATGGACTTTCGGCGCGGCGAGCCGCTGGATGCGCTGCTGATCAGCCGCGAGCCGGTCGGCGGGTTGTGGAACCGCGCACCGCACAACCTGCTGACCTTGTCGCCGGGTCAGTGGATGGAGTTTGCCTTTTATCCGCTGGCACAACACGCCGCAGAAATCGGACGCGCCTTAGACGTCAACGCCCTGATCCTCAAGACCGATCTGATCGAGTACTATCACCGCGTGCCCGAGCGCTTTGAGATGACAGAGCGCATTCGCACCCCTGAGCAGGTCGAGCGGATTGAGCCACACGAAAGGGGCTTCCAGCTCACCAGTCGGCACGTGCAAACGGGCGTCGAGCAGCGCTACACCTGCAAGTACTTGATCCTCGCAACCGGCCAGCGCGGTCAGTTGCGCTCCCTCGGGGTGGAGGGCGAGGACTGGCCTTTTGTCACCGCTCACTACGACAAACCCGAAGACTTCCCTGGCGAGCGAGTACTCGTCGTCGGTGGTGGGCGCTCGGGCGATTGGGCCGCGACCGAATTGCACGACGCCGGCAAGCAGGTGTATTACGCCATGCGCCAAGGGCCAGCAGTCCATTGGCAGCTCATCAACGACAGCCGCCACGGGCTGCCCTATTACCATCGCATCGCCGAAATCCTCGAAAGCCGCTCGCCCCGTCTTAAAACCTTGTATCACACCCACGTGACGCAGATCGCCGAGAACGGACAGGTCGGGCTGCAAACGCCCGAGGGAAACCAAGTGGTAGAAGTCGATCACGTAATCAAAGAAATCGGCGGCACGGCCGACTATTCGATCTTACAGGGCTTTGCGCCCCTGACCCTCGCGCCCATGCGCGACAACTACCGCTTCCAACTCGATCAAGTACAGACCCACGCCCACAACTACGAGTCGATTGACGTCCCCAACTTGTACCTCGGCGGCTATCTCGCGGCCGGAATCGGACTCGTCGTCATTGCCATGCACGGAACGACCTACGCGATTGCCGGGGATATTTTGCAGAAGGAAGGGCGGCTTTAGTCCGCCAAAACCGCTTCCGGCGTCGTGCCAACAAGGTTGCGATAAACCTCTGGATCGGTCGCCCCCTCGGTTGCAATGATGACGATGCGGCTGTTGCAATCGAATCCAAGCTGCTGGCGCAAATTTTCGTCACAGGTCGTCGCCAGAAATCCCGCCCACGCTGCAATCCCGGTTTCACCAATCGCGATTGGAGGATCTCCACTGACACTGGTCGCCGCTTGTCGCATGGCATCAACAGCCGCTTCGTCGGGGACAGTAAGAAAGGCGAAAGCACCAGCCCTTAGAATATCCCACGCTTGGGGCGACGCGGATTCAACGACTAGTCCGTCCATAACGGAGCGACCACCCGCGCTGACGGTTGCCGCACTGTTTTCAATCGCGCTTTGGTATAGGCAGGCCGATGCGGTGGGTTCAACGACAACTATCCGCGGATGGTTGCTCCCATAGCGCTCCCACAAATGCCCGCAGGTCGCCGCGGCCAATCGGCCGCCGCCGCCGGGGACAAAGACATGAGTCGGCGGCTGGACGTCGCTGAACTGTCGAACGATTTCGTCCGCGACCATGGCGTACCCCTGCATAATCTCACGGGAGATGTGGGGATACTCTCCAGATTTTTCATCCGATATGGCAAAATAGCCGAACCGCTCAGCGTCCGCGTACGAGCGTTGCACCGCTTGATCGTAGCTTCCCGCTACCCGCACCACCTCTGCGCCATAGGCCGCAATCGCTTGCTCTCTACCGGCGCTGACATCATCGTTCATGTAAATCACGCATCGACAACCGAACATGCGGGCACCCCACGCCAGCGCTCGCCCGTGATTGCCCGATGTTGCCGCCGAGACGACGAGATCTCTCGTCACCGATTCGTACTGCCGATTTATCAGGTCCTGGGTTGTGACTGTTTCCACACCGGTGGCTTTTTTGATCTCACCCTTCAACACGGACAGCATGGCGTAAACGGGTCCCGTCGGCTTAAAACTCCCCACCTCGAAGCGATACCCTTCGTGTTTGCACCACAGGCCTGCAACACCGCTCGCCGCCGCAAGACCGTTCAATGCAATCAGCGGCGTCGGTTGATAACCGGGCAAGCGCGTCAACTCTGCTTCCACATCGGCGAAGGCATCTCGATTTAGCAACGCCTGCTGCGTTGGACCGTAGTCCGGCGGCGGGTGGGCTTGCGCATTAATAAAGACATTCGTTTGGTAGGGGTTCATAGCTTTCACCTTGTGGGTGTTTGTTCACTTCTTTTTGGAAAAACTTGAAACTCGAAAGGAGCTCCTCACTTCCATGAATAATCTCAGGTATTCTCTCGCAGTCTTGTGCATACTTGCCCTGTTGCCCGCTCGCGGTTCCGCCGACGAAGAGGGTGTGCGGTCTGCCGTGATGGATCATTATCGAGCTTTTGCTGCCAAAGATCACGAAGGGCTGGGGCGCAGTTTTGCGCCGGGCTATACCATTTTCTCCTCATCTGGCGGCTTGCTGCGCGAAGGGTTCGATCAAAACCGCATGAAGTCCGGGTTCAAGGCCGGACTCACGTTCAACCTCAAACCCCGGCATATCGAGGTGCAACTCTTCGAGAATACCGCGGTGGTGACAGGATATCTGGATGCCAGAATCTCTATGAAAAAACAGCGCAGTCGGATGCATACACTTCGTCTCTCCAGCGTGTGGGTTGAGCAGGAAGGAGGATGGCACCTTGCCCACGAGCACTTGTCTAGGTTAGTGCTGCGTTCCCAATCTCCACCTGCTCAGCAGTCAGAAACAGCGGTTCAGCAGGAGAAGCAAGGTATTGACTTCGAGGCCTGGCTACTGACGTTTGCTGATATTCTGTTCTGATGCAGAGCTCAATGGGCTACGTGCCGATCAATATGAGAACGGCATCCGCAGCGGTGCCGTCCTTTCCGCCTTGTCGTACCATCCCTGCGGTGCATAGTCGCTCATGTGGAGGTAGCACTTGATATTGACCTCCGCCACCCCTTCGGAAAACGTCAACAACCGGCTCATCGAAACATTCTTGTGGCCGTGATATTTCGAAATGGCCGCCACATTGACAAAGGTCACCCCCCACTTCCGCTCCACATGGGACCGCCCGCCGTGTGTATCATCCGGGTCCGTATGGGTATGTCCCCCCAGCCAGAGATCGATCGCGCCCGGATTCGCCGCCAAATAAGACTCGAATGCCCCTGCATCCGGTTCTTCCCCCACGAAATAGAGATACGATGCCCCGATGGGTGCCCCGTCTTCAAAGCGGCCATGATAGCCTCCGTCAACCCCCTCCCAAGGGCCGGACGCCACTGTCGTGTCCCTCAACATATGGTGGTGGGCCGTTACAATAATCCTGTCTTGGTTTTTCTCGACTTTCTCTTTCCACCACTCGAACGTCTCCCGCGTCACCGCACCTGCGGGATATCCGCCTTTCTCGCCGCGCCCAACCGGAGGGCCGCCGTCGTTGCGGTCGCCCATCGCCAGAAACAGGACATTCCCCACCTCAAACGAATACCGCTCCCAGGTCCCCTCGATCGGATAGGGCCGCCGGTCGGCGTGAACGCCAGAATACTCGGAATGCTCCCCAGTGGGATCCACCCACTTCCGAAACCACCACTGGCACGGCTCGTCGGGGCCGCTGGCGTCGTGGTTGCCCACAATATTGTAGAAATCTTCCCGAGGATGTATGGTCGACGCGCTGTACTGCCGTACCACCTCTTCCCCTTCCTCATCATCCGGCGGCGTCTGCGACCCAGACAAATCCCCGATGTCCAGCATAATATCCCACTCGAACGGTGGACCTCCATCAGCACCGCCCTGTTCGGCCTGCAGGATCGCATCCGCAAGACTGCGGCGATTGGCACGCGCCAGATCCGTGCCCACGTGCGCATCCCCGCCCGCCCACAGCTTGAACGTTCTCATTTTTTTAACGCACCTCACTTGCGTTAGTATAGGCAAAAGACGACGGAAAAGTCGCTATGGGACCCTTGTGGAGCAAGCCCAGGTGCTTGAGGCAGGAAGTGTCAGCGGTCTCCTAGGTCCACCCACTCTCTACCCTCGCACCCGACGTACTCCGACTGCGGCCGAAAAATCCGGTCCACTGCTTCCTGTTCCCGGCAATGAGCGATCCAGCCTGCCATGCGAGTTGCGGCGAAGGTGCAGCTAAACAACTCGGATGGAACGCCAAGTTCGTGCAGTAGAACCGCCGTATAGAACTCGGCGTTGGTAAACAAGCGTCGGCCCGGCTTGTATTCCTCCAATAGTCTCACCGCCTCTGATTCTACGAGTCTGGCCAAGTCGAACAGGCCAGTATCCCCTTTGTCCTCACACAGTTTCTCAGCGGCTTGTGCGAGAACAGCCGCTCGGGGATCGCGCACCTTGTACTCGCGATGCCCGAAGCCCATCAGGCGTTCACCGCGTTCGAGGACATTTCTAATGAAGGGCTCGGCTCGGTTGGAAACGCCAATTTTCTGCAGCATGGCTAGGGCCGGTTCCGGTGCGCCGCCGTGCAACGGGCCTTTTAAGGCACCGAGAGCGCCGATGACAGCCGACTTCAGATCAGAGCGCGTCGAAGTGATGACGCGAGCCGTGAAGGTCGATGCATTCATGCCGTGATCAACCATCGCGTTGAAGTAGGTATCCAGCGCGCGGGCCATGGCCGCGGTCGGCCTGCGGCCCGACAGCATGTAGAGGAAGTTTTCCGCAAAACGAAGCCCCGGATCCGGCTGAATCACGGGTTTTTGATTCATCAACCGCCACGTGGCAGCAACGATTACAGGAGTGGCACCCACGAGTACAACATCCGCCTCCGCGTCCTCAAGGCACAGCGAATCCAGGGCCAGCCGCAGGACGTCGATTGGCTTTTGCCCAGCTCTGACGGCGGCCTCAATCAGGGATTGAGTGTACCTGGGCAGGCACCAACTCGACAGCCGACTGCGCAATGTCTCCAACTGCTCGCAGTCCGGTAGCTGGCCATGCCACAACAGGTAAGCCATTTCCTCGAAGTGTGCGTTGGCAGCAAGCTCCTCAAGAGAAAATCCCGCCAACCACAGTCTGCCCTTCTCTCCGTCGATCCCGCTCAACCGCGTGCGGGCAGCGACTACACCCTCCAGTCCTTCTTTGATCTTGTTGGTCATGTCCCAAGCTCCGTTGTATTGGTTAATTGACGATTATAACGCGATCACTTATATTGTCAATATTGATTCATAAATCAATCTATAATGATGGCTCCTTCGCGCTATTTATCCGCTAAAGAGGCCTGTGCCGAGTTGGGAATTCGGCCGCAGACCCTCTATGCCTATGTAAGCCGCGGCCTAATCCGTTCCGAAACGGGGGATCAACGGCAACGCACTCGCCAGTACTACCGCGAGGACATCGAACGTCTCCGCCGCCACAAGGAGCTTCGGGCGCGGCCCGAAGTAGCTGCCGAGCAGGCCCTGAAAGCAGGGGACCCAGTACTGGAGTCCGCTCTGAGTCGAATCGACGATGACGACCTCTACTATCGGGGGATCAGCGTCAGCGAACTGGCACGTGAGAGCACGGTGGAAGAAGTCGCCGCGTTGCTGTGGACGGGAGATCGCTCCCTGCAGATCGAGGAATTCGCCGGCGAGACCCGGCTGGATGGAGTAAGCCCGGCTCTCGTCGCCGGGCTTGCGCCGCTATCAAAAGTCGAGCAGATGCAGGCACTGCTTCCCGCGATTGGAGCCCAAGACCCCGCAGCCTTCGCCACTGCACCCCCGCACATCCACCAGTGCGGCGCTCGCATTCTCCGGTTCATGACGCTGATTGCCACTGCCCAAGACAAAACCGTCAGCGGTATCGCGCAGACGCTGCAGAGCGCTTGGCTACCCGGACGACCGGAAACGGCTCGGTTGATCGAAGCGGCCCTGATTCTGTGTGCCGACCACGAGCTCAACGTCTCGACGTTTACTTGCCGCACCGTGGCTTCGAGCGGCGCCAGTCTGTATGCGGTGATAACGGCCGGCCTCAGCGCCCTGCAAGGTCCCCGTCACGGTGGAGCGACCGGTCGGCTGGAGGCCTTGTGGGACGAAGCTGAATCAGCGAACAGCGTGGGCGATACCATTGCTAGCAGACTCAAGCGGGGAGATGTAATCGAAGGCTTCGGACACGTGGTCTATCGAGGCGTTGACCCCCGTGCGAAGATCCTCATGGAATTGCTGGAGGAAGCGGTCCCCAATGCTGCGGAATTGGCACTGGCAAAAGCCTTGATCGAGGAAGTCGGGAAGCGGACGGGTCTTGCCCACAATGTGGATCTAGGACTGGTGACTCTGCGCCGGGCTTTGGGCTTGGAGAAAGGAACAGCCCTGTTGCTGTTCTGTCTCGGCCGGATCATCGGCTGGATCGCCCACGCCGTTGAACAATATCAGACCGGACGCCTGATACGGCCGCGCGCTAAGTACACGGGACCCGATCCACGCCGTGCGTCGGGTTAATGCTACGGCTTGTACCCCTCACACCTGCGGCCGCAAGTTCAGCAGCACCAAAAGCCAAGTGCGGCTCCAGTAAGCACTGTTGATATAGGGATTTTTCGCGCTGGGCCAGTTGGTCCAATAGGTCTCGTTGTGCGGGATGCGGTGCGGCCATTGGACGAGGGGGATAGAGGGCAACTCGGCCAGCCAAAGGTCCATGGCCTTGTGGTAGAGTTCGTCCATCTCCGGGGCGTCGGTCGGGGTCTGGCCCATCTGATCGATCAGCGCGTCGTAGGCCGAGTTTTGCCAGCGCCAAGGCATGTCGGCTGGTTCGCCGGTGGGCTGGACAAAGCGGCTGTGGTACTGGCGCAGCACGAAATAGGGATCGCGCATAGAGCTGAAGTTGCCGATCAGGTACGCGCGGGCCGTGCCCTGGCGCAGGCGCGTGGTAAAATCCGAAGTCATGCGGAAAGAGGCGTCGATGCCGGCCTTTTTGAGCTGGGCGATGAGCACCGGCGTCAAGTCCTGAAAGTGGGAGAAGATGTCGATGACCATGCTAAGGCGCTGCCCGTCCTTTTCCCAGAAAGCTCCGTTGTGTACGTACCCTTTGCGGGCGAGGATTTCCGCGCTCTTTTCCAAGTCAAAGACGCCGACTTGGTGCTTGGCGATCAAGTCCTCGGCGAGGGTAAAATACCGATGCATCTGCGGCAGGTCGGGCAAGGGCAGCAGGGTCAGCGCACCTGAGTTTTGCCAGCCGATGGCGACGAGCTGTTCGCGGTCGATGGCGTAGTTGACCGCACGGCGCATCTCCGGGTCGGACCAAGGGGCCTCCAGCCCGTTGAATCCCAGCGATATGGGCCACCAAGTGATGTAGCTATACGGCGGCTCGCGGCCGGTCCAAGTCGTGATGTTGCGATTGCGCTCCAACAGGGAAACCATATTGGCCGGCCGCAGCTCCAAGCAAGTGTCGATGTTGTTGGCGATCAGGTTTTGCACGCGCTTGTGCTCTTCCATATAGGTCAGGTAGATCAGCCGCTCGACCTGGGGTAGCTCCTGAAAGCCGATTTTCTCAGCCCACCAGCCTTCGCGCAGATCCCAGATCCGTTGGGCCGGTTCCGAGCGCGCAATGCGATAGGGGCCGGTCAGAACCGGCCAACCTTTTTGCAAGTCAAAGTTGGCAAAAGTTAGCGGGTCTTGGCCCTCCCAGATGTGCTTGGGTACAATGGGGACGCCTTGGTCGCCGCTGTGGACGAAGTAGCTGAAGAGGAAGCGCGGATTGGGTGCCTTGAGCGCGACGCGCACCGTCAAGCTGTCGAGGGCGACTGCCTCTTCGACCCAAGTCGCCATATCCGTCGAGTACATGAGTTGTGGGGCGTGCTCCACCAGCATGTTGATGGTAAAGGCAAAGTCGTGCGCCGACCAAGGATGCCCGTCACTCCACTCAACGCCCGGACGGATTTTGACCACAAGTTCGGTGTAATCCTCGTTGAAATGGTGGTTCTCGGCGATCCAAGGTATTAGCTCGGAATCTTCCTCGTAGGCATTGAAGAAGTAGAGCGGCTCGTAGAGGAAGTTGTATCCTATCCGCGAGATGCCGCCTGGGATGAAAGGATTGAAGGAGTTGTAATCCTGAATCTGGCCAGAGCAGGTATTGGCCTCGGCGCAGTCCATGATTAAGGTCCGGTTGCGCGGCACCTTTTTGAGGGCACCCTCGTCGCCACTACAGGCGAAGAAGGATACGGTGGCTAAAAGCAAAATATAAATAGGCATCTAATACTCTCTTTTAGCTGCATTGCAGGACACAAGCGCGGCTTTGGGCCAGCGCGGCCACAGGATCGGGAAGTTGGGAGCTAAGCTCAATGCTCGCCGGGCCGGCGTACGGGCTTAGGGCGAGGGCGGCAAACGTCGCGGCTAGCGCCTCCTCGGTCAGCACGCCCGCTAGCAGAGGCCAGTGCAAATCACCTTCCCCGTCGTTGTCATCTAAATGCACATACCCAAGCCGGTCTCCGGCGGCGGCTATGACCGCGGCCGGGTCTTCCTTGGACATCTGTAGGTGGCCGGTGTCGAGGAGCAAGTAGAGGTTGGGGTGGTTTAGACTGGATAAATACTCCAAGGTTCCGGCGGCCGTCGGCAGCGCCTTGCCAGGGAAATGCTCAACCCCGACGCGAATCGCGCGTGCAGCCGCGAAGTCCGCCACTTCCCCCAAGGCGTCACTAAACTGAGGTAGCGCGGCTGGGTCGGTCCCTGGGACTACGTACGCAGTGCTGGCACCGAGGGCCGCGGCATGGTCCAGGGCCTCCCGGCAGTGATTGAGGGCGGCTTGTCGAGCGGCGGCGGGCGCGCCGTCGAGGGCTGCGCCGTCTTCCATGTTAAAGCACAGCGCAAGGCAGGACACCGACAGGCCGAGGTCGTCAATGCGCACTCGCGACGCTGGGCTGACAAAGGTCTTCGCCTGCACGTCAATCGAGCGAAAGCCGATAGCAGCTAGCGCAGTAAGGGTGTCTTCTTCCGAGCCAGTCAAGGCCCAAGCGCAACAGGATAGCTCCACGATTCGTTCCTTCCGGTCGGCGAATAAAACGTCTCTACCAAGCGGGTAGCGCGCCGTAGCACACGCGGCGGCCCTCCTCGACTTTGGCGAATCCGAGGCGAGCAAGGGCGTGGCCGGGCCGGCGGTCCTTCATCACCACGCGGCGGCGGGCAACGCGACGGGCCTCGCCCAAATCCGCAGGAGATGGGCTGCCCTCCCGGGCCAAGTAACGGACCAGCTCTAAACCTCGAGCGCCGGCAATAGTTTCGCTAAACATGGGGTCGAAGTAAACCACATCCCAAGCGTTGTCTGATTCGCGGCGCAGGTAGTCGGCATAGTCGGCGTTTAGAACTTCGACGCGGCGCATGGCCGGGGCGAGGGCGGGCGGGTCGTCAATCACATAGCAGGCCATGCCATGCTCAACCAGCAGGGCCAACAGCGGCGAGGCTTCGAGGGAGAGGATGCGCCCCGTCGCGCCAACCTTGTAAGCGGCCACGATGGCATCCGCACCCAAACCGCAGGTACAGTCGAGGACGCGGTCGCCTAATTTGAGCTGCAAGGCGTCAACCAAAATGTCGTGTTTGCCTTGTTCTAAGGCGAGGATCCGCAATTTGGCCATGTTGGGATGGTAGCGGAGGCACTGTCCGGCGACCCAAAGGGAAAAATTGCCGCGCTCGACGACGATCAGGCCCGCGAGATTCTCGTCCGCAGCCATTCCAGCGAGCGAGCGGTGGGCGCGAGGCACATAGCGACAACCGGTTTCGTCGGCAAGGCAATGCGCCCTCGCAAGCTCCCGAGGGCTGGGACGAGAAGAGGTGGTTACGGCAAAGGCGAGCGGTGGTTCCGGTTGCATACGACGCTTTATCCGACGGTGCAACGGCCTTCAATTGCGATGGTAGGGCTGTGCCGTCTTAGGCAGGGACAAAACGCTCTAGCCGCCAGCGCTTGGCCCACGTCTTTTCCAAGCGCACGCATAAGCACACGTCGTTGCCCTTGTAAGTCTCCGCGAGGACCTGACCCTGCTGATGCAAATGGGCCAATAGTCGGCCTTCGGCTTGGGGAACCTGCAACTCCAAAGTGATGTCGCCAGCGACGCTGTACGCGCGGATTTTGTCGCGCAGCGCGTCGAGGTTGATGGCTTGGCTAGCCGAGACGGCGATGGCGTCTTCGCGGTCTGCGTACGCGGCCACGATCCGCTCCTCTTCGCCGGGGGCGACTTGGTCGATTTTGTTGTACACCCTCAGGGTGGGGCTGTCCGCAAGCCCGAGGTCGTGGAGGACTTCCTCGACCGTGGCGATCTGCGACTCGTAGTACGGAAAGCTCAAGTCGATCACGTGGAGCAGCAAATCGGCCTCCACGGCCTCTTCGAGCGTGGCGCGGAAAGAGGCAAACAGGTGGTGGGGCAGGCGGTTGATGAAGCCGACCGTGTCGGTGAGCAGAATCTTGTGGTTGCGGTCGAGATCAACGGCGCGAGTGGTCGAGTCCAAGGTGGCAAAAAGCTGGTCCTCGACTAGAACATCTGCGCCGGAAAGCGCCCTCATCAGGGTCGATTTGCCAGCGTTGGTATAACCCACGAGAGCGACCTTAAAAACATCTGCGCGATTTTTGCGGTTAGTCGCCATCTGCACGCCGATCTTGTCGAGCTTGGCCTCTAGAGAATTGATCTGACGGCGAATCAGGCGGCGGTCGATTTCCAATTGGGTTTCACCCGGGCCGCGAACGCCGGCTGCTCCCATGCCGCGGATGGCCCCACCGCCGGCTTGGCGCGACAGGTGGGTCCAGTAGCGAGTCAGGCGCGGCAGGAGATAGTTGAGCTGGGCCAACTCGACTTGGATCTGAGCCGTGTGGGTGCGAGCGTGGCGCGCGAAAATGTCCAAGATCACGGCGCTGCGGTCGATAATGCGGCGCTTGGTGACGCCCTCTAAGTTGCGCATCTGGGCTGGCGAGAGGTCGTTGTCAAAGACGATCACGTCAGCTTGGCACTGAGCCGCGAGCGGCTTGAGGGAGGCGGCCTTGCCCTTGCCGACGTAGTAGGTCGGATCGATGCGGTCGCGCCCTTGGATCTGGCGTGCGGCTTCGACGAGGCCAGCAGTAGCGGTTAAGCGGCCGAGCTCGTCGAGGGAGTGTTCGGCTTCCCAAGCTGGCATCGTGGGCAGGGCGACGCCGACGAGGATGGCGCGTTCTGGGCGCAGCGTGTGATTTGCTTCCATTCGGCCTTCTTTGGACTTGATGGTGTAGCGCATCAAACACAAACAGAACGCATCACTTTGTCAACACCGCAAGGGCGTTTTTGCTCCCCCAATACACGGGACGAGCTGTTGCGATAAAATAGTCGCCTTGGGATAAATCATCGCCAATTTTGTCGTCCCTGTGGGCAAACGGGGTGCAGCGGTGTGTTTCTAACTCGTCGTTTAACATTGACTTTTTGATGAATTAAAACTATGGTAGTAGCCTTGTTTTGCAAACGATTGCTTTTTATCGAAATACGGCCACCTCCTAGCTCCTACTCTGCCTTTGCACCTATTCTATTCGCATTCCCAAATAACATAGCCTACCCATTTAGCCCTGTTGACTTGCCGATGAGTCTGCGGGCACAGTCGTCTCGTTTCGGCTGAGCTCAATGTCGAAGCCTACGTCTTAGGGAAGCAGTGCGGATCGTGGCCCGAATTTTTATTGCCATCTGTCAGAGGAGAAAGAGGACTGACTATGGGCAAACAGTGCGGCGGAAATGCTAACGAAGACCTGTTGCGAGACTTGCGGCTCGCGGTTTGGCGGTACAAACAACCAGAGGGCGAATTCATGATCCTAGCCCAGATCCGCCAGACCTTGGACCACGCCGGAATCGCTTACGACGGTTGCCGGTTGTACCGGGTGCAAGCCGACAACGGCGAGTGCAAGATGCGCGTCCATCCCTTGACAGCCGACGGACAGTGGTCCCCGCTAACCACAGGACAGCAGTGGGTGCTGGGAGCGTGGAAATCAGCCGCGACCTGCTATCGAGCACCGAGCCGCCACGGCGAATGCGCTTGGCTGGCCCAACAGATGCGTTGCAATGTCAAAGCCATCCTCGAAACGACCTTTGCTCAAGGCGTCCTAGCCGTTTATCGCAAAGAAGCCATCGCCTGTAGCGATGCGGACATCGGCTTGTTCAAGGGCTTAGGCGAAGTCCTCAGCGGACTGTACTGCCGACGAGAAGACCTAGCGCAGTTGCAGGCCAAAGAAGCCCAGCTATGCCAAGCGCAGAAATTGCAGGTGATGGGACAATTGACCGCCGAGTTCGCCGGCGAAATCAACCAACACTTAGAGGTGATCATCGGCGAGACCAGCCTACTGCGCAAAGGCGACTTAGCGCCCGTCGTCAGCGATGGCGTACAAGCTGTGTACGAGGCCGGTCTCCAAGCGCGCAGCACCAGCGAGCGGCTGTTAGGGTATGCGCACCAGCAGAAGACCCAGAAGGAATGGATCAACTTCACCCACCTCGTGCAGGAAACAGTCCGGCTGCTGCGTCGGACGCTCCTAAAAGACCAAATCGAAATCGTTGAGACCCTAGCCCCAGACCTGCCCTATATCAAGGCTCATGCCGGTCAACTCCAACAGGTCGTCCTCAACCTCATCCAAAATAGCCGCGAAGCCATCAAGCAGGTGCGCGACGCGGGACGAATCGCACTGCGGCTATCGGCCCGCCAAGGCTGGATTGTGCTGGAGATCGAGGACAATGGGCCGGGCATTCCCGAAAAAATTCGGCCCGACATTTTTGCGCCGTTCTTCACCACCAAGGCGTCGAGCCAGCACAGCGGATTGGGGCTGAGCGTATGCGCGGGCATTGCCCGCGACCACCACGGTCGCCTATTCGTCGAAAACTGCGCCCAAGGGGCCTGTGTAGTCTTGGAACTGCCAATCAATCCGCACGCCGCGTTAGTAAACAACTGACCTTGTTGCAACAGACGCGCTCCTATATGTTCAAGCTCGCAGCGCACAACGCGGGAGATGAAGCGCATGGTCATCGTACTAATGGGCGTAACGGGCAGCGGCAAGACGACAGTGGGCGAACAGCTCGCCCAACAACTTGGATGGGCTTATTACGACGCGGACGACTTTCACCCAGAAGTCAACGTGCGCAAAATGGCCAGCGGCACGCCGCTTACCGACGAGGACCGCTGGCCTTGGCTGGAGACCTTATCTGTATCCATTGATCAGTGGATACAAGCCGAGCAAGGCGCGATACTCGGCTGCTCCGCTCTCAAGCAGAGCTACCGCGACATCTTGGTCAGCGGGCGACCCGGCGTGCAGATCGTCCATCTCAAAGGCCCCAAGACACTCATCGCCCAACGGCTCAAGGAGCGACAGCACCGCTACATGCCGGCCAGCCTGCTCGACAGCCAGTTTGCAACCCTCGAAGAGCCGAGCGACGCCCTGAGCGTAGACATCGGCCCTTCGCCCGCCGCCATTGCCGCGACCATCCGCACGGCCTTGCAACTCTGATTGAGATTATCCCAGATACACAAACAAGTACACCGCCAAGAAAATCGTCACCAACAACACACTGCTACTAATAGGCCACGCTCGCGCAAAGACGCCCGTCGGGCCGTGGTATTGGCGCACCTGATCCATTAGAGCGAAAACCTGCCGCTTACTCCAAGCAATCAGTCCATCCCACAGCGGCGCACCCACTCGCACGCACAACCGCGCCGCCTCTGGCAGCAGCTTGCGGTAGGTCCAGTCCACGTCGATATTGGCCGAGCGCAGCTCCGGTGGGTAAATGCCCGTCAGCTTGAGCGCGACAAAGGCCAGCGCCGAAAAGA
The DNA here is from genome assembly GCA_022825835.1 of Candidatus Latescibacterota bacterium. Lineage (GTDB taxonomy): Bacteria > Latescibacterota > UBA2968 > UBA8231 > UBA8231. The sequence continues at coordinate 16,845 of JAJDVZ010000045.1, forward strand.
ACAACAACTGAAGCTGTAAAACGATGTGGGTCGCATCGTACGGCTCGTAGGCAACCGGGTAGGGCAGGAGTCTGTACAGATAGTGCGGGAACGAACCAATGCCAATGCACAGCGCCGCCCCAATCCCCATCGCCAAGAGCATGTTGCGCGGTGCTTCGCGACAGCGAATCCCCGCGTCGTGGGCGAAGAAGGCAAAGAAGGGAATTTTGATGCCAGCGTGATGGAAGACGCCGGCCGAGGCAAACAGCAACAGCAGCCACACCACGAGGTGGCCCTCGTTGGCCGCGGCCTGCATGACCATGGACTTGCTGACAAAGCCACTAAATAGCGGGAAGGCCGAAATCGACGCGGCCCCGATCATGCAGAAGCCGCAAGTCCAAGGCATGGATTTGTACAGGCCCCCGAGATCCGAGCCGTTGATCCTGCCGGTGCGATAGAGCACCGCGCCCATCGACATAAAGAGCAAACCCTTGAAGAGCACGTCGTTGAAGGCGTGGGCAACTGCGCCGTTGACGCCCATACCCGGCCCCAAGCCGACGCCTACTACCATAAAGCCGATCTGGTTGATCATACTGTAGCCCAACACGCGGCGCAGATCGTTTTCAATAACCGCATAGAAAATGGGGAACATCGCCATGGCTGCGCCGATGTAGAGCAGGATTTCGGTGCCGGCAAAACTGCGCGCCAACACATAGACCGCGGTCTTGGTGGTAAAGGAACTCAAGAAAACCGCGCCAGTGGGCGTGGACTCTGGGTAGGCATCCACCAACCACGAGTGCAAGAATGGAAAGGCGCATTTAATGCCAACGCCGAGGAAAATCAGCCGCGTAGCCCAGCTATCGATGCCCAGATGCCCCAGCGCCAGCGAGCCGGTCTGCTGGTAGTGCCACGCCGTGCCGACCAAGAGCAGCAAGCCAGAACTGATGTGGATCAACAGGTAGCGCGTACCCGCAGCGATGGCCCTGTCGCTCTGGGTAGCCCAGATCTGGAAAACCGAACTAATCGCCAGCAACTCCCAAAAGATGAAGAGCACAATGAGATCGCCGGCAAAGACCGCGCCCACGGCCGCGCCCGCGTACAGGAAGCCGGTTGCCTGTTGCAGGCGGTCGCGCAGGTGCAGCGAGAACAGCGCGGCGAGGAACGCGGCCAAGTGAAAGAGATAGCCAAAGAGCAGGCTGAGCTGGTCAACGCGCACCCAGTGCAGCTCGTACCCCGCTAGGGAGCCGACTTGACCGTCGCCAACCTGATAGCCGAGGAGATTGTAAAATCCGGCCAGCGGCAACAGGAGCAACGCCACCCGCCGCACGGCCAGCGGTAAAAGAGGCAACAGCAGCCCACCTAAGAGCAAAAAAGCCGCCGGATGAAGGCTAATCATAGTAACCCTCGCAGTACATTCTAATTCCTAATTCCTAATTCCTAATTTTGATAGTAATCCTCGCGGCGCATCAGCACCTTGCGCATCTGGGTAGCTATCAAAACCAACAGCACGCAAGCGACAAACCCGTATATCGCGTAAAAGCCGAACCAGCCCTCAACCGGGAAGACACCCTCGGCAAACATCAAGTGCCGATGGAAGAGCAGGTCCGCGCCCAAAAGCAAGGCGCAGAGGACGAAGAAAACCCGTATCAAGCGGTGGACGTTTCTCGGCTGGTCGAATAGATGTTTTTTCTCTGAGGTCATGGCCTTATCCTCCGATCTGGCGGCAGAGGTCGAGGAGCGGGTCGGGATAGAGGAAGAGTACCAGCCCGCCTAGCGCCGTGCAAATTAGCGGCAGGACACAGGCCAGCGGGGCTTCCCGTAGGCCGCCTTCTCCATCGGGTGCTGCGTAGAAGAAGGCGTTGACGGCCACTGGCAATAGATAGGCGATGTTGAGCAGCGAGCTTACCAAGAGTACGCCAATGGCCACGTACTGCTCGGCGTCCAACCCGGCGAGAATGAGGTACCACTTGCTCCAAGCGCCTCCCAGCGGCGGCAAGCCGATGATGCTCAGCGAGCCGATGAGAAAAGCCCCCATCGTCCACGGCATTTGCCGACCAATTCCTTTCATCTCGCTAATCTCGGTCTTGTGCAGGGCGACCGCGATGGCTCCGGCGCAAAAGAAAAGGGTGATCTTACCGAAGGCGTGCATGGCAATGTGCAGGCTGCCGCCGAGGACGCCCCAGCTATTAGCTAAGGCCGCGCCGAGCACGATGTAGGAGAGCTGACTGACCGTGGAATACGCCAAGCGGGCCTTGAGGTTGTCCTTGGTCATGGCCACCAGCGAGCCGATGAGGATCGTGGCGCAGGCCGCGTAGGCCAAATAAGTGCCCAAGCCCGTATCGGCGAGCAGGTCGATGCCGAAGATATAGACGACCACCTTGAGGATGGTAAAAACGCCCGCCTTGACCACGGCGACTGCGTGTAACAGGGCGCTGACCGGTGCCGGAGCCACCATAGCGGCGGGGAGCCAGCGGTGAAAGGGCATCAGCGCCGCCTTGCCGGTGCCGAAGGCATAAAGAAAAAGCAGGACGCCGATGGTCCATGTCGGAGCCTTGCCGGCGAGGATGCCACCGGAAACGAAGTCAAGAGTCCCAGCGATGTAATAGGTAGCGACCAAACCTGTGAGCAGGAAACCGATCGAGGTCGCAAGCAGCACCCCCATATAGATGCGTCCCCCCGCTTTGGCTTCCGCGCTGCGGTGGTGAGTGACCAGCGGATAGGTAGAAAGCGTCAGCGCCTCGTAGCAGAAAAACAGCGTCAGCATGTTACCGGCAAATGCCGCGCCCAAGGCACCGGCGATCGCCAAGGCAAAGAAGGCAAAAAAGCGAGTTTGGTTTTCCTCGTGATGTCCCCGCATGTAGCCGATGGAGTACACCGAGGTCGCCATCCACAGCCCAGCGGCGATCAGCGCAAAGAGCGCACCGAGCGGCTCGACTTCAAAGGCTAGGGACAGCCCCGGAAAGACCTCCACCAGATGCACCGACGGCCGGGCACCTGCGGCGACTTTGGGCACCAAGGTGCAAACCGAGGCAAAAGTGCCTAGACCGGCGAGCAAGGTCGCCGTCTCGCGCAGATTGGGACGGCGGCCCAAAAGGGCGATCAATGGCGCAACTCCCAAAGGCAGGAGCACGGCCACGATAATGGCGGTAGTCGCACTCATGGCGCAGCTCCCAAGAGCCAGTGCGCCGCCTTGCGGGCAACCCCAGCAGTCAGCGAGGTCTGTACCCCAAAGCCAATGGTCAGCGCAATGAGCAGCCATACGGGGATCTGCATCGAGAGGGGAGCTTCGGCCACAGACTCAGCATCTTCGGGCACCGGACGGAAGTAAGCGATCTCGACAAAGCGCCAGATATAAACCAGCGCCAGCAACGAACTGATCACCACCAGTGCCGCCACCGGCCACCACCCCCGCTCTATAGCACCCAATATCAAGTACCACTTGCTAATAAAGCCCACGGTAAACGGCACGCCGACTAACCCCAAGCCAGCGAGGACAAAGGCGCATGAAGTCAGCGGCAGGCGCTTGCCCAACCCGCTAAGGTCGGCTAATTGCAGAGAATTGATGCGGAGGAAGATGCAGCCAGCGACCAAGAAGAGCGCCGCCTTCATCAGCGCGTGATTGAACAGGTGGACGATCCCGGCCGTCAGCCCAGTGGCCGAGCCCAAGCTAACGCCGAGCATCACATAGCCGATCTGCGCCACGCTCGAATAGGCCAACAGCCGCTTGAGATCAGTCTGGTAGATGGCCACGGCCGAGGCGATGAAGATGCCCAAGAGCACTAGCGGCAACAGCAGGACATCGAGGTGCATAGTCCCAAAGGCGAAGTCCGCGCCAAAAATCGTGAAGACGAAGCGCAAGAAGGCGTACGCCGCGATCTTAGTCGCAGTCGCCGCGATAAAGGCGGTAACGGCCGAAGGCGCATAGGTGTAGGCATTGGGCAACCAGATGTGCAGCGGGAAAAGCGCCATCTTGAGCGTGAAGCCGACGCTTATAAAGGCAAAGGCCACGTGAATCGTGCGGGTGTCGGCGACAGCTTCGATCCGCCCGGCGAGATCGGCCATGTTGAGCGTGCCGGTCATCGCGTACATCAGGCCGATGCCGATCAGGATAAAGGTCGCGCCAATCGTGCCCAAGATCAGGTAGTTATACGTCGCCATAAGGGCGCGGCGATCCCGGCCGAGACTAATTAGCCCATACGCCGAAAGCGACGAGATCTCCATAAACACGAAGACGTTAAAAGCGTCGCCAGTAATGGCAATGCCCAGCAAACCAGCGAGACAAAGCAGAAAGATCGCGCAGAAATACGGGCGGCGTTCTGCCTCGACTTCGCGCGCCGCACTCGCCGGTGCGTAGGTCAGGACCACGGCACCGATTAGCGCCACCAGTAGAATCAAATACGCATTGAGAGCATCTACCCGGAACTCAATGCCCCAAGGTGCGCTCCAGCCGCCCAAGGCATAGGAGATGGGGCCGTAGGAGAGGATGTGCTGCAACAACAGCGCGGCCAGCACCAGCGTGCCCCAGCCGACGGCCACGACAAACGGCCATAGCAAGCGCTGCGGACGCAGCAATAGGCAGAGCGGCGCAGCGACCAGCGGCAAGACAATCTGCAGGGCGGGTAGATGGGCGGCGATCACGACCCCTCTTCCCGGCGTTGTATTTCGTCTTCTTCGATAGTCCCGTAGGCCGCGCGGATGCGCACTACCAGCGCCAATCCCACCGCAGTGGTAGCGATGCCTACTACAATGGCGGTGAGGATGAGGACGTGGGGCAGGGGGTTGGAGTAGGCAGTCGCGCCTTCGGCGAGGATAGGCGCAGTCCCCCCCTCGACTTTGCCCATGCTGATATAGAGCAAAAAAACCGAGGTCTGGAAGATATTGAGGCCGACCAGTTTCCTGATCAGATTGCCGCGGGCAATGACGTTGTAGAAGCCGACCATCATCAGGAAAATGACGATCCAGTAGTTGTACAGACCAAAGAACGAGCTCATGGCCGCTCCCGGCTGGCGAAGTGGCAGAAGACGCTGATTACGACGGCGGCCACGGTAATGCCAACCCCTAGCTCAATCAGCAAAATACCATAGTGCTCGCCGTGGGTGGGATCGCTGGCCAGCACCTTGTATTCGAGGAAATTGCCCCCGGCCAACAGGCAGGCCACGCCCGTGCCAATGTAGAGCAGGAGCCCCAAGGCGAAAAAGACTTGGACGCGGCCAGCAGGAGCTACCCGGCGCGCCTCATCAACCCCGTAGATCAGGGCATACAGAATAAAGGCCGCGGCAAAGATCACACCCGCCTGGAACCCGCCACCCGGACCGAAGTCGCCGTGGAACTGCACGTAGAGCCCAAAGAGCAGAATCAGCGGGATGAAGAGCTTGGAGACGACGCGGAGGACCATCGCGTGTCGCATCGCTTGGTCGGCGACCGCATCCAGTCTAGCGCCGCTGCCGCGCAACAGCAACAAAACGGCTAGTCCAGCGGTGAAGATCACCGTCACCTCGCCCAAGGTATCGTAGCCCCGATAGCTGGCCAGCACGGAGGTGACCATATTGGGTATGCCAATTTCCTCGGGAGACTCGGCGATATAGCGGGGGGCCACGTGCTGGTGGACCGGAGCGTTGGGATCGCCCAAGTGCGGCATATCCAGCGTACCATAGATGAGCGCACCGCCAGTCAGGAGACACACGCACAGGCCACTCCAAGAGTGTTGGTGTCGGGTCTTTTCTCTAGGCCCGGTCGAGGAGAGCGCGGCCAAGAAGAGCACCGTCGCCAAGCCAGCACCCACCGCCGCTTCGGTGAAAGCCACATCAACTGCGTCGAGCGAGGTAAAGATACAAGCCGAAAGCAAGCTGAAGATGCCGGTCAGCACCACCGCGGCAAAGAGGTCCCGCACTTGGATAATGGCCACGGCGATAATGGCGAGGAACGTCATCAACACGACGTCGATGTCAATTAGCGCCGTCATTGTTCCTCCGGGGTGCCTTGGGGCGCAAGCCCACTGTGCCGCGCCGCGCGGGCAATGGCGTGGGTGGCGACGGGACCGGCCAGCAGCAAGAACAGTCCGATCATCACCAGCTTGACAGTCGCCAGCGACAGACCGCTCTGGAACATAAGCCCCAAGAGGATCAACCCTGCGCCCAGCGTATCGGTAATGCCACCGCCGTGCATGCGGCTGTAGAAGTCGGGCAAGCGCAGGAGGCCCACGCCGCCGACGAAGCAAAAGCCAGCTCCCAACAGCAGACAGACCCAGCTAGCGTAGTAGAGCAGAGTTTCCATCAGGCTTGGGCCTCCTCTTCGCCAACAGTCGAGACGTATTTGAGGATGGCGATGGTGCCAATGAAATTGATTAGCGCATAGACCAGCCCCAAGTCGAGAAAATCGGGCCGGCCGGCCAAAAAGCCGATGACCGACAACAGCAGTACGGTCTTGGTGCCAAACATATTGACGGCGAGCACGCGATCGTACACGGTGGGGCCTTTGAGGGCGCGGACTAAAGCCAGCAGCATGGTGGCCAGCACCCCAATCATCGCGGCGGCAAACATTAGCTCTCATCCTCCATGTCAGTTGCGCGGCGATCCATATCCCCAGAGCGCACGTCCTCGGCGGATTCGCTGGTTAGGGCGTGCACATCAATGGTACCCTCGTCGGTTTCAACGGCGACCGTGCCCGGCGTCAAGGTGATGGAGTTGGCGTAAATGACTTGTCCCAAGTGGGTCTTTTGGCTTGCCTCGACTCGGATTACGCGGGGTGCCATCGGCAGCCGAGGATGCAAGATCCGCCGCGCGACATCGATATTGGCTTTGGTTATCGCCCACAACAGCCAAGGTATATAGCGCATCATACCGGGGATCAGGTGGATGGGATGCCCTTCGGGATCGACGATCTTCATGCGGCGACAGACGGCGACGACCACAAGGCACGAGAGCACGCCCAAGCCCAAGAGCAGACCCGTGTATATGCCCGACAAAAGCAGCCAGATCAAAAACAGCAGGACGAAAAGACTGAGCGTTCTGTGCGGCGCGTTTGGCAAAGTAAGCCTCGATTCTCCTTGCAATGAGCGGACATAATTTCTGCATTTGCAGGTTCGGATGCAAGAACATGGCCGGGGCTTGGCGGCGTGCCTCGGCGACCAGCAACGAGCGGGCAGCAGCCGATTTCAGAGGCATTTATCGCTTCGACCCGCTCAGCGATCGACGACCCAGTACGTCGTCCCGATCTCTTTTGAACCTGTGTACGGCTGGCCGTCGTGGGTGCCAAAAAGCTGCCAGCGGCTAAATCCTGCTAGGCGCAGCAATAGCTGAAATTCTTCTTTGTAGATCCACCGGGCCGTCATGGGGACTATCTCTGTTTCTCCGTCGTAAGTAAAAAACCACTGGTAGTGCTCAGTCTGCTCGCCCAGATCGACGATCTTTTTGAACCGGACGCTGATTTGACGGCCTGTTTGGGGGTGGGGAAATTCGCCGAATGTCTCCAGCGACGGGGACGGACTGACGTGAGCAAGCAGATCGCCGGCAAGCGACGGGATGTAGAAGTTCATCAGTAGCCGCCCTCCAGGCACCAGATGGGCGCGAATGCGTTCGAGACAGGCGATTTGGGCCGCCTGTGTAGGCAAGAGCATGAACGAGCTAGCCGGAATTAGGATGGCCGCAAAGGACTGGTCGTAGCAGAAGTCAACCATGTCCTGACAGCAGACGCGGCCGTCGATATCGCCCAGTCCCAAGGCCGCTGCCTTGCGGCGCAAAACGGCCAGCATCCCTGCGGCGCAATCGAAACCCCTGATGTCAATGCCCTGGCGCAAAAGGCGAAGCAGAATCGAACCCGTGCCGCAAGCCACTTCGAGGACTGGACCCGCCTTTCCGGCGAGCTGCCTGCTGTAGAATTGGAACTCGCGCTCGTGCGTCTGCTGCCTGTCGCCCCGCTCGTTCCACTGGTCGTATATCAGCGGCCACCAGAGGTTGTCGTAATTCGCGTCAGTCACAAGTACAGAGCCTCCATTTGGGTGCGGCCCGGTCGGCTGCTTGCCCCATCGTCCGGCAAGGAGCAATTTACCAACCGCCAACACACATTCAAATAAAGGGATGCTAGGCAGCAACACCACCAAAGGAAACACATCATGGACGCTCAACAACAGTACCTCTTCGACTTGCAGGGCTACATCGTACTCAAGGACGTCGTGCCCCCAGCGGTAGTCGCCGCCTGCAACCAAGTTCTGGATCGCTTCGAGACCATGGACGAGGCCGATTACCCACCGCCGCTGTGCTTGGGCGATCAGCGCACGCAGCAGAACCTCTATATTTCAAACATTCTCGAAGGGGACGAAGTCTTCCGCGCGTTGATCGATATTCCCGCGGTCCTAGACGTCGTCGCCACAGTCACCGGGGGGCCGTACCGACTCAACCACACCTATACCATCTATCGCTGGGGCGGCGGCTACACTCGCCTGCACATGCACGGCACGCCCATCATCCCCAAGTGTCAGTATCACTGCCGCAACGGACAGATGGTCTCGACCCTGACCAAGGCGGTCTTTCCCCTGCTCGACTGCGCCGAGCAAGACGGCTGTTTCGCCGTGATCCCCGGTGCACACAAAAGCAACTTCCCTAGGCCTTGGGGCCACCACCCAGACGAAAATCCGGCGCTACAAGCAGTACCGGCCGCCGCCGGAGACGCCATCATCTTTACCGAGGCATTGACCCACGGCTCGCTGGTCAATACTTCCGGTCGCCCGCGCCGGACCCTATATTATTGCTACAGTATAGGATACATGCCCGACTGGGGCGGACAGCACCTGCGCTTCAGCAACGAAATCTACGAGGCATTGCCCGAGCAACAGCGCGAAATACTCAAGCTAAAATGACGGAGCAAAGACCATGCTGACTCAAGAACAAATCGCCAGCTACCACGAAAAAGGCTACCTCGGCGTCGAAGGGGTACTGTCCCCCGGAGAAGTAGAGGCGCTGCGGCAGACCACCGACGAGTTCGTCGAGCAGTCGCGCACCGCGACTGAAAGCGACACCGTATTCGACTTGGAGCCGGGACACGCGCCCGACAACCCCAAGCTGCGGCGGCTCAAAAGCCCAGTTGCCCAGCACGAGATCTACCGCAGCACCCTGCACCACGAGCGGATTCTGGACATCGTCGCCGAGTTAATCGGCCCGCGCATCCGCACCAACGGCGACAAGCTCAACATGAAATCCGGCGAGTTCGGCAGCCCCGTGGAGTGGCATCAGGACTGGGCTTTTTATCCGCACACCAACGACGACCTGCTCGCCGTGGGCGTGTGCATCGACGATATGAACGAGACCAACGGCTGCTTGCTCGTCATCCCCGGGTCGCACAAGGGACCGATCTACAATCACCATCTCGACGGCCATTTCGCCGGTGCCGTGACCACAGCGGATTTCGACGACTCCGCCGCCGAAAAGATCGAGCTAAAAGCCGGCGGCATCTCCCTCCACCACGTCCGCGCCCTGCACGGTTCCCTGCCCAACACCTCCCCCCATCCGCGCCGACTCCTGCTCTTGCAGTATTGCGCTGGCGACTCGTGGCCCTTGGTGCCAGCGCCCGATTGGGAGGGCTATTGCCGGACCTTCGTGCGCGGCGAGCCAAGCCGGCACATCCGCGTCGCCGACGTGCCCGTGAGCATGCCGATGCCCGGTGCCAAGGTCGGCGGCTCCATCTACGCTACCCAGACCGTATTGCGCCACTCAACCTTCGGATCGGCAAAAGCTGCACAGCCCACCTAATACTGCGCATGGCGCACTGCGCCCATGAACCTGCAACACCTGCGCTACTTCCTCGCCGTGGCGCGCACGGGCGGCTTTACCCAAGCGGCGCACCAGATGAACGTAACCCAGCCGACGGTTTCCAGCGCGGTTCTGGAGCTGGAAAAGAGCATGGGAGTCCAGCTCTTCAACCGCGACAATCGGCACGTGGCCCTTACTACCGAAGGCCGCCTGCTGCTGAGCTATGCCGTCCAAGTCGAAGACTTGTTGGAGGAGGCCAGCGAGCGGCTCCAGCGGAGCGACTTAGAGCCGGGAGGCGGCTTTCAGTTCGGGGCAGTAGATGCAGCCGTTATCTATCTCCTGCCGGAAATTCTCAAAGAGTACATGCGCCGCTATCCAGGCATCGCACTCAAGACCCAAGTAGCCCCCTCGCGCTATCTCATCGACGATCTACTGATGCAGCGCTCGGAATTCGCGCTGGTCCACCTGCCCTATACCCATCCCAAAATCGACGCCGTGCCGATTTACCGCGACGACATGCCCTTGGTCGTCGGGCCAGCGCATCGCTTTGCCCAGTACGAGTCCGTCGCCCTCGCCGAAGTGGTAGAAGAGCCCCTGATCCTCTTTCACGCCGACTCGATCTCGCGCAAGGTGATTGACGAGAAGTTCGCCGAAGCTGGCCTAACGCCGGGCGCGGTGATGGAACTGCGCAGCCCAGAGGCCATGCGCAAGTTAGTGGAGGCCGGCGTGGGCATCTCGTTTTTGCCGCGACTGACCATCCGCGAGTCGCTGGCCAGCGGCGCGCTCAAAACAGTAGAAGTGCGCGGCGTGGCCTTTGAGCGCGAAATCGGCGTGGCTTGGCGGCGGGGCCGCTACTTTGGCCAAGCCGTGCGGCTCTTACTCGAAGCCGTGTTTGCCGCCTACGGTGGGCGGGACGAGTGGCTACAAAAGATAGTTCCAAAAAGCTAAGGCCCCCGCGATATTGCCACGATTCGCGCCAGCGGCGTTCTTATTTTTAATCCATTTTTGACCCAAAACTGAGAGCGAATACTATGATCGACCCAAAGGCCGTGCGCGCTAACCCCGACGCCATGCGCGAAGCGATACGGGCGCGCAAGGTTGACCCGGCCAAAGCCAATGTGGATCGCTGGTTGGCCCTCGACGCGGCGCGGCAAAAGCTGCAACGAGACATCGACGCGCTCAACAGCGAGAAAAAGCAACTAGCCCAACTTGGTCGCAACGACCCAGATGCAGCGCGGGAAAAGGGGCGGGAGTTGCGCGAGCGCGGGCGTGTGCTGGAGCACGAGTTGGGAACCGTCGTCGCCGAGTGGCAGGGAATCACGGATTGGTTCCCCAACTGGCCGCATCCCGACATGCCCGCCGGTGCTGGCGAGGAAGACAACGTTGAGGAGAATGCCTGGATTCCGGGGCAAGGCTACTTAGCCGCCGACAAGCTCGGCCGTGGCAACACCAGCGCCCGATACATGCCCACGCGGCCTCTGCACGCCCCAGACGACGCCTTTGAGCCGCTGCACCACGCAGACCTCGGCGTCAAATTAGGCGGCATCAACACCTTGCAGGGCGGCCAAGTCTCCGGCTCGCGCTTTGCCTACTTGCGCGGCGATGTCGCGCGGATGCAATACGCCCTCAGCCAGCTCCTCATCGACGAGCTGTTAGTGCGCGGGTACGAGATGTTCGTGCCGCCGCTCCTCGTGCGGGAGCGCTCCCTGTACGGCACCTCGCACTTTCCCGAGGGGCGCGACCAAGTCTATGCCATCAAGACCGATAACGTAGAAGAAGGAGCCGAGCTTTTCCTAGTCGGATCCTCCGAGCCAGCCAATTTCAGCTACTTCATGGATCAAACCCTGGACTCGGCCGAGCTGCCCATCAAGCTCTTCGCCTATACGGCCTGCTTTCGCTCGGAAGCCGGGTCTTGGGGCCAAGACGTCAAGGGCATCAAGCGCATGCACCAATTCGACAAAATCGAAATGAACGCCGTGTGCCTGCCCGATCAATCCGAAGCCCTGTACGAAGAATTCGGCCAAATCAACGAATGGCTTCTGCAAGAGTTAGCCCTGCCCTACCGGGTCGTCGATAAGTGCCACGGCGACGCCGGTTATCTGGCCAGCCATCGGCAGCGGGACGTGGAAGTGTGGATGTCCGGGACGGGCGAGTTCATGGAGGTAATGACCGACACCAACGCCACGGACTATCAGGCCCGGCGCTTGAACATCCGCTACAAGGGCGCGAGCGGGCGAGGGTTTTGCCACCTCGTCAACGACACAGGTTGCGCAATGGGCCGACTGCTGATCGCCATTTTGGACAACTATCAGCAACCCGACGGCGCAGTCCAGGTCCCCGAAGCCCTGCAACGGGTCGTACAGAAGAGCGTCCTGCAACCGAAAGGCGCGTGATGGGCGAGCGACTCGATGGCCGGGCGATTGCGGCCCAAGTGCAAGAAGAACTGCTGGTGGACATCGCGCACCTGAAGCGGGAGCACGGTCTGGTGCCGGGCTTGGCGGTTGTTTTGGTAGGAGACGACCCAGCCTCGCAGTCCTACGTACGCGCTAAGGGCCGAGCCTGCGAAGCCCTCGGCATTCACTCCGAGCAAATAGATCTACCGGCCAGCGCCACCACCGAGGACGTGCTAGCCACTGTCGAGCGGCTCAACGCCGACGATGCGATCCACGGCATCTTGGTACAGCTACCGCTGCCGGGCCAAGACGAGCAGCAAGTCCTCAACGCCATTGACCCAAACAAGGATGTCGATGGCTTGCACCCGGTCAATTTGGGCCGCCTCGTGCGGCAGGAGGAGTGCTTTTGGCCCTGTACGCCACACGGGGTCTTGCAGATTCTCAGTCGCAGCGGGATCGAGGTAGAAGGCCAGCACGTGGTCGTGGTCGGCCGCAGCGCGCTCGTGGGGCGGCCCGTAGCCATCTTGCTGGGGCACAAGGCGACCGGGGCCAATGCCACGGTGACTCTGTGCCACACTGGCACCCGCGACCTCGGGTACTTTACGCGCCAAGCGGACATTCTAGTGGTGGCGGCTGGATTTCCCCGAGGAATCACGGCGGATATGGTCAAAGAGGGGGCGGTGGTAATCGACGTGGGCACCAACCAAATTGACGACCCCTCGCGCGAACGCGGCTGGCGGCTCGTCGGAGACGTGGACTACAAACAAGTGCGCTCAAAGGCCCGCGCGATCACGCCGGTGCCCAACGGAGTCGGGCCGATGACGATTGCGCTGTTGCTCTACAACACCGTGTGGGCGGCTAAGCGCAAGTACGGAATGTCCTGATCGCGCATCCCTCACCCCTTCGCCCAGTGAACCAACCCCATCTCCAAAGGATTTTGCAAGTCAGGATGTGAGGGCACCACGCGCAGAGTGTAGCCGTGCGACCCAGCCGCCGCGCACGTGAAGGTGCCGACGAAGTGATAAGTTCCGTCGCCGTTGTGCCCATCCAATTCCAGCGGATACACCTCGGTCTGCGCGAACTCGCGCTGGGCGTTGAGGCGGCCGGCGTAGATCTCGACGCGAACATCCTCGGGCGCTAGCTCGCCCAAGGCCACTGCGGCGCGCAACGGCACCTGCATCCCCACCTTGAGCAATCGAGGAAATTCAGCATCCACCGCGCCGATCTCGACCTGCGCCCACTTGGAGCGCACGTGCGACTTCCAATGCGTCAACCGCTGAACTCGCTCGCGATCAGCCGCCAATTCCGCAAAGCGAGCTTGCCCGGGCAAGTAGAACCGCTCGACGTACTCGCGCACCATGCGGTGCGTGTTGTACTGCGGCACAAGCTGGGCAATGGTCTCCTTCATGCGGGCGATCCAACCGCCGGGCAATCCATCCGCATCGCGCTGGTAGAACAGCGGAATCACCTCGGTCTCCAGCAGGTCGTAGAGCGAGTTGGACTCGACTGCGTCTTGGTACTGCTCGTCGTCGTAGTCCTCGCCGCGACCAATGGTCCAACCAGCGTGGTCGTCGCAGGCTTCGTCCCACCAGCCATCGCATACGCTGACGTTGAGCACGCCATTGACCGCAGCCTTCATGCCCGACGTGCCCGAAGCCTCCAAAGGACGGCGAGGGTTGTTGAGCCAGACATCGCACCCTTGCACCAAGTAGCGGGCGAGGTTCATGTCGTAGTCTTGCAAAAAGAAAATCCGGCCATTAAAGGGCGCTTGCCGCGCGAGGTGGACGATTTGGCGGATTAGCTCCTTGCCAGCGTCGTCGTGGGGATGGGCCTTGCCGGCGAAGAGAATCTGCACGGGCCGCTGCGAGTCGGAAAACAGGGCCTTGAGCCGCTCTATATTGCGAAAGATCAGGTTGCCGCGCTTGTAGGTGGCAAAGCGGCGGGCAAAGCCAATGGTCAGCACCTCGGGGTCGAGCCGCGCTAAGATTTGTTCAATTTTGGCCTTCGGTACACCTTGGCCCTGTAGCTGCTGGCGCAGGTGATGGCAGGCGACGTCAATCAGCCGCTTGCGCCGCTGCTGGTGCGTGTCCCACAACTCCCGATCGGGGATCTGATAGACCGGGTCCCAGTCCCGCTCGTCAGCCGATACCAACCGCCAAGTGTCGCCGAGATAGCGGTCGAACAGCTCGGCCATTTCCAGCGAAACCCACGTGTGTATATGGACGCCGTTGGTGACGTGGCCGATGGGGATTTCGCGCTCTGCAAAGTCGGGCCACAGGCCCTGCCACATGCGGCGGCTAACCGCGCCGTGCAGGCGACTGACGCCATTGGCTCGGCCCGAGAGCCGGAGCGCCAAGACCGTCATGCAGAAGTCGGCGTGGGGATCGCGGGGATCAACTCGGCCTAGGCCGATAAATTCCTCGTGCGACAGGCCGAGCCACTCGCGGAAATAACCCAAGTGCGCCTCAATCAAGTGCACGGGAAACCAGTCGTTGCCTGCCGCGACCGGCGTGTGCGTGGTGAACACATTGCCGACGATGCTGGCCTCGCGGGCCGTGGCAAACGAATAGCCGTGCTCGGTCATTAACCGCCGAATCCGCTCTAGGGCCAAAAAGGCCGAGTGCCCCTCGTTCATGTGGCAGACCGTGGGTTCGATGCCCACGGCTTGCAGGGCGCGCAGGCCGCCGATGCCGAGGAGGATCTCCTGTCGGATGCGCATGGCTGCGTCGCCGCCGTAGAGGCGGGCGGTAATATCGCGGTCCGCTGGGGCGTTTTCGTCGAGATTGGTATCGAGCAAATAGAGCCGCACCCGGCCCACCTGCACCTGCCAGATCCGCGCCTGCACCGAGCCGTGGGCAAATGGAACTTCAATGGTGAGGTGCCCTCCGTCGCGGTCGTTGACCGGCTGCACGGGCATCTGGTAGAAGTCGTTTTCCGGATTGCGCTCTATCTGCCAGCCGTCGGCGTTGAGGGCTTGGCGGAAATAGCCTTCGCGGTAGAGCAAGCCGACCCCGACGAGGGGAATGCCTAGATCGCTGGCGGCCTTGAGGTGATCGCCGGAGAGTACGCCCAAGCCCCCGGAATAGATGCGCAGGCTCTCGGTCAGGCCGAATTCCGCTGAGAAGTACGCAACCTGCATTTGGCTCTCGCCGTGCGTCTGGCCAAACCACGTCGGCTGCGACAAATAGCCCTCGAATTGCTCGACGACGCGCTCGATACGGCCCCGCAGTTGCTCGTCGGCGATTAGGGCGTCGAGCTGTTCCGGTTGCAGGAGAGTCCAAAAGCGCAGGGGATCGCGTTGGCTCTCAACCCACATTTCCGGGTCAATCTGGTAGAGGGTGCGGATAGTTTCCTTGCTCCAACTCCACCAGAGGTTGTGCCCCAGCTCCCACAGCGGCGTCAGTTGCTCGGGCAAGGACGGAATGATATTGAGGCGATATAGAGGTTTCATTGTTAGTTTCTTCTGTTAATTGAGTCGGCAGGACGCCCTAAGACAGCAGTGAAGGTGAATTTTGTCAAGGTTTGTCCGAGCTTCTATACTTAGAAGAATCTTCAGGAGAATTTTATGCGCGAAACACCCAAAGTGATCATCAGCGGCTTTGCCGACGAGGGACCAGAGGACAAAAAGGCCGAAGCCCAGCTAGCCATGCTCGCGACGCTGGGCATGTCGCACTACAGCTTGCGCTTTGTCGATGTGGGACAGGGCGTCAAAAATGTGATGCAGCTAACGCAGCCCGAGATCGCGCGGCTGCGCCAACTGCACGGCGAATTCGGGATTGCAGTGGCCTCAATCGGCTCGCCGATTGGCAAGGTCAAGCTGCTTGATGTGGAAGACGGCTCGGCCAACGCCTACATCCCGTTTGACCAATACTTGCAACAGGACGTGCAGCGAGCCGTGGATCTGGCCGGCGAGTTCGAGACGCGGCTGATTCGCGGATTCTCGTTTTACCATCCCCAAGGCGAAAACCCAGCCGATTACTTGGAGCCGACAGCCGAGCGGTTGGCGCAAATCGCCGAGGTCTGCCGCCGGGGCGGGACCATTTTCGGCCTAGAGGTCGAAGCCAATCTCGTCGGCCAGAACGGGCAACTCCTACAGAAACTCTACGAGATGGTGGGCCATCCCAACCTGTGCCTGATTTTCGACGGCGGCAATCTGTCGAGCCAAAACTTCACCCCGGTCGAAACCCTAGCCGAGTATCACGCGATGCGCGAGGGAATCGGCTGGATGCACATCAAGGACTACAAGATCGATCCGACTCTCCAATGGGAAGGCGTCGTAGATGAGGAGCGGCTGAAAAACTTTGTACCCGCCGATCGCGGCGACTCCGCGCACGAGGCCATACTGCGCGACTTCCGCACTCGCATCCCGGCCCTAGAGCACGAGTTGAAGCAGCAGGGAGTCCCCGGCGTGTTCCTCGACCTAGAGCCACACCTAAAGGGCGGCGGGCAGTTTGGCGGCTTCAGCGGCGTCGATGGGTTCGGAGTCGCGTTGCGGGCACTGCTCAACCTGCTCGACTACGTGGGTATCGGCTACGCGCTAACGGATTACGAAGCGATCGCTCGGCAGCGGGACTAGCGCCCTTGCGCCAACAGAGCCTCGTGCCGCTTTTGGAAGGCCGCGCTGTTGTCGTCCTCAATCACTTCCAAATCGACGCCTTGCTCAAAGCCGGGGATGTTGCCAGCGTAGAAGGCCCGCTGATAGTGGGTTTCAGCGGTAAATTCCCACTCCCGCGCTTTGCCGTCACCCGGCCAGTACACGCGGAGAATGCGCTTTTGGGCCATGTAGCGGTGTGTGGGCGTCGGCTCTGCGGGATCCACCCGGTACTTTGCAATCGCCTCTTCATCCACGGAGACGCCCAAGCCGGGCGCATCTGGAACCGGCATATAGCCGTCGCGCACCTCGATAGGCTCTTGCAACAGGTCGTCCTCCCACAGCTCGTGGCAGGTGATATAGGGTAGTTGGGCGTGCGAGAGCACCGAGCCGAGGTGCGCCGCATACGTAGTGGTCATGCCAGCACCGACGAGTTGGAGCCAAAAGGGCTTGTTTTGAGCGGCCGCGAGGGTTGCCGCCCGCCGGGTATCGGTCGCGCCGCCGCCGATGACGAAACCGTCGCAGCAGTTGTTGCGCAGATATTGGTCTTGGTAGTGCTCGACAATGGGTTTGCGTACGCGCTCGCGCAAAATTCGCGCGCCATCCACGTCCGTATGCAGGTAAAACGGGCTTTCGTACATGCCGACGTTGGGGTTTTCGTCGAGCTGTTGCAGGATGATTTCAGCCTTGGCTTGATTGAGCAAAAAGCCGTTGAAGTCAACGTCGAACTTGTAGTCGGCCGGGACGACCTTGGCGACCGCATCGGTTTGGGCGATAATGTCGCGCCACGGGCGAGCCTTCATCTTAAAGGTGGTGTACCCGCGCCTTAGTGATTCCTCGGCCTCGGCGACCCAGTCTTGGGGCGGCATATCTATATCCCACCAAGAGATGGGGCAGCGGTCGCGGAGCTTGACGCCGAGCAGTTCGTGCACGGGCACGCCGTTGTCTTGCCCCACTAGGTCGAGGCAGGCGACTTGCGCCCCAAAGCCAATGTCGTCGCGGTTTATCAGGCTGGCCGGATTTTGCCCGACGAGGCCATCAACCGATGGCTGGCCGTGATTGTCGGCCCAGCCCACGAGGCCGTTGTCCGTCTCCAAGCGCACCACCCACACGCGCTCGTCGTGGGTCGAAGCGCGCTGCATGGCGCGGGTGACGTGATCGGCGTAAAAGGGGATGTTGAGGGCAATGGCTTCAGCGTGGGTGATCTTCATGAGGTCCTCCGAGGATGATGGGGTCACAGATTGATGGACAGAAGACACGCAAAAATTCGCCAGCGAGCAACCGTTAATTTAACCTAATGCAAGGAAAGGCAATGCCATGAGCAGGACGTATGAAACCTTTGCAGAACGCCTCCACGAACTAGCCGACATAAACCACGCGCAGGGGCTGATGAGCTGGGACCAAGAGACCTATATGCCGCCGCGCGGCGCAGCCATGCGGGCCAGAGCGATGGGGACCTTGGCCGGTCTGTACCACGAGCGGCTCACCGCCCCGGAGTTGGTCGCGCTCGTAGCCGATCTCAAGGACGCCGAGCTAACAGGCGACGCGGCCGTCAACGTCCGCGAAATCGACCGCCATCAGAGCCGGTCGCTCAAGCTGCCCAAGGAATTGGTCGTCGAACTGAGCCAGACCGAATCTTTGGGGCACGAGGCTTGGATCGAGGCGCGAGAAAAATCGGACTTCGCGCTCTTTCAACCTTGGCTGGAGAAAATAGTCGCGCTCAAAAAGGAGGTGGCCGAGCGGGTCGGCTACGAAGGCGCAATGTACAACGCGCTGCTCGACGAGTACGAGCCTTATGCACGGGCCGAGGAAATCGCCCCCGTTTTTGCCCAGCTCAAAGCGCAACTCGTACCGCTAGTCGAACAAATCACCGCCACCGGAAAGTACCCAGCGCAGGGCGTACTCGACCAAGAGTACCCCATAGAACAACAGGAGCTTTTGGGACAACAGGTGCTGGCGGACATGGGCTTTGACCTAGAGGCCGGGCGGCTCGACTTGGCGGTCCATCCGTTTTGCGCGGGCACGTCCCGCGACGACGTGCGGCTGACCACGCGCTACAGTGCCGATTGGCTACCCGGCTCGCTCTTTGGCACCATCCACGAGGCCGGGCACGGACTGTACGAACAGGGCCTGCCCGCCGATGCGATCGGCACCCCGGCCGGCGAGAGCGTCTCGCTGGGCATTCACGAGTCGCAATCGCGGTTGTGGGAGAACATGGTCGGCCGTAGCAAAGCCTTTTGGACGCACTACCTGCCCAAGCTGCGAGCGCTTTTTCCCCAGCAACTCAGCGCGGTCGATCTAGACGCCTTTTACGCGGCGGTCAATCAAGTCGAGCCGTCGCTGATCCGGGTCGAGGCCGACGAGGTGACGTACAACCTCCACATCCTGCTGCGTTTTGAGTTGGAGTGCGACCTCATTGAGGGACGGGTGGCCGTCGCCGAGTTGCCTGCGGTGTGGAACGAGCGGATGGAGCAATACTTGGGCATCCGTCCTCCCAACGACGCCCTCGGCGTGCTGCAAGACACGCACTGGTCCTGCGGCTTGCTGGGCTATTTCCCAACCTACACCCTGGGCAATCTGTACGCAGCCCAGTTTTTTCACCAAGCCCACCAGGACTTGCCCGACCTCGAAGCACAGATCGCGCAGGGCGAACTCGGGCCGCTCAAGACTTGGCTCAACGAAAAAATCCACGCCCGCGGCTCGCGGGCGACGGCCAGTGAATTGGTCGAGGAGGTGACGGGCGCGAAGCTAAGTGCCGATTACTTCATCAACTACTTGTGGAAAAAGTTCGGAGCGCTCTACGGACTCAGCCGATGACTTGTTGCAAGAACCGCAGTTGGTTCGCGCCGAGAATTTTGCGGACATCAGCCTCGGCATAGCCGCGTTTGGCCAAGCCCACTGCAATGTCCGGCAGGCAGGTCGCGTCTTCTAGGAGCAAGCCGCCGCCGTCAAAATCCGACCCCAAGCCGACGTGGTCGATGCCAGCGACGGCCACCGCGTGTTCAATGTGGTCGAGCAGGCCGTCGAAGGTGGGGTTGTGTGCGTCGATAAAGTCCGGGACAAACGTGATGGCCACGACCCCGCCCTTTTCGGCGAGGGCGCGGAGTTGCTCGTCGCGGAGGTTGCGCGGATGGTCGCAGAGGGCGCGGCAGCAGCTATGGGTGGCCATAAAGGGAGCTTGGGCCGCTCGGGCCACGTCCCAAAAGCCCGGCTCGTTGAGATGGGATACATCGACGACCACGCCTAGTTCGTTCATCTGCTCCAGTAGCTGGCGGCCAAAGCCGGTCAGGCCACCACCTCCTGCGACCTCGCAGCCATCTCCGGCCCAAGATCGGGTGCTGTGGGTGAGGGTCATGGCGCGGACGCCCAACTGGTAGAGCAGCGGCAGGATGTGAGGGCTTTTCTCCAGTGCATCGCTATTTTCCACTGCCAGTATGGCCGCTAGGCGATCCTCGGCACAGACGCGCTCAATGTCCGCCGCGCAGCGCGCAATGGCAATGTCCCCGCTGTGTTCTTCTACCTCCTGCAAAAAATGGCCCAAGGCATCCATGCAGTAGAGCAAGTGATTGCCCCACGGGCGGGTGCAATCAACGGCGAAAAACGCCGCGTCTAGCCCGCCCTCGCGCGCCTTGGGCAAGTCGAGCTGCACGCCGTCGTCCGGCGACTGGTATTGGCGCAAATAAGCGACAGCTCCGTCGCGCTGGTGAAAATCAGCGCGCTGTGCGCCGTCGATGGACATGCCCCGACGGATCAGGGCGACGATGCTGTCGTTGTGCGAATCGATGACCAAGGAGTCTTGGTGCAGGCGGCGGGCGGTCTGTTCGTCCATTGGCATTATTGCGTTCACTCCTTATTCAGCGTCTCCAGCCTACAAAGCCATTCGCCGAAATGTTTACACTTCAATCGCAACGTAAGCAATCCGATCTTATCCGCAACAATAGGAGCTGCGGATACTTTCATTCTCTCGTATTCCGGCACTTCGCCGATAATTCGCTTTGATGGGGAGGTGTCGTTTCCGTCATTGATGAGCTCCGGCGAATCAAAACTGGCGACCATATCGACAAGTCGCCGTATTCCAGTGCTGTTATCGAACTGCGAATCGAGTTTCTGAGGATCGGACAGTAATAATGCCTCGAATTCGTGAAGCTGAAAATGCGGGATAAATCGCCAGTCAGAAATGTCTTCTCTCAGAGCGTCCTCCAATATCTCGATCCGTTCGTAGGAATCGGATTTCTGCTTTGCGTCTTTGTAGCCGGGAAAATTCGTCGGCAGACCGTACACGTCAAACATGGTTGTGAAACGCACGTCCGAATTCCGATCTTCCTTTATCCAAGCATTGATATCATTCTTGGCCTTCCCATAACTTTCAATACCTCCACGATGCTTAATGTTGCGGCTCCGACTCGTCTCGACACAGCGAACCCGAACCCAGACCTCAAATCCTGCTAGATACGGACTTAAAATCTGTTTTACAAAAGCTTCTTCGGTCTGCCCCTCAACGATGAAATTCAGCCTGATGCCCACTACGGTCGCCCTCCGAGTACGTTCTTTTCCCACAACTCGGAAAGCGAATAGTCTTCAAGCCATTCTTTGAGGTCTTCGGCGTTTAGCTGTCTGAAAGTAGAGCTGCGGCCCTCGCGCTCGACGACGACAATATCCTCTGGCTCAAAACAATCGACCAGCGCCGTGGATTGCGTAGCGACGATGACCTGGACCTTGGTCGATGCAGCGCTTATCAAACCGCCGACGACGTTAATAGCATAGGGGTGCAATCCAAGTTCCGGTTCGTCGAGAATCAAAACGTCCGGCAAATCCCGTTCTGGCTGAAGGAGAAGGGTAACAAGCGATAAGACCCGCAACATGCCATCCGACGCCTGCGACACACTGAATACCTGATCGCTATTTCGCTCGCGCCAGTTCAGAAGGAGATGTTCGTGTCGTGGCTCCAGCACGAAATCAGAAAAAAAGGGCAGGATTAACCGAATAGTATCTACAATCCGCTGATAGCACCTGTTGTCATCTTCCTTCAAGCGAAGCAGAAAGGGTGCAATATTGGCAGCGTCCGCCTTCAACCAGCGGTTGTCATATGTACCCCATTTCCTGCGTATGCGAGCGGTGTCCGATGTGTTGTGGAATTGATAGACGACGATTTTTTGTAGGAGATCCAGAACAACACGAGCAGACTCTTCTTGGCCAGCTTGCTCAAGGATTTGTGGAGCGCGATGTCCGATATCTTTCGATGATGACCAACCATGACCTCTATCAGGAATCATGTAGTGCTCGTCCACGAAAACCAAGATATCTCCTGCCGCAAAAACCAGCCGAAACGCGTACTGATTTTCGCCAGCATCTGTCTGAATCGTCAGTGCTGCTTCAATCTCTTGGGTTTCGTCCGGGCCATCGTGCAACAAGGTGCTAGCACCGCCTTGCTGACTTACATAAAACTGAAGACTATTCTGGTCTTCCAACGCCCAACTCATCATGCGAAAAAAAGAGATGAAATTGGACTTGCCAGCACCGTTTGGTCCAATCAGCACAGTCAAGGGACGAGGCTTGAAATCCTTCAGCTCTCGAATGGTTTTGAACCCTTTGAGAGTTATCGCATCAAGCCTGTTTCTCATGGTCTATTCCCTCGAAATTTGTCGAGCACATCCTCTACCGTCGGCGTCCTCACACACCCCCTTGGCAATGAATATGCCTACACGTCACGCACTCTATCCGGCGGCCATGTACTCGTCAAAGTCGATCACAACGCCTTGCTCTGACGAGGCTCCTAAGGCGTTGATCAGGCCCACCGTGGCCAAATTGCGCGGGCCGGAGAAGGGCGGCTCCACGTCGTTGAGTACGTAGTCGCGGAAGCCGTCTAAAAGGACCTCCTCGGGATGGGGATTTTCATCCATCGGTATGATCTCGTCGTCATCGGCTCCAGGCCGCCGGAGCGCCAAGCCACCGGAGACTTCTTCGACCGTGCCCTTCTCGCAGTCCAGCCGCCAGCTTGAGCCGCCTTTGTGCGTAGCAAAGGTACACTGAAAATTGAACGTGGTGCCGTTGTGGAACTCGATCCAGCCGTCGATGGCCGCGCCGCCGCTGTACGGACTCCAAGGCGGGTTGAAGCTGTGGCAAAAGAGCCGTTTGGGCTCAGAGTCGAGCAGGTGGCGCAATTGATCGAAGTCGTGGATGCCGCGCTCCCACAAATAGGCGTGCTGGTCCGCGCCCGAATGATGCACTCGTGGACGCCAGCCGTATTTGGTCATCAGGCCAAAGGAAGGATGGCCCAATTCGCCGCTTTGCAGCAGGCGGCGGATGGTTAAGACCGGCGGATAGTAGCGGGCGTTTTGAGTGACGGCGACCTTGAGGCCGCGCTCGGACGCCTCGGCGACGATTTGCCGCGCTTGACTGAGGTCTTTGGTGAAAGGCTTTTCCACTAGTACGTGCTTGCCAGCGCGTACCGCCTCCAAGCACTGACCGGCGTGCAAGTCGGGCGGCGTAATGACCACCACCGCGTCCGCGTCAACGGCTTGCAGGGCATCGGCCGGCGTAGAAAAACACGCCTCCTCGCCTAGGCCAGTAGTCTCCCGCGCCGTGGCGAGGTTCGCCTCGCTAACATCGACTAAGGCGACGGCCTCAAAGTCGGTGCGGTCGCGGAAGCGGTTCAGGGGCCAGCGGCCGCGGCCACCAGCCCCTACGTGGATCGTGCGAATAGTCATGATGAGCTCCAATCGAGGGCAAGTTGAGTCAACAAGCGCACGCCGACGCCGACGCCGCCTCGCGGCACGTAGGGTTTAGCCTTTGTGCACCAAGCAGTGCCGGCAATGTCGAGGTGCGCCCAAGAGTAGTCGGCGAATTCGGCCAACAGCGCCGCAGCCGTGCTGGCACCCGCTGGCCGACCGCCTGAGTTTTTCATGTCGGCGATATCGCTGTCGATCTGGTCGCGGTACTCGGGCCACAGCGGCAAACGCCAGAGCCGCTCGCCAGTCTGCTCCCCGGCGGCGAGCAGCCGACCCGCCAAGTCATCGTCGTTGGCAAACAAGCCC
Organism: Candidatus Latescibacterota bacterium; assembly: GCA_022825835.1. GTDB lineage: Bacteria > Latescibacterota > UBA2968 > UBA8231 > UBA8231. The sequence goes on from JAJDVZ010000045.1 coordinate 40,585, forward strand.
GAAGCGTGGTGCCCCAGCGCAGTTACACAAGCGCCGGTGAGGGTCGCCAGATCGACGACCGCGGCCGGCTCGTAGCGAGAGGCGTAGGCGAGTGCGTCTGCCAAGACGAGGCGTCCTTCGGCGTCCGTACTGACGATCTCAATGGTCTTGCCTGCAAGGGTGCGCAGCACGTCGTCGGGGCGGAAGGCAGTGCTGGATGGCATGTTCTCGGCCGCGGCAATCAGGCCGACGACCCGCCGCTTGAGGCCGAGCGCGGCCACCGCCTGCATCGCGCCCAAGACAGCAGCAGCGCCGGACATATCGGTCTTCATCGTGCGGATGCCCTCGACGCTCTTGAGCGAGAGGCCGCCGCTGTCAAAGGTGATGCCCTTGCCGACAAACACCAGCGGATCCCCCTTGCGGGGGCCGTGTTCAAGGACGATAAAACGCGGCTTGTTGGCACTGCCCTGGCCAACAGCCACTAGGGCACCCATGCCTAGCTCGGCCAAGCCCTTTGAGCTGAAGACCCGGCAGCGCAGATCGTGGGTTTTGGCGAGGCGGCGGGCCGTGCGGGCTAAGTAGGCCGGTGTAACTTCGTCGCCAGGGTGATTGACCAAATCGCGAGCGAGACAGGTGGCCTCGGCGAGTGCGCGACCTCGGCGAACACCGCTCCGCGCCTCTTTGAGCTTAGCCGCGTCGAACTCTACGATGTGCAACTTGGCCAGCGACTGCGATCGAGGGCGCGAGCGGTACTCGTCAAAGCGATAGGCCGCCAACAGCGATGCTTCGGCCACCGCTTGCGCTGCCGACTCGACCGATAGGCCGCCCGCGCCAGCACCGTGCAGGATAGTGGCCGCGCTCTTCGCATCCAAGTGGCCGAGGGTGCCGATGGCCGTGCCAGCGGCGCGGCGCGCCCTTTCAAGGTCAAAGCCCTCCTGCTCGCCCAAGCCGACGACGAGGACGCGCGGCGCTGGGATCTGGCCGTGCGTGTACAGCAGCAAAGTCTGGCCAGCCTTGCCCTCGAAGTCGCCCAAGTCAATCGCCGCCGAGATTTGACCGTCTAAGGCTTGATCAACCGCGCCCGTAGCACCGCCGGGGCGCGCTCCGGCAAAGAGGTTGACCACGAGGACGTCCGCGTCCTGTTTTTGAATAGCTCCTTGAATTACTTTAATATCCATAACGTTGGTGGTTCGGTAGTAGGTGGTCATTAACCACTAACCACTATCCATACTACTGTCAAGAATGCCATGGACCTGTTTCTGATCCGGCACGGCGAGTCCACCAACAACGCCCTCGATAACCATATCACTTTTGAGGATGCCATGGACCTATTTCTGATTCGCCACGGCGAGTCCATCAACAACGCGCTGACCGATGTCAGCCAGCGCGTCGCTGATCCCGAATTGACCGCTAAAGGCCGAGTACAGGCCGAGCGGGTAGCTGCGTATCTAGCAAAGGGGTTGCACCTCGCCCTGGATGAGCGCGCAGAGGATCGACCCTTTTTCGATCAGCTTTATTGCAGTCCAATGATCCGCACCCTACACACGGCGCAAGCGATCGAACAGGCAATGGAATCGAAGTCGGAAATCTGGGTGGCTATTCACGAGATGGGCGGCATTTTCCTCGACCACGGCGGCGAGCGGGGAACCGTTGGCTATCCCGGCCTGACGCGAGCGGAAATTGCCGCGCGTTTTCCCACTAGCATCCCATCGGCGGAAGTCGGCGAGGACGGATGGTGGGACGCGGGCAAGGAAACGAATCAGCAGGCCCAGCGCCGCGCTATCGGCGTAGCCGCAGACTTGCGAGCGCGGGCGGGGGAAGAGACGCGCATCGGCTTCGTGACCCACGGCGGCTTTATGAGCCTGCTGCTTTCGGCCCTGGGCAACCAAGCACCAGACGACGGCTCCTATTACGAGCACGACAACACGGCGATTACCCGTGTCGCGCTCGCACCCGGCGGCACCACGGTTATCAGATATCTCAACCGCACCGAGCACCTGTCCGACGAGTTGCAGCGACTGCGGTATCCAAGTGTGTAAAAGGGCGCACCGCGATGGATCACGCCGCCCTGATAAGCGATCTCGGCACCTTCTTGCGCGAGGATCAGCTTTTGACTTCCGCCGAGGATTGCAGCGTCTATGCCTTCGACGGAACCGCCCTGCTGTACCAACGCCCCGCTTGCGTGGCCCTGCCAGAAAGTCGGGAGGAGGTCGCCCAACTCTTGGCCCTGTGCAACCAGCGCGGAGTACCCGTGGTGCCGCGCGGCTCGGGCACGGGGTTAGCCGGAGGGTCGGTTCCCTCGCAAGGAGGAGTCGCACTCTGTTTGGTACGACTCAACCAAATCCTAGAGCTAGACGCGGCCAACCTAGTCATGGTCGTCCAGCCGGGAGTCCTCACCCAGCAGATCGCCGACGCGGCTCAAGCCGCTGGCCTATTTTATCCCCCAGATCCCGGCTCAATTAAGATCTCGACTATCGGCGGCAATGTGGCCAACAATTCCGGGGGGCTGCGCGGGTTAAAATACGGCGTGACGCGCGACTACGTGATGGGGCTGGAAGTGGTCTTAGCCGACGGGCAGGTCTTGGAGACCGGCAACAAATGCGTCAAGGATGTGGCGGGATTCACGCTCAAAGACCTCTTCATCGGCTCCGAGGGGATGCTCGGCGTCATTACCAAAATCACGCTGAAGCTGGTCCCAGCACCTGCAAATAAAAAGACCTTGCTCGGCCTCTACGACGAGATGACGCAGGCAGCGGCCACGGTCTCGGCGATCATCGCGCACAAAATCATCCCCTGCACCCTCGAATTCCTCGACCGCACGACCATCGAGTGCGTGGAAGCCCACGCCAACATCGGCCTGCCGACGGATTGCGAGGCCGTGCTGCTAATGGAAGTAGATGGACACCCAGCGCAGGTCGCCGAGCAGGCCGCCCAAATCGAGGCCATTGCCCGCGAGGGCGGTGCCCGCTCGGTGCGGCTAGCCGATTCAGAAGAAGAGGCCCAGCAACTCGCCGCGGCCCGACGCACGGCCTTTAGCGCGCTGGCGCGACTGGCGCCGACGGTCGTGCTGGAGGACGTCACCGTGCCGCGCAGCGAGCTAGCGGCCATGGTCGCCTACGTACAGGAGGTTGGCCAGCGGCACCAAGTGCGGGTGGGAACCTTCGGCCACTTCGGCGACGGCAATCTGCACCCCACCTTCCTGTGCGACGAGCGCGACGCCGGGGAAATGGCCCGCGTCGAAAAAGCCATGACCGAGGTTTTTGCCCACGCCATCGAATTGGGCGGGACCATCACGGGCGAGCACGGAGTCGGCTTAGCCAAAAAGCCCTACCTGCCCGGGCAACTCGGGCCGGTGGGGCTGGAAATTCTCAAGCGGGTCAAGACCGCCTTCGACCCCAAGGGCATCCTAAACCGAGGGAACATGTTCGATTGAGCGACGACGGCCTGAACTTGCTCCAAGACTTGGATTACTCGGTCCTCCAGCAGTGCATGCACTGCGGTATGTGCCTACCAACCTGCCCGACGTACGACGCGACCCTGCACGAGCGCTCGTCGCCGAGGGGGCGGATCGCCATGATGCGGGCCATCGCCGATGGCGAGCTGGAGGCGAGTACGACCTTTGCCGAAGAGATGTACTTCTGCCTCGGCTGCCTCGCCTGTCAGACCGCGTGCCCGGCTGGCGTGGATTACGCCGCGCTCTTTGAAAACGCCCGCGCCGAAGTGGAGCGGCAAGGTCTGCTCGACGGCGCAGTGCGGAATTTTGTGCGCCGTTGGGTCCTCGGCTGGCTCTTTGCCAAACAGACGCGCTTGCGGGCCGTGGCGCGCTTGCTGCGCACATTCCAGCGCAGCGGCCTGCAAACGCTGGCGCGCCGCAGCGGCCTCCTCAAGCTGCTGCCCTTTGGTTTGGGGGACCTAGAACCACTGGCACCGCAGATTTCCCCGCGCTTTACCGACCAGTTGTACCGCCGAGATTTGCAGCAGTCCAATCCGCCCACACCGCGCTACCGAGTCGCGCTGTTGGCCGGCTGCGTCCAAGACATATCCTTTGCCGAGGTAAACGCCGATACAATATGCGTCTTGCAGCATAACGACTGCCAAGTGCTGCTGCCGGAAGCCCAAGCGTGTTGCGGCTCGCTGCACGCGCACAACGGCGCGGTCGAACAGGCCCAGCAGCAGGCGCGGCTCAACATCGACGCCTTTGACGCTGAAAACCTAGACGCAATCGTCGTCAACGCCGGTGGCTGCGGCTTGCACTGTAAGCACTACGACCGCTTGCTAGCCGACGACTCCGCCTATGCAGAGCGAGCCGCCGCGTGGAGCGCAAAAGTAAAGGACGTCCACGAGTTGCTCGCTGACATCGGCTTGCGCCAGCCCCGCGCCGCAATGCCCACACAACAGGTCGCCTACCACGAGTCATGCCACCTCAAGCACGGACAGCGCGTTTCCACAGCCCCGCAAGAGGTGCTCCAGGCCGTGCCCAATTTGGAGCTCGTGCCGCTGGCAGAGGCCGACTGGTGCTGCGGCAGCGCCGGCATCTACAACATCACCCAGCCCGAACTGTCCATGCAGTTACTCGACCGCAAAATGGCGCACGTATGCGCGACCGGCGCGACCGCAGTGGCCACGGGCAACACGGGCTGCGCCATCCAACTCCAATACGGCGTCCGCCGCGCCCAAGCCGCCGTGGCCGTCGTCCACCCCGTGTCACTTTTAGCCGTAGCCTATCGCGCTGAAAACTGAGGAGAACCGCAATGCAGCACTTTGGCCTAACTCTTGAGTTGAAGGACGATCCCGAACTGATCGCCCAGTACAAAGCATATCACGCCGACCCCTGGCCCGAGCCGCTTCAGGGCCTAGGCGAGGTCGGCATCACCGACATGAAAATTTTTCTCTTGGGCCAGCGGATGTTCATGTACATGACCGCCACCGACGAATTCGATCCAGCCCGCGACTTCCCGCGCTACGTCGAGCAAAACCCCAAGGCAAAGGAGTGGGATGAGCTAATGCGAACCTTTCAGCAGCAGGTGCCCGAGGCCAAAGAGGGCGAGTGGTGGGCCAATATGGAGCTAGTGTTTGACTTGCAATTGCACGTGTGAAGGCCATTCGGTAGCATTTGGATATAAGCACAATATGCTGTGCAGTTGGGCACATAGACGAGGCATACCATGAACAACACCATTGAAGAAGCGACTGGTGGACCCGACCGTCGAAGCCTCGCTGGAAGCAAAGATAAAACGGCTCGCACGGTCATAGATAAGTTAGTCGGCGACATTGTAAAGAGTATAAACCCTCTACAAATAATCCTTTTTGGTTCAGCCGCTAGAGGAGACGCAGGAGAGCATAGCGACATCGATCTGCTTGTAGTCATGTCCGAGGGTGTTCACCGACGGAGAACGGCGCAGAAGCTGTATCGGGAAATTACGGGTTTGGGTGTACCCTTTGATATCGTAGTAGCAACCCCGCAGGATTTGGAAAAGCACAAGGATAATAGAGGTCTGATCTATAAAAGTGCCTTAAAGGAAGGCGTAGAGATTTATTGTTCTTGCCGAAGTAGCCATGAGTTGGGCCAAAAGGTTGATTTACGAAAATAGATCATAAGCAACGTCATTAAAGAAACTGATCTACTGATACGGGAGCAGCCATGAGCGCGAGAATCGACATCCCCAAAGACGAGATCGCCGCCTTCTGCCAGCGCAACCACATCCGGCGCATGGCCCTGTTCGGCTCGGTTCTGCGCGACGACTTCACGCCCGAAAGCGACGTGGATGTACTCGTGGAATTCGAGCCAGATGCACGTATTGGCTACATCGGTCTGGCCGGATTAGAGATTGAACTAGGCAAAATCCTAGGGCGGTGGGTGGATTTGCACACTTTCGAGGGAGTCAAAAGAAGCCGTAACTGGCTACGTAGGGAGGAGATACTTAGTTCGGCGGAGGTGCAGTATGAGCAGGCGTGATGACAGAGCAAGCCTAGTAGATATGCTGAACTACGCCGAGGAAGCTGTCGTCTTACTTGGCGAGGCAAGCCTGAACGACTTGGCAGAAGACCGGGTCATGGAACTCGCTTTGTGGAAATTGCTGGAGATTGTGGGTAAAGCGGCCAACCGCGTTTCCGGGGAGACACAACAGGATTACCAAGAAATTCCCTGGCCCCAAATTATTGGAATGCGTAACCGACTAGTTCACGGCTATGATGATGTTAGCCTGAAAATATTGTGGGACACGATAAACAACGACTTGCCACCGCTCATCGAACAACTAAAAGCCATCGTCAGCGAAGAACTTTCTGAAACAGGAGATCAACTATGAATAAGGGTCGAGTCGCCGGTAAAGCGGCCATTGTAACAGGCGCAGCCTCGGGAATCGGGGAAGTCACCGCGCAAGTCCTAGCGCGCGAAGGCGCGTCCGTCTGCGTGGTAGATGTCAACGCCGACGGCGGCCAGCGGGTCGTCGATAAAATCAACGCCGACGGCGGCGAGGCCATTTTCGTCCGCACTGATGTGGGCGAGTCTGCCCAAGTCATCGAGATGTTCGCACGCACCGAAGAAGCCTTTGGCCGTGTAGATATCGTCCACAACAACGCAATATGGTTCCGCCACGGCCCAGCGACCGAACTGGACGAAAAAGATTGGGACGGCACCTTAAACATCGGCCTAAAGGCGATTTTCCTCGCCGCTAAATACGGCATCCCAGTCATGCGCAAGACCGGAGGCGGCGTGATTATCAACACCGGCTCGGTGCATTCGCTAGTCAGCTTTGCCACGGCCACGGCCTACGACGCGGCCAAGGCCGGAGTCTTGGGCCTGACGCGGACCCTCGCCATTGACTACGGGCCAGACATCCGCGTCTGCGCCGTGCTTCCCGGAGCTATCCTGACGCCCCTGTGGGACGATCTACAAGTGCCGGAGGAGGAGCGCGTGCGCTACGCCCAGATGGTGCCGGCCCAGCGCTTGGGCACGGGCGAAGATATCGCCAACGCCGTGCTGTTTCTCGCCTCGGACGAGGCGTCCTTCATCACCGGAACTGCGTTGACCGTAGATGGCGGAATGCTGGCGCGGACCGAGTAGATGACCAAGCCAGCAGTCAAACCGCAAAATCCCTGTTTTTCTTCCGGCCCTTGCGCCAAGCGACCGGGGTGGAATCTTGCGGCCCTAAAAGACGCGGCCGTAGGACGCTCGCATCGCGCCACAATCGGGCGGGCCAAGCTGCAAGAAGTCATTGAGCGGTCACGTGCGCTCTTGGGCGTACCGGCCGATTACCGCATGGCCGTAGTGCCGGGTTCAGATACAGGTGCCGTAGAGATGTGCCTGTGGTCGATGCTAGGCGTCCGCGGCGTCGATGTCCTGTCTTGGGAAAGCTTCAGCAAGGGATGGGCGACGGACATCACCCAACACTTGCGCCTAGAAGATGTGCGCGTCTTCGACGCCGACTTCGGGGAACTGCCCGATTTGTCCTTGATCGACTGCAACCGCGACGTAGTCTTTGCGTGGAACGGCACCACCTCTGGGGTGAAAGTGCCCGATGGCGAGTGGATCGCCGCCGACCGCGCGGGCCTGACCATCTGCGACGCGACATCCGCGGTCTTCGCCGTGAATCTGCCCTGGGAAAAGCTCGATGTAGTAACCTACTCTTGGCAAAAGGTCATGGGCGGCGAGGCCGCGCACGGGATGCTCATCCTCAGCCCGCGTGCAGTCGAGCGGCTCCTCAGCTTCGCGCCGCCTTGGCCCGTGCCCAAACTCTTCCGCATGACCCAAAGCGGCCAGCTCAACGAGGCCCTGTTCAAGGGCGACACCATCAACACGCCCTCCCTGCTGTGCGTGGAAGACGCGCTCGACGGGCTACGCTGGGCCGAAAGCATCGGCGGCTTGCCCGAACTCGTGCGGCGCACGCAGGCCAACCTCGCAGCGCTAGAGCAGTGGGAGGCCGCAAGCGAGTGGATCGCGTTTTTGCCCGCGCGTCGAGCAATTCGCTCTAGTACGTCAATCTGCCTGCGGATCGCCGATCCGTGGTTTACCAGCTTAAGTGAGGACGACCAGCGGGCAAAGGTCAAAGCACTCGTCGCCAAACTGGAGGACGAGGGCGTCGCCTACGACATAAACGGCTACCGCGCCGCGCCCCCCGGACTGCGGATCTGGGGTGGGGCGACGGTGGAAAGCAGCGACATCGAGGCGCTAGTTCCATGGCTGGATTGGGCGTGGAAAGAGGGAGCGTAACGTCAACCCAACACATCGGCAGCGGCCAATGCGAACTGGGGGATCGTCGGCGAAGTGAGTGTAGTGTCGGCTGTGACTTCAACGCGCTGTTGGTACGCGTCGCCTTGGGGCCGGGCGTACACTTCGATGCGGCTTTTTTGCAGGTCAATCAGCCACACTTCGGGCAGGCCGGCTTGCGCGTAGAGGGGTAGCTTGACCTCGCGGTCGTAGTCGGCCGACGTGTCGGAGACTTCGACGGCTAGCAGCACGTCGGACGCTGTGGGATGGGCATCGGCGTAGAAATCGGTACGGGGGCGGAGCAGCACTACATCCGGCTCCGGTTCGGAGTACGCATCGAGGGCGATGGGGCTTTGCACTCGCACAATGAAGGATGCCCCCTGCTGGCGATGCAATAAGCCGTTGAGTCGATCGACACAAGCGGCGTGGTGGCTGCCAATGGGACTCATGGCGACGATCTGCCCGGCGATAAGTTCAACGCGGTCCTCCTCGGTGAGAATGTCAGTCTCGGCCATGCGGTAATATTCGCTGACTGTGAAGGGACGCTTCTGCGGTTGCGTGGTCATAGTAACTCTCCTCTATAGGTTGCGCCCACTTCTAGAGAATATGGGACCGGGCGCAACCTGCACAAGAACGCATGGCGCTGCTACTATTTCTTTTTATCACCCGCCTGCAATCGGTCTGCCGCACCCACCGAACCAATGTGCAGCGTGTCGTACGCCTGCTGCGAAGTCTCGAACGGCCCCTCGTGTGTCTTTGAGCCATGCCATTGCAAATTGGTGTACATCGGATTGGTCGCGTCCGTTTCCCGCTCGCGCTTGGCGATCCACGCCTCCATCCGCTCCTTCAGCGCGGCAACGATCCCCGGTTCCTTTTGAACCAAGTTTTCCAACTCCAGCGGATCGTTGACCAAGTTGTATAGCTCAATCTCAGGCTTGAAGTGAAAGTCTGGCTCTAGCGCGACCATCAGCTTCCACTCCGGGGTGCGCCAGCCGTGCTTGCGCATCCAAGTGCATTCGGTGATGTAAAAGTCCGAGTAGTTGGAGGCTTTCTCGCTTGCGACCAGCGGCAGTAGCGACTGGCCGTCGAAGGCAATATCGGCGCGGATGTCGAGGAGTTCGAGGATGGTCGGCACCAAATCTTGGTGCAAGGTGGTACCAGAGACGCGCTCGCCAGCCGGCAGCGCACCGGGTAGGCGGACAATCAGCGGCACGTACAGCGTGTTTTCGTACATGCCGTGGTGATCGTACCAGCACTCGTGCTCGTACAGGGTCTCGCCGTGGTCGCCGTTGATGACGATCAGGGTATTGTCGCTCAAGCCCAGCTCTTCGACTCGGGTGAGGATGCGCTGAATGCAGGCGTCCATATAGGCGACGGCACCGTCGTATTGGGCATCGACGTAGTGGCGGTCGCGCACCCCCGGCGGCATCCAATCGGCAAAGAAGTCGCAGAAGGGTTTGAAGCTAAACACCGGCTCCATGCTCTGGTTTGTTGGGTCGAATTCGTCGCCGCTGTAAAACATCCGCTCAAAGGGAGCTGGCGGCAGATACGGGGCGTGCGGATCCATGTGTCGCAAGAAGAGGAAAAATGGCTGCTCGGCCTGCGCCAGCCGTTCCAGTTCGGGAATGGCAACTTGGTTGAGGTTTTCGGCCTTGGGGCTGCGGCCTTCGGCAAACGAACCCCAGCTAGCATAGTCGAAATAGCGGTCGAAGCCGCGCGAACTGGGATTGCCGCTAAAGCCAACGCACGAGGTGTCGTAGCCGTTCTGGCGCAGGATTTCGGGGAGGGTGCGGATGCGCTCGGGCAAGCCGCCTTGGTGGCGCAGGGCAACGACGCTGGTGCCGAAGCAGTCGAGACCGGTGAGCATGGAGGCGTAGGCCGAGGTGGTGGGTATGTGGGCCGAATAGTTGCGCTCAAAGAGCACGGCGTCGGCGGCAAAGCGGTCGATGTGGGGCGTGGTCTGGCGGTGGTAGCCATAACAGCTCATGTGATCGGCGCGCAGGCTGTCGATGCCGAAGAGAATGACGTTGGGCTTTTTAGCTGGCATTAGATCCTCTCGGTTAGGGGTTGGCGTGTCGTCGGGTTATTTGAGGACTGCACCGGGCCATTGGTCGTCGCTGGCCGTCACATCTACGGTAATGCCGTCTGGGTCTTCGACCTTAAAGGCCCCTTCGCGGATATTGTGGACATCAATCGGCTCTTTGCCTCCCAGACCATCGGAAAAAATCTCGTAGCCCATGTCCAACAGGCGGCGACCGGTCTCTTCGAGGTCGGGCACCCGCACGCCGATGTGGAGGTAGTCGAGCATCCCGCTGACGTGGGACGGACGGTCCGGGCCGTTGTGCTGGAAGACTCGGAAGTTGTGGTGGCCGTCGCTGAGGTCGTAGCAACTCCCGTGGGTCGAAACCACGGGCAGGCCGAGGCCGTCGCGCCAAAAGCGGATGGTCTTTTCGAGGTCCGTGGCCCGGACGCCAATGTGAACGAGTACCGTACTCATGGCATTTCTCCTTTCTCGTAGGCTCGTAGCCGTTGTGCCATTAGTGCCCATAATCTAACAAACGAAGCCCCGCGAGGCACTACCGCGTTTGCAGACCATAATATCCCTAGTTTTATTGCTCTTTAATGGAAATTTATTAAACTGAAAAAGTTTTTTTATATCAATAAGTTATTGTTTTTTGGCCAGATGGGAAAAACCCCGTAAAACGGGTCGAAAAAAGGGGGCAAATTTCTTGACTTATACACAAATGTTTACTATCTTTTTGTGCAGGTAATCGAAGTAAAAAAGGGCCTTTTTTGCGTTGGAAAATCGAGCACCACAGACCTCATCGCCAGGAGCAAAACCACATGCGACGCGAGATCATCAGTCAGGGCCTGATGTACGCCCTCGTCAGCCTCTTTGTATTCGCGGTGAAGCCGCTTCTCAACTAATAGCCACTAGCCATAGGAGAGCACAATGAACCCGATTTTTGCATTTCACGCCTTGCGCGAGTTGAGCAAAAACAAGCGCACCCAGCGCCAAGTAAGCCGGCTAGGGCCAATGTGTACAGGAGCAATTTTCGTCGTCTGGAGCTTTCCCGTTTTCCGCTATCTCACCTAACTGGCACAAAAGGAGAAACTCATGCCGCCTATCGCCAAAGATCGCATCGAACGCGCCGCGCGGATCTATGCCAGCAACCACGACGCCGGCTCGGCCTTGGGTATTGCCCCAGGCAGCTTCAGCCGCCTCTGTCGCCGCTACGGCATCGAGACGCCCCAAGCGCGCAAGCGCCGTCAGCGCAGCGAGTGGAAGCAGGGCTATCCCCGCCTGCACAACCTAAAGGAGCAGTAATATGTCGAGTCTCAACAAAGTCTTACTCATCGGCAACTTAGGATCCGATCCCGAAACCCGCTTTACCCCCAGCGGCGCTCAGGTTGCCAACTTCAGCTTGGCCACCAGCGAGTCGTGGAACGACAAGGACGGACAGCGCCAAGAGCGCACCGAGTGGCACCGCATCGTCTTGTGGCGGCGCCTCGCCGAAATCGCTGGTCAGTACCTAAAAAAGGGCAGCAAGGTCTATATCGAGGGCAAGCTGCAAACGCGCTCTTGGGAAGATCAGCAGGGCCAGAAGCGCCAGACTACCGAAATCGTCGCCAACACCATGAAAATGCTCGGCGCAGAGCGGACCGCCGAGGCCGTTGCAGTCAATGGCAACGGCAACAGCCATGAACTCGCCGCGGCCCCTGCGGCTGGCCCCAACCACGACGATCTGCCCTTTTAGCCCTCCGCCGGGTTGACGCTCGGACGAGATGTATTAGCTTGGTCGCGGTCCGCAAAGGATGCGCGGCCATTTTTTTATTTTTTTGGAGGGGGAAATCATGGCGTTTGAACTCAACGCACCGAGCAAAATAAAAAGCATAACGAACGCGTACACAGGCCCGCGCTTTCGCAACGGGCGGCCCAAAGTCGATGACGATATTGTCGAGCGAATGAAGTGGGTGACCGTCGAGGAAGCCTGGGGCGTGCTGATGGGCAAGGGGCATTCGTTTCAGTTTGAAGGCGACTGGATCAACCTGCATCCAAATCGAGTATTAGTCGGCCACGCGGTAACGGCCCGCTACATCCCGCATCGGCCCGACTTCGACGGTGTCGTGAATGCCGAGGGAGAGCGGCACGGTCGGATCGGCGGCCAGAATAGCTGGGTCATCGACACCTTAGTCGCCAACGACGTATTGGTCGTCGATCTGTTCGGCAAGGTGCTGCGCGGGACCTTTATCGGCGACAATCTCGGCACGGCAATCGCGGCCAACACCGGCGGTACGGGCCTAGTCGTCGATGGCGGCATCCGCGACGATCACCGCGTGCGCCAGTTGCCGATCAACGTGCTCTGCAAAGGGCTGCATCCCTCGGCCATCGGCGAGGTGACCATGGCCGAGATCAACGGTCCGGTGCGGGTAGGTGAGGCGACCTGTATGCCGGGCGATATCGTGCTGGCGACCCCCACAGGCGTGATTTTCGTGCCGCCGCAATACGCCCGCGAGGTCGTAGAGTCCTCCGAAAACACCCGCCTGCGCGACTATTGGGGCAAAAAGAGCATTGCCGACGGCCGCTACACGCCTGGAGAAGTGGATCGCAAGTGGTCGCCAAAGATGGACAAAGAATTCGCCAAGTGGAAGAAAACGGCTGACATAGAGGCGATTTTCGCCGAATTATAAAAAACGGGCCGAGGCAAATACAGATGCCCCGGCCCACTATCAAACAGCTTTTCCCGCTACTAGCGCGCCAGCCAAGCACTGAAGCGCTCGTTCATCTCGTCCATGTTGTCGCTCCACCAGCGCCAGTCGTTGCGCAGTGCTGCCGCCGCGTTAGATGGATACGTCGGCATGTGCGGGGCCATTTCCTCGCCGGTCTCGGCGTGGACCGAGATCAAGTCCATACCCGAACGACGCGCCGGCGCATAGGCGATGTAGCGGCCCACACCAGCCATGGACGATGGCCGCGCCGCAAAGGCGAGGAACTTGCGCGCGGCTTCCAAATTCGGCGCACCCGCCGCAATGACGAGCTGGCCCGTGTCTAGCACCTGGCCGTCCCAGACGATGGTAAACGGCTGTTTTTCCAAGATCTGTGCGTTGAAGATGCGCCCATTATACGCTGTGGTCATCACCACTTCGCCATCGGCGAGCATCTGCGGCGGCTGTGCACCGGCCTCCCACCAAACCACCTGATCCTTGATGGTGTCGAGCTTGCGGAAGGCGCGGTTGACCCCTTCGGGCGTGTCGAGGGTGGCGTACACCTCGTCCCGAGGCACTCCGTCGGCCATCAGGGCGAACTCCAAGTTGACGAGCGGTACGCGCCGCATCCCGCGCCGGCCCGGGAACCCCTCAAGGTCGAAAAAGTCGGCGATGGTTTCTGGTTTGCGCTCCTTAAAATGCTCCGCGTGGTACGCATAGACGGTCGAGTAGAACAACGTGCCAACGCCGCATTCGCCCATAGCTTCTGGGTAAAAATCGTCCGCGGGCGATTCGCCATTCGCCCCAAGAGGCAGTTCAAGGTCCAGCACTTCGAGCAGGCCCTCGTCGCAGCCGGTCATGGCATCAGCGAGTTCCATATCTATCACGTCCCAATGCACGGCCCCGGCATCCACTTGGGCGCGCAATTGGGCGAGGCCGCCGTTGTAGTCCTCTAGGCGAACTTCAATGCCCGTCTCTTCCGTAAACGCCTCGTGATAGCCTTTTACGCAGGCGCGTGCATACGAACCACCCCAAGATACCACGGTCAGGGATTCGGCAATGGCCGGCGCACACCACACCAGCGCGGCTAATGCACCCGCCCAAACCAGCCTAGTTAAATTCATATCGCTTACTTATTGGGCTGCGGTGTAACGCGCAGGTAGGGCTTAACCGCGGTGAATCCCTGGGGGAATTTCTCGGTAGCTTCCTCGTCCGACAGGGCCGGGACCACGATGCAGTCATCGCCGTCTTCCCAGTTGGCCGGGGTAGCGACCGAGTAATTGGCCGTCAGTTGCAGCGAGTCAATCACGCGCAAAATTTCGTCGAAATTGCGGCCGGTCGAAGCCGGGTAGGTCAGCGTTAGCTTGACCTTTTTGTCCGGGCCGATGACGAAAACTGAGCGCACGGTCATATTGTCGAGTGCGTTGGGGTGGATCATGTCGTAGAGCTCGGCGACCTTGCGGTCGGGATCGGCGATCAGCGGGAAATCGACATGAGCGTTTTGGGTCTCGTTGATGTCGGCGATCCAGCCCTCGTGGTCGTCAACCGAGTTGACGCTCAAGGCGATGATCTTGACGCCGCGCTTTTTGAACTCCGCTTCGATGTTGGCCACTGCACCCAACTCCGTGGTGCAGACCGGGGTGAAGTCGGCGGGATGGGAAAAGAGCACCCCCCAAGAATCGCCGAGCCACTCGTGAAAGTTGATCGGGCCTGCGGTGGTTTCCGCGCTGAAATCCGGGGCTTCGTCGCCGAGTCGGATAGCCATGATGGTTCTCCTTTTTCCTACTTGTGAAAGGGTTTGCGAACAAACATCTAAATATCAAGATACGCCTAGCCGTCGTCAATTGGTCGCCAACAGCCGCTTGAGATAGCGGGCGCTTTCGCGGACCGCAGCTTCCGTGCCCAGTTCGGCCGAGGCCTGATGAACCGTCACATATCCCTCGTAGCCGACCGCGCGCAGCGCATCCATCAGCGGCGGGAAGCTAATCCCCCCGTCCTCCCACAAGGGAATCTGGCGGAACCGCACCTCGCCGCGGCACCACGTCTCAAGCGAGTCTGGACCATCGGCGGTCAAAACGTGATTTTGCAGATATACATTGAATAGGTGCGGCGCGAAACGGCGGATGGCATCCAGCCCATAAGGCTGGCCGCATAGCTCCAAGTTGGCCGGTTCGTAGATCAGGCCGAAATTGGCGCGGCCAATGCTCGCCAAAACTTGCAGCGAGCGGTCGATTTCCTCGAAGAGACTGCGGGTGTGGCACTGGTGAGCGAGGCGCAGATCGCGCTCGGCAGCTTCGTCGGCCGCACGGCGTGCCCAAGCGATATCTTCGTCCTTTTTCAAGCAGACGCGCAGCAGCGGAGCGCCGAGCTGTTCGGCCAGATCGAGGTAGGGCGTTATATTGCGGAGGGCATCCGGCCCTTGGTCGGAGTTTTCGGGGATAGGGAAGTCGCCGGTGAGCATGGAGATGGCCAACGAGTAGCGGTCGAGCAGCGCGCGCGCAGCGGCAACTGTCTCTGGCGGGCTGTGGACGCCCACTTGCGAGGCACGCATACACAGCCCGCTATACCCGTAGTCGGTGGCGAGGGCGGCCAATTGTTCGAGCGTCATATTGGCTTCGCGCTTGGCGTGAAATTTTTCGGCCACGCGGACCGAGAGCGAGAGTTTCATGGGATCCTCGCGGTTAAGGGTTGTTGGCGGCTGCTTAGGAACCTTCGTTTAATTTGCACAAAGGAAAGGACGCAAACCAATGAGAACGATCCGCGCAACATGGATTGCAGTCGTCGCCAGCTTGGTGGCCGTTCCAGCCCAAGCTTGGTGGGGAGATGGGCACGGAATGATGACCGAGGCGGCGGTGCTGGCCCTGCCAGAGGAGATGCCGGCTTTCTTCCGCCAAGGCGGCGACATTCCCAGCCACGTAGTCTTCGACCCAGACCTGTTTAAGAATCGCCGCACCCCCTTGTTGAGCCACGCCGAACACGGAGAGCACTATTTCGATATAGAATACCTTGAGGGACGCGCAATTCCGGCGAAGCGCTTTGACTTCATCGCCTTGTGCTTCGAGCTACAGCTAGACCCGCCACGAGTCGGCATGGCTCCCTACGCCATCGCCGAGTGGACCGAGCGGCTAGCCGTGGCCTTTGCCGAGCATCGCCAGTGGCCGGAGAACGAGGCGATTCAGCAGAAGTGCCTCGTCTATGCGGGCATTCTCGCCCACTATGCCCAAGACATCTGCCAGCCCCTGCACGTGACCCTGCACTTCGACGGAAAGAAGCAAGCGGACGGCACGGTTGTGGGCAAGGGTATCCACGAACAGGTGGATTCAGCGGTGGAGCGACTCGACTTTGCACCCGAGGAGTTGGCAGCCGAGCAGGACGTTGCAGCCTTTGATTCGCTGATGAAGGCCATCACTGGCCAGATCAAAAAAAGCAACTGGCGAGTGGAAGAAGTGTACGCGCTGTGGGGCCACTGGGAAGACGAGAACGACGCCCGAGTGCGCGCCTTGACCTTAGATTTGGCCCGCACCTCGGTGCATTTTACCGCCTCGCTCTACCTGACGGCTTGGCACCAGTCTGCTGAAATTCGCTTGCCGAGGTGGTTGGAGCGCTGAGCGGGTACTCGTCGCCGATAACTTCGCTTGCTTGTGTTCTCTCAGGCAAGTATATTGAACAAATGAGTAGGTAAGTGGGCAGGATCGGAAAGATATCGCATTTTGTTCGACATTAGACTCAGGCTTGATACTGATATTCCATTAAAGTTTTATGTGCCCAAATGACGCTGAAATCGTCGCCTTCGCCAAAAACAGTGGACGAGGAGCAGTGTGTCCCATAGCGCATAACAGTGAAGTCATCGGTACTCGCTTACAGGCCATTGAGTGGGACTTTGCAACCGCCAAAACAGCCTATCTAACGCATAACTTACACCCCTATCCGGCAAAGTTTATTCCGCAAATACCCAATGCCTTAATCGAGGAGCTATCGTCGTCCGGCGAGACGGTCGCAGATATTTTCTGTGGCAGCGGGACCACGCTCTTGGAGGCACTCCAGCTTAAACATCACGCGATCGGCATTGACGCAAATCCCCTCGCCGCCCTCATCAGCAAGGCCAAAACCACGTCGCTCGCACAGTCGGAATTCGAGGAGTTGTCAGCCCATCGCGTCCACTGCCAACAGCTTTTGGTGGAGATCGAGCTTAACAGCGGCGATTTGTTCTATAACGGACAACCTTTTCAGTCCGCTGGCTGGAGGCCAGACCCGAAGATGTGCCAGTTCTGGTTCAAACCCCATGTTGTAGAGGAACTGGCCGAGCTTCGCCGCCTGATCGACCAAGTCCCAAGCGAGGCGGCCTATACCCTATGTTCGGTGGTTTTTTCTGCGATTATTGTGGCGGTCTCAAAGCAAGATTCGGACACCCGCTATGTCCGGCGCGAGAAGCAGATCAAGTTAGGAGGTGCAGTGCGGCGCTATCTGGCCCATCTCGATGCCGCTATCTCGGCAGTGCGCGAACTTACCAAAGTGCTCGATGACCGTTCTTCTTGCCGCGTGTTGAACGCGAATATTCTAGAGGTACCCGAGACCGAGCCATTCGATCTAGTGATCACTTCGCCTCCCTATCCTAATGCCTATAGTTACCATCTCTACCACCGCACTCGCTTACTCTGGCTCGGATATGAGCCAGAGCAATTTAAGAGGATCGAGATCGGCAGCCATCGCAAATATAGTACGAAAGGCCGCAATCGGGCCACAGCCGCGACCTTCAGGGCAGAGTTTGAGCAGATTTTTCAGTGGCTACGTAACCGGTTACGCGACCATCGACACGCCTGCTTCGTGATCGGGGATTCAACCTTAAACGGAGCACGCATCGACAACGCATCGCTAATCGCGGACGCTGGAGCCACCGTTGGCTTCCGCGAGATAGCGCGGATACAGCGATCGATTTCACCGACTCGGAAATCGTTTAACCCCAAAATTGGGAAGATCAAGACTGAACACATCTTAATTCTACAGAAAGTGTAGTGAAATGGACTTCTTAACGTGTAGGATTAAAGGGTATATACAGCCGTTTGAGAGACAGCTTGCCTTACAGGAGTTGCGTACCCTGTCTTCTAGCGATGTCGTACCGGTCGACGGCGATGAGACGACCGCCTCACTATTCTCGGTACCCGATACGGCCAATCTCGGTACCCTGCGCAATGCCTTGGCGTACTGGCAGGAGGTTGGCACTAAGCCAGACGGACTGACGGTCCAAGTCCGGCGTGAGGCTACTTGGATCAGCGCACGCAGCGAGGGGGTACTCAACGGGCTGACGGCCTCTGCTCCCTCCAAGCTGCCCAAAAAACGTTGCCTGCGCTATGCTACTCACGGACTACACGAGTATCGAGGTAAATTTTTTCCGCAACTGGTGCGGGCACTCATAAATATTGCCCGAGTACCTGACAACGGCATTGTGCTCGATCCGATGTGTGGTAGCGGCACCACACTGGTCGAGACGCGGCTTGCTGGACGCGCAGCGTACGGGCTCGACATGAATCCGCTTTCGGTATTCATCGCCAAGGTAAAGTGCCAAGCATTAGCGTTGAATGCAGCGTCATTGATGGAGGCATACGGGACGCTGCAAGAGGTTCTCTGTACATCTCTATCGGATCAGACTACAAGAAAGTACTTTGCGTCGCTGCCAAAGGACGATCAAACATATTTGGAGCGGTGGTTTGCGGCGCACACTCTGATGGAACTCGACCAAGTAATAGAAGCTGTGCAACGGTTGCCGACGCTGGAACTACAAGACTTCTATCGGATTTGCTTGAGCAATATACTGCGCAGCGTCTCTTGGCAAAAAAACGAAGACCTGCGGGTACGCAAGCAGGTGGTCGAACTCAGAACCGGCGAAGTGATAACGCGCTTTCTCAATGAGGCTCTACGCTCGACTAAAATTGTCGCTGCTTTTCTCGCAGAACGGGACCAAGAGAAATTAGGCACCTATACAGTACAAGAGGCCGACGCACGTCAGGCTATGGATGCCGTGCCGACGTTGATCGGCAAGGTCGATGCGGTGATCACTTCGCCCCCTTATGCAACGGCATTGCCCTACATTGATACGGATCGGTTGAGCCTGATTTATCTCGGGCTTCTACGTCGCGCTAATCATCGGGCACGGGATGGGATGATGATAGGCAACCGAGAGGTAACCGAAAGGTGTCGGGCGCAGTACTGGGATTTCTACGAAGAGAATAAGCTACTTCTACCTACGGCTACACGTGCTTTGATTGAACGGATTGATCGACTCAATAAAGCGACAGCGGTCGGCTTTCGGCGACGCAACATGTCGGCTCTGTTGTCGAAGTACTTCTTTGATATGCACTCTGTAATCGAACAGACAGAGTGTCTCCTGCGCCCAGGTGGGGTGATGTTTTTAGTAATTGGCAATAACCGGACTACGGCTGGCCGCGAGGTGGTTGAAATTCGCACTGCCGATCATCTAGCGGCGATCGCGGAGACACTTGGGTTCAGAGTAACGAGCAGTCTGCCAATGGACATGCTCGCATCGCGGGACATTTTTCGGAAAAACGCGATGAAGTCAGAACATATCTTGACGCTTGAAAAGCCTCAGTAGTAGCCATAGCGTTTTTCTGAATTAGGCACGGACTCCGTACAAAAGGCACGATATACTGAAAATTGAGAAGTACCTTTGGATATTATCTCCACGTAGTACTCAAAGTCGCATGCTAGATCATCGACTTTTTCCATTAGCATGATGCCTCCAACGCTCCCAGCATTGCGCAATGCCTCATTGCGTAAGCGAAAGTCGTGTTTGTCGGGCCAATTCATCATGTTGACGGAGATGATCTGGCCGTCAAGGCTCATACGCACATTAGAGCGATCACTCTTACCTTGCTTGCTTGGATCGGGGATAAAGGCATGGGGCCATTTCCAAAAATCGGGATTGGCATTTCGGGCTGAAAGCGGAATAAATATCTCCGGCGAACGCCTAGAAGTGCCAGTAGTGGTCTGGCCGACGCCGACATCGGTGCGGTGGAGAGTCATGACGAAGCCCTTTGTCCCCGTTCTTTGTTTGCCCACCTCTTCTGCCTTGGTGGAACGCGGTGTCGTTGGGGCGCGTGGTGGTGTTGGGGCGCGTGATTCGGGCCGAGCGGCGAAAAGAGGTTCCGTTTCGACTTCATCCTCGACGTTCCCTGCCGCTGTGGATTGGAGGGCCATCGTGTCCCTCATTTCGGGAGCAGCAAGGGCCTCTTTAGGAACAAGATCGAGATCTAGCAGCCGATTAAGAATGGTTTCATCAAGGATTTGTGCAGTACCTAGTGCGGGATTGGCCCAAGCATCAAGGACGTCTTCAATAGATTGGAGCCTAGCAGCTTCGATCGAATCTGTGAGATCAAACGACAATCGGAGCGCGGCTTCATAGTTGGTAAACAGGCCACCTTCTGTCAGATTGCCCGAACCGAGTATGACTTCGGCAGCAGTATCGGATTTGAAAAGATAGATTTTCGGATGGAAGGTATATGGCAACCGATTGTGAAAAACTATTACCCGACCGTGAGGAGCAACTGCCTCTATGAGATCGCTGAGTCCTTCAAAAGAGGTTCCGCGGTGGTCGATTCCGACGATGATTTCAACTTGGTTCTCCTCCGCGAAATCCCCCAACGAGGGAGCAATATGCTTGGTGCCAGAGCGCTTTGCGAAAGCGACTGCAGCGCGGAATTGTGTCCAAGACCTGGGGGCCGAGAGATTGGCTTTGAGGTAATCTCCGAGTCGATTGGCTGAAGCGGGTTGATATATGAATTCCATAAGCAGACTGACGAAGATGCGAGGATTGATGTCCAGCTTAGTTTTTACTTGTAGACATCCAACATGCGTTAGAACTCTCTGATGAGGCAACCACGATGCAACTAGATCCCGAGACCGAGCGACGGCTCGACCTGTTGGTGTCCGAAACCGGGCGTAGCAAGGCTTTTTACCGGCGCAAGCTCACTGAACGCAGCCTTGAGGACATCGAAGATTACTATCTCGCCATGGCCATGACAGAACGCGTCCGCCAAGGAGAGGAAAAGGTACATTCCTCTTCCGAGGTGAGAAAAGCACTCGGCTTGGACGATTGAGCGGTTAATATCAGTTATTTATCCCCGAAGTTCGCACGGATGCCCGCATTTGGCCTCCGTGTTCCACCAGCCAAGAGCGGAAAAATTGCAACACGGCTTCCCCGTCTCCCTGCTGCCGTTGCTTCCGCTGAATGAGCCATAGCTCGATCTCGACGCCCCGCAAATCTGGGTTGAGCCCGCGAGCTTGGGAGCTGCCGTGGAAGCGCTGGAAATCCGGCTCATCCTTGTAGAACGAAATCGCATCGCTGTTTTGCAGCAGATCTGAAACGACAATGAGACGACGCGGCACATCGCGCCGCTGGGTACTCTGGAAATGCTTTATGGCAACCGACTGCACCGACTCCATGATCGGCGACGATTTGGCCTCTTTATTGGTGAGCAGCTTGCCGAGTTCTTCTTCTAAAGGAGCGCGAAATTTCTGCTGCCAGTTGCGCCGAATGATCGCTTCGGATTGCGTGAGGTGATCGACGTTTTTCGGGTCGCCAGGGCTACAGACCTTGATAATCGGGTCGAGGCTCCCACCATGCTCAGGGTCCACCGCAAAAAGACTGATCTCGTGATTTTCCTCGATTTGGTCGAGCAGGTTCCAGATTCGCGTCTCCAGATCGGTCTTGGTAGTGGGCATGAACGAATCCGTGCGATCGAGCAGAATCGCCGTAATCGCCGAGGGCCCTTCCGACCGGCAAAGGGTCTTTGGATCGCGCTCAACCGAGGGGGGCTTTAACAACACAAAAACAAGCAAGACGACGATGACCCCCGCGATCATCGCACCCCCGGCTATCGTTTTATTCGATAGCTTACCCGCGCTCATTAACTCTCTTCCTGGTCGTCCCTCGGGATCCGGCTATCCGCCTGCCTCCGATGCGGAGCCAACGGGCGCAATTCCTCGCTGCCCATATCGTACTGAGTGTGTAGTTCGGCGACGCCTTTGTCAATTTTTATTTCCGCGGCGCTAGTGATCTTCAAAATTTCCTCGCGCGTCAGCATGGCCTTTGGCAAGCTGGTGTCGATGGGCGTTTTCACGATGTGCCAAGGCTTCTTGAATCGCGCTGGCGCATCGCCGTCGCGCATCGCCCGGTTGGTATCTCGGTAGAGCTGGAGCAGGTGGTTGCACGCGTGCTCTAGATGATCTAGATGATCGTCGAACGATCTGATAAGGCGTCGATGATCGTCGATGATAGAATCGTGTTGTCGCCCGGCGAGCAAAAGGTTTTGCTTGATGTTCTCCAGCGCCTGCACCGCCTCATTCGACGTTTCCTTCAATCCCTTTAGACAGGACTGATAGAATTCGTTGTATGCTTCGTCGGCCTCCGCAAACACGCGCGCACACTTGGCGTACCCCGGATAGCGATCGTCCCACAGGATTCCATCGATAAAGCTAATAATCGCAAAGAGGAATCCCATGAAGAACAGGATCCACGATTGGAAGTCCTCCAGCCCCAATGGATTTGCGCCAAAAGCGGCGATGGCGAGTTTGCCCCCTTCGTCGAGCACCGTGCCCGTTGTTTCTCGGTAGTGCGCCACCATTAGGTTGAAAAACAATGCAAAGGCCAGAAACACCACTGCGGTGAGGATGCCCACGGACTTTCTGACCCGGTGAACGTGGTTAAAATTGGTCACGAGGATGCCGAGCAAAAAGGCAATCCCGAGGTTGACAAACGAAATGACAATCGCCTCGGTGTACGCGCCGAACAGCCCAAATTCGTTGCCCTTGGCCAGAAAGGAGGCATTGCCGAATGTCTCAATGAGAAAGAGCACGGCGATGATGCCGATGTTAAATATCTTATCGTCCCAACTGCGGGGCTGCGGCTCGCGGCTGAGGCCATTTTGTTCCTTAAACTGCTGCATGTCTTCTTTTTTGCGGCGCAGCCCCTGTTGTTCTCTGCTCAACTCCACGATGGCCTTATCGACGTGCTGATCGAATTCCGCTCGTTGTTTGGCCGTTTCAATGTCAATAGAGCTTAGCTGCTCCCGAAAATCTAGCGCGACGAGCCGCTCCCGGTAGGCTTTTAGCTCGCTCTCACACACCTGCTGTGCCTGCGCTTGAGCGCTCTCAATTAGCCCGATAACCTTGCGTTCGGTGGGGTCGAGATCGTCTTCCGTACTGTCTAATGCGGGCCGCCCCCGCCTCGCGTTCCGTTGGCTATCCTCTACGATATGCAGATCTTCGGCGACCTGATTGGTGTCGATCTTCTCGAACGGGTTGATATGAAGATCGTCTGTCATCGCACACTCCTCCTCACTTACAGCGTATTTAGGACAGAAAAACGGCAGGGGATAAAGGGGATTGTACAAAGATATGCATAACTGCGATTTTCGCCTCCCTATTCTTTAATTTTCACCCTCACATCACCACCCTAAACCCCTCTCGATCCTCCATGCCCTGCGCGAAGATGCGCGGCTCGATGTCGAGACCTGCGCCGGGTGTGTCGGGTACGTGCAGGATGGAGTCGGCCAGTCGCCAGCCATCGGTGATCAGCCCGGTCATGGCAGCCGGTGCGGCTTCGAGCAGGCAGAAGTTGGGGATAGAAGCGGCAAAATGGGCGTGGTGAAAGCGCTCGATGTACGACCCCCAGCAGTGGGGAGCGCAGAGCGCGTTCCACTGCTCTAGCCGTGCCGACGTGCTCCGCCACCACGTCAGCCCCATGGCGCGAAAATCGTGCTGCACCACGTCGATAAATCCCTTCTCTACCAAATCAAAAAAGTACGGCGGCGGCGCAAATTCCCCGTCGGCCACCAGCGTGTCCCAGTCATTTGAGACGATGTGTTCCTTGAGTGCTTGATTGAGCGGGGCGTCTTCGGCAAAAGGCTCCTCAAACCAATAGATGTCCACGTCCGCGCAGGCGTCCAACAGGGCGATAGCCGTGTTGAGCGTATTGCCCATGTTGGCGTCGATGAGCACCTTGGCCCGCGGGCCGACGGCTTCGCGCACCGTGCGAATGACCAACTCGTCGCGCTTGAGGCCCGCGTCCGTGGGCATCCAGCGCGCGCCGCGGCCAACCTTGATCTTAAAGTGCAAATAGCCGTGCTCATGGCCGGTTTCTACTTCGCCGCGGAAGATGTCTTTGACCTGTTCCTCATCTGCGGCTTCCAAATCGTCGATATAGACCGAGCCGTCGTACACTTCGACCTCGCGTTTGCCGCGGGCACCGAGCAAGCGGTACAGCGGCAAATCCATCATCCGCGCCACTAAATCCCACAGCGGCAAGTCGAGGTTGCGGCCTGCGGGCAGGCAGCCGTCGGGGAGTTGGAAGAGATCGCCGATCTCCTTGCCGAGCAGCGCCCGCGCCTCGTCCTCGCCAATGCGCGACCAACCCAAGCCCCAAGCCCCACTGTCCGTGCGAATTCGGACGACCGGATCCGAGATCTGCGATCCGTGCGCGGGAATGCGGGCGTTGAAGCCTATGTAGCGCGGCCGAGTGCCGCGCAGTACGCATTTTTCAATGCAAGTAATTTTCCCTTTGGGGACTTCGTGCATGGTTAAGCTCCTTATCAGAATCAGGGTGGCGGCAAGATGCCCTTGCCGTTCCACAAACGGGTTTTCGGCCAGTAAGCCGACCAGCCAAACCACATCGAATTATAGGCTGGGATTTGCTCTAACTGCGCTCCCTTGAGCGGTCCAGCAAGGGCCTCGCCGCGCATGTTCCACTCGCTGCCGGTCTCCATGTCGGCAAAGGCCAACGGCAGGCTTCGACCTGAGCTCAGCCGAAGGTCGCCGGTGCGGCTGAGGATGCGAAAGCTCAAAACTTGGCCGCGAACAACGCGGCTGTAGGGAATGGCAGTGGCCGTTTCGGCGTCGTAGAGCACGAGCACATCGCGGTCGCCGACGCGATCATTGATGACGGCCTTAGCGGGCATCCTGCTGAACGGATAGGCCCTGCTCTCGCCAGCGACTCGCAACCCCAAGACCATTTCCTTGGCCGACAAGCGATCGCTAGGCCGAGCGGTAGTCAGCGGAAAAATAATCATCCGATGGTCGCTGCGGTAATTGCCATAAGGGTAGTGGCCGTACGCATCGAGCGGATACAGGGCGCGGATATAATCCGGGTAGCGGTCGAGGCCGGTCGCCGCTTGGACGACCGTGGTGTGCGGATGCAGCGCGCGCCACAGGCCCCACGTCGTCTCGACTACGGGCAAGAGCTGGAGGCGCTGCCCTTTGTGCGCACCGCTGATGCCAGCGTAGATCATCTGCGGGTATAGGGTTTTCTCGTCGCGCCGGTCGTACAGCACCAAGTTGCTGTTGAGCACCATGCCAGAAACACCCAATTCGATTTGTCCCGAGTCCGGGGCCGTTGCGTCAAAAACGAGTCCAGTGCTAGTCAGCGGGCAGAACGTGACGCTGATGTACTGGCCGCCGAGCTGGTCGTTGATGACTTCGTGCTTCCAACCGAGGCGATGCGGATAAGCCCGCGCTGCGCCGTTTGCCACCACGCCGAGGACTAGATCCGAATCCGCGAGATAGTACGCGTCTTCCGGCGCAACGCTCAGGGGGTTGGTCATGGCCGGGATGCCGTCGCGGGGCACCCCACCCGAGCGCAGGTGATGGGTCAGTTCGTCGAGGCGGTCGTAGATGTCGGCGCGGAGCGGAACGGCGATGAGGAGGACAAGCAGGATGCGGGCCATGGCGTCGGATACTAGGAAAGCGATGAGGGAGGCTCAATTATACAAGCGAGCCGTTGAATGTCAAACTTGCGAATGACTGCGGATCGCAAGAAGTTACGCTACCTGCAAATTCACTGAGGAGATGCCATTATGCCCCAAGCCTCCATTCCCTACGAGCGAGTGCCGTGAACGCCCGCCAGACAGTCGAGGCCTATTTCGCCGCGTTGACAACCGGCGATGCAGACCGGCTCATCGAGTTCATCTCTCCAGCCGATCACTTTGTCAAGATCGGCACTGAACCGGGGGAATACATCGAGGGCGGTGGACGCGCTGCCCAGTACTACCACCACCACGTCGCCAGTACCCGGGATTTCTCCATCCACACAGAACATCTCGACGTGCAGGAGCGCGACTCGGTGGCTTGGTTCTACACCCGGCAGCAGTGGCGGCTCAAATGGCAGGGCAAGGACGAGGAACTATCCCTGCGTTTGACGGGCGTATTGGAGCGAGAAGCGGGCGCATGGAAGTTCGCGCAAATTCACGCTTCCATAGGAGTGGCCTAGCGCGAAGAATTATTTGTTGTTAGTCTCCTTTTGCGCGTCCTATATTGGGTTATTGGCTCGCCTCAACCGGATAAATCCCATGCACAACGCCATCCTCATAAGTGCTCTACTGCTCGCCACGCCCCTCGCTGGCGACCAACTTCGCATCGCCACCTCCAACGACTGGCGCCAATGGCAACTGCCCGGCGACGCCGTCGAAGTCGCGCGCGGTACGCTCAAACCCTCCTTTGTCCGCCGCAACATCAACGCCGTCGCCAACGCCTCTGACTTTGCCAGCGGCGGCATCCGCAAAGTGGGTTCCAACCCCGGCGACGCCCGCCATTTCATCGACGGCGACCGGACGACCTATTGGGCTCCCGGTCCAAACGCCAGCGTCGAGGATTGGTGGATCGAAGTCGATCTGGGGCGCGTGGTCTCGGCGCGCAACATCCAGCTCCACTTCGCCGCCGACAGCACCCCGCTGGAGTTTTTCAAGATCCTCACCTCCGATGGCGAGCCTTTTTTTAGCAATGCCAACTCCATTCTCCCCGGCACCCTGCGCTACAACAAGCGCTGGCGCTACAGCTTTAACGAAGCACACGTCATCGAGATTGACTATGCGCTCAAGCCGCTGAAGAATATCCGCATTGAGGCCGACCTGCCCACGGAGAATATCCGCCTGAGCGAGGTGGTGGTCGAAAGCATCGGCGACAACCTTTCACTGGGGATCTGGGGTAGGGGCGGCAGCGTCGAAATCATCTCTGAGGCCACCTCTAAGTTGGGCCGCACCCTCATCGAATCGAGGGGGATCAGCAATACCCTCGTCGATGGCGATATCACCACCTATTGGGGCACGGTGCATCGCGGCGGCTCGGGCACGCAACCCGAACAGCAGATCGGTCAGTTTGAAATAGACCTAGGCGCGCTGTACTGGGTGGACAGAGTGCGGATGCTCGGCGATGACAGCGGCGTAGCCCCGGGCAAAGGCTCGGGTCGCCACCGGTCTGGCGTCTTCAATTATCTGTGGTATCAGTTTTTTGTCTCCGACGGCTCTCGGGCACCGGATGGCTCGTTGAGTTGGGAGTTGCTGGGCGAATTGCCCTCGGATCGCCGCAATCTGACGAAAGTCCGCCACTTCCAAGAGCGCTTCCCATTGCGCAAAGTCCGCCACGTGCGGCTGATCTTCCCCATGTCCGAGGGCTTTGAAGCCTTTAACGGCCGCATCGGCACCACGGCCGAGTGGCAGATATTTGGCGAGGGCTATCCAGCCGAAGTCAGGGCGCGTTCGCCGATTTACGACCTCGGTTCCATACAGCACATTGCGGAAATTGGCTGGGACCTCGATGCGCCGCCGGGGTCTCGCGTCGAAATTCGCAGCCGCACCGGCAACATCCTCGACAACCAGTACGTCTTCTACGACAAAAACGGCAAGCAAGTCACCCAGCGAAAATACGACAAGCTGATCCCCAGCTTCCGAGGAGCCATCGACACCCTCCGCACCGCCGGAGCCGACTGGAGCAACTGGAGCCGGGCTTACGCGACCTCTGGCCAAGTCTTTCTCTCGCCCGGTCCTCGACGCTACGTGCAATTGGACATCCGCTTCCTCTCCGAAGATCCTTTCGCCGCCGCCACTTTAGACGAGATCGTCCTCGAATTCGACAATCCGTTCGCTCAAGAAACGCGCGCCGAAGTCTTTCCCGTCGAGGTCGCCCCCGGCGAAATGAGTCAGTTTACCTACTATCTTCGCTCCGAGTTCGTCTCGTCGAGCCGGGGCTTCGATCAGATCCAACTCGCCTCCACCGCCGGGGCCTCCTTCCGCGCGCTGCGCCTCGCGGGCGAGCCGGCTGCCCCCACGGTCGAAGAAACTGAAAATGGTTTCAAGCTCTTCCTCTCCGAGCCGGTGCGACGCTCGACCCTAATCGAAATCGACTTCGAGAGCACCCTCTATCTCAACCAGACCCGCTTTGAAGCCTTTCTGTTCAACAGCGCCCTGTCAACCACTGCGCGTCAACAGGTCGATTCCGGCGATGCCGAGGAAACCATCGCCAGCGACCGCACCTTTGTCTCCCTGCCCACTGACGGGCGACTCTTTGCGGATCTGTCGCTATCGAACCGGGTAATAACGCCCAACGGCGATGGCATCTCAGACCGGCTGCAAATTGACCTCGACCTGTTCAAGGTGCTCGACCCCCGACCAGTCGTCATCGGCGTCTATACCTTGACCGGGCACCGCGTCGCCCTCATCAGCGACGCAGCCACCACGGCCGGCCACCAGACCTATGAATGGGACGGACGCGACAACCAAGGCCGCATGGTCGCGCCGGGTATCTACATCCTCCGCGTCACCGCGGAAGGGGACGCGCTTACCCGCAGCGAGAATCGTCTGATCTCGGTGGCCTACTAATGAATAGGCTTCTCACCAACCGATCGGCCCTCTTGCTATGGCTGGTCGCGTCGTGGATCTCCACAGCGGAGGCCGACATTGCCTTGTGGCAGCTAGGCGGTAGCGGCTTGGAGTGGGCCGAGCACGACTCGGTCGCCATTCTCATTGATGAAACGACCACGCCTGGCGCGATACAGCCCATCTACATACAGCCCGACCGCTCCGTCTTCTCTTATCTGACCAACTGGGGCGACTGGACCCCCCGCGAACTGGGCTACGTCGATGGCGAAAGACCGCGAGTGTCTGGCAATTTGCGCTTGGTCGATGGCGACAGCACGTCCTATCTGGCACCCTCTTCGGGCGCCAGTCCCGACGGCCGCACCTTTACCTTCGATCTAGCAGTGCCAGTGCCGATCTTCTCCTTTGGGTTCTACACGCCCTCGCAGGGATACCGCTCGGACGGCAACAGTCTGCGCGAAGATGTCGTACCCGCCTACGAACTCTACATCGCCGCCCATAACCCGAACGAATGGCAGCAGATCGCCGACGTACAGGAGAATTTCCGCCCCGTCGTGCAGCACCAGTTTCCCCGCCAGTACGTGCGCTTCGCCCGCTATATCCGTCGGCTCTCGCGCTCGCTCGAAGCCGCGCAGATCGAGGCATTGCAAATATCCTCACAGGAAATTTGGGCCAAGGGCCAAGCCTATCGAGGCACCATCGGCGATTTCGAGATCTTCGGCGAGGGTGTTCCCCTGCGTGCGGTGTACAAGACGCGGATATTCGACTTGGGACAGAAAGTCAACTTCGGTCGCTTCTCTTGGTCGGCGACCCCGCTGCGAATAGTGGATGGCGAGCCGGTGGAAGCCCTCGACGCCCCCGTCTCAATCCAAGTCGAGGCGCGCACTGGCATTGACCCCAAGCCGGACATCTACTACGAGTTCACCGACATGGGCACCCGCGTCCCAGTGTCGCAGCAACGCTACCAAGACGTACTCAAAAATCCGAGCGGGGCAGTCAACACCGACGATGGCCAGGGCGGAACGCTGACGCTGGCGACGCGCCCCAAACCGGGAATTCGCGCTGGAATCGAATACGACCAAGATAACTGGACCTTCTGGTCGGTCCCGACGTTCGAGTCGGGCCAAACGCTCGGCCTGCGATCCGGCTCCCATCTACAGCTAAAAATTTTGCTGAACAGCGAGGATTTCGACGCCTTCGTGCGGCTCGATTCCCTGTGGATCGAAACCTCGCCAACTTTGGCTACCTCGGTCATCGGCGAAGTGGCCCGCTCGGACGACCCGCAGCCCCTGCGCGGCGTTGCCGAGGTGGAGATGGGCGCGATGACGGAGTTCGTTTACGATGTCAAAGCGGAAGTTTCCGGCGCTGACACGGGTTTCGACGCGCTGCGCATCCACACCGGCGGACCGCCCGCTTTCAAGCACCTCGAAATGGGCATCCCTTTGCGACAGGTGGAAGCGAGCGAGGTAGTTGAAAGCGCGGACGGGTTGACGATACGCTTGCCTGAGCGCCTGAGCGCCGGGCGCAACGAGTTGATCCGCGTCGTTTTCGCCGCCGAGGTCTTCGACTTTGCTTGGACCTTTGACGGCGAAGTACTCGACAGCCAGCGTCAAAGTCTGCCTCAGCCCGTGCAGGGTGGCGACGTCGGCGCTGACATTGCCACCAGTACCCTGCGCGTCCTTGCTTCCTCGACCACTCAGGCCGAGAAAATCCGCGACCTGCGCCTCTCTACCGCCGTAATCACGCCCAACGGCGACGGCGTCAACGACCTGCTGGAAATCGAATATACTCTCTTAGGACTACCCCGTACCGTGGCAAGTCGCCTGAATATCCACGCGCTCGACGGCCGCAAGGTCGCCACCCTAGCGGCAGGCAGCCAGAAGTCGGGCCTACAGCGCATCAGTTGGAATGGCCGCGACGCCAGCGGGGCACTTTTACCGACGGGCCTCTACCTGCTCGGGCTAGAAGTCGAAGGGGAGGCCGCAGTAATCAAACGGCTCATACCGGTGGGATTGGCTTATTGACCATCCCTACCATGTCGCGGTTGACCCGCTACAAGAGCGGTCGTACTATTCCCCCACCAACCCGCATTCCGCACGATCCGCACGAAATAACTAGCAGGTGATTGAGCCATTATGTCGAGGAAGGGAATCACCATGTTCGAGCGGCCCGATTGGGACGAGTGAGTATGAGGCGCGCTGCCTGGGCCGCGTGGGCGAGCCTGCTAGCTGTGGGAGTCGTCGGCGCAGAGCCGGTCGCCGTGGTACCGGCAACTCCCAAGCCAACGCTCGACGGCATATTGGTCGAGTGGGGCACACCCGAGCGCATCGGCCTAGTCCCCGGCGGCGAGCGAGTGGGCGTGCGCGGGGCCTTTACCGGCCCGTCGGATCACGAGGCCGATCTCTATCTGATGTGGGACGCCGACTACGTGTACGTAGCAGCCGCGGTAGTTGACGATATCGTAGATGCCCAACAGATTCCCCCCGACAAAAGCGAATGGCGCGGCCCATCCGGGGAGCGCAAGGACGCGATGTTTTACTACGATCACCTGAAAATTTTCCTGCGCGGCCCCGAGAAGCCCTTGGGACATACCATCTGGCTGAGTCCGGCCAACGGCACGCCCTATCTGTGGGGGGGCATGCAGCGCAGAAAGCCTACAGAGCTCGCGCCCGTAAAAGCCGGCGCGGCACAGCGCGATCAGCTCTACACCTTTGAAGTGGGCATTCCCTGGCGCTGGCTGGGCCTCTACCCCCAGCCCGACATGGTGCTCGACGCGCTCTTTCTGCTGCCGGATTCCGACCTGCCCAACGAGGAATTGCGCGACAAAGTGCGACAGAGCAACAAGTGGATCTGGTGGCAGGGCAAGGTCCAGCTCAAGGGGCGACCACCGGGGTTGCGCCTGCTGCCCCCCAAGCAGCAGGTCATCGCGGAGATCGCGGAGAAGAAGCGGGAGATTACCGTGCCGAAGGTGGTCCAGCAGAAACCAGATGAAGCCAAGGCTCCGGCTAAACAAGACTCAGCTGCCGTTGAGAAAAGTCCGGTCGCACAGCGAGAAATTCCAACTAAGGCAGCTAGCAGAGATTCTGGCGCGGTAACGACCGCAAGAAAGCCACAAGAAGCTGTGCAAACTGCGTCGGCACCAGCCAAGTCGCGGAAGAACTGGTCGTTGTTGGCCAAGAGGCATCCAGCGCCGGATTGGGTGCGGGCGCTCAACGACGACGCGGAAGTGTCGCAAGGCCAAGTCGATTCGCTCTATTATAGATTGACCCACTCGCTGACGCGCCTGACTGCGGACCGCATTAATGCCCGCACCGACGGGATTGTCATGGACATCGCCGAATACGCGGGGACTTGGCGGGCGCAGGCTCAGCACTTCTTGCAAAAACTACTGGCCAAGACGCTGGCCGACCTAGAGCAGGGGCAGCTACAGTCGCAGATCGAAACAGCCGCCGCCGAAGTCGGCGTAGATGGCGACCAAGCTATCCGCTTAGTGCAATCGCTCTGCCGCGAAGCCCTAAAGATATACTCCGACGGCAAGGTCGCTAGTTCCGAAACCCTAATTGACAAAGCGCGGCGGCGAGCCAAACTCTCCGAGGAGCAGGCGCAAGACCTGCTGGCCGTACTGGCGTCGTCTATACCCCGATAATTATGCCCGTATTCTCCATCGAACACTTGCGCCAAGTCGGCGCAGCCATCTTCGCGGCGGCCGGTGCGCCGCCTGCGGCAGCCGATGTCGTCGCCAAGCTGCTAGCCGACGCCAATGCCGTGGGACACGATTCGCACGGCGTCATCCGCATTCCCCAATACATAAGCACCATTGAAAAGGGGGAGATCGTCCCCCACGCCGAGGTCGAAATCGTGCGCCAGACGACCGCCGCGGCCGTGCTCGACGGACACTGGGGATTTGGCCAAGTCGTGATGAACCAAGCCGTAGAGATGGGCTTGGAACGCGCCGGTAACTGCGGAGTCGCAGCCATAACCGTCAAAAACTCCAACCACATCGGTCGCCTCGGCAGCTATGTGGAGCGCATCGCCGAAGCCAACATGATCGGCCTGCTCTGCGCCAACTCGCACGGCGGCGGTGCCAGCGTGGCCCCTTGGGGCGGTATCGCCGGGCGCTTGGCCACCAACCCGCTGGCGGGCGGCTGGCCCGACGGAGAAGGCGGCGCACTCGTGCTGGACATCACGACCAGCGTGGTGGCCGAGGGCAAGGTGCGGGTCAAGCGCAACCGAGGCGAGCCGGTCCCCGAGGGATGGATCATCGACGCGGCTGGCCAGCCATCGACAGACCCGGCGGACTTTTACGACGAGCCGCGCGGCAGCCTCTTGCCCTTTGGCGGCGTCATGGGCCACAAGGGCTACGGACTCGGGGTCGTGGTGGAACTGTTGGGCGGGGCGCTGAGCGGGGCGGGTTGTGCGCGGGGCCGGAAGACGCGGGTCGGCAACGGCTGCTTCCTGCTGGTCATCGACATTGGGCGCTTCCAGCCGTTTGCTGAGTACGCGGCCCAAGTACGGGCGTTCGCGGATTACTTGCGGGCCTCGCCCAAGGCCGAAGGCGTCGATGCCATCCTGCTGCCCGGAGAGCTGGAAAAGCAAGAGCGACAGCGGCGGCAGGCCGGTGTAGTCGTCGAGGAAGAAACTTGGCGGCAAATCCTCGATTGCGCTCAGCGGGTCGGAGCCGTCCTGCCGAGCGTTTAGCACAAGGAGCACCATTTAATGAAAACATCCGATCTCTTCGTCCGCGCCTTGGAGCACGAAGGCGTGGAATTTCTCTTTGGCATCCCGGGCGAGGAAAACCTCGACCTGCTCGAATCACTGCGCGGGTCCGAGCAGATCCAATTGATTCTCAACCGCCATGAGCAGGCCGCGGGTTTCATGGCCGCCACGTACGGCCGCCTCACCGGCAAGACCGGCGTTTGCCTAGCTACCCTAGGACCGGGGGCGACCAACTTCGTCACCTCCGCGGCCTACGCCCAACTCGGTGCCATGCCCATGCTGATGATCACTGGCCAAAAGCCCATCAAGTCGAGCAAGCAGGGGCAATTCCAGATCGTCGATATCGTCGAAATGATGCAGCCTCTGACCAAGTACACTCACCAGATCGTCAGCGGCGACAGCGTGCCCTCCCGCGTCCGCGAGGCGTTCCGCTTAGCCGAGGAGGAGCGGCCCGGGGCCGTGCATTTGGAACTGCCCGAAGACATCGCCTGCGAACAGACCGATACGCCGCTTTTTCCCAAGGACCGCGTGCGGCGCCCCATCCCGGAGGAAAAGGCCATCGCCCAAGCCGCGACCCTAATCGAAGAGGCGCAAAGCCCCCTCTTGCTCATCGGGGCCGGGGCCAATCGCAAGCGCACCTCCAAGATGCTGTTCAACTTCATCCGCGACACCGGCATCCCGTTCTTCACCACCCAGATGGGCAAGGGCGTCGTCGACGAACGCGACCCGCTCTTTTTGGGCAACGCCGCGCTGTCGGCCAACGACCCACTGCACTGCGCCATCGACCGCGCCGACCTCATCATCAACGTCGGGCACGACGTGGTCGAGAAGCCGCCATTTTTCATGGAGCCGGACAGCTTACAGGTAATTCACGTCAACTTTTCTTCGGCCTCGGTCGATCCGGTCTATTTCCCCCAGCTAGAGGTCATCGGCGACATTGGCAACAGCATCTGGCAATTGTTGCTGCGGATCAACCGGCAAAAGACCTGGGACTTCAGCTATTTCGCCAAGGTCAAAAAGTGGATCGACGAAATCCGCGCAGTCGGCAACGACGATCCAGGCTTTCCCATCGCGCCCCAACGGCTCGTCGCCGACGTGCGCCGCGTCATGTCCGACGACGGCATTATATGCCTCGACAACGGCGTCTATAAGATCTGGTTCGCCCTCAACTACCGCGCCCACGAACCCAATACCGTGCTGCTGGACAATGCGCTGGCGACCATGGGAGCAGGTTTGCCTTCGGCCATGGCGGCACGGCTAGTGGAGCCGGACAAACAGGTCATGGCCATCTGCGGCGACGGCGGCTTTATGATGAATTCCCAAGAGTTGGAGACCGCAGTGCGCCTCGGCATGAACCTCGTGGTTCTCATCCTGCGCGACGACGGCTACGGCATGATCAAGTGGAAGCAGGCCGACATGGGCTTTGCCGATTGGGGCCTCGACTACGGCAACCCGGATTTCGTGCAATACGCCGCCAGCTATGGGGCCTACGGGCACCGCATCGGCGCGGCCGACGATCTGCTGCCGACCATGCGCGAGTGCCTCGCCGCGCCGGGCGTCCATCTAATCGAGGTGCCGGTAAACTACGCGGTCAATCAAGACCTCCTCGAAAAGGAACTGACCTGCCCAGAGTAGCGGCACCCTACTCAGTGGACAATCTGCATCAACCGCTGCGTCATGGACCCCTCTTGGGTCAGAGCGTAGATCACAGTGTTGACCGCAAACTGGAGGATGCGGGTCGCATCGCGTTCGGCGGCAAAGCCCATATACCCCCCAATACCCGAGTTAGCCCGAGGCACGGCCACTAGTCGTCCCTTGACGTACAAGCCCTTTACCACATTCCAGTAGTACGGATCGTCAAAACGCGAGGCACCCTGCGCGACGCCGTCTCCCAAGTCAAAATAGGCCGTGAATATCGGATGGTCTTCCCGCAGGCGTTCGGTGTAAAAATCGCGTCCCTTGATCAGCCCCCCGTACTTTTCCAGGGCCTCGGTCCAAAATCCCTCAAAGTCGAATTGCTCGGCCATGACAAAACCCCCCGCCAGTAGGTAGCGCACCAGATTGTCCAACTCATTTTCGTTAGGCTCGCCTTGGGGGATGACGATTGGCACCGTTAGAAAGCGATCGTCATCAAAGGTAAAGCTGCCGACGAACTCGGTGCGCAAGCCGGTCCACTCGTTGAGCATATCGCGCAGGACGTCGATTTCCCGATTGTTGAGCCCGCCATCAACGACATTGGTCTGGGTTTCGGCCATATACGTGGCCGAGACCACGCGGGCGAATTTGACAAAGCCCTTGAGCCCCTGTTTGTCGTCGGGGTCCTGTATCACCAAGGCTCGGTAGCGGCCCGTGTCCATGGCATCGACATCCAGCATCTCCAAGCCCATGTCGATTTTGTGCTCGGACGCGCGGTTGATCCCCAAGTTCGCGGTTACCCCCACGACCGGTTCCAGCGCCGCTTGGAGCGTCTGTGGGTTGCTCTGTCCGACTTGGAGCATATTCGCTATGCCGGTCGAACGCGCGATGATGGCGCGCGTGGAGAACGCTGCGGTAGCTTGCACCTGATCCATGCGAGCGGCGGCAGCGCGCACTTGGCGGCGGATCATCGGGCGCTTGCGTTGGGGAATTTTGCGCAATTCCAGCGCCTTGGTCAGGCGCGGTTGGCGTTTGACGAATTTGGTGGTTAGCGGCCGGGGCGCTTTTTCAGCCTGCTGCTGGAAGGGATTGAGCAGAACCAAGATCGCGTTCAGGAGCACGGCGATCCCCAGCGACAGCCAAAAACATTTGCGCAGCGGGCTGAGCAGGGCATTGAGGTCTAAGCCAGCGGTGGTGCGCGCAAAACGCG
Source organism: Candidatus Latescibacterota bacterium (assembly GCA_022825835.1). Taxonomy (GTDB): domain Bacteria; phylum Latescibacterota; class UBA2968; order UBA8231; family UBA8231. Next base: position 76,697 of record JAJDVZ010000045.1, read on the forward strand.
ACGGTCGATTCATAGGTCGTTATCCGGCTTGGCCATCCGCGCGAGGCGGCCCTGTGGTTGGGGCGACCCGTTCAAATCGTACTGCCTGCGAGATTTTCCTACGTAATATAGAAAGTTCTCAACGGAGTACTATAGATGATCTCCGACTCTCGGTGGTCAATGAGCACATCTGCGTCGGTGAGAAGTACGGTCTGGGCCATCGCCATCTACCCCACCCACTCACGTGCCTGCCTCCTCATCTCCTCCCGGGTCCGCCCCAGAATCTCGGCGGCACGCCCGAGTGAAATATGCTCTTGTTCGAGCGCCTGTCGCACGAGTCGCGAGAGGCGATCCTCGACAAAGTCGTGCCGGGAGAGGCCCTCTGGCTCACCGGAGCGGCTCCAATTCCAAGCGAACTCGCTTCTTTTAAGTGCTGCGGGCTCTTCGGTTCTGCGAAGCGTCTTGCCGAAGTAACTGCGATGCTGGCGCTGGAATGCACGCCAGATATCCGAGCTTTCACGCTCCGACTCGACCAGCCGGTAGAGCACGGTTTTGTAACTCACTCGGAAGATGCGCTTAACCTTGAGGACGCGGACAAGAAGCGGGTGCCCCCGAGTCCCGTCCCACTCCGACGCAAACGCGGCCTCTGGCATCAAGAAGTGGCTTGCAAAGGCGTCGGCCTCGCGCTCTGTCTGCACAGGGAGTTCGGTGGCGTCTCGCCGATATTCATCAGGGTGGAGCAACAAATGGCCGAGTTCGTGTGCCGCAGTGAAGATCCAGCGCTCCACCGAGATTCGCTCCCAAGTATTGACCACCACGGCAGGGCCGCCGTCCCTTGCACCGACGCTCAGCCCGAAGAAGGAGTCGCTCTTCTTATCGAAGAGCAGGAGCTTTACTCCGTTGCTTTCGAGCAACCCGCAGATGTCGCGCACCGGCTCTTCCGGCCCAAGCCCGATGGCTTTGCGAGCGGCCTGTGCGGCCTTCACCGGGTTCCCGTGCTGAGTGCGAACGGCCTTGAACCGAAAGGGACACGACTGGCCGAGATCGGCTTCGACTTGGGTATAGGCGTCGATCCAGTTTGCGACCTCGGCTAGAATCTGCGCCCGAGCGTGGACCCGTGCCTGGACGCGGAATCGCACGGTCTCAAGGGGCCGAACAGGCGTTACGAGATCGCCGAGCGGAACGCCTAACGCTTTTCCTAAAGAGGTAAGGGTCCGGGCGCGTGGGACGACGATGCCTCGCTCGATCTTGCCGAGCGCTATCCGCGAGAGTCCCGCCTTGCGGGCGAGTTCCTCCTGGGTCAATTGCCGGTCTAGCCGCAGCCGGGCGATATTCGCGGCAATGTGCTCTTCACCAGCCATTGTTTCTCCTCGTGGGGTATTTGATTAACCTCTTGACTAAGTTATCATATTTTATATTTTCTAACAAATGATATTTTTCAGTGCTGTCTTCAGTGACTCATTTTGACTAACGCGTCCCCTTCGCTAGATTGTCATTCGAAAATTGGACGCTCCCTTAACCGACAATTGGACGCTACTCATAGACGCTGACTGCCCTCTGTTCTCCCGTTCACTAGCCTTCAGCATTGCCGAGTGACACAAACAATTCAAACCTACGGGCGACGCCATGGTCATCTTCTGCGACAGCGCCTTTGAGAATGAGGTCGCCAAGACGAACATGGCGACCATTTTGGAGTAGCACAGGCTCGGGAACATGCGGAGTTTGTAATTCCCCCTCTTACCCAAGGGACGATATCTTATGAAGAAGGAAGTATTGACAGAGATTGACGGACTCATCGAAACGGGCCAAAGAGTGATTGCGTCATTTCGATCAGATAGCTGGACATACAAGTCAAGTGTACCGGAAGCAGAACTTAGGACATTTGTTACTTCTGCTCTCGCTACCATCGAACGAATCTCAGGCAAGGACAGCCAGTACTACAGGAATATTCCGCAAGACCGTGTATTATCCCCACTCGCGTTTGAGAATTATAATTTGTCATTTATTCCCACCGTAACGGGCGTACTTACCTCTCTTCGCAATGCGGTCGACCAAGGGTTATTGCAATCACTCGAATCTAGGCTACGTGCCAACATCCACGACGACTTTCTTGTACAGGCATCTGAACTTCTTGATGCTAGTTATCATGTTGCCGCTTTAGTGCTCACAGGTTGCGTTCTCGAAAATCATTTACAAAAAATGATCCATGCACATGGACTTACGTTACCCAGCAAAGGAAGTATCTCAAAGTACAATGACCTGCTCCGCGATAATGCCTATGACCAACCGAAATGGCGACGTATCCAATCCATTAGCGACCTTCGCAATGATGCTGCTCATGGCAAAGGTTCGAAGATTACCCCTGAGGATGCCAAAGATGCCCATACCTTCGTGCAAAGATTTATCGCCGATTATCCAGCGTAGCTACACACAGGCCGACGATGTAACATGACGGCCATTCTGGAGTAGCATAGCCTCGGCTTTGCTGATCCTGTAGATGAGAGACCTCTCCCTCCACTGCATCCAATCCACCCAAAGGAACCCCCCATGACCGACCGCCCCAACATCCTCGTCATAATGACCGACCAACAGCGCGCCACGGCCAGCCATCTCTACGGCAACACCTTCTGCCAAACCCCATCCATGGAACGCCTCGCTGCCGACGGCGTGCTCTTTGAAAATGCAATCACCCCGCACCCCCTCTGCGTGCCAGCGCGCATCTCGTTTTGGACCTCGCAGTTTCCCCACTCGCACGGCGGCCGGCGCAACCAGACCTTGATGCCCGCCGGTGCCACGCACGCCTGGCAACTCTGGAAGGAAGCTGGCTACGCCACCGGCCTGATCGGCAAAAACCACTGCTTCCAGCGGGAGGAGGATTTGGCGCTCTTCGACGTGTGGAATGCCTTTACCCACGGCGGGCGCAACGAAGGGCCACAGACGCGGGGCATGGACTGGTTCCGGCCGGAAGAAGGTCGCCGCAAGGTCGCCGCCGAGCATCGCCAACTCGCCCACCAGAACCCCCGCTTTAGCTACGGCACCTCCGAGTTGCCGCTGGAAGACCACTCCACCGGCCTGATCGCCGGGCAGACGACGCGCTTTATCGAAAAACACCAAGACCAGCCCTTTGCCCTGTGGGTTTCCTTTCCCGACCCGCACGAGCCGTGGCTGTGCCCAGCCGAGTACGCATCCTTGTTCCCACCCTCGGCCATTGATCTACCCCCTTGGCGCGACGACGAATTCGACGACGAGTGCGCGCCCGAGCGCAACCGGGCGCTCTACCAAATGTTGGGGGTGCGCCGCGACCCGCCCGAAGACCTCTACGGCGTCATGGCCTCGTACTTTGGCATGGTGCGCTTTATCGACGACGCGCTCGGCCAGATCCTCGACAAGCTCGACGAACTCGGGCTGCGGGAGCAGACGATTGTGGTCTTTTGTTCAGACCACGGCGACTTCATGGGCGAACACGCCATGCAGTGCAAGGGCGGGGTCTTCTACGACAGCCTGACGCGCGTGCCGCTGATCGTCTCTTGGCCCGGGCAGGTCGCCGCTGGAGTGCGCGACCAGAGTATGGCCAATCTGATCGACGTAGTACCGACGCTGTTGCACTTGCAGGGAATGGCGCAGCCGCGCTCAATGCACGGAACGCCGCTGCCCACCGCGACCGACGCTGCACCTCGGGACGCGACCTTTTCCGAATACGGCAGCGGGGGGCCGCTCTTTACCATGGCCGACTTGGAAAAACTGCCTCAACCCTATGGTCGCAAGACCCTCATCGACACCTTGCAGTGGCGCGAGGCGGCTGGCCGCTGCAAGATGGTGCGCACCCGCGAATGGAAATACGTCCACGACCCCATGGGGGACCGCGACGAACTCTACGACCTCGTCGCCGACCCGAACGAGTTGGTCAATGTGATCGACGAGGAGCAACACCGCGACGCCCTCGCCGCCATGCGCCTGCGGCTAGCCGATTGGAGCATCAACACCGAAGACGGCCAGCCAGTGCCCCTACCCGACCGCACTCACTACGAGCTGACCTAAAGGCTCTTGCACAATCAGACCTCTGCCGGTATTTTATACACCATGATTTCTGCTATGCTCACAGTCGCTTCCGCACACAGCCTCAGCGGTTTCCCGTCGGGGCCGACGGCTACCACTACCACCACTACGACTACGACCATGTGCGCCGGATAGCGACGGACTAAAGTTTATTTTGCAACCTTTCCCCGCTGTCGGCTACAATGACAGCGGGTTTTTTCATGCCAAGGAGCGCGTCATGCTGATCAAAGTCCCCCAAGGACAGGACATCGAATACCCCGGCGAGGGTACGCTCAAGGAAATCCTCGCCCAAGAGAACAAGGACCTGTTAAAACAATACATTGCCGCCCGCACCGGCGACGAGCGCATCGACTTCCACACCCAACTCACCAGCGAGGCAGAAGTCGAGCTCATTCCCTGGGATGCGGACGAGGCCGCCTGGATCTACCGCCACAGCATGTCGCACGTATTGGCGCAGGCCGTACTGCGCCTCTTCCCGGACGCGCAACTGGCCATCGGCCCGGCCATTGACGACGGCTTCTACTACGACTTCGACGTGGCCGAGCCTTTTACGCCCGAGGACTTGAAAAAAATCGAGCGCGAGATGAAACGGGTCGTCAAGCAAAACCACAAGTTCGAGCGGATCGATGTTGCGCGCCAAGAAGCGGAAGAGATGGTCGCCAACGCTCCCTACAAACAGGAGATCCTCGCCGACTTGGAAGAAGGCCAGACCTTGTCCTTTTACAAAGACGGCGAGTTCATCGACTTGTGCCGGGGGCCGCACATGCTCGGCACTGGGCAAGTCAAACACTTCAAGCTCCTGAGCGTGGCTGGAGCCTATTGGCGCGGCGACGAGAGCCGCAAGATGTTGCAGCGAATCTACGGCACGGCCTTTGCCACCCGCGAGGCCCTCGACCACCATCTGGCGATGCTGGAGGAGGCCAAAAAGCGCGACCACCGCACGCTGGGTAAGCAACTGGAGTTGTTCACCTTTGACGACGAAGTGGGGCCGGGCCTGCCCCTGTGGCTGCCCAAGGGGGCAGTGCTCATCGACGAACTAGAGGACTTGGCCCGCAAGACCGAACACGAAGCCGGCTATCAGCGCGTGCGCACGCCGCACATCTGCAAGGAGTCCATATATCTGCGCAGCGGTCACTTGCCGTACTACGCCGAGTCCATGTTCCCGCCGATGGAACTAGAGGGGGTCAAGTACTATCTCAAGCCCATGAACTGCCCCCACCACCACAAAATTTTCGCCGCTACCCCGCGCTCGTACCGCGACTTGCCCCTGCGCTTGGCCGAGTATGGCACCTGCTATCGCTACGAGCAGTCGGGCGAGTTGTTCGGCTTGATGAGGGTGCGCTCGATGCAGATGAACGACGCGCACATCTACTGCACGCTCGACCAGTTCGAGGAGGAATTCCTCGCCGTCTGCCAGATGTATCTGCGTTATTTCGAGCTGTTCGGCATAGAGAATTACCTGATGCGCTTGAGCACCCATGTACCCTCGGGCCTGGGGGCCAAGTACGTCGATGACCCCGAGCGGTGGCTCCGCACCGAGGACATGGTGCGCGGGGCCATGGCGCGGGGCGGGATAAACTACGAGGAAGTGCCCGACGAGGCCGCCTTCTACGGCCCCAAAATCGACGTCGAAGTTTGGAGCGCCATCGGACGGCAGTTTACAATCGCCACCAACCAAGTCGATTTCGCCGTGCCCGGCCGCTTCGGCTTGACGTACACCAACGCGGCGGGCGAAGAGGAGACGCCCATCTGCATCCACCGCGCGCCGCTGGGCACGCACGAGCGCTTTATCGGCTTCTTGATCGAACACTACGCCGGCGCATTCCCAGTGTGGTTGGCACCCGTGCAAGCAGTCGTTTTGCCCATTGCCGAACGCCACGCCGAATACGGAACCCAACTCCACCAGCAGCTTCTCGCCGCCGGAATCCGCGCCGAACTCGACGCGGCCAGCGAGACCCTCAACAAGCGCATCCGCCAAGCGCAGACGCAGAAGGTGCCTTATATGCTGATCGCCGGGGACCGCGAAATCGAAGAAGGCAAAGTGGCAATCCGGCAGCGATCCGGCGAACAGCTCAATCCGCTCCCGCTAGCTGAAGCCGTTGCGTTTATCGGCGCTCAGATTAGTAGCTAGCGGCGATGTTCCGCCGCACCCGTTACATCGCCGAGGTCTTCTGGCAATTTCGCTACTATCTCCTTTGCACGGGGCTGGCGCTGGCCTTTTGGGACACCGCGTTGATTAAGCCGTTCCGCTTCTTCGTGGTGCTAGTACACGAGGTCAATCACGCGGCAGCGGCCCTGATTACCGGCGGCGAGGTCCTCGAAATCCGCACCCATTGGAACGAGTCCGGGCACACCCTGATCAAGGGGGGATTCTTCCCGCTGATTAGTGCGGCGGGCTACGTGGGGTCGGCGCTGTGGGGGGCATTGCTGATGTACACCTCGCTTTATCCGCAGGCGCAGCGTTTGGTATTGCTGTGCATTGGCGCGTCCTGCGCGGGGATGACCCTGATCTACACGCCGCTGGAGGCGGGGAGCGTTGATTTCGTACTGGGGATCGGCGGCGGGTTGGTCCTGTGCATCATGGCCTGCAAGTCGAAGCGGATGGCGAGCATCGGCGCTGTGTGGATGGGAGTGATGCTGTGCCTGTACAGTCTCTACGACTTCCGCACGGACCTGTGGTACTATCCAGAGCGGACGGACGCTGGGATACTGTCGGCCTATTGGGGAATAGATCCGTTGCAGGTGCCCTATCTGGCGTATCTGATTGCCTTGATTTGGGTGCTGGTGTCGCTGTCGTGCATGTATCGGGCGATGCGCGCGGTGGCCCGCCAAAAAACGTGACGCTACGTGGCTAGGACCTGATCGAAGTCGTCTTGAACCGCCTTTAGAAACTTCATACACCAACGCCGTTTCAGACTATTATGCAACAGCTAAATATCAATGACGCCTACCAGTACTACTCCAAGCATATCAACCGTATTGAGCGGTTTGAATTACTTGAGGCACATCAATTACCTGTTGCTGGTAGCGTCCCATCTATTGATTGGGAGTTATTTGGCTCCATTCTAACAGGCTCAAAAGGTACACCCGGTTACGGTGCTGACTTGGAAAATTATGAAGTCAAATCTGCAACTGAAGGGAGCAGTTTTGAGTACCAGTACCATCTTCATGGAGGCATTTCAAAGTTGGATGAAGATATGAAAGTCGATCATATCTTCATATCATACTCGAAGGACTATAAACATGTGACTGTGCGCCTTGCAAAAGGCAAGGATCTGGCTACCGAATTCGAAAGCTGGCGTGCTGGTCTGCTTGAAAACTATTCAGGAGAAGCTCCTAGGCAGCGTTACCGCAAGAGCATTGCTTTTGGGTTAATACAAGAATTAGGACAGATTATCGTACAGATCGAAGATGGTGTATTGGTAGAAAGATAAATTGCCATTCCCCATCCATCATACCTACTAGCTAAGTAGGTGCCAAAAAGTTCGTTTACACAAGGTTTATGAGTTCAGCCAGAAATTATCAGCGTAGACGCCCGCTTTTTGCAATCGCTCCTGCGGCCTCAATTGCCAGATATACTGGCAGGCCCTATCAGCGGACTCAT
>JAJDVZ010000096.1:0-53791 GCA_022825835.1 Candidatus Latescibacterota bacterium
CACGTCCACCGTGTAGGTCGGCTGCGTCTCAAAGTCGGGGGGCTGCTGGAAGTGGAGCGATCGGTTCGGGCCCGTACCGTCCAATCGGAAGGCGCGGGCATCGGTACCCCTCAGCAACCACCGTAGGGCGTCCTCCTCGGGGTCGCTGGCGGTGTAGGGGCCAACGGCCTCCGTACTGTTTTCTTTCACCGTCCCCGCGCGGGGGCCATCCAGCGTCGGCGGACGATTGGGCCGTTCGGGCGTGGCCTTGGTACGGACGGCCCGACCCGGGCCCGCCGCGTTGACGGCGCGCACCTCAAACGTGTATTCGATGCCGTTGGTCAGCCCGGTTCGGGTGAAGCGGACCGTCTCGGCATCACTGTTGGGTAGCGTCGTCCAGTCCGGGTCCCACGTGGTGCCCCCGTCGTCGCTGAGGCGATATTCATAGTGGGTAATCGGCGAGCCGTGGTCGCGGGGGACCGTCCAAGCGACCAGCACCTGCTCATCGTCCGGCGCCGCCGCTATGTCCTCCGGCGCGGCCGGCCGGTCGATGACCGCCTCGGTCTGAACCGACTGAGCCGATTGGCCGACACCGTGGCCGTCGTCATAGGTGGCCGTCGCCTGAAGCCGGGTCCCGAGCAGCGCGGGCGTGATATTCAACGTCGAAGCAAGCCCTTTCGAGGTGGCCGACCCCGACGACCACCGCCACCCAACATTCGTCACGCCGCCATCGGGGTCTGCCAGCGTGGCCGTGAGCGGCTTGCCCACCGTTGGCTGCGTCGTAGAGAGCGTTATCGTACCCGGCTCATCGACATTGGATACGGTAACAGCCACCGGCACGGTCGCCGACAACAAGCCGTCCGAGACGACCACCTCGACGGTGTAGGTCGGCTGCGTCTCAAAGTCGGGGGGCTGCTGGAAGTGGAGAGAGCGGCTCGTGCCCGTATCGTCCAATCGGAAGGCGCGGGCATCGGGGCCGGTCAGCGACCAAGTTAGTTCGTCCTCATCGGGATCGCTGGCGGTGTAGGTGCCGACGGCATCCGTGCTGTTTTCTTCTACTGTCACCGCGCTCGGACCGTCCAACGTCGGCGGACGATTGGGCGACACCGGCGTCGCCGTAGTACGGGCGGCCTCGCCTTCTCCCACTGCGTTGACGGCGCGAATTTCAAACGTGTATTCCGTGCCGTTGGCTAAATCCTCTATGGTGAAACTTGTCGTCTCGGCATCACTGCTTGGTATCGTCGTCCAGTCCGGGTTCCACGTGGTGCCGCCGTCGGCACTCTGCCGATACGCATAGTGCGTAATCGGCGAACCGTTGTCGTTGGCGGCACTCCAACCGAGCGTTACCTGCTCATCACCTGGTGTCGCCGACAGGCTCTCCGGCGAGTCGGGTGGGCCGATGACCGCCTCGGTCTGCGCCGACTGAGCCGATTTGCCAAGCCCGTGGCCGTCGTCATAGGTGGCCGTCGCTTGCAGCCGAGTCCCGACTTGCGCTTGGGTCGGCGTCAACGTTGAGGAAAGCCCCTCGGAGGTGCCCGGCCCCGACGACCAAGTCCACTCAACACTCGTCACACTGCCATCAGGATCGGTCAGTGTGGCTGTGATCGGCTCGCCCACCGTTGGCTGCGTCGAAGACAGTGCTATCGTGCCCGGCTCATCGACATTGGACACCGTAACGGAAACCGCCACGGTCGCCGACAACGAGCCGGCATCGGTGACGACCACTTCCACCGTGTAGGTCGGCTGCGTCTCAAAGTCAGGAGCCTGCTGGAAGTAGAGAGTGCGCGTCGTATCGCGGCCTGACAATTCAAAGGCACTGGCATCCCGGCCGGTCAGCAACCACGTCAACGAGTCGCCATCGGGGTCGGTCGCGGTGTAGGTGCCGACGGCATCGGTACTATTTTCGGCAAACGATACCGCGCTCGGACCGTCCAACGTCGGCGGACGATTGGGCTGCACCGGCGTCGCCTTGGTACGGGCAGCCTCGCCTTCTCCTACCGCGTTGACCGCCCGCACCCGAAATCGGTAGGTCGTGCCGTTGGTCAGCCCAACGATGGTGTAGCTCGTTGTCTGGGCATCACTGCTTGGTATCGTCGTCCAGTCGGGATTCCAAGAAGCGTCGTCCTCATCGATGCGCTGGCGATACTCGTAGTGGGTGATCGGCGAGCCATTGTCGTTGGGGATAGTCCAACCGAGCGTCACCTGCCCATCGCCCGGCGTCGCCGACAGGCTCCCCGGCGGGTCGGGCGGGCCGATGACCGCCTCGGTCTGAGCCGACTGCGCCGATTTGCCGGTGCCCTGCCCGTCCGCATAGGTGGCTGTCGCCTGTAGCCGGGTCCCAACCATCGCGAGCGTGATATTCAACGTCGAAGAAAGCCCCTCGGAGGTGCCCGACCCCGACGACCAACGCCACCCAACATCGGTCACGCCGCCATCAGGGTCTGCCAGTGTGGCTGTGATCGGCTCGCCCACCATTGGCTGCGTCATAGAGAGCGCTATCGTGCCCGGCTCATCAACATTGGACACCGTAACGGAAACCGCCACGGTCGCCGACAACGCTTCGTCATCTGTGACGACCACTTCCACCGTGTAGGTCGGCTGCGTCTCAAAATCGGGGGGCTGCTGGAAGTAGAGAGATTGACCCGTGCCGGTCTCTCGCAACTCGAAGGCGCTGGCATCGGTACCCGTCAGCAACCACGTCAACGAGTCGCCATCGGGGTCGGTCGCGGTGTAGGTGCCGACGGTATCCGTACTGTTTTCGTCCACGGTCACTGTGCTCGGACCGTCCAACGTCGGCGGACGATTGGGCGACACCGGCGTGGCCTTGGTACGGGCGGCCCCGCTGGCGCCCACCGCGTTGACCGCCCGCACCCGAAACCGGTAGGTCGTGCCGTTGGTTAGCCCAGCAATGGTGTAGCTCGTCGTCTGGGCACTGCTATTTGGTATCGTCGTCCAGTCAGGATTCCAAGAAGCGTCGTCCTCATCAATGCGCTGCCGATATTCATAGTGGGTGATCGGCGAGCCATTGTCAGCAGGGACCGTCCAACCAAGCGTCACCTGCCCATCGCCCGGCGTCGCCGACAAGCTCCCCGGCGGGTCGGGCGGCTCCTGCGAATACACCGGAAAAGCAAAAAAGCCTAAAAAAAAGAAAACGCCGACCCTACGAAGGACATTCCTCATCATTTTGTACTCTACTCTCCCCTTCAGTGATTTCGCGTTCAGTGATTTCGCGGCTCGAACCGCGAATGGATGCTATTCGAGCAAGATGACGTTACGCACTAAGCTTGGTATCAGTGGCCGGTGGTTGGCTGCTGGCCTGGTCCCATCCGGGATCGAGAGCGGCAAGACCGGTAGCGGGTGCTGAAAGACGCTGCGTAACGTCAGTAAGTAAGGTCAGGCGGCGATTGCCGTCAAAGTAGGGGGCGGTAAACCGCCCCCTACTATTCGTAGCGCAGGGCGTCTATGGGGTTGAGCAGGGCGGCTTGGCGGGCCGGGTAGATGCCGAAACCAATGCCGACCGCGGCCGAGACTCCAAAGGCGAGGACAATGGTCCAAGGCTGGACGATGGTGCGCCAGCCCGCGTACAGGGTGATCACTTCCGGGATGGCGTAGCCCAGCACTACCCCAATCAGGCCGCCGATTAGGCTGACCAACAGCGACTCCACCAAAAACTGCGCGAGGATGTCGCGCCGCCGCGCGCCCAAGGCGCGGCGAATGCCGATTTCGCGCGTGCGCTCGAGCACCGAGGCCAACATGATATTCATGATGCCGATGCCGCCGACCAACAAAGAGATGCCGGCAATACAGCCCATGACGATGTTGAATATCTGCTGCGTTTTCTGGCTCTGGCGCAACAGCTCTTCGGGAATGGCGATCTTGAAGTCCTCGACGCCGCGATGCCGCCGGTTGAGGATGGTGCGGACGATGGCCGCGACCTCTGGCAGTTGGTTGGAGTTGGGGATCTTGACGGTGATTTGGGTCAGCTCGGGCTCACCCGGCTCCCAGTGGAAGCGGTTGAGCAGGGCCGTCAGTGGAACGTAGATATCCTCGTCGGTATTGCGCACTTCGAGCACGCCGCCGATTTTGCCGCCGGCCGCGCCCTTGTCTTCGAGCACGCCGATGACCGTAAACCACTGATTGCGGATTTTGACCCGGCCGCCCAAGGGATTGTCAAAAAAGAACAGCGCCCGCTTGGCGTCTGCGCCCAACACGCAGACGCGCTTGGCGGTGTTTAGATCCTCAGCAGAAAAAAAGACCCCACTGCCCATGCGGGCGTCGAGGACGGTCAAATAGTCGGGGGTCGTGCCCACTACCATGGTGCGGAAGGTGTGGTCTTGGGCTTGGGTTTTGACTTTGAGCTCGCGCTGGGGAGTGACGTAGTCCGCCAACAGGCAGATGCGGTCAATCGACCGCGCATCGTCCCACGTCAGGCCCGGCGAGCGATTCTGGTCAAGGTCGGCTTCGGTCTCCTCGTCGGCTTCTTTTTGCCAGTGCTGGACGATGATATTGCTAATGCCCATCTGGCGGATTTGTTCGAGGGATTCCTGCTTGGCTCCCTCGCCGATGGAGAGCATGGCAATGACGGCCGCTACGCCGAAGATGATGCCGAGCATGGTCAGCAGAGTCCGCAGCTTGTGCGAGAGCAAGCCGACTAGGCTCAAAGAGACGGTTTCGCGTAGATCCATTAGTGCGCTTGGGGAGCGGGCAAGGCGTCGGCCTCCTTCATGAGGCCGCTGGCGTCGGCCGCTTGGAGCGGGTCGCGCAGAGTGACGCGGTCGTTGGGCGCCAGCCCTTCTTCGACGATGACGAAGTCCTCGTTTTTCTGGCCCAGCTTCACTTCCCGCTCCTCGGGCTGGCCGCCCACCAAGCGATAGACGAGGGTGCGCCCATCCTTCTCAAAGACCGCGTCTAGGGGGATGTAAAGGGGCATGGGTGCGGCGGTCGCGACTTCGGTGGCCTCGCTTTGCACCGAGTCTGGAGGAGCCACCGGCCTCGGCGGGATGGTTTCGACGACGACGTGACAGGTGGCAGTCATGCCGGGTTTGAGGCGAACATCTTCTTCTTCGATCTGGATGATCACGTCAAATACTTTGACGTTTTTTTCGCCTTCCTTCTCGCGGCCGAGCGAGGCGATGCTCTCGATTTTGCCGTGGAATGTGGGTTCGGGCAGGGCGTCGAGCTTGATGGTGGCGACTTGGCCGGTGTCGAGCTTATCGACCTCGACCTCGTTGACGTAGGTTTTGACCTGCATGTGGGAGAGGTCGGGCAGAGAAATGACGTTGACGCCGCCCCAGATCTCGTCGCCAACGCGGATCTTTTCCGGCCGCTCGCCTTTCCACACCTTGCCGTACACGACTAAACCAGGCTTTTCGGCCTTGATGGTCGTGCTTGCCAGATCGTCGCGCGCCTTTTTCAAATCGCGCTCTTGGCGTTCGATGTCGAGTTGGCGCTTTTTGACTTCAGCGGCGTTGACGATTTTTTGCGAGGCCAGTTTTTCAATGGCCTGCTGATGGCTCAGCTTGGCTTTGTGGGCCTCAATTTCGGCTTCTTCCTTTTGCACGGTGGCCTCAAAGGCCATGCGCTCGATCTTTAGTTCGGCCAAGCGCAAATTGGCCTCCTCGTTGGCAATGTCGGCTTCGAGCTTGGCGATTTCGGCCTTGTGGGTGGCTAGCGTTTTTTCTAGGTCGGCCTTAGAGGACTCGACCTCCTGCTCGTCGTCCATGACCCGCTTGTGAAAATCCGTCTGTTCAAATTGCACCAATAGGTCGCCGACTGTGGCTTGCTCGCCTTCGGGAAACAACTCGACGATTTTGAGCTGACCGCGCACGCGGGGCGCGACGACGTTTTCGGCTTCTACTGATTCCAACTCGCCGCCCTTGAGCTTGAGTTCAATGACGAACTCGCCCTGCTGGACTGGATAGGTGGGAATGGAGGATTCGGCTTCCTCGTGCATCAGGTGTTCACCAAGCCAAGCTCCGCCCACCACGAGGACTAAGAGCAGGGAGGGAATCCACCAGCGGCGTTTGATCTGTGTCATAACAGCTTTCTAGCGTCAGCGCGCATTGGGGTTTTGCAAGGCGACGAGGTCGCCTGCGGCCAAGCCAGCGGTGACGACCGCTGCGGTGGCGTTTTTGGGTCCGATCACTACGGGCACTTCCACGAATTTGCCGTTGTCGAGGAGGAAAGCGACTAGCTCTTCCTCCCGCTTGAAGAGCGCACCCAGCGGCACCGAGAGAGCCTCGGGGACGGTTTCGAGGACGATTTCGACCTCGGCCGACATGCCGGGCTTGAGCCGGTCGTCCTGCTCGTCAATGTCGATGACTAACTCGAAGACGTGGATATCGGGCGCGCCGGGCTGGGGCGAGGCCATGGGGGCTAGTTCGGACACCACTCCATTGAAGACCGGGCCGGGAAAGGCTTCGAGGCGGATGTAGGCTCGCTGGCCGACGCGCACGCGCTCAACGTCCATTTCGCCGATCAGACACAGTACCTGCATTTCGCTCATATCCGGGATTTCGAGCAGGGCGCGGCCGCTCCAGACTTGGTCGCCGACTGCGACTTTGCCCTCTTCGTCGGTGCCGGGTTTCCAGATTTTGCGATAGACCACGATACCTGGTTTGGCCGCATAGACGCTGGTGCGTTCGTAGTCGCGGTGCGCCCTTTCGTAGCGCTCCTGCCGGCGGGCGATTCTCAGTTCGTGATTGAGAAAATCCACGCGATTGACCACTTCTTGGGCTATGGATTCCTGTCGGGCTTCCGCCACAGCGCGCCGGGCCTTCGCCAAATTGATGCGCCCTTGCTCTTGGTCGATGGTCGAGGCGAACTGCTGGCGTTGTTGGTTGAGCGCGACGAGTTTGAGCTCGGCTTGGCGCTGCTGGATCTTGCGCTTGATGTCGGCTAGGCGTTGCTCGCGTTCGGCCTTGGCCTTGGCAAAGTCCGATTGGGCCTCTTCGAGCCGGCCCTCGCGGTCGAACATCTCGCGTTCAAATTCGGCCGGGTCGAACTGGAGGATCAAGTCGCCGACATCCACTTGCTCTCCTTCGGGCCAGAGGTGGACGATTTTGAGCCGCCCGCCGATCCGCGGCGACACCACGACTTCGCCACTGGCCGCCTGCACCTCGCCCCCCTCAAAGTGCGTCACGGCAAAATCGCCGCGCACGACCTCGGCTGTGGGTAGGTCGGGTGGTGCGCCTTGACAGGCGCAGAGTACGAGGGCGACGAGGAAGGGTCTCATGTTGATTGATCGCTTTCGATGCGGCCATCGCGGAAGCGGACGATGCGGCGGCTGCGGCGGGCGAGATGCTCTTCGTGCGTTACGAGGAGGATAGTATTACCCGCGGCGTGTACTTGGTCGAAGAGGTCCATGATTTCGTCGCCGGTGCGGGAGTCGAGGGCCCCGGTCGGCTCGTCGGCGAGGATGATGGAAGGCTCGTTGACGAGGGCGCGCGCAATGGCCACGCGCTGCCGCTGGCCGCCGGACAGCTCGTTGGGCCGGTGCTCGATGCGCTCGGCCAAGCCCACAGAGTCGAGGGCGCGAGCGGCCTGCTCGCGGCGTTGGCGCGCTGGTAGGCCGCTGTAGATCAGCGGCAGCTCGACATTGCCCAAGGCGTTGGCGCGCGGTAGGAGGTTAAAGGTTTGGAAAACGAAGCCGATCTCCTGATTGCGGATCCGCGCTAGGTCGTCGTCGGCCATCTCGCTGACGCGGATGTTGCCGAGGGCGTAACTGCCCGAGGTGGGCACGTCGAGGCAGCCGAGGATGTTGAGCAGGGTGCTTTTGCCCGACCCCGACGGCCCCATGATGGCCACGTATTCGCCTGTGGCCACGCACAAATCCACCTCGCTTAGGGCATGGACCGCAGTTGCGCCCATATCGTAGGTCTTGGTCAGGTTGCGTATTTCAATGATTGCGTCCATCGGTCTCCTCAACCGCTAGCACTTGCCCTCGCTCCAGCCACCCGACCGCCGACGCTGGCGGCTGGCGCACGCGGACGTAGCCCGCTCGCTCTTCTTCGATGAGTAGGACCGCGCCCGCCTCGACGCGGGCTAGCACTGGGGCGTTGGGAGCGGGAGCCGTGCGCAACACGCCGTCGGCAGGTGCGTACACCATGCGCTCGACAAAGCTGTCAACCGTGGCTCTGAACACGGCGATGGCGTCGCGGGCCAAATCGCCGTGGGGTGCGACCCGCACGGCCGCTAGCTTGCTGTAACGCCAAGTGATACCGCCGCCTTGAACGCGCAGATGAGCCAATTCGGGCACAGGAGCAGATGCCTTGGGGCCGGCCGCAGTAAAGACCGCGGTGACCAAGGTCTCGGTCTCGGGGTTGTAGGGGCTGGGCTGGGCCTGCCAGCGGAGCAGTTGGCCGTCTTCGTACGCTTGCAGGATATAGGCGCGGGTGAGTTCGTCGAAGCGGGCTGTAATGCCGCGGTATTCGCACTCGGTCCGTTGCAAGGCGTCGATGTCGCGATCCATATCGCGTTCGACGCCCGGGTTGGGGGAAGGCAGCAAGACGAGGGCCGGCGCGAGCACCGTCTTGAAGATGCGGGCAGCTAACATAGGGTTGGGTATAAAGATGCTAGCTTAGTGGTGTATCTTTGTCAAGAAGCGAACCCCCTAAGGCGGGATTAGGTTTAGGGTAGCGGCGGTCGTATGGCGGCCAACGGCCAACGAAAGTCGTGGCGGGCGTGTCGCTGACGGTACGTTGTTTGACCAAATGATATATACATCGTAAAATAGTCATGTCCATTTTACGATATATACCCCGTTTAGTCAGCGCATGAGACGCCTATACGAACACCTGATCCAAACGCATTGCGCCGAAAACCGACAAATGCTCTTCCTCATGGGGCCACGCCAAGTCGGCAAGACGACCAGTGCCCGTCGCGGGGCCGCCGACAGCGGCGCGGCGGTCTATCTCAACTGGGACAACGGCGATGACCGACAGCGCATCCTCGCCGGACCAGCCGCTATTGCCGAAGCGCTGGGCCTAGATCGGCTGCGCGAAAATTTTCCGGTCTGCACTTTAGACGAGCTGCATAAGTTTGGGCGTTGGAAAGGATTGCTCAAAGGGCTTTTTGATACGTACGGGGACCAAGCCCGATTCATTGTCACCGGCAGTGCGCGTCTCGATGTCTTTAAGGCGGGCGGAGATAGTTTGATGGGACGCTATTTCGGCTACCGCATGCACCCACTGTCCGTGGCCGAGTTGCTGGCCCCCGAGGCCACCGCACTCGTCCGTCCTCCGGCCCCCCTCGGTGCTGGGGCCTTTGCAGACTTGCTCCAATTCGGTGGTTATCCCGAGCCCTTGCTCCGAGCCGATTCCCGTTTCTGGCGTCGCTGGAGCAGCACGCGCGGCCAGCAGTTATTCAAAGAGGACTTGCGGAGCCTGACGCAGGTGCGCGAGCTAGGGCAGGTAGAGACGCTGGCCGAATTGATTCGACAACAGTGCGGCCAACTGACTAGTTATGCCAGCCTCGCCCGCGCCATCAGCGCCTCGGTAGATAGCGTGCGGCGCTGGATTGGGATTCTCGAATCCCTCTACTTTTGTTATGCGATTCGGCCTTGGCACGTCAATGTAGCCCGCTCTCTGCGCAAAGAGCCTAAGTACTATTTGTGGGACTGGTCGCAGGCACCCGACGATGGTGCCCGCGCCGAGAATTTAGTGGCCAGCGCCCTCCTCAAAGCCGTGCATCTGTGGAGCGATCGCGGCGAGGGGGATTTCGGTCTGTTCTTTTTGCGCGACAAGCAACAACGCGAAGTGGATTTTGTCGTCGTCCGCGATGGACGGCCTTGGTTCTTAGTCGAAGTCAAGCGCTCTGGCAGTGCCTCCCTGTCCCCGGCCCTGCATTTATTTCAACGCCAGACGGGGGCACCACACGCTTTGCAAGTGGCCTTGGACTTGCCATACATTGAGCGCGACTGTTTTGCCCACCACCAACCCATTATCGTCCCGGCGCAGACCTTCCTCTCGCAACTGGTCTGACGAGTTCTATGGCGAGATTTCCCCAATGATCCACCCTATTCACAACCTTATGCAAGGAGCCACGTTATGAACTATCGGACTCTACTGATCGTCTGCTTGGCAACGTTGGGGTTGGCCGTCTCGGGCTGGGGGCAAGCCGACGGTAAAATCGCTTTTCTCTCCTATCGCGAGAACTACGAGAATCCCCGAGATATATGGGTCCGAGATGTGTGGATTATGAATGCGGACGGGAGCGATCCTGTAAACCTAACTCAAGGACAGTATTGC
Source organism: Candidatus Latescibacterota bacterium (assembly GCA_022825835.1). GTDB lineage: Bacteria > Latescibacterota > UBA2968 > UBA8231 > UBA8231. The sequence continues at coordinate 10,227 of JAJDVZ010000096.1, forward strand.
GATAACCCGATTTGGTCGCCGGATGGCACGAAGATCGCCTATATGGCCACTGGTGACGATTATTCCGGTAGGTACATTTGGGTGGTAGATGACGACGGCGGCAAGCGAAAGCAGCTAACAGACGATATTGAGAAAGTAGGCCCTAACAGTGCAGATGACCTGTTTTGGTCTGAAGACGGAAATAGCATTTACTACCATGTGTGGGACCGCTCTGAGTTATTCGCCGTGGCACTGGACGGTAGTGGCGCCTCACTTGTGGAGTGGACAGAGGCGGCTTTGCTACTGCGCCGCTTCTGGGACCGCCGCAATTTTTCTCCAGACGGAACCAAACGAGCCTCCACCGTCTTGCTGCGTGGTGACGAATATGAACAAGCTCTCCTCGTTATGACCCGCGAAGACTGGAAGATGACTAGTAAAGACAAGGTCCCGGCCATTCTCGTGTCCGGCCAACCTGTCGATCTCTTTTTTCGGGATTACGGCGATTCTTGGATCCTTACTAGTTTTCCTCTTACTTGGGCACCCAACAGCACGAGGGTGGCCTTCACTTCATACACCATTCTCAGCAGCACTGACACTTCTTATTCCACCACCGGCGATGGGGAGATTTGGGCTGTGGACATAGACGGTAGCAACTTGGTCAATCTGACCAACGGTTTGGGCGGAGATAATCCCGTTTGGCAACCAGTTTCCCCTTCGGCTGCTGCGACGAGCGTCGAGGTTCAGTCATGGGGACGGATCAAAGCGCTGCTTTCAACAGGTTCTCGTTAATGGCCGCGACGAGATCGGTAACGGGACCGCCGAGGTATGAAGGTCGGATGGATAGATAGAAGCCAAGAAGGCGACGAAGCTACCGTAAGGAGGGAGTTTTTTAGTATTATTAAAAAGGAAAGACCGATGAATCCATATGTGCAAGGAGGCACGTTATGACCTATCGATCCCTACTGATCGCTTGTTTGGCAACACTGGGGTTAGCTGTCGCTAGCTGGGGGCAAGCCGACGGTAAAATCGCATTTACTTCGTGGCGAGAGGGGGCCGGTGACGTGTGGATTATGAATGCGGATGGGAGCGCCCCTGTCAACTTAACCCAAGGTCGGCACGGGCGTTGCGTTAGCCCGTCTTGGTCTCCAGATGGCACGAAGATCGCCTATCTCGCCTTTAGTGCCGATCCCGCTTCCGGCCGGGTCGATTATTCCATTGGTGACGTCTGGATGATAGACGCCGATGGCGGCAATCCGCAACAAATGGGATCTCTAACAAATCCCGGATACGGAAATGTGGAGGATTTTGTTTGGGCTGAAGACGGAAGTCTCATTTACTTCATAAAGCACCGCATAGGGAGCCCTGAAGTGTTCGTTGTGGCGCTGGACGGCAGTGGCTCCTCGCCTATGGATTGGCGGGAGGCGGCTTGGATAGTCAAAGGTTCCCGAGATAATCGCGGTCTTTCTCCAGACGGAACCAAACTAGCAGATGTCGTGTTGCAGGACGACGAGGGCGATGCCTACCTATACCTAGCTATCTTCGCTCCCGGTGAGGTCCCGCAGCCTTCTGAGCCGATAGAAGATCTCCTGAACCGGATAGATTTTCGGGTGATTCCTCTTCCTGAGCTACCCTATCAACAAGCAGAACTTGAACCCGGCCAGTTTAGATCGGCCACTCCTGAGCCTACTTGGTCGCCCGACAGCATGAAAATCGCTTTTTCTGCCGATAACGAGCAGGGGGACCAGGAGGTTTGGGTTGTTGATATAGACGGGAGCAACTTGGTCAATCTGACCGACGGTTTGGGCGGAGATTATCCCGCTTGGCAACCAGTTTCCCATTCGGCTACTGCGACGAGCGTCGAGGCCCAGTCTTGGGGACGGATCAAATCGCTGCTTTCAACAGATACTCGTTAATTGCGCCTCGCGCGTAGGGGTGCGTGAGACGGCTGCAACCCACGGTCGCGCAAGCGGTGAATTGCGCCTCGCGCGTAGGGGTGGCGTGCATGCCACCTCTACACGCCTTTCCGTTCCAACCCCGCCTTATCGTTCCACAAGCGCAAAATCCAAAAGTAATCTCTACCCGAATCGGTCAACACGGAAAGTCGTGGAAACAAAGATCGCTGGAAAGTTGGGGCTTGCAGGCGTGGATAGATGATGCGTAGTCAGCGGACTTTGCCGCGACCGGCGATCTCCCAAATCGCCTCCAGTCGATTGGTGCGCAGCGCGTAGAGTTGGTCGTGGAGGTTGACGGTGGTGCAACCGTGGCCGGGGATAAATTCGAGCAGGTCGCCGGGGCGGAGATCGGTGCAGGGGCCGGCTATGGTCTTGAGGCGGCCGTGTTCTTCGGAGAGGGCGTGGCACTCTAGGTCGGGGCGATCCTTGACGAGGGGGAAGCCGTGCTCGGGCGTCAGGCTTTTGAGGCCGGCGTCGGTGATGACCTGCTCGGGCGCGGGGCGGCTGGTAACGGTGGTCAGCACACTGAGGGCGTTTTTGAAGCCCAAGCTTAGCTTGGCGTACGCTGCGTCCATCAGCGCGTACGAGCCAGCTTGGACTTCTGTGATGCCGTCGAAGGAAGTGCTGATGTAGTAATCGCCCGTGCCCGAGGCGCTGCAAATTAGGCAGTCGAGGTCGGCGCGTTCCACGTCGTCGCGAGCATCGACGAGGCGCTGGAGGCAGGTGAGGGCACCGTCGTCGCGGGCGTCTTTGTCTTCGAGGTCGATGATGTGGCCTTCGTAGCCCATCAGGCCGCAGAAGCGCAGGTGTGGTGCTTGGGAGGCCGCGCGGGCGAGATCGACGACGGTGGCGGGCGCGACGCCGCAGCGGTTGTGGCCGATGTTGACTTCCACGAGGACGCGGGGGCTGACCTTGTAGGCTTGGGCGGCTTCGTTGAGGTCGGCGAGATTTTGTGGGTCATCGACCGCGACCATAATGTCGCAACGAGCGGCCAACGCCATGAGGCGCTCGATCTTGCGGCGGCCTACTACTTCGTTGGCAATGAGAATGTCTTGGATGCCGGCGTCGGCCATGACCTCGGCCTCTCCGACCTTGGCGCAGGTGATCCCCTGCGCGCCGGCTGTGAGCTGGAGGTGGGCGATGGCCGGGGTTTTGTGCGATTTGGTGTGCGGCCGGAGGTTTTTGCCCGCGGTGCGGAAGTGCTCGGCGAGTAGGTCAATGTTGTACTCGAGCGCGTCGAGATCGACCAAGAGGACGGGGGTGTCGATGGCGTCGCGGGTCATGCCGATGTGTTCGGTAGTCATAGTCTGGGCTTTGTGGGTTGGGTGGACATTGCTTGCGAATTGTGCTGGATGATTAATGCAGCGGTACTGATTCCGTATCTCACCGATTTCGCCTCATACGGACGGCGGTCGCCGCGGCGCATTGGGCTCAATAATTGCCCGTCTTTCTGGGGTCAAACGTTGTAATAGTCCTTCTGAGATTTGATAGTTGAAGCGCTCGCGCACGTATTTTGGGGAATAGCGATAGACAATCGTTCGCCGATAACCGGGATTGGTGCGTTCGGCCGAGCCGTGTGTTATCGCATCGGTGAATAACAAAACATCTCCCGCTTTCAGATACATTTCTTGCATAGCGGTAGCGGTCCCAGCGGGTTTGCCGCTCACGCTGTCGTAAATCAAGCCTCGGCCATCTACCTCCAGCCGAGGGTGGATTTCGGTGCATTTGTGGCTGCCCGGAATTAGGACGGGTGGGCCATCGCCCTCGCCGATGTCGTTGAGAGCCATCAATACGTTAATCTGCCCGACCATCCATTCTCCGGTGTTGTTCTGGCGAAATGTTAAATAGCTGAGCGGAACATGGCCGCCGCAGTGGATGTGGAGATAACCACCTAGACCGCGGACGTTGAGAAAGTTCTCGTGAATGGAAAGGCCGTTTACTGAGGAGTGGATGTACTTTTTAACCAAGTCGATCCAGGCGGGATGATCTATCAACTTCTCGAAAACAGGGCCGCCCTCAATGATACTTTGGAAGTTGACGCCATTTTCTTCATTGTAGGTGTGCGTTTCTATGTGACCAATCCAGCGGCCTTTTTTCTTTGGTTCACCATCGGTTGACCACGGCTCTTGTACATACGATGCGTGGTCGTCGATCCATTGGTTCATCTCGCGCAAGTCTGCCGCCGAGATTGCATTTTCTAAGACGAGATAGCCTTGGAGGTCAAATAGGTAGTCTTGGACGTGGTTGTCCATTTCTTATTTCTACACCTTTCTTTCAACTGCGATTGAAACTTATTTCTTCAAGGCCCAAATATCGCGTCTCTGGAAATTCGGCTTCAAGGTCATCCCAAAAACGATCTTGCAAAATGGTAGGACGCACGTCGAGCTTTTGCAAATCCGTTTTTGCCAAGAAACGCGCATTGACGAGAAATGCCTCTGCTGGTTCTTTGTTGGCAAGTGTGAGGGTTCCGGCGAACCTTTTGCAGCGAATAAAAAATTTGCAGAAGTGATAGTCTGGTTGGACATATTCGATGATATAGATGATGCGATCTAATTCGACGGATAATCCCGTTTCTTCCATCGCTTCGCGTCGCGCACAGTCGAAGATCGATTCGTTTCCCTGTAACTTTCCTCCCGGTGGTAACCAAAAATCATACAGTCCGCTTTTTCTGTGATTGACCAATAGCAGACGCTCATGCTGGACTATTAGAGCAGCGGCACTGATTCCGTACTTCACCAGAGCCTCCTTTATTCTCGTATTCTTTCCAACTCATAATTAGTCCACAGCACTTCGCGCCGGCTGTCCTTGGTGGAATGGATGGTCTTGTCCGGCCCCTCTGTTTTGAACCAGCGATCGGGTGGGAACAACTCGTCCATTAAGGGATGAGGGTAGCCGGACATGGCCACCTTGCCCTCGCAGCCATTGACGACTTCTGCCAACGCGTGGTGTTCGGCTTCGTCCATTTCAAAGCCGTATGCTTTGGCATCGCCACGAGTGGCGTGCAAGTAGGGAGGGTCGCAGTAGAACAAGGTTTTGTGGCTGTCGTAGAGTTGAATCACATCGACAGCGGGTCGGTTTTCAATTTGAACTCGGATCAGACGCTGGGCAATCTCGTCGAGCGCATCTACCCCCCCTAACCAGCGGGAAACCACGCCAGACATGCCAGCACGGCTCGTATTCTTGCAATTGGCCCAACGGCCGAGGGAGGCCGTTTGCGCCAGACCGGTGCGGGTCTGCCGCGCTTTGATGTAGAAACGTCGGGCGCGTTCTAAGTCACTGATGTCCTCCGTGTTGCCGTAGATGGCGTGATAGTATTCCTCGCGCGAGAACGGTGTCAGGGCGATAGCGCGGATCAGCTCTTGGTGCTGGTCGCGCAGTACTCGAAAGAAGTTCACCACCTCACCGTCGAGATCGTTATAGGTCTCGACAGGAGCGGGTGCCCAGTTGATTAGCACGGCTCCAGAACCGGCAAACGGCTCGCAGTAATGGTGACACTCCGGTAGCAGGGGTAACAGCCAGTCGAGGTGAGAGAACTTCCCACCGTACCAGCCGAACACAATGCGGCGGCGCGTATAGCCCACGGTAGCCGAACGTTGCGACTTCTTGTCCAAGAAAATAGGGGATACGCCCCGCGCTTTTTTGGTCATGTGCTAAAACGCAAGCGGCAAGTCGCCGTTATCGTCGAAGGGCATTTCCTCGGCTTCGGCGATGATTTCCAAGTCCTCGCGCTGTTCGACTTCGGAGCGATAGGCTTCTGAGACGAAGAGTTCGCCTAGCTCTAGGGTGTTGTGGATGCGCAGGACCTTGGCGTTTTCAGGCTGGACTAGGCCGACGGTTTCTAGGGCCTTTTCGACGCAGATGCGGTCCGTGTCGAAGTAGAGCGGGATGTGTGCGCCCGAGGGGTGGTTGCCGGTCATGCAGTTGATATAGGTGATCTCGCGGTCCATCTGCTCGATGGCGCGCTTGTGGGCGTATTCAGCGATGCCGATGCCCGAGGCGTTGCCGTGGGTTTCCTCGGTCAGGCTGCGGACTAGGATGCGAGTGACCTTGGGGTATTCCTTGTCGGCGGCGTGGTTGTCGTGGAATTTGCGGCCGACGACGTTGGTGTCCATGCCAGCGCCGGAGATGTTTTTGCCGATTGCATCGACGATGAGCAAATCGACTTCGTCAAAGGGCAGGCGCGGCATCCATTCCTTGGCGAGGACTAGCAGCTCCTTTTCGCGCTCTGCGAACTCGTCGGCTCCCACGCCCTTGATGAGCGCGGTTTGGTCGTACTGGTTTTCGACTAAGCTCAGGCCCATGAGCACGCCGCACTGGTCGATGACGGCTTGGCCGACCGAGCGGATGATGCGGTCGAAGCTGTAGTGGACAATGGCTTGGTGGTACAGGGCTGCGCCTTTGTGCTTGCCCAAGCCGATGAGCATCATCTTGTGCAGGCCGCTTTCGATTTCGCCGACAAAGTTAGTGTGCGGCTTGACGCGACCAACGACGGCAACGTGGTCGGCTTCAAAGGCGTATTTGTCGAAAAAGACGGGGACGCCGTCCTCGGTCGCGCCCACCTGTACGGTTTCCATAGAGGACTTAATGGGCGCGCCGGTGTACTCTTCGGTGACGCCGTAGCCTTCGATGATTTCCTGTTGCGCCTCGGCAATGCCGCCGCCGTGGCTGCCCATGGCGGGGACGAGAAAGGGCTGGAGGCCGAGGGCCTTGAACTCGGCTACGAGGCTTTTGATCACCAGCGCAATGTTGGCAATGCCACGGCTGCCGACGGAGATGGCAATGGTCTGTCCGAGATTGACTTTGGGGCCTAAGTCGAGGCGCTGTACTTCGGTGCGCACGGCCGCGGGGATGTCTTCGACGGTGGGCGCGGAAAAAATCTGGCGGACGCGGAACATGCGGGGTAGGGACATGGTGGACCTCCTAAATGGCTTGTTGGAATATAATTTCGAGATCGCGTTGGGTGGTCTTGCGCGGGTTGACGGCGATGTTGCCGCTCTGCATGGCAATGCGCGCCATGGTGGAGATGCGGGCTGTATCGACGCCGACGTCTCCTAGCTTGGCGGGGATGCCCAAATCGGCGTTGATGTCCCGCACCGCGACAATGGCGGCGTGCGCGGCTTGGCGTTGGTCTAAGCCGGAGATATGCGCGCCGAGTGCTTCGGCGATGGCGGCGAATTTGCCCGGGCAAGCAAACCAATTGAACTCCATGACATAGGGCAGCAAGATGGCGTTGAGCAGTCCGTGATGCACGTGGTAGTGTGCGCCGACCGGGTGAGACATGGCGTGGACATTGCCGAGGCGCGTTTGCGAAAAGGCGACGCCGGCCAGCATACTGGCGATGAGCATGTTTTCGGTGGCGGCTAGCGCGTGATCGTTGGCGCAGGCGAGGCGCAGGTTGTCGCCGATGAGGCGAATGGCGTGCAGCGCGATGCCTTCGGTGATGGGCGTGGCCGCTAAGTTGATATACGATTCGAGTGCGTGGGTCAGGGCGTCCATGCCAGTAGCTGCGCCGACAAGGGCGGGCAGGGCGACTGACAGGTCGGGGTCGAGGACGCCGACTTGGGGCGCGATTTTCCAGCTAATGACTGGGTCCTTGTTGCCGCTGGCGGGATTGTCCAGCACGGCGAAGGGCGTGACTTCGCTGGCGGTGCCGTAGGTCGTGGGGACGCAGACGAGATAGGGCAGGTCGTTTGCGACTTTGTCGCTGCCCAGATACTGGGTGATGCGTCCGTTGTTGGACGCGAGGACGCCGATCATCTTGGCCACGTCCATGGGCGAGCCTCCGCCGAGGCCGATGATGGCGGTGCAGCGTTCTTGTCGGTAAGCTTGGGCTCCGTCTTCGACTGATTCTTGGGTCGGCTCACTCGAACCGTCTTTGAGATAGACGGCGTGGGGGATGTCGCCGAGGGCGGCGGTGACGGCTTCTACTGTGCCGATTTCTCCTAAGACCTGATCGGAGACGATCAGGACCTTGTCAGTCGGCGAGAAGCAATCCGCCAAGCAGGCGATAGACCCGGGGCCGTGGACGATGCGGGTGGGATGGCGGAAGTCGAAGTGGGTTTGGACGGGCATGGACAATCCTCTGTGTACAAGAGAGAAAGTAGCGAGCGCTCTTCGTTGATGTCAAGATGACTGGTGGGGCGCTACCTGCATAAGGTTAAGATGACCCGCCGACCAAACTCTGAACCGATGTTTCAAGTTCATGGGTTATCTGTTCTACTGTTTCTCTTTTCTGAGTTTTGTAGGTGTCGTAACATTCTCGGAGATCTTTCGGTTCACCGACGCGGACGGATGCCACCCGCGGTCCGCGCATTTCTGACCTGCCAAAGACTTCTCTTTCAAGGCGGAGAATCACATCGAGAAACCGCTCTGGCGACGGTTCTTCGGCTACATACCCGTCGGAAATTGATATAAAATTGATCAACCGATCCAGATCGGGATAGAATTGTTGAAATTTCTGGAGCTGCTCTCCATGTATTTTCTGCCCGTACTCCGTCATCTGTTCAATGTCCTTATAGATTTCGGCATCGACTATGTTTTTCAACGCACGCGTCCTTGTGAGTATGTCGGCTTCAGTGTGGATACCCATAATTCCTTCGGCATGGGACAGGATCGCATCTTTCAAATTTTCGATGTGTACATCAAGAGACACGGTTTCGTCTATCTCATACTGATATTCCGCTGCGAGTGTCCTGACTATCGCGACACCGATGCGGCGCAATCGATCGTAGCGTTCTACTGGCGTCTGTTCGGCGGGCGGGCGGATATACCGTTCTAACCTCGTGAGAGCAGCATCAATAGAATTCCACATGTCTTGCGGATAGTGATATTTGATGCCGACGGGCACCGCGTAGAGCGATTTGCTGACTTGCGCTTTTTCCATATCGTCCAACGCCCAGAAGCACATCTGGACAATCCCTCTCTCAAAGCGCATGACGGTATCGTTTTGGCGCGAAATTTCCCCTTCGCCAAAGATGACAATCGGCCAGTCGCCCTTAAACAAAAGCGCCCGCGTCATGCGAAAGGCATCTCTATCTACAGTGCCGCGCACAACCGAGTACACACCGCACCGCTGCATCAGGTAGCAGCGGATAGCCCCGAATCTACCCCTGTCGAAGGCTTCCCGAGCTGCCATGTAGTAGAACGGTTGCGATAACCGCTTTGACAAGAGAAACATAACCATAGGATCTTCGTGCGCCGGATGATTAGGGGCTAAGACCGCAGAATGCCCACGTATGGCCTCCAACCGAGCAATGGACGCTTCATCAACATCCAGCGTTAACCCTTTCAAATACAAGCGATTCACAAGCGGTATTAGGGCTTGTATAGTTTGAATCGCTGTCACACTCGGTTTAGGTGGTTTGAAAGCTAACATCGCGCCCTATGTTTGGAAGGGCATGGACAATCCTGCGTGCAGGAGGGAAAGTAGTTAGTGCTCGTCGCCGACGTCAAGGTAATCGGCGAGGGCTGGGTCGGCAGCCCACACCTTCATTGATAGAGCTACGGGAATCCCGTATATTCGTCTCATGGAATTCGAATGGGATGAGAACAAAGCGGCGATGAATCTGGCCAAGCATGGGATTCCGTTTGAATACTCCGCGCGAGTGTTCCTCGATCCCTACCGATTAGAAGAAGAGGAGCTGATAGAATACGAGGGGGAAGTGCGCCGTCGCGTCATTGGCATGGTCGATGATCGCGTGTTGCTCGTAGTCTATACAGAACGTTTTTCACGAACTCGAATCATCTCTGCCCGGAAAGCAACGCGCCATGAGCGAAGAAAATACCACGAAATTTAGGCTGGACGAAAAGAAACTACCGCGTCTGAGCAAGTCCCAGGCGAGACGTCTCGATTCCATGAGCGACGAGGATATCGAGCAGGCCGCGTTGTCCGATCCCGACAATCCGCCTTTGACGGATGAGGAACTCGCAGCATTTGAGCGCGTTCCTGACACTAAGGCGATCCGCAAAGCCTTGCGTTTAACTCAGCGCGAATTCGCCACTACATTTCAGCTCTCTTTGGCGACGGTACGAGACTGGGAACAGGGGCGCTATCAGCCGGATCAGGCGGCTCGTACGCTCCTGCGCGTAATCGCTCGTGATCCTAAAGCGGTCAAGCGTGCCTTGGAGATGTCTTAAGCTGAGGGCGCTATTCCCTGCACGTAAGCCGCCAGGCATCCGGCTCCATATTATTCCCCGCTACCATCCACAGCGACCCGTCGTACACGAACACGCTCCCGGCATGTCGGGGTGCCCAAGGGGTATCGGGCAATTCGGTCCAGTTTACGCCATCGGGCGAATACCACACATCGCGGCGATTGCCGCTCTCTGCCGCATAGCCTTCTAACACCCACAGATGGTCATCGAACGCGGCTACCTCGTGGTATTGCCTGGGCGTCCACGGAGCATGCGCTATGTGCTGTTCCCAGTTAATCCCGTCATCCGAACTCCATACGTCGTTGTAGAAATTGCGCATGGGAGTTGCAGGCGTATCGTAGGTGCCTCCACCCAGAATCCACATCCTGTTGTCGTGCACAGCGGCTCCGCCGATCATTCCTCTGGGCACCCACGGAGCGCTTTCGGTAACTTGGGTCCAGTTTACTCCATCGTCCGAACTCCACACGTCGTTGTGGAAGACCTCGTCAGCGTCGGCAAAATTGGGAATGGTTTGCCCACCCATAACCCAGATTCTGCCGTCGAAGGCCAAGGTATAATGGAGCACTCGGGGAGCCCACGGCATGTGATCATTCGCCAGAGCCCAATGAATGCCGTCTGCGCTGCTCCAGACATCGTTCTGATAGTGGCCTTGATTGCAATCGCCGCCCACGATCCACATCCGGCCATCGTGTATCACATATCCGGCCGTATGCCGCCCCTCCCAAGGCGCTTGGGGATTCTCAAGCGTCCAGGCGGCACCATCGGTCGACGACCAGACCTCACTGTTGCAGATCAGCGGGAAGTGGACTTTGTCGCCGGGATTCCAGCCGCCGAGCAACCACATTTTATCCTGGAACACCAGTGCGCCAGCACCATCGCGCGCCGCGAAGGCAGCGTTCTCCGTGACGCAGCACCATTCGTATTTTGCGCTCATTGCCGTCTATCCTCGTTTCACTGTGCAAATAATACTAAAATGCCGCAGTCTCATGTGCCACCACAGTATCGCATATTTGCAAACTCAAGGCTTAGGTGCGTGGCCAGCCGCTAATCGGCGTTTAGCGTCAGTTGCAGTCCCCAACAGCCGGGAGCGGCTAATGGCTGCAAATAGCCCTGGGCGAAGCCTTTGCCGATCGTCGTGCCGATGGTCCAGCCCATCAGGCCGCCGGCGACCACGTCGGAAAGCCAGTGCACACCGCCTTGGGCACCGAAGGTCGCCGCCGCCATGACATAGGCGGCCCAGCCGTAGGCATAATACTTGACCCGCTTGGAATCGTTGAAATAGCTACTCAACGACGCGGCTAGGGCCATGTTGGTCATCGTGTGCCCGGAAGGCCAGCCGTGGAAGATGCCGCCGCGCAGCAATCCGTAGCGGAAGTGCCGACTGCGTTTATCAATGTCGCGCGGCGTCTCGGCGTCGGGTGCAGGGCGTCCGGTCAGGGCCTTGAGCAAAGTCGTGACGGTGAAGCTGACGAAAACCGCCTGTTGCGCGGCCATCCCGCCGTTGCGGGTAGCGTCGGAGCGCATCATATAGAGCGGCACGGCGACGGGGACAAAGAAGCCGCCGATGAGCGCGGGGACGCTAGCGGCGATGGACAAGGTCTCGTTGCGCCGCGCCGACCAAGCCTGGACATCAGCATCGACGCCGGATTCGATCAACAGCCAAGTGGCCCCAACTGCGCCGATATGGGCGAGGCTGTTCCAGCCACTATAGCTTTCTCTCACATGCTCGGCCAGATGCCAAGTTAGTGTCAGTTGGGGCTTGGTAGGTGCGCGGGATGCGGCCGGAGTGGGCGCGGTCGCCGTAGGTTGGCTGTAAGCGGCGGCGGAAGTTATAACGCTTACGAGTATGATAGATAGTTTTTGCAATATGAGCCGCCCCTAGCACTTTCAAACTGTGAATGACTACAGGTCGAACATGGAGGGCGGGTTTCCCTCGGGATAGTTGTCGAGGTATCGCTGGATGTACTGCCGCGTAATGGGGGGCATTTGCTCCAGATGTCCCTGCTGGGTTAGCTGCTTGCGCTGTCCGTACTCGTGCGCCATCACCGGTGCCTCAGCGTTCCAGAAGGCGCAGTGCATGGTCCAGCGCTTGCGCCCCTCCGGGTTCCAGCCCCGGTGCCAGAGGTTGGCGTTGTAGTAGGCGATGTCGCCCGGTTCCAGTTCGACGACGTGGGCGTTGGGCATCTCTCCCGATTCGCTGAGAGACGCTTCGATTTCCTCCGTCGTTGACGCTCGCAGATGACTCCCGGGGACGATGTTGAGGAAGCGATCTCCGGCAACGAGCGGGGCGTTGAACTGTACGAAGGTGCCCTCGTGTCGGCGCAGATACGAGGTTTCCTCTGCGTCTCCCGGTTTGCAAAGGTCGCGGTGCCAATTCTGGGTGTAGGGCGTCTCGCCGCCGCTGGCGAGCATGCCGAACAAGCTGTGACGCACTCCCGGGCCGGAGACTAGGGCTTCGAGATGAGGTGCGAGATCCTCGTCAATCCAGTCGGCGAAAGCGGGGTGGTATTTGTCGGGGTCGAGCAGGTGGCCGGTGCGGCTTGGCAGACGGCGGTCGCGGTCAATCCAGCCTATCTCGCACTCGCCCGCAAGCCCCTTGTCGATAAGGCGTTCGATCCCTTCGAGCAGCGCCTCAATGCGGGTTTTAGTAAAGGCCTGTCGCAGGATGAGAAATCCCTGCTCGGCGTATGTCTCTTTGTCTTTTTCCGAGATCACCATCACCGGCGGATTGACCTCCGTAAAAGGTTGGTTTTGTGCTGCGTTCGATACACCCGTGAAGTCTTGCCGTAAGGTAACGCCCCCCGAACACTAGTCAACAGGAGCCTGCCAAACATTGACAACAAGGCGCGAAGGGTGTTAGGCTACGCCAAGCGGAAACCACCAATCTCATTCGAGGTGCGAAAATGAAAATCAAGCGGATCACAGGAACCAGCGTCGCAATCCCATACGCTTCGCCTGTTGGCCCTTACGTCGGACGCGGTGGTGGTAGTGGCACTTTGGGAGCAGCGGGACTTATTGTGAAAATTGAAACGGACGCGGATGTAGTGGGTTGGGGCGAAGGAACGGGCAGGTTTGAAACGGACCCAAATGCAATTCTGGCTGGCAAAGATGTGGCCAACATCGAAGGGGCCATTGCAGCGCTGGAAGCAGGGGGCATAAGCAAAGGTCCGATGTCTGGCATTGAGATGGCACTGTGGGATGCCATGGGCAAGGGTGCGGATTTGCCCGTCTGTAAACTGCTCGGCGGCGTGGTGCGGGAGGAAGTGGATTTCTGCGCCTGCATGGGGCTCAAGGCACCATCGGAGTCCGCGGCAACCGCCCGCGAGTACATGGAGCGGTGGGGGTTTCGCTTTTTGAAAACAAAAGCGGGAGACGATTCCGAACAGGATCTGCAGATTGCTGAGGCAATACAAGCCGCTGTGGGCGACGAAGCCATACTCCGCCCAGATGCAAACAGCGGGTACTCCCCCGAAGAGGCAGAAGTTGTAATGCGAAAGATGAAAGATATGGGAATTCGCTATTTTGAAGACCCGTGCTCTCCCGAGTACCCCAACGCGCTAATCCGATGCCGGACGGAAATCGGCATGGGTATCTTGGTGAACATGGGCGTTGGCACGGCAGACACTGTTGTGAACCTGCTGGCCAACGAGGTTGCTGATATGCTGATGCCAGACACCCCAGCGGCGGGCGGAGTGCTACCTGTGCAGAAAGTCGCTACTGTCGCGGGGGCGTATGCCGTGCCGTGCCTGATGCACTGTTCGCACGACCTCGGGCTCAAGACCGCGGCGATTACGCACATTGCGGCATCAACTCCCAATTTTTCCGGGCCGAACGACACCTGTTACCACGGTCTGACGGATGATGTGCTGGCCGAACCATTGCAGTTTGAAAATGGGCGCATCCGCGTGCCGTTGGGGCCAGGACTGGGCGTTGAAGTGGACGAGGCGAAGATTGAGCAATACAGTGCGTAGTCGCAGATCAGACCTCATCCAAACCCAAGCCCGTCAAATCTGCAATATGCCCTGCTTGCTCGGCCTCGTATAGCCGCCAGATCACGCGCAAGCCCTGCAAGCTGCTTTTGCCATCGGTCAGCGGCGTTTGCCCGGTTTCAATGCAATCGAGAAAATGGGCCATCTCGTTTTCTGTGTGTTTGCCCGGCTCTGCTTCTAACAAAACTTCCTCTTGACCGCGTAGGATATGCACGAGTTTGCCTCCGGAGATGTCGGCGTCGAGCATACCTTCGGTGCAGTGCGCGTGGATTGAGTAGCGCAACCGGGTGCCCCGCGCGCCCCAAGTGCCGAAGTGATAGCCGAGGCGGCCATCGGCAAATTCCATCGTCACATTGCTGGTACCTTCGCGCTCCATCCACGGCGTGCCAAAATTGGTGCCCATGTGCATGCCGCACACAGGTCGGCCCAAAAACCAGAGCAGCAAATCGATGTAATGACAGCCGTGACTAAACAACTGCCCGCCGCCCAAGCGCTCTTGGCTCGAAGCCCAGTGATCGAGGGGATAGCGAGTGAGTTGCTCGGTCCAGATCGACACCTGAAATACATCGCCGTACGCGCCTTCATCTAATAATACTTTCAGATGCTGGACGATTGGATGAAAGCGCATGCAGTACGCGATCATCAGCACTTTGCCCGAGGTTGCAGATGCCGCAATCAGGTTTTGGCAGGCGTCTTCACTATTGGCCATGGGTTTTTCGAGCAAGACGTGAACGCCAGCATTGAGACACGCCTGTCCGACGGAAGAGTGCAAATGGTGGGGGAGCGCGAGCAATACGGCATCTACCGAGTCTAAAATCTCGCGATAATCCGTCGCCACACAGGCTCCTGGAAATTGTTGTGTGACGGCTTCTGCGCGTTCGGGAACAACATCGACCGCCGCAGCGAGCGTGACCCGATCGCTCAGGGTGTGAAACCGCCGCATGTGGGCACCCCCCATGCCGCCGCAGCCGATCATACCTAGTTTAATCATGTTACCTGTCTCCCTTATGTGTAGGGATTATAAAGGGCCTTTGAGAGGTCGGGTCAAGCAGTGTAGGTGTCTTTGAGACGGCCTCGCTTGCGTTGGGGCACACCGCTGGACACACATCTAAAGGCCTTTTATAATCCCACCTATTCTTAACAATCCGTACCAAGGTCGTAGAGGTCACTCCTCTTCATCCAGGACGACAATCAGAAGCTAGACCAAAACGAGGGATAGGTATGCAGATTACTGCAAAGGTGAACTTTGGGGAAGATCTCGGGCAGAACCTAGGTACCGTATTTGAAGCCCGAGACAGCGACGGTCGGATACTGTTTGGTGCGGGGTTTATGGGGCTTTTCAATACGCACTTCCGCATGGACCGTTGGACGTTGCAGTTTTTCGTCCGTCACGACGGCGGGGAGGTGACGTACGAGAAGCTGCCGTTTCCATCCGACGACGGTGGTAATTATCTGTTCGATCTCGACGGCAGGATCTACCAGTTCAGCGGTCAGCTCGATCGCACTGCGCGATGGTACGATGACGAATCCAAGGCTTGGGTCGTCGATGAAAGGTTTGGCACCAAGGAGACGACAGGCGGCGAGGGGATGATGCGCGTCGCCGGAAAACTGCTCCAGTTCAAGGGCGGCGAGGCATGGTACGACGGCGCGAAGATCCTGATGCAGCCCGACGAGGGCCATTACCACCATTTCTATTACTCCCACGGCCACCTCGTCTTCTATCAGAACAACGACCCCACATGGAGCAAGCTGCATGCGGTTCCGTGGCGGCCGGGCGACGGTCCGCTCGATCTGGACAGGGCGATTACGCTAGATCTTCGCTACGCGGGCGAAACCTCTTTCGCCGCTGGGCAGTTGGGCGACGAGATCATTCAATCCTCAAACGTCGGAGGGGTCTACGCGTTTGACGGCTCGGCATGGAGGATCATTCGCCAGTCTCAGACGGGCGTCAGCCACCAACTCTATTCGATGCTTAACTGGTGCGATCGAATGCTGATCGGTCACTATCCGACTGGGAACCTCTTAGAATACGTGAAAAAGGGGACGACGCTGCGTCACTTGGAGGATTGGCCGCCGGTGATGCCCGGTGTTTCGACCGCCGTGCGCGAGGCGCAGACAACCTGCCTATTCGGGGGAGATGTGTACGTAGGGGTCTGGCCGTGGGCTGAGTTATGGCGCTACGACCACCTCGGCGACGAATGGCACTTTGTTCGCAGGATGTTCGAGCATCCCGCAGTCACGGACGAGATGAACCACCCTTGGGAAGACCGGGTTACTGGCTACAACGAGATGCACGGCGCAGAACTTGTCTGGAACGACTGGGGCAATCGAACCACGGGCCTGGCCCCGATGGGTGATTCGCTCTTCATCTCGACAAGCGCTAAGGGTTGTCCGGAACGGGACATGAGAATGGAGTTTTTGCACGACGACGAGGTCTGGAACGAGTATCGGACGGTGCACCGGATGTGCAAGCTGGGATGCGCCGCGGGTCCAGTGGCTTGGCGAGAAGGGGAAACCACCCTGGAATTCATCGCGGATGGTGACCGGATTGCGATCGCCCAAGATGGTGCAGAGATCGCATCAGCGCCAGCCGACCCCAAAGTTGTCGCAAATGTGGAAACGGCGCGGATCGAATGGGGGAAGGGCATGTACGGACCCTTTGCGGGAAACGTGACGCCGCAGTGATTCTCCTGTGGCCTTAGGTATTCAATTCAGGGACAGAAGTAGGAGGACAGAGCTTGAGATCGCATCAGGAACAGGCCCGGGACGTCCCCATCGTTGAGGAAACAGACGTGGTCGTCTGTGGTGGGGGACCTGCGGGTGTGGCCGCGGCGATTGCCGCTGCTCGCCAAGGGGTAAAGACGCGGCTGATCGAGTTGCACGGCTGCTTGGGCGGTGTTTGGACCACGGGAGCGCTTAGCTGGATTATCGACTCGGCGAACAAGCCGGGGATCATGGCCGAGATCACAGCGCGGCTGGATCAGCGCGATGCCAGGCGGCTGCGGCACGACGGCGGCAAGAACTACGCCTATGATGTGGAGGAGATGAAGCGGCTGCTCGACGATATGTGTCTGGAGGCCGGCGTCGATGTTCGGCTGCTGACGCGGGTCGTGGCAGCGGGACGCGATTCGGACAATCGGCTTTCAGTCGTCATCACGGAGTCGAAGGCGGGGCGCGAAGCTTGGCACGCCAGGGCCTTTATCGACGCGACTGGCGACGGCGATCTGGGTGCCCAGGCTGGCTGTGGGTTCGACATGGGCCATCCGGAAACCGGTGCAGTTCAACCCATGAGTCTGATGGCTCTGATCGGGGGCATTCAGTTCGACGCGGTGGAGTCCTATGTGGGCGGGTCCCTGCGCGAGCCCAAAGAGCGCTTGGGTGCGCTGATGAGCAAAATTGGCGTGGCGCCGTCGTACGGCCACCCAACGCTGTTCCGCATCCACGACGACCTGTTCGCGTTGATGTCGAACCATCAATACGGTGTGACCTGCGACGATCCGGACCGGATTACGCAGGTGACCATCAGCGGCCGACGCGAGGTCCACCAGCAAGTCGCCGCGCTGCGGCAGCTAGGCGGGGTTTGGGCCGGTATCCGCATTGTATCCACTGCGGCGCAGATCGGCGTGCGGGAAGGGCGTCGCATACATGGACGGTATGAAGTGACGGGCAAGGATCTGCTTGAGGGCGCGCGTTTCGACGCCGCCGTCTGCCGCGTGACCATGGGGATCGATGTGCATTCGACCGATCCGGCAAAGACCAAGGCGGTCGAGGCCAAGCCGCATCGGTCACAACCCTACGACATTCCCCTGCGGTCACTGATCGCCCGGGACGTGGACGGACTCCTCATGGCTGGGCGCTGTATCAGCGGGGATTTCATCGCCCATTCGAGCTATCGGGTCACCGGCAACGCCGTGGCTATGGGCCAAGCGGCGGGCGTCTGTGCGGCCCAAGCAGCTCTGACCGATGTGCTTCCTCATCAGGTTGCGTGGAGCGAGGTCAAGCAACCACTCGACGCGCTCAACCGGTACGTGCCCACCGAAGAGCCGGTTCTGGTGCCGTGAATATTGGCGCGATCCCTACTCCAGTATGCGCTGGTCGCTGAGATCCTTGTTACCTACGGTCTTGCTGATGGTGCCGCCGCGGAATTCCTTGATCTCTAGGTTGTGGAACGCGTTGACGATCGTGTACTGGGTCGGCATGTCCTCCCAACGCGCCGAGTGAAACTCAACCGTCCCGTCGCCCTGCCACAACCCGGTCAGGCGGCTGTTGTTGCCCTCCTCGGGGGTCAGGCAGGCGTAGGCCGCGTCCGCTTCGCCCCAGTGGCCAGTGCGGGGGATGTACTTGTAATGGAGCAGCCCGGTCAGCACGCCGTCGGTGCGCGGCGTTGCCGGTGCCGGATAGTCGGCGGGAGCCACCTCGCGCATGTTGGTCAGCTTCATGTCCAAGAAGCGAAATCCCTGCCAGTGCGCTGTGACGTGGGTCTCACCTCGGCACACGGCTGGGTCCGGCAGCTCACAGTAGATCTTCGAGAATCCGAGCTGTTCCCGGCCGGTGAGGATCGGCTCGGTCATGTTCTCCCACAGAACGGTCAGAAACGGTCCCATTGCGCGGTCGCGCTTGCCGGTGTAGGTCGCCGGGAAGGTCGCGCCCATCATGTTGTAGCCGCGTCCGGCCAACCACTCGATCTCTTTCATGTGGATCTGGTACACCGTCACCACCGGCTCGCCGTGCAGGGCGAATCCCTCCGGGAGTAGCTCTTCGAGCTGTTCGGCGTTGGTCAGGAAGCTGACCGAGTAGCTGGTGGACTTGGGGGTGTCGATGCAGGCATACCTCTTGCCGTCGGGGCCGCGCCGCGGTCCCGTCATTGGTCCGAAGTGAGTGGGCATAAGGTACATCACGCCCGGCTGAAATTGGTACGCCACGAATGATCTCCTCTCTTGGCTTGATTTATTGTTCTAGTATCGGCGAGTCAGACGCGTGCCATGTCTGTCGTCTCGGGTTATCCATAGGCCATTTCGGGGTGTTTGCCGAGAACGCGCAGGAGGCGTTCGTCGGCGTCTTCAAGGACGTAATCAGGCATATGATAGTTGAGATAGGGCCAGAATCGCTGGGCGACGAAGCGCTGACCATAGACTTGGTGAAAGAGGTAGCGGACGCGATCCGATGTATTGGGGGCACCGCGATGCCAGGTTTGGCTGCTGAGGAGGTAGAGGTCTCCCGCTTGCATGAGCAGGGACGTGGGGCCTTGGCCGTCGAAGGTTGGATTTTCTGGATCGTTGGGTTGTCTGCCCGCATAGTGGCTGCCCGGCACGAATTGACTGGGGCCATACTGGTCTTCGTCTTGGTCTGTCAGGGCGATCTGGAACGACATGCGAAAAACGGGCATTTGCAGACGCCTGTCATGGCTGCTGATATTGTCGTCCGCAATTGGAAATTCTAGGCTGTCATCTACGTGAAAGCGGTTGATGCCCATATCCCTGCGGTTCAAGATGCAGCCCTGCGCCATGCAATGGCACTGTGGGCCGAGGACTGTTTCGGCAATGGAGATAATAGGCTCGCGCACGAGCAGATCGCGGAACATCCGGTCGCATTCAAATAGCCGATGGACGACGATGGGCGCTTTGCCATCGAGCTCTGGCCTTATTTTTACATTCCGCATTTCGGTGAAATAGGGTTCGGCGAAGATCTGGTCGACGCGTCTGCATATTTGCTCGCATTCTTCCCGGGATAAGACATTGCGGATGATGGTCGCACCGTTTTGGTAAAAATCTTCGAGAATCGGCGCTAGTTCTTCTTCTGTAAAGGGTTTGTGCAGTGACATGGGATATTCCTCGCTATAGCTAGTTTGCTTCTCAACAACCAATGAGCACGAAGCTCGTCAGGTGCCGCTTCCAATTCAGAGACTTTCATTTGGATTACTTGCCGATTGATCACTCGCATACCATACCATGCGGACTTCCCTAAAGCACTTCAAATCGTACATCGCCTTTTAAGGCGCGATCAAAACTGAGCGTTTTTTCGCACCCAGACTTTTCGCCCACGCGCCCAATCACATAGTCGGCAAAGTCGCCTCTACCCTTTTTGTAATCGCCCAGCCCCTGCCAGAGCAGGTCTTTGTCCACAAAATGAAATGAGCGCGTCTGCAAAATGCCCTCCAGCGCGTCGCCAATCTGCGCCCGGCTGTATCCATAGACCCGATCGAGCACCCATACTAGTTCGCAGACGACGACATCGGCAATAAGATAGATCTCACCCGCATCCGATCCCGCTTCGATCTCTTTTGCCGCGCGCCGCGCCTGTGCCGCATCGTCCTGCACTAGATAGCGCACCAGCACATTGGTATCCAGCCCCCTCACAGCGCTTTTGCTGCGCCCTCGCGCACCGCGCGATCCATTTCCTCTAGCGATACGGCCTTCTTGGGTTTCGGCAGGATATTCTTTAGGTCTCGCACATCCCGGGTGGCCGGCCTGACGACCACTTCGCCATCGTCTTGGATGATAAAATCCACGCTGTCGCCCTGCTGTAGGTGCAGGTGCTGGCGTATGGCTTGGGGAATGACCAGTTGTCCTTTGGAGGTTAGTTTGGCGACGGCCATCGCGTGATCCTTGCGTTGATTCCTACTTTTTTGAAGGCTCCAACTTTATAGTAAGAATCTAGCGAACTCTTCATACTTTGCCAATAGTACTTGGCCATGAACGAGCTTATTCGATGCTAGAGACTGAATGCGGTCCGAGAAAGCTTGCAGCAACTCCCGGAATTGTATAGGAATTATAAAGGGCCTTTCAGGGAACAGGTCAAGCGGTGTCGGCGTCTTTGGAGCAGCTTGGCTGTGCGTTGCGGCGCTCTTGATTCAGGAGTTAGTCCTGCTAGAGGAGCCCGCTGGCGACCAGAGCTTGTTTCCATCGAGATTCATAGGAGGAAAAAATGAAAAGATGTAATTGTTGGTTTTTAGCGATCGGCACATTGCTGATTTTAGCCCTCACTGCCTGTGATGTGAATATTGCCTCGGAGGTATTATCGTCCTCAGCAACGGACCGAACTATCCATGTAACCGGGAGCGGTTCAGTTACTGGTGAGCCAGATATTGCAACACTCGATATAGGTGTGTCTGTTGAGCGAGAGACCGTTGCAGAGGCACGTGAAGAAGCGGCAAGTGCGATGACGGCGTTAATAAATTCTCTGCAAGCAAACAGCGTTGCTGAAAAAGACATTAAAACGGAGAATTTCAGTATCTATCCCCAGTACGACTATACAGATGATGGACGCGTACTTCGTGGTTACAGAGTAAACAACACCGTGCGGACGAAGGTCCGAGACTTGGCAACCCTCAGTGATGTCATAGACGATGCCGCCGGAGCGGGAGGGGATAGCATCGTTATTAACTCTATTCAATTTATGATTGATGATACCACACCATTGCAAACCGAGGCGCGTAGTTTGGCGGTAAAGGATGCTGAAGCGAAAGCACAAACCTTAGCGGAAGCAAGCGGTGTGAGGCTAGGGGAACCTATTACTATTGCTGAAAGTACCTATTTCGAAGGTCCGCCAATCCCGTTTGCGACTGCAGAAGCAGACTTCGATGATGCCGCGCGTACTGCCACGCCCATTGCCCCTGGTGAACTCACTGTTACCGTGACTGTCAATGTGGTGTATGAAATCGAGTGAACCGTCTCAAAACTTCCTTCTCCACCTCGTCGTAATCTATCTTTCCCACCCACTGCGCTACGATCACTGCAAACCTACCACCGCGTTCCCCCTCCCGTCGCCGATGTCAAGATAACCGACTTAGGCAAAGAGGCGCGTGATCTCGTCCACCGGGAAAGTGGGCAATGGCGTCAGGTGGCCGTCGCGGCGTAGCTGAAGCCCGAAGGAAGAGGGACGAACCGTGCCGATGCGGGCTGCGGCTATGTTGGTGTCGTGTAAGGCCGCGAGGATGGCGTCGGCGGAATCGGCCGCGCAGCCGATCAGCAGCGCACCCGAGGAAATCACGCCGAGGGGATCGAGTTTAAAGGCCGTACAGAGGTGCGCGGTGGCTGGATCGACGGGCAGCGCGTGGTAGTCGATTTCTGCGCCTACAGCAGATGCAGTGACCAGTTCCCACAGGCCCGTGGCGACCCCGCCTTCGGTCGGATCGTGCATGGCGGTGACTCGTCCTGCTTGTCCGGCGACTTGGGCATCGCGTACGATGCTGATGCCGGGTGCGTGGAGGAAGTCGGCGCAGGCGTCCAGAAAGGCGAGCGTACAGCCGTGATCGCGCAGTTGCTCGCGTTTTTCACGGGCGATGATGGCGGTGGCTTCAATGCCCAAGCCTTTAGTTAGGAGCAGGGCGTGGCCGGGCCGCAAGCCCGAGGAGCGCACCAAGCGGTCGCGCGTGGTTTCCCCGAGCATTTGGCCTATGACTAAGGGACGGTCGAGTCCGTAAGTTACTTCCGTGTGGCCGCCGCAGACAGCGATGTCCAAGTCCTCGGCGGCTTGGTGGATGGAGCGGAAGATGGATTCCGCCAACTCGGGCGTGGCGCGTTCTGCGGGGAGGAGGATGGTGCTGAGGAAGAAGCGGGGCGTCGCTCCCATGGCGGCAATGTCGTTGGCATTGACGTGGACTGCGTACCAGCCAATTTCGTCGCTGGCGAAAGTGATGGGGTCGGTCTTGGCCACGAGCAAGCGATCGCCGCAGTCGATGACCGCTGCGTCCTCTCCTACGGTCGGCGGCACGAGCAGGCGTTCGTGGCGGTGGGTATAGGCCGAGAGCAGACGGCTTAGTTCAGCGGGAGGCAGCTTACCGGCAGGGTAGGTTTTCACGGGGTGTAGAAGGCGACGATGGCTTGGACGAGCGCGGGGATACTGCTTTCGCTGGGCTGCACGTGAACGGCAAACCCGAGCTGGTGTACGGCTTCAGCCGTGGTGGGGCCGATGCAGGCGATGTGGGTGCGAGCGAATACGGCCTCCGCGCGTTCTGGCCCTAGTACCTGATGAAAATTGTGGACGCTGGAGGGGCTGGCAAAGACGATGAGGTCGAGTTTGTTCTCGGCTAGCACGGCGGGGAGTTCGACTTGGTCCGGCAGGCGATTTACATACGTCGCTAGGTGGTGAACTTGGGCACCGCGTGCGGCGAGCGTATCGGCGAGTTCGGTGCGTCCAATGGAAGAGGCTGGCAAGAGGATTTCTTGGTCGGCCACATCGAATGCGGCAAAGGCGCTGGCTAGTGAGGCCTGCGATTGGCGCGGAGGTACGAGATCGGGGACTAAACCCTGTTGGCGTAGCGCCGCGGCCGTAGCCAAGCCGACGGCCGCTATGCGCGTGTGGGCAAAAGCTCGGGCGTCGAGGCCGCGCTGGTAGAGCCGGTCGCAGAAAAAAGCCACGCTGTTGGGACTGGTGAAGACGACCCAAGCAACGTGCTCGAGCCGGTCTTGGGCTGCATCCACAGCCGTCCAGTCGTCGGGCGGGCCGATGTCCAAGAGGGGCAGCGTCGATACGGCTGCTCCTTCGGCTTCGAGGCGCTGCTGGAGGGGGCCGGCCTGTTCGCGGCTGCGGGTGACGAGTAGGCGGCGGCCAAAGAGCGGTTTGTTCTCAAACCAGTTGAGTTCTTGGCGCAGTGCGACGACGGGGCCGACTGCGATGAGGGCTGGCGAGCGGATTTGCTGAGTCGTGGCGCGGGCTGGCAGGTGTTGGAGATCGGCGACGACCGTGCGCTGATCGGGCCAAGTGCCCCATTCGATGGCTGCGGCCAGCGTAGAAGCCGGTCGGCCCCGAGCGATGAGGTGCTGACATATACTGGCGAGCTTGCGGACGGCCATGAAGATGACGAGGGTGCCGTCAAAGGCCGCTAGCTGATCCCAATCGATGGCCGCGTCGGGCTTAGCTGGATCCTCGTTGCCGGTGACTAGCAGGGCGGCCGAGGCGATGCCGCGATGGGTTAGGGGAATGCCCGCGTAGGCCAAAACGCCAGAGGCCGCAGAAACACCAGAGACGATTTCAAAGGGGATGCCGGCTTGGCGCAGGTACAAAGCCTCTTCGCCGCCGCGGCCGAAGATGAACGGATCGCCGCCTTTGAGGCGGACGACGACATGGCCTTGGCGAGCGCGATCGACGAGGAGCGCATGGATTTCGTCTTGAGAGGGGTTTTTGCGACCGCCGCGTTTGCCGACCGCGATTTGCTCGCACGTGCTGGGCACTAGGTCGAGCAAGCGGCTGTCGAGGAGGTCGTCGTAGAGAACGACGTCGGCCTCGCGCAGATAGCGCAGGCCCTTGAGGGTCAGTAGGCCAGGGTCGCCGGGGCCGGCCCCGACGATGTACACGGTGCCCGGGGTGGCGTATTCAGCGGACATCAGGACACCTGTAAGAAGTCGTCGGCACCTTGGGTACGCAGGGATTCGGCAAGGGATTCGGCAAGGGATTCGGCACAGTCGCGGGGGGCACGCTGTTCGGCGCGCAGCAACAGGGTGCCTTCGGGATGGCCCACCAAGCCGTTGAGTGCAAGGAGGTCTCCCTCCATGCGGCCCCAAGCGCCGACGGGCGCGTGACACCCAGCGCGCAGAGTGTGTAGCAAATGGCGCTCGGCTTGCACTGAGGCTAGGGTTGGGGCGTGGTTGATGGTTGCGACGGCGGCACGCTCAGGGTGGTCGCCGCGCATTTGCAGTCCTAAAGCGCCTTGGCCGGGCGCGGGCAGAACCTGATTCAGGGGCAGGTAGTAGCCGATGCGCTCCTGCCAGCCGAGGCGGTTGAGTCCGGCAACGGCTAAGACCACGGCATCGCACTCGCCGCGCATGGCCTTGTCGATGCGGGTGTCTAGATTGCCACGGATATCTACAATGTTCAGGTCGGGCCGCAGGGCCTTGAGTTGGGCGCGGCGGCGCAGGCTGCCCGTCCCCACCCGCGCGCCGTCCGGCAAGTCGGTTAGCGAAGATATGTCGGGGCCGACGAGGGCATCGCGCACATCTTCGCGCTCGGGCGTGGCAACGAGAGCGAGGTCGGGGTGCATCTGGGTCGGCAGGTCTTTCAGGCTGTGGACCGCTAAGTCAATGTGCCCGGCTAACAGGGCGTCTTCGAGGGCTTTGGTAAAAACGCCCGTGCCTCCCAAGCTACGTAGCGAACCTGTCGTCGCATCGCCGGTGGTGCGGATGATCGAGATCTCAATGCCTAGCCCGTCGTGCAGCGCTAGCAGGCGGTTGCGGACCTCGTGGGCTTGGACGAGGGCGAGTTGGCTGCCGCGACTGCCGATGACGAGTTTCACGAGGTGTGGCCGTTAGGGTGTATATAGGCAAGGGAAGATTCCCCAGAGGAAATCTTCCCTTGCCCCGAGTACCCCGTAGTTATAGTTGTCTACACGTCGTAGTAGAGTGCGAACTCATAGGGATGAGGCCGCAAGCGGATGGCATCGACTTCCTCGGTGCGCTTGTAGTCAATCCACGCATCGATCAGATCGTCAGAAAACACATCCCCCTGCAACAGAAAGTCCCGATCCTGCTCCAAGTTGTCCAACGACGCCTCCAACGAACCGGCCGTCTGCGGAACACCCGCCCGCTCCTCCGCCGACAGATCATACAGATTCTTGTCCAAAGGTTCACCCGGATCCAACTGACGCTCGATCCCGTCCAACCCCGCCATCAGCATCGCCGACAGCGCCAAGTAGATGTTGCACGACGGATCCGGACAACGGAACTCCACCCGCTTGCTCTTGGGTGAAGGTGAATACATCGGAATGCGCACCGACGCACTGCGGTTGCGCTGCGAATAGGCCAAGTTCACCGGCGCCTCGTAGCCGGGCACCAGCCGCTTGTAGGAGTTGGTCGTCGGATTGGTAAACGCCAACAGCGCCGGCGCGTGGTGCAACAGCCCGCCGATGTAGTGCAACGCCATCTGGCTCAGCCCGGCGTAGCCACTACCGGCAAACAACGGCGTATCGCCCTGCCACAGACTCTGGTGGGTGTGCATGCCCGTGCCGTTGTCCTCAAACAGCGGCTTGGGCATGAACGTGGCCGTCTTGCCGTGCCGATGCGCCACATTCTTGACGATGTATTTGTACAGCATCATCCGATCGCCGCAGATAAGCAGCGGACAAAAGCGAATGTCGATCTCGCCTTGGCCGGCGGTGCCCACCTCGTGGTGGTGGATCTCTGTGTCAATGCCGCAGTCGAGCATCGTCTGCACCATCTCGGTGCGAATGTCTTGCAGCGAATCCGTCGGCGGTACGGGGAAGTAGCCGCCCTTGTAGTCGGGCTTGTAGCCTAAGTTGGGGCCGTCGGCGGAGCCGGAGTTCCAGCGGCCTTCCTGCGAGTCGATCTCGTAGAATCCCAGATGGGCTTGCTGGTCGAAGCGGATGTTGTCAAAGATGAAAAACTCCGCTTCCGGTCCAAAGAATGCCGTGTCGGCTAGCTGGGTGCGTTGCAGATAGGCTTGGGCGCGCTGGGCGACGCCGCGGGGATCGCGGGCATAGGGCTGGCGGGTGATGGGGTCTTCAATCGAGCAGATCAGCGACAGAGTCGGCACCTGAGTAAACGGATCCATCACCGCGGTGGTCGGATCGGGTACGACGAGCATGTCGGATTCGTTGATTTCCTGCCAGCCGCGAATGGAGGAGCCGTCGAAGCCGAGGCCTTCTTCGAACACGTCGGGTTCCAAATCGGCGATGGGCATGGTGAAGTGCTGCCAAATGCCGGGCAGATCGACGAACTTGAAATCGACCATCTGCGCGTCGTGTTGGCGTGCTAAAGCCAGCGCGGTGTCGATGGCGCTGGCTTGAGCCGACTTCGGCTTTGCTTTTGCTTTGCTTTTGCTTTTGGCTTTCGCCTTGGCTTTGGCCATGAGAGTGCGGTCCTTTCTCGCGTCGAACAGCTTTAAGGTGGTTAGAAAAAACAAAGATTCAATAGTACGATTCTGTAAATCGGCTGTCAAGCAAGCTGGGCAGCGAGTCTTGACAAGCAATCGGCGGCTTTTATTATATCTCAGACCCTCAGTATCTATCTGGCGTTTATGCCGCTGGGGATGCTTTCCGGCCATGGCCACTAGCCCACTATCCAAACGCGAAATCCAAGTTCTGCTTGCCTTGGTCAAAGCCCACGTTGCCCTTGGTGCTCCGGTTGGCTCACAGACGTTGAACCAGCGCGAGGACCTAGGCGTCAGTTCGGCTACCATACGCAATGCCTTAGCCTCTTTAGAGGAAAAGGGTTACGTCTCCCAGCCCCATGTCTCGGCGGGTCGCATTCCCTCTGAAAAGGGCTACCGATTCTACGTGCAGCGCTGCATGGCAACGGCAGACATTGGCTCGGACGAGGCTGAGATCACCCTGCGGCAGCAGCTAGAGGCCGCACAACAGGAGGGCGATTACGAGGAGATCCTGTATCAACTGGCGAGGACCATGGGCGACCTGTCGAACCAACTCGGGTTGGTTTTGGCCCCGCGCTTCAATCAGGGCATCTTTCACAAGCTGGAGCTTTGGCACTTGGGACAGCGCCGCTTGTTGCTCGTCGTCACGATCCGTGGAGGCCTGACAAAGAGCTTGATGATCGAGGTCGATTGCGCGGTGTCGCAGCGCGATTTAGAGGCGTTGAGTCGGCTTTTTAACGAGCGCTTGCACGGGTTGACGATGGCTGAAATTCAACACGCGGTCGAGGCGCGAATGGTCGAGTTAGGGCCAGTCCCGCAGCCAGTGGTGGAGGCCGTCATAGGTCAGATCGAAGGTTTGGCTATTACGCGCGGTGCCGATCTCCACGTCTCGGGGACCCGCAATCTCTGCCTAAAGCCCGAATTTGACGACCCGAGCCACGTGGCTGGTTTGGTCGATCTAGTGGAGAAAAAGGATATCCTCGCTCAGCTTATGAGCGAGCGGCACGGCGTAGTCATCACCATTGGTTCCGAGCATCGGCCACAGGCGATGGGGCGATGCAGTATGGTGACGGCCAGCTACGAGGTTACCGGAGCCAAAGGCGTAATGGGTGTAATCGGCGTAATTGGCCCGACGCGCATGCCCTATAGATCCTTGGTGAACTTGGTCAATTGCGCGGCCTCCCGAGCGGCAAATCTGATCTGCTAACGAATTTTTGTCCCAATCTATTCACAGTTAAGAGTAAGGAGTGTCGATGAGCGAGCGCGAAACTCAGGACCACGTCGCAGTGGACGAGGCGAGCGCGGAGGGTTCCGTCGAGTCGCAGGACGAAGCGGCGGAGCCATGCGAACAAGCAGCGACCGAGGCGGAAAAAGAAGCAGCGGCGGAGTCGCAGGAAACAGCAGCAGAATCACAGGACGAAGCGGCCGATGAGGCCGATGGGCTGGCCGAACTTGAGGCGGCTCGCGCCGAGGCGGCGGCTAATTACGACCGCTATGTGCGGGCGGTCGCCGAGTTGGACAACTACCGCAAGCGCACGGTGCGGATGCGCGCGGAAACGCGGGATGAAATCTTGCGCGATATCTTGTTGCAAGTCGCGCCCATCTTGGACAACTTGCGCCGCGCCCTTCGTCAGGAGACCCAAGAAGCCGAGTTGCTCAAGCAGGGCGTCGAATTGATCTGTGGCCAGTTCAACGACGTTCTCCAAGGCTACGGACTAGCCGAGATCGAGGCGCTGGGTCAGTCTTTTGACCCCGAAGTCCACGAGGCTCTAGCCGAAGTCCCAGACGACGAGCACGCTCCCGGTACGGTCATTGAGGAGATGGAGAAGGGCTACAAACTCAACGACAAGGTAGTCCGTTACGCGCGCGTCGTCGTCAGTAAGGCGAGCGCGGAGAGCTGAGGAACTGAATGTCCAAAAGGGACTATTACGAAGTACTGGGCCTTGAGCGGGACGCCAGCGATAGCGCGATCAAAGGGGCGTACCGCAAGAAGGCGCTGAAGTACCATCCAGATCGCAATCCTGGAGACGCCGCGGCCGAGGAGCAATTCAAGGAGGCATCCGAAGCATACGAAGTGCTTTCGGACCCCGAGAAGAAGGCCGCGTACGATCGCTATGGGCACGCCGGCGTTGAGAGCAATTTCGGTCGCGGCGGCTTTCAGTGGTCGGATTTTACGCACGCGGGCGATTTCCAAGACATTTTCGGCGATATTTTCGAGAGCTTCTTCGGCGGGAGTCGGCGGTCGCGAGGGGGATCGGTGAAGCCAAAGGGCCGAGACTTGAAGATCAAAGTGGCCTTGACGCTAGAGGAGATCGCCACGGGCGTGGAAAAGAACATTGCCTTGACGCGCTTGCAGCGCTGCAAAAGCTGCGATGGAACCGGTGCGGCTAGTGGAGCGGACCGCAAGGTCTGCGGTACTTGCGGTGGGCAGGGCCAAGTGCAACAGATGGCGCGTACCCTCTTTGGCCCATCAATGACCGTGGTGACGTGTCCGACCTGCGAAGGGGAGGGGTATATTGTGTCCAATCCCTGTCCAGAGTGCCGAGGTGAGGGCCGCGAACGCGGCCAAACGACTCTGACGGTGCGCATTCCCGCTGGCGTTCAAGAAGGCAACTACATTCCATTGCGCGGCCAAGGCGAAGTTGGGCCGCGCGGGGGGCCGGCCGGAGATTGCTTGGTTTTTATCGAAGAAAAAGAGCACGACTATTTTATCCGCGATGGCAACCACGTGATCTACCGATTGCCCTTGGGGTTTGCCCAAGCTGCACTAGGCGCGGAAGTAGAGGTCCCAACCTTGTCCGGCAAGGCCCTGTTGAAAATCCCCGCTGGTACCCAATCAGGGCGCGTCTTCCGCATGGGTGGTCGGGGCATTCCGGACGTCAACGGCCGCGGTGTCGGCGACCAGCTAGTCGAGGTCGTCTTGTGGACTCCCGAGGGCCTCAGCCGACGAGAGCGCGAACTATTCACCGAGCTAGCTGAGCTCGAAAATGAGCGCGTGGCCCAAGAGGGCGAGAGTTTCTTCGCCAAAGTGTGCAAGGCCTTCGGCTCCTAAGAGTAGGTACCCTTGTCCGTTCCCCGAATCGACCCGGCTCGACTGAGCTCGCCGAAGTCCTTAGCCCAAGTGCGCCATACCGTCGCCATTGCCAGTGCCAAGGGCGGCGTGGGCAAATCGACTGTAAGTATCAACTTGGCCGTGAGTCTGGCGGCCCAAGGGGCTCGCGTCGGCCTGCTTGACGCCGACATCTACGGCCCGAGCATTCCCTTGATGATGGGTATCAGGCAGCAGCCCGCAACCGGGCAGGAGGGCACCATGCGCCCGGTGTACAAGGCCGGGGTTGCCCTGATGTCGATTGGTTTTATCGCCGGTGAGGACGCGCCTGTAGTTTGGCGGGGGCCGCTTTTGGCTCGGGCATTGCAGCAGTTTTTGCATCAAGTAGAGTGGGGGCCGCTCGACTATTTATTAATCGATCTGCCACCTGGTACTGGGGATGTGCCGCTTACCTTGAGTCAGGCCGTGGCCCTGTCCGGTGCCTTGATCGTGACCACTCCGCAGAGCGTGGCGCTGGAGGATGTGGAGCGTGGCATTGCCATGTTTTCCAAGGTCGAGGTAGATATCCTCGGGATCGTCGAAAACATGAGCTATTACCTGTGTAGCCAATGCGGCCAGCGCCACGAGATTTTCGGCTGCGGAGGGGGAGCCGAAGCTGCGGAACGGTTGGGGTTGCCCTTCTTGGGTGAGTTACCTCTCTCGGCTGCAATTCGTCAGAGCGGGGATGAAGGACGGGCTGAGCCTGATTCGCTTTTCGCCGCAATCGGCGAGGGGCTCGTCGCCGAGTTGCGCCGCCTGGAGGCCAGTGAGTGATCGGTCTTGGCACTGCTTGCGGCTAGCGGTGCCTGCGGCCTGTGCCGAGGATGTGAGTGTGTGGGCGTACGAGTTGGGTAGCTGCGGCCTGCAGGCTGAGGAAGTGGGGGAGTGGACGCAGTTGAGCGCGTATTTTGCAGCCGAGCCTGCGCGCGATTTGGCTGGGATTCGGCGCGAGTTGACGCGTAGGCTCGCCGCGCTCGGTTTGGCGTCGCCGATAGGCACCGAATGCGTAGAGGAGCAGGATTGGGAGGCTGAGTGGCGGCGGTTCTTTGCGCCGGTGTGGGCCACCGAGCGGATCGTCGTCCATCCTTCGTGGATTCCGGTCGAGATAGCCGAGGGCCAAATCGCCGTGCGCATAGACCCCAAAATGGCCTTTGGCACGGGTGGGCACGAATCGACCCAGCTTTGCTTGCAGGCATTGGAGCGCTGTCTGCGCCCCGGAATGCGCTGTCTGGACTTGGGGACGGGTAGCGGCATTCTCAGCATTGCCGCCGCGCTGTTGGGGGCCGGACCGGTGCTCGCCGTGGATATCGACGAGCAGGCCGTGGCCAATGCGCGGGAAAACTTGGCGCACAACCGCATTGGCTCTGAGCAGGTCAAGGTTCGGCTGGGAGGGGTGGAGGCCGTCGTGGAAACACCCTTTGACATGGTCTTGGCCAATATCCAAAGCCACGTGCTGCGACCTCTGTTAGCCCCTTTGCGCGGCTTATTGGCAGCGGACGGACGGATTGCGTTTTCGGGTTTGCTGGCGCGGGAAGAAGCGGCTTTTTGCCGTTGGGTCACAGAAGCTAAATTAGAGGTCGATACAATCTTGACAAAAGAAGCGTGGATCTGCGTGGTAGCGCGAAACTGTGGAGGTCAATTTGACTAGTATCCTAGTCCTACACGGACCTAATCTCAACTTGCTGGGCACGCGCGAGCCCGAGGTGTATGGTCGGGAGACTTTGTCGGCGATCGACGCGTTGATCGCCGACCACGCACAGCGGCTCGGGGTGCAGGTGCGCAGCCGCCAATCTAACTGTGAGGGCGCACTAATCGACGCTTTGCACCAAGCCGAAGAGCAGGGTTTGGTGTTCAATCCAGGGGCCTTTACCCACTATAGCTTGGCCTTGCGCGACGCCGTGGCGGCCAAGGGGTTGCCGACCGTCGAGGTGCATCTGTCCAATGTCCACGCCCGGGAATCGTTTCGCCAGCACTCAGTTATCGCGCCCGTCTGTCTGGGGCAAGTCGCTGGGTTTGGCAGTTTTAGCTACGTGCTCGGGCTAGAGGCTTTGGTGCAGCACTTGCGGGATGTGGAAGGCGCTCAGAACGAATAGACGTAGGATACGCCGACGCGCGGCTCGCCGTGGTGGAAACTGAGCTCGGGAAAGATGCGGCGGGTGGTTTTGCGCGGGATCAGGGCCACCCCGAAGCTGCCGCCGGCGAGCACGGCGGTGGACCACCCATAGAGACGGGCGCGATCGGCTTTGTCGTCCAGCTTTTGGGCGCGGGATTCTTGGCCGTGTTCGCGGTTGAGGGCCGCTTCGGCTTCGTTGTCGGAAGCCCGGTCGAATTGCAGCCAAGAGAGCAGGCCGAAGGCAAGGGCTCCCCCGAGAAAACTGATGTAGGGAAACTCGGTCACCGAGACCGTCTGGGCACCCCCACCCAGCGATTCGAGGGTGATGATCTTGTCGATTTCGGTCTTGTCGAAAGTGAAGATCTTGTCGTTGACGCGCATGATGACCAGATCTTGGTCCTTTTCTATTAGATTGCCTTCCACTAAGCTGCCATCGGCCAGATAGAGGCGGGTATCTGCTCCGGCGATAGGCGCCGGTTCCGTCTCGGCAAGGGCCATGACGGGTTGCAAAACGAGGCAAAAACAGGCAACTAACGCCGTGTAGCGCTTCATGTTAAGGCTCCTCTTGGTAACTTTTCGCAAATATACTAGGTCGATACCTAATGTCAATAGATGAGACGCCTGCCGGTATGAACCGTTCCTGCGAGCGGGACGCCGCGGCCGAACTTGCCGGAATGACGATTGCTCAGATACGCGCACAGGTAGCGGAGTGGGAAAGCGGCGATCCGGGCTGGGCCTTGCTCGAAAAAGATCGCCGCGTTGGCGTCCGGCGCTTGGTGGTCGAGCGGCGGCGGCGCGATGCGCGGGAGCAGGCTGAGTCCCAACGGCGAGAGCGGCTCTTGCACTTTGAACGGCATTTTTGGGCACAAGGGGTGCATCGAGTAGCTGGTGTCGATGAGGCGGGGCGCGGTTGTTTGGCGGGGCCTGTGGTGGCCGCCGCGGTCGTCTTGTCGCCAGATTGTGCCATCGCCAAGATCGACGATTCCAAGAAGCTGTCGCGGACCCAGCGCGAGGCTCTATACGAAGAAATTGCGGCCAAGGCTATAGCCGTGGGAATCGGGCAGATAGAGGCCGAGGAGATCGACCAGTTGAACATCCTGCAGGCCTCGCTCAAGGCCATGCGCTTGGCGCTGGAGAATTTGCCCATTCCGCCCGACCGGGTGCTGATCGACGGGCACCTGCCGGCGCGCAGTCCCTATCCCGAGCAAGCCATCATCGACGGAGACGCCCGTTCGCTGTCGGTTGCTGCGGCCTCAATCGTGGCCAAAGTACACCGCGACCGCCTGATGTGCGAATGCGACGTCCGCTATCCCGAATACGGGTTTGCCGCGCACAAAGGCTACGGCAGTGCCGCGCACTTAGCCGCGCTTGATGTTCATGGCCCTTGCCCGCTGCACCGCCGCAGTTTCGGTCCGGTGGCCGCACGAGTCGCCGAGCCGCGCTCGGAGCTTTTTCTCTCTTTTGAGGAGGGCATATACGACTGCGCCAACCTCGCCGAGCTAGAACAGTTAGGACAGTTAGTCAGAGAGGCCGCCGACGAGTTGGCCGCCGATGAACTGACGGCTCTGAGAGGGGTCTATCGGGAGCAGCGCGACAAGCTAGGGGATATCGGGCGGCAGGGTGAAGCGGCGGCCGCGACCTATCTGGAAGAACGGGGCTATCGGATCCGGGCGCGTCGCTATCGCGCTGCTGGCGGCGAAATCGACTTGGTGGCTGAAGAGCGGGGCGAGTTGGTTTTTGTCGAGGTAAAGGCCAGCCAGCGCGCGTCTCGCCCCGAACAAAGGGTGAATCGCGCCAAGCGTCAGCGTCTAACGCGGGCCGCCCGGCACTATATTCAATACGGTGCCGCGGCCGGTACGGTCTGCCGCTTCGACGTAATCGCCGTGTGGCTGCGCGCAACCGGCGCAGAAATTGAGCATTGGCCGGACGCGTTCAAGCCCCTCGATTAAGCAGCCAATTCGCTATAGACGATCTGGCCGCCGACGATGGTGGCCACGGCCTTGCCCTTTAGGTGGTAACCGGCAAAGGGAGTGTTCCGCGATTTGGAGCGGAAGTGCGCGGGGACTACCTCCCATTCGCGCTTTAGGTCGAGCAGGGTTAGATCCCCAGGCATCCCCGAGGTGAGCGCGCCCCCGGGCAGGCGCAAGATGCGCGCCGGGTGGCAGGTCCAGCGAGCGATGGCCTCGTGCAGGGGCAAAACGCGGTCCACCAAATAGGTCAAGGTGAGGCCGACGGCCGTCTCTAGGCCGACAATGCCCATGGGAGCTTGGGTTAGGGGTTGGGCTTTTTCCGCGGCCGTATGCGGCGCGTGGTCGGTCGCAATGACTTCTATGGTGCCATCGGTTAGTCCTGCGAGCATGGCCTCGACATCGGCGGGCTCGCGCAGCGGCGGGCTCATTTTGGCGGCCGTGCCTTGGCGCTCGACCGCGCGGTCGGTGAGTACGAAGTGATGGGGCAGCACTTCGCAGGTTACGGGTAGGCCATCAGCTTTGGCGCGCCGGACCAATTGCGCGGTGCCGACCGTGCTGATGTGGGCGATGTGCAAAGGGCCGCCGGTCTGACGGACGAGTTCTATATCGCGGGCGACCATTTCCTCCTCACCTGCTGCTGGCATCCCCTTGACGCCGAGGCGCACGGCCACTTCTCCTGCGTGCATACAGCCGCCGGCCGTAAGCGACTTGACCTCTTCGTGCGGGAAGATGGGCCGGTCGAGGTCGCGGGCAA
Source organism: Candidatus Latescibacterota bacterium (assembly GCA_022825835.1). Classification (GTDB taxonomy): domain Bacteria; phylum Latescibacterota; class UBA2968; order UBA8231; family UBA8231. The sequence goes on from JAJDVZ010000096.1 coordinate 45,048, forward strand.
TTTCGAGAGCGCGGCGCATCAGGGCCTCGTCTTCGACGGGATCGCCGTCGTCGGAAAAGGCCACCGCGCCTAATTTCGCCAATTCTTCAAGAGGGGCGAGCGACCCGCTCCCTCGGCGGGCCACAGTTACACAGGCGATTGGATAGTAGCGCACCACGGCTGTTTGTGCCCGCTCCAGCGCTAACTGCAAATGGTCGCTGCTGTCCGGGGGAGGATTGGTATTGGGCATGGCGGCCACTGCGCAGATGCCGCCAGCCGCGGCCGCTGCGGTGCCGCTCTGAATGGTCTCCTTGTGTTCGTAACCCGGTTCGCGGAGATGGGTATGGATGTCGATGAAACCTGGGGCGACGACCAAGCCGGTGGCCATCAGGATGGGCACGTCTGGAGGCGTCTGGAGGATCGGGGCCGATTCGACTATTTTCCCTTGGCGGATGAGGATATCTCCTAGGGCATCGGTGCCGTTGGCTGGGTCGATGAGGCGTCCTTGGCGGACGAGCAAGTCGGCAGAAAATTTAGACATGGGAGAGGGCGACGAGTGGGGCGAGCCAGTCGATGGTTTCTCGTAGAGTCAACGGATCGCCAGCTAGAGTTAGGCCTCGTTGTCGCAGGCGGCGAGCCAACTGCACGGACATCGGGGGCACAAGCCCGCTGATAGACTCGAATTCGGGATGGGCCAGCACGGCGCGGGTCGGTCCTTGCAACTCGATCCGGCCTTGTCGCAGAACCACTACGTGGGTGGCTAGGCGACTGACTAGCTCCATATCGTGGCTGATTAGCACGAGGGTGTGGCCTTGGTTGCTTAGCTCGGCGAAGAGCTTGCACAAGCTGGCCGTAGTCCGGGGATCGAGGCCGGCGGTCGGTTCGTCGAGCACCAAGACCTCTGGGTCCATGGCGAGGACGCCAGCAAGCGCGACGCGACGCCTTTCGCCTCCGCTCAACGAAAGGGGCTGGCGCGGCCCGAATTCTGCCAGCGGCATACCTACCAAGGCGAGCGCACTAGCCACTAGACAATTGATGCGCTCGGGAGCAAAGCCGAGGTTGCGCGGCCCAAAGGCTACATCTTCATCCACGGTTTCGGCGAAGAGCTGGAGTTCGGGAAATTGGAAGGCCAAGCCGACGCGCTGGCGCACGCGAGCCGGAGGCAAGGAGCCGATGTCGCAGCCATCGAGGAGTACGCGGCCGCACGAGGGTTTGAGCAGAGCGTTGAAATGCTGGGCGAGGGTGGTCTTGCCCGCGCCGTTGGTGCCCGCGAGGGCTAGGACGGAGCCGGTGGGGACGTCCATGGTGATGTCGCGAATGCCGCGTCGCTGGGTGGGCAAATGCTCGTCGTAGAGGTAGGTAAGCCCTTCGGTCGCTAGTTTGCTCGGGGTGGGTGGCGGCGGAGTGGGCGGAGTCCAAGGGGGTAGGGATGTCTGGGGTTTTAACGCGGTCAGCGCGTCGGACAAGGCCCCTAGCTCCAAGGGGGTTTCAGCCAGCGACAAGTGAGCGGCGAGGGTGCTTGCAAAGGGTAGATCGAGGCCGAGAGCGCGGAGTTTGGGCGGGTCGGCAAATAGGGCGGCAGGGGAGCCGTCCGCATGAACTCGACCCGCGTGGAGGACGATGACGCGGTCGGCGCGAGCGGCTTCTTCTGGAGACTGGGTGATGAGTATGGTTGCGATGCCGTATGCGGTGCGCAGTTGCTGAAGCAACTCGGCTACTTGCTGTCTTTCGCTAGGGTTGAGCAGGGCTGTGGATTCGTCCAAGACGAGATAGCGCGGTCGCATCGCCACTACTGCGGCAATAGCTACGCGCTGTTTCTCGCCGCCGGAGAGCTTGTGCGGCGGATAGTGGCGATAGGCATCGAGGTCGAAAGCGGCGAGTGTTTCTTCGACGCGGTGGTGGATTGCATCGCTGGCTAGAGCTAAGTTTTCTAAGCCAAAGGCCAATTCGTCGGCGACTGTGGTAGCGACGAGCTGATCGTCTGGGTTTTGCGAGACCATGCCGACTAGCTGGCGGATGGCGCGGAGTTGGGTTGGGTCGCTGGCGTCCATGCCATCGACGAGGACCCGGCCCGTTTGGGGCTGTAGTAGTCCGTTTAGGCAGTGCGCGAGGGTGGTTTTGCCCGAACCATTGGCACCGATGAGGGCGATGTCTTCCCGAGGGCTGATGTGGAGATCAATGGAGCGCAAAGCGGCTAGGCCCCCGCGATAGCTAAGGCTGAGTTTTTCGACGCGGATCATAGGGCGGCAGCATACGGCAAAAGAATTTTGTCGTCAAGGCATCAAGTTGACAGCTAGAGGTGGAGATTGTTTATTCAAATTCAAGGATTTACGAAAATCAGGAGCGTTGCCAATTGCGGGCGCTCGCAACGCGTTTTGGGTGAGGATTATGGCTTTTATGAGCAAGATACTGTGTAGGTGGATTTGGGTGCTCGCTATTGGAATCGCGGGGTGCAGCGAATCGGAAGAAGAGTTGCAGATCGTCGGCCCCGATCTACCGGAAGGGGAGGGTCGCGTTTATCCCATTTCAGCCGTTAGCTTCACATCCATCGACAGTGTCGAAGTGAGCGCACTTTTAGGCACGACCGAGGCCGGCGAATCGCTGCCAGTGGTGATCCTCCTGCACGATCTAGGCGGGAACAAAGCCGACTGGTTGAACAACACCGACACGTACGTGGCCTTGCTCGAGCGCGGCTACGCGGTCTTAGCCATCGACATGCGCGGGCACGGCGAGACTCCACTGCCCGACGACCGACTGACCTTGGAATTGATTGACCTGGAACGGAGCTTTCTCGATGTCCACGCCGCGCTAATCTGGCTGCAGAATCAGTCCAATATAGATGTCAGCCGCATCGCGGTCGTGGGCAGTGGCTCGGGAGGCAATGTGGCCTATATATGTTCGGGCGTTTTCCCCGAGCTAATAAAAACCAGCATCTCCCTCTCGCCTGGGCTGTGGGGATCCACTTCGCTAGAACCGTTAGTCATCGGGACCGGCCTCGAATCATTTGGTCCGCGGTCCATGCTCTTTATGGTGGGCGATCAGGATCAAATTCAGGCCGGGGAAGTCGTTCTCAGCTATGTCGATTTCGCTCGCAATCTAGAGGCCCGGACAGCCGAGCCGAAGGATTTGCGCGTTTTTACAGACTCGGCTGACCACGGTTGGGCATTGCTCAACAATGTGCCCGAGGCGCAGGATCTATTCTTCCTCTGGTTGGAGAAAAATCTCTAAACAGCACTTCACCTGCGGTGCCAGCGCATGGACTCGCCGCCTGCCATTGCCGTCGTCATTCCCGCCTGCGATGAAGAAGAAGCCATCGGCAAGGTGCTGCAAGACATACCCGATATCGCACAGCAGGTTATCGTCGTCGATAATGGCTCGGCCGACCGCACCGCCGAGGTGGCCCGCTGCTTGGGGGCCTGCGTCGTTGGCGAGCCGCGCCGTGGCTACGGTCAGGCCTGTCTAACGGGCATGGCCCATCTCGATGGCCCGGATATCGTCGTCTTTCTCGACGGCGATTACAGCGATTACCCCGAGGACATGCTGGCTATAGTAAGACCGATCATCGCAGACGATGCCGATATGGTTATTGGCTCGCGGGTCTTGGGTCAGCGAGAAAAAGGTGCTCTTTTGCCGCAGGCCCGCTTTGGCAACTGGTTGGCCACCTTCTTAATCCGCCTGTTGTTTGGCATTACCTTTACGGATTTGGGGCCTTTTCGCGCCTTGCGCTACGACGCGCTGATGCGGCTAGAGATGCAGGATCGCAACTTTGGCTGGACCGCGGAGATGCAGGTCAAAGCCGCTCGGCTGGGCCTGCGCTCAGCCGAAGTGCCCGTGCGCTATCGCCGCCGCATCGGCAGTTCCAAAATCACCGGCACGCTCACCGGCACGCTGCGGGCCGGATACAAAATTCTCTGGACCATTTTTCGCTATGTGCGATGGCGTCCTACGCAGTCGCGGGGATAGGTGGGCACTGCTCGATGCAACTAGTGGATTACGACTTTGACCTGCCCGATGCCCTGATCGCCCAACGCCCAACGCTCGAGCGCGATCAAGCGCGTCTGTTGCTCTTGAACCGGGCGGATGGCTCGTTGCAGCACCTGCACTTTGGGGCTATTGTCGATCAGCTTGCTCCCGGCGACGCCCTAGTATTGAATCAAACACAGGTCGTGCCGGCTCGGCTCAGAGGGCGTAAAGTCGCTACCGGAGGGCGGGTTGAACTGCTGTTGCTCAGGCCGCTGACTGCGGGCGATTGGCTGGCGATGGGGCGGCCTGGGCGGGGCTTAAAACCCAAGACGCGGTTGGAGTTTGGCGATGGAGCGGTGGAAGCGCACATCGTCGAACAGGTTGCACCGGGGCGGTTTCGCGTGCGCTTTGCCGTTGAAGACGTGCTGACGCGGCTGGAAGAGATCGGGGAGATACCGCTGCCGCCCTATATTCGGCGTCCTCCCGAGGCTGCGGACCAGGAGCGCTATCAGACCGTCTATGCGGCGCGTCCGGGGGCTGTTGCTGCGCCCACGGCTGGCTTGCACTTTACCCCTCAGTTAATCGCTGAGATTGCTGCCAAGGGCGTGGCGGTCCTAAAAGTGCTTTTGCACGTGGGGCCGGGCACGTTCGAGCCGGTGCGCTGCGCCGACCCACGCCAGCATGTGCTTGAGCCCGAATACTGCGAAATCGACGAGTCGGTGGCGGACGCGCTCAGGCGTTGTCGTGCGGCCGGTGGCCGCATCGTCGCCGTCGGAACTACCGTGGTTCGGACCTTGGAGTCGAGCGTTGATGCCGAGGGTAATGTGTGTGCCCGTGGGGGCCTTGCGGATGCATTTATCTATCCGCCCTACGCATTCAAAGCGGTCGATATGTTGGTGACGAATTTTCACTTGCCGCGCTCGAGTCTGTTGTTGCTCGTGGCGGCCTTTGTCGGTCGGGAACGACTTTTGGCCGCCTACCGCGAGGCTATAGAGCGGGGCTATCGCTTTTATAGCTATGGCGATGCCATGATGATCGTGTGACGCTGTGGAACGCATAACCGCCATCGTCCCGGCCGCTGGCCGGGGACAGCGCATGGGAGCAGACCGGCCCAAGCAGTACCTCCCTTTAGGAAGTCGGCCCGTGCTCTGGCACGTACTCGCGAGTCTCGAAGCGAGCCCGCTGGTGACCGATATCGTCTTGGTCGTGCGGCGCGAGGACATGGACTATTGCCGCAGTCAATTGAGTGAAAGTGGGGGCTTTGCCAAAGTCGCCGCTCTCGTGCCCGGGGGTGCTGAGCGTAGCGCGTCCGTGTATCGAGGCTTACAGGAGACCCGCGCCGATATGGTCTTAGTACACGACGCCGTGCGACCGTTTATTTCAGAGAGGCTACTGGAGCGGGTGGTCGCCGCCACCCGCGAGCACGGAGCGGCGCTGCCTGCTTTGCCGGTGGTAGAGACGATCAAGGAAGTGGCGGACGATCGGGTCGTTGGCACGCCGCGCCGCGAGCGGTTGTGGCAGGCGCAAACCCCACAGGGATTTAATCGCGAGTTGCTGCTGAGGGCATACCACGCGGCCGGAACCGACGCAGTGGTCACCGACGACGCCGCGCTGGTTGAGCGATTGGGGCACGCGGTCTGCGTCGTGCCCGGCGAGGCCGACAACCGCAAGCTGACCACGCCCGAGGATCTGGCTTGGGCCGAGTGGCAAATACGCGCAAGGGAGGAGGTGCCTACTATGGGCTTGCGCATAGGACAGGGCTACGACGTCCATCGTTTGGAGGAGGGGCGGCCTCTAATTTTGGGCGGAGTCACCATACCCTTTGCTCGGGGGCTGGTGGGGCACTCGGACGCGGACGTGCTGACTCATGCCATAATCGACGCGCTCTTGGGTGCCTTGGCGGCCGGAGATATCGGCCAGCTCTTCCCCGACTCGGACGCGCAATACAAAGACATATCGAGCTTGGTGCTGCTCAAGCAGGTCGGTGCCTTGATTGCGGAACGAGGGGCGCGGGTCCTGCACATCGACGCCGTCGTCGCAGCCCAGCGGCCCAAGCTCGCGCCGCACATAGCGGCGATGCGCCAGACGCTAGCTGCGACTTTGAGCCTAGAGGTGAATCAGGTTTCGCTCAAGGCTACGACGACCGAGCGCTTGGGGTTCGTCGGACGGGAGGAAGGCATGGAAGCTCAAGCCGTGGCCCTTTTGGCGCTCTAAAGCATGGCAGAATATTTGGATTCTCTGCTCGCGGCCCTGTCTGGTGTCGATCCACTGTGGGCGTATGGCATTTTGTTGCTTAGCGCCTTTTTGGAAAACATTGTACCGCCCATACCAGGCGATACGGTGGTGGTGTTTAGCGCCTATTTGGTGGGGCGCGGCCTTTTGGATATAGGGCCGGTTTTTCTTGCTACCTGTGTCGGGGGCATGGCCGGCTTTTTAGTCATGTACTATTTGGGCTATAGCCGAGGACGCGCCTTTTTCGCCGGCCGTCGGGGCACGGCGAAACTGGCTCAAGCCGAGCGGTGGCTCAGTCGCTACGGCGTCGCGCTCATTTTAGGCAACCGATTTTTGAGCGGCGTTCGGTCGGTCATCGCTATCGGTGCTGGTCTGGGCCGCATGCCTTGGCCGACGGTTGCGCTCTGCGGCGCGGTCGGTATGGCTGTTTGGAATGGATTGCTGCTTTACGCCGGAATTTTGGTAGGTGAAAACTGGGAACAGGTCACGGGACTGCTCGCGCAATACAATAGATTATTGGTGGGGATTCTGTGCTTGGTAGGGGCCGTGCTAACTTGGCGCTGGTGGCGCAGGCGTTGACAAGCACGGATAGAGGGCTTAGGTTAAACGATTTCTATATAATCTGAGAAAAGACAATGAACGACATTACCTACGCCCCTAAAGCGGGCGACATCAAGCGGCAGTGGTTTGTGATTGATGCCACTGATAAGATATTAGGGCGGCTGGCTTCGGAAATCGCCCAAGTGCTGCGCGGCAAGGGCAAGCCCGAATACGCCCCACATGCCGATGTGGGCGACCATGTCATCGTGATTAATGCCGACAAGGTAAAAGTCACGGGCAACAAGGCCGAAAAGAAGGTCTATTACCGCCACACCGGCTATCCCGGTGGCTTGCGGAGTACGCCCTACAGCCGCATGGCTGAACGACATCCCGACCGCATCATCCGCAAAGCCGTGCGGGGTATGCTGCCGCACACCAAGCTGGGCCGGATGCAGCTAAAGAAGCTCCGCATTTATGCCGGCGGCGAACACCGGCACCAAGCGCAAAACCCCCAGCCTCTCGAACTTTAAGCCAAAGGCAACGCGCCCATGCCCTTAGAAAGCTATGAAGCGACCGGCCGCAGAAAGACCTCGGTCGCCCGAGTCCGCATGCAACTCGGCAATGGCAGTATCTACATGAACGGTCGCGCGGTCAGTGAATATCTGCGTCGCGATTCCCTAGAGATGATCCTCGTGCAGCCTCTGGACCTGACCGAGACGCGAAACGCGTTCGACATCCACATTTCCACCCGTGGCGGCGGCCTGCGCGGTCAAGCCGGTGCCGCCTGCTTGGGCATTGCCCGCGCCTTGTTGCAATACGATCCGCAGAAGCGGGAAGTGTTGAAGAAAGGCGGCTTTTTGACGCGCGACGCCCGCGAGAAAGAGCGCAAGAAATACGGATTGGCCGGCGCGCGCAAGCGCTTCCAATTCTCCAAGCGCTAGTTCCATTCCAATACACACGCTTCCCGATGCACGGCAGAGAGTGTCCCGTGGGCGTTCGGCGTCTGCGGGGCTTCTGTGTGTAGATGAAGGAGGCGGAGGCCCAACTATTGAGGAGCGATCATGGCAGACTTCACTATCCGCGACTTGCTGGAAGCGGGGACCCACTTCGGGCACCAGACCCGGCGTTGGAACCCCAAAATGCAGCCCTACATTTTCACCGAGCGCAACGGCATCCACATCATTGACCTGCAAAAGACGGTCGGCAAGGTCGAGGCCGCTTGCGAGGCCGTGCGTCAGACGGTGCGCGCTGGGCGCGCCGTGCTCTTTGTCGGCACGAAGAAGCAGGCCGCCGAACTCGTGCGGCAAGAAGCTGAGCGCTGTGGTATGTTTCACGTCACCGAGCGCTGGCTCGGCGGAATGGTGACTAACTGGCAGACTATCCGCCAAAGCATCCGGCACCTAGAGCATCTCGACCGCATCTCGGCTGACGGCACCTACGAGAACCTCAAGAAAAAAGAAGTTCTGCTGCTCGAAAAAGCGCGTGCCCGGCTCCAGCGGACCTTGGCCGGCATCCGCAGCATGGGTAGCTTGCCCGGCTTGGTCTTTATCATAGACATCAAGAAGGAGCACATCGCCGTGCGTGAGGCGGCCAAGTTGGGTATCCCCTCCGTGGCCATCGTCGATACCAACTGCGATCCCGACTTGGTGACCTATCCGATTCCCGGCAACGACGATGCCATCCGCTCGATCGCCCTCATTACGCGCCTGATCGCCGACGCGGTGATTGAGGGTAGGGCCGAAGCCGAAGTCGAGAAAGCGGCGCGCGACGACAAGCAAGAGGCCGAAGAGGCCGAACAAACCGAAGAGGCCACGGCGGATGTAGCCGAGGCCACCGCATAGCTAGATCAACTACTTTTGAAAGCAAACGACGATGACTCAGATTACCGCACAAAGCGTACGAATGCTCCGGGAGAAAACGGGCTTGGGCATGATGGATTGCAAGAAAGCCCTGCAAGAAACCGGCGGCGACAGCGAAAAGGCCATTGAGTACTTGCGCAAGCAGGGCCTGTCCGCGGTGGAGAAGCGAGC
>JAJDVZ010000071.1:0-2826 GCA_022825835.1 Candidatus Latescibacterota bacterium
GCCCAGGACATCGGCACCGTCGAGGCCGGCAAGCTGGCCGACCTCGTCGTGCTGAACAGCGATCCCATGGCGAACATCCGCAACACCGCGGACCTATCCCTGGTGGTCAAGGGCGGCGAAGTGTTCGAAGCGGACACCCTGGACCAGATTTGGCCAGAGCGTAAACCGCTGCCGCCCCAGTGGTGGCAGGAGCTCGGGCCGTAATCTATTTGAGATAGGTGCTCGGCTCGCATGGCAGCGATTTGCTGAGGAGCGCACAGGTTAGTGCGGCAATGACTTACCATGTTCAGTCCTGCCCGTAAGGTGGCGAGACAAGGCGGCGAAATGGAATTGGTCGAGGTTGGTCAAGACGAATGGCGTTTTTTCGATGTCTCAATTACCTCCGAAATCATGGAGGAGTTCTACGATGCGTTGGAAATACGCGACGCGGGGCGTGATCGCGAGGCTGAGTCGGTGATCAATTCGGTATTGGCCGATTGCCCCAACCACATCGATGCCTTGCACCACTTGGGGCTCTGGCTTGGTGAAGATGGCGAGACCTTGCAGAGCTATGCTCTGTGCCTAGCGGCCGTCGGCATCGGGCTGCACGCGATGCCACCCGGCTTCAGTTGGGCCGACAGCAAGCTCCCTTGGTCGGATCTCGACAACCGACCGTTTCTCCGGGCGTACCACTGTTTAGGGACTTGGCGCATGGACCAAGGGCTGTGGGACCAAGCGATAGAGATTTTCTCCAGGCTCCTGCAGGTCAACCCGAACGACAATCAAGGCGCGAGGTATCTATTGCCCCAGTGTTGGTTTGAGAAGGGCGATTCAGCAGCGGTCAAAGAGCACTGCCGCAAGTTTCCTGAAGATCCGGGGCCGGAAATACTCTATTCGAACGCTTTGGCGCTGGTTCTCTCGGGCCAAGAAGCAAATGCTCAAGAATCGCTCGCCCAATGTGTTCGGCATCTCCCTTTGGTGGCAGAGGAATTGCTGAGGTCCAGTCACCCCGAGCCCGACCGCAAGTATCCGGACAGGATCACGATGGGCGGGGCCGACGAGGCATGGGAGTATTGGCGCGAATTTGGTGCCTATTGGGAACGATCGGAAAAGGCGATGGATTTACTTCGAACGGTCTGTGGCTAGTTGCGTTGAAAAGGGTCTCGCCAAACACGGCTGAGCAGGTCGCTCAAGGCTTTCGCTATTCGACAACGTTCCGCATCCAGGCCGGAATGTCTCTCGTCCCGTGCAGGATCCGCCAGACATCGACTTCCGCTTCTCCCTCCACATAGAAGATCAGGTACGGAAATCGGCCTGTCGGTAGAAAACGAAGGTCAGGGATATCGAGTTCGTGCGCGTAGCGTGGCGAGCCGCTTCCCGGCAGTTTGCCGATGCGGCGAAGGGTAGCCTCGGCAGCATCGATGAATCTCAGCGCAACTGCCGGTCCCGCCTCCGCCAAGTAGTGGTCGGCTGCCTGCTCGATGTCGTTGCGGGCCATGTCGCGAAGGACGACCGGCTTGCCGCTCACTGTTTGGTGGTGTCGCGAACCCGACTGCGGAGCTGGTCAAAGTAGCCGGAGTCGACGCGGACCGACTGTGGCGAAGTCGCGCCTTTGAAGAGCAGTCCGCGCAGGTGCTGGCGATCACGATCCTTGCGGATCAGTTCACGCATGTACTCGCTCGAACTGCCGTATCCGAATGTTCCGACTTGATTGTCTACAAACTCCTTGAGGGAGTCGGGAAGCGATATGTTCATCGTGCTCATGGTGTGAGCGTAACGCACGTTGGCAAAATTTGGCAAGCATCAGGGAGTGGCTTCGAGAAGGGCGGGCAACTCGTCGGCTGGCAGGACGGCGCGGCCGTCGCTGCGGTGCTGGGGCGCCTCGCCCGCGTAGATGACCGCGCCCCCTTGCGTGGGGAAGTGCCGGGCGAAGTGGTTGATGCCCTTGAACCAGTCGCTGCTGATAGTCTGTCCGGACTTAATTTCGATGGGCAATTGGTTTGGACCGCGCCCATACAGCAGATCGACCTCGTTGCCGTTGCTGTCCCGAAAGAAGTGCAATTGAGCGGTTCGGTTGCGGTTCAGGTCATGTTTCACGAATTCGTTGATCACATGGTTTTCAAACAGTGCGCCGCGCAACGGGTGGTTGGCGACTTGTTCGGCCTCGGTTAGCCCAAGCAGGAAGCAGGCGACGCCGGTGTCATGAAAGTAGAGCTTGGGCCTTCTGACCAGCCGTTTCCTCGTGTTCGTGAAGTAGGGTTGCAACCTGTAGAGGATGTAGCCCGCCTCCATGAGGTTCAGCCACTCGGTGGCCGTGGTCTGGCTGATGCCGCAATCGCCGGCCAATCGGTTCAGGTTGAGGACTTGGCCGATGTTCGCCGCGCACAGCCCCATGAACGTCTGGAACTGGGCGATGTTGCGCACGGTGCTTAGCTGCCGCAGGTCGCGCTCCAGGTAGGTGCCTACATAGTCTCGATGGAAACTGGTGGGGTCCAATCCGGCTTCGTAAATGCGGGGATAGCCGCCCGTGAAAGTGTGGTTGAAGTACCCGCCGCATGGCTCGCCCGCGTCGAGGAGTTCGGATCGGGAAAACGGCAACAGCGTCAGCAGGGCCGTTCGGCCCGCCAGCGACTGGCTCAGTTGCTCCCGAACGGCGAAGTTGTGGCTGCCAGTCAACAGGAACTGGCCCGGCTGGTTGGTTTCGTCAACCCTGACCTGGAGATAGGAAGTCAAATCTGGGGCGCGCTGAATCTCGTCGATGATGGCGCCGTCGGGGTGGTCTGCGAGGAAGGCCCGTGGGTCGTTCTGGACGAAATCCCGGACGTCGGGCGCCTCCAAATTGACGTA
>JAJDVZ010000084.1:0-20561 GCA_022825835.1 Candidatus Latescibacterota bacterium
GGAGGGGACTGGAGCGACTGGAGTGCGCCCTACGAAGACGCCAGCGGCAGTCCGATTACCTCGCCCTCGCCACGGGCGTATTTGGAGGTGCGGGCGGTGCTGCGGTCGGACACGCCCGATTACAGTGCGACGCTGCGGTCGCTGCGGTTGCATTTTGCCAATCCGGTTGCGCAGGGGCTGTCGGGCGAAGTGACTCCCTTTGCGGTGGAGCAGTTGGGGCAGTCGCAGCGGTTTTCGCTCTACGTGCGTCCCCAGTTTGCCGCGGGTGATCCGGGGTTTGATCAGTTGCTGGTGGTAGCGCCGTCGGATATGCGTTTGGCGTTTGAGGGGGTGTATGGTGGTCCAGCAGCGGCTTTGGCCACTGACGTGGGAGCCGATTGGGCGTTGGAGGACGCAGAAGTAGTGCCCACGGCTGGCGATAGTCTGCAAGTGGCGTTTTCGGCGATAAGTCCCTCTTCGGGGGTTGAGGTGGTGCGGCTGGACTTTTCGACGGCTTTGTTTTCGACGAGTGCTGTATTGCAGGCATCGTTGCAGCACAGTGTTGAGGGCGAAGGGGGCTGGCAGCGGGTGGATCCGGGCGAGGCCGTCGCGGAAGTGGTTAGCAATACGACGACGCTGGTGGGGGTAGTGCAGGAAGGTGCCTTGGTACAGGCGGTGGAAGTGGAACCTCGCGTGGTTACGCCCAATGGCGACGGGGTCAATGACGAGATGGGGTTTCACTTTCAGGTAGTCAAGGTGGATGGGGCTAGTCCGGTGGAAGTGTTGATCCACGACATGCGAGGGCGGCGAGTGCGTCGCTTAGTCGAGCATCGTCCAACGAGCACGGGAATCTACAGGATGGAATGGGACGGGCGGGATGAGCAGGGGGCGGTGGTGCCCCCAGGAGTCTATCTGGCGCGAGTGCGAGTCGATACGGACACCGAGGGTGCCCGCATTGGACGAGCTGCAGTCTTACGCACCATCGCCGTTGCCTATTAGGATTCTCCTCTCAGCGGAGGAAGTACTATGCGGGTATCGCTGGTTCTGCTGGCCCTCGGTTTCCTCTGGAGCCAAGCGCCGGCGTTGACGATTTATCGGATCGGTGGCCAGAGCCTGCCTCCGCCCGAGTTGGACGCACCCTACGAATTCGTGTCGTTGGCTTGGGACGATGCCGACGAAGCCCGCGATGGCCAGATCAAGTTGGTCGAAGTAGAAGCCGACTTCATCCGTCCCCAGCGCCTAGACCCCACTGTCAACATCGCGCCGCAGATCTACGAATTGGACGGCGGCACTGTGTTCGTCATGCACTCGCACACTGGCTGGACTGAGAACTTAGAGGACGACGACCACTTCATCTTCGATGGCGACCCCGAAACGGTCTATCTGGGTGACGGTCACTGGCCGTGGGGATCTATTTACTTTGGTGGACGCTCCCTCGATGAGAGTTGGGGCAAGGGACGATGGATCTATACCAAGGTCTGGATCTTCGACCTCGGTGGCCGATTCAACCTTCAGCGCATTCGCTTCTTCCCCCGCGAAAAGTTTGTCAACGAGCGATTCGTCCAGCGATTCAGAGTCGGCACCAGCGATGGCGATCCCCTCAAGGACGGCACCCGCGATCACGCGATCACGCATCGGGGCTTTTTTTTCGACTTCGACCTCGCCTATGACATCAAGGAAAACTCGAGCGGAGTGATGGAACTGGCGATGCCTTCCGAGCCGGTCCAGCGCCTGCTGCTTGATGCCCCGGAAAACTCAAGAGGGATCTGGGAGCTAGCCGAGTTCGAGATCTATGGGTTTGGCTTCGCCAACGAGGCCACTTACCGCTCAAACATCATCGACCTCGGCGAGGCAGTTGCACTGGGTCCCATAACTTGGTCGGGACGGCAGGATCCAGAGGCCGCGGTCGAATTGCGGACGCGCAGCGGCGACAGTGCCGAACCGAATAACTACTGGCGCTTCACGTTTAGGGGCGACGAGAAGTCACTCTTCGACCAGCAAGGAAAGCCCCTCACCCGGCGGAGTTACGACAAACTCAACAAGGGAGAGAAGGCCGGGATTACCTATGATACCCGCAACTGGGACTCGTGGAGTCCGGCCTACGACTTCAGCGCCGGGGTGGGAGATATACAGGCGAACAAACCGCGTCGCTACGTCCAGTTCAGAGCCGACTTCTACTCGGTCCGCGACCAAGGAAGCCAACTCGACTTCGTGCAGTTTGCGGTATCGGACCCGCCAATTGCGACCCAAGCCCTAGCGGAAATCACGCCGGGCGCGGTGAGGGCGGGCGAGCCAGCGGCGTTTACCTATGTATTGACCCCAGTGTTTAGCCCCCGAGATTTGGGCTTTGATTCGATTGAAATCGATACACCGAGCCTGCCCGGCGGGGTGGATGCGGTGCGGATCAGCGGCGAGGAGGTGGGATTTGAAATCCGGCGGCTGGACGAGCGAGGCTTTGAATTGGGAATTCCCCGGATCGATGCGACGCGAACCGGCGAGCGGATCGAGGTCGATTTTCGCGCCGAAGTCTTCCAGTTTGGGACGCTTTTTGCCGGGCGGGTTTTCGACAGCGAGAAACCACACGAGGTGCGGCAGGCGCTGACGGCCGGTGATGCGGACCCGCTCATAGAGGGCGATCGCTTGAGTGTGGACATCCTAGATTTGCGCCGAAAGAGCATCAAGGGGCTGCGCGTGCAGGCCGGCGTGTTTACCCCCAACGGCGACGGGATTAACGATGTGGTCGCGATTGAGTGCGATTTGCTGAACGTAGAAGCCGCACCTGTGGCGATCCAGATATTTGACTTGGCGGGGCGCGAGATCGGCCAGATCGACGGCGGTGAGCGGGTCAGTGGGCGGTTCACTGCGGCGTGGGACGGGCGCGATGTCGAGGGACGACTCGCGCCGCCGGGAACGTATCTGCTGCAGCTCACCGTAGAGACGGACGAAGGGGTCGATCGGGCACAACGAGTTGTCGGCATGGCCTATTGAGGAAGATGCGATGAGGCACGTAGCGGTATGGTTTGGACTGTGGCTGTTCATGGTTGGCCCTCTCGACGCGCTGACGATCTACCGGCTCGGGGGTAGCGATTTGCCAGCCCCAGAGTTGGCGGCGCTTGAGGGGGTGGAATTCGTGCAACTGGCGTGGGCCGACGTGGCCGAAGATCAGCACGGCCAGACCGACCTAATCGAAGTAACCCCCAATCACATCGCACCGCTCCAACTCGACCCAACGGTCAACCTGACGCCGCTGTTGCCCCAGCCCGACTTCCTCGGCGAGATACTCTACCTGACTTGGATCGGCTGGGGCGGTCCCGATGTCGATGACTGGTTTATCTGGGACGAGGATCCCAATACGGTCTATCTGGGCGATGGGCACTTTGCTCAGCATGGGCCCAAACACAAAAGTCTGATTTTCGACCTCGGCGGCCTGTTTTTTCTCGAGCGGATCAAGTTTTATCCCCGCGAAAGACACCTGCACGACCGCTTTGTGGAAAGCTTTACCATCGGCATCAGCGACGGCGATCCGCTCAAAGATCCCCATCGAGAGTTGCAAGCTGGCGTGGGCGGGTTCGGCAGGGGGTCTGTTGTCGCTTTTGACGTGCTCTACGACATCAGGGAAAACACCGATCCCATCATTGAGTTAGAGCTGCCGGCACAACCTGTACAGAAGGTGCTCTTTCAAGCAGCAGAAAATACGCGGGGCATCTGGGAGCTAGCTGAACTCGAACTCTACGGCGCAGGTTTTGCTCCCTTTGCCAATTATCAGAGCAACGTCATCGATCTAGGCCGAGCGGTGTCGCTAGGCGATCTAAACTGGTCGGGTGTGGTCGAGCCGGGTGCCCGCGTTGCTTTGACTATGCGCAGCGGCGACACGCCGACGCCCAACATTTACTGGCGCTTCACCTTTCGCGGCGATGAGCAAAGTCGCTTCGGCACCGACGGTCGAGTGCTGACGCGCAATGCCTATAACAAGCTCAACAAGGGGGAACGGGCCGGGATCACGCCTGATACCCAACAGTGGGAAGCGTGGAGCCAGGCGTACGATTTCGCGGACAGTACGGGGGCGATGCAGGCGAACCAGCCTAGGCGCTACGTACAACTGCGCGCTGACTTTGAATCGCTCAAGGAGGGGGGCGGGCGGCTGGACTATGTACAGTTCAGCGTCTCGGACCCGCCGGTGGCCACCCAAGTACTGGCCGAGATCGCTCCGGCGCAGGTTAAAGCGGGCGAGGTGACTTCCTTTACGTATGCGGTATTGCCCCAATTTGAAGAGGACGATCTGGGATTTGACACCATTGAGGTTGAGACGCCCGTGCAGGTCAAAAGCGTTGACGCGGTGCGCATTAGCGAGATGGAGGTCGGCTTTGACGTCCTGCGCTCGGACGCGGAGGGCTTTGCGCTGCGCATTCCGCGCATGGACTTGCAGCGCACCGAAGAACTGGTTGAGGTAGATTTTCAGGTGGAAGTGTTCAAGTTCGGCACGATGTTCACCGGCCGGGTATCGGACAGCGAAAGGCCCTTTGAGGTGCATCAGCGGCTTACCGCAGGCGACGCCGATCCACTAGTCGAGAGCAATACGCTGAACGTAGGTTTGGTCGAAGTGAAACACAAGGCGGCCAACGCGCTCAGGCTAGCCTCGCCCGTGTTTACGCCCAATGGCGACGGAGCCAACGACGAGTTGCAGATCGAATACGAGTTGTTGAATCTCTTGGGAGCGGTACCAGTTGCATTGGATCTGTACGATTTGTCGGGCCGTCGCTTGGGGGAGGTGTATCGCGGCACAGCGCAGAGCGGCCGATTTCGCGTGGAGTGGGATGGGGTGTTGGCAAGTGGGGAACGGGCAGTGCCGGGGTGCTACTTGTTGCGCCTAGCGGTGACTAGCGACCGAGGTGGAGAAATCCTCCAGCGCGTCATTGCACTGGCTTATTAGAGGGCAAGAGTGAAATGAAGACCATTTGGACTTTTGCCTGCGCCTTATTGTTTGGCGCGGTGTGCGCCAGCGCTCAGGGAGCGGGCCATCGCGTCACTGCCGACCAAGTCGTAGTCAATACTCAACAGCACTGGCAAAACTGGTCTTTCGGAGCGGGTACCCTAGACATTGGGGCTGGCGGTGAAGTCCGGCCACGGCGGCTGCGCAAGAATATCAATGCCGTGGAGAATGCCCGCGAATTCTTGCGCCTGAATCCTCCCAATTACATCAAAAAAGACGCGGCCGATATCGAACTTAGCGACGGCATCCGCGTCGGCTCCAATGCGCCGGGTGTACTGGCCCTCTTTGACGGCGATATGGAGACCTATTGGGAACCTGACGCGCTCGAGTTAGGTGTCGATTTGGCGACGCAGTGGTGGTTTATCGTCGATCTGGGCCGCTTCGTCATGGCCCGCAAGATCGTGCTCAAGTTTGTCGATGAAGCACTGGGCGACCCCTTCTTGCAGTTTGATGTGCTGGTCTCGGAAGGCCGCCAACCCAAGGGCAACAGCCGTTCCGAGACGCCGGAGTTCAGACGCGTGGCGCGCACCTTGGTGCCCAACAAGCAACAGCGACTCTTTGAAATCGAGCTGGAGTACGCAGAAGAGTTTGCGGGCATGGGTCTGCGCTTCGTACAGGTGCTGGTGACCGGCAGCGACTTTGCCCACGGGCGGGAGATCAGCCGCGACGAGTACGAGGCCCTGTTAGAGGCAGACCGGGGCGCGATTCTCTACCACAAACTACTGCCGAATGGCAATGAGGCCGCGGTTAAAAAGGAGGTTTATGACCGGCTCGAAGCATCGCGGCAAGGTCCGGTGCGCTATTTCGTGCGCGAAAGGCCGCGCCTAGCCGAGTTGGAAGTGTGGGCCGAGGGCGACGAGATCCTGATCAATACGGTCGAGCGCGGGGGCATGGTTACTTCGACCCAATCGCTGGCGCTGGCGAGCCTATTCGACGGTGATGTGCTCAGTTTCAGCGAGGTGATTTTCATCTTCTCCCCTGGGCAATTAAAGTCACCAGAGGGCGAGGTGTTTTTCGATATGGGAGCTTCGTTCTGGATCGACGCTTTCCGCATGGCCTTGGGAGCGCGCCAGCGCAATTTTGAGGGTTATAGACTGGATTTCTCCAATGGCGAACGCGAGGCAGACGGCAGCCTCAAGTGGACTTCCGCGGCCGCAGTGAGTGGTGCGGAAGTCCTCAGTGCCAGCACGATTGGCACCCAAAGCGTAATGGGCAACAACTTTAGCCCCTTAAGGGCGCGTTTTTTCCGCTTCGTGTGGAATCAGATTGTGCGCGGAGTGGGCAATAGCGGTGCGGCCATTCTGGCTGATCCGTCCGAGTTGCAGCTCTATGGGGAAGGGTTTATGTCGGAGGTAAGCCTGACTTCGGATCTGGTACGGCTGGGTGGCAGCCGCAATTTGGTCTCACTCGAATGGGACGCGGACGTGCCGCCGGGCACGAGCGTGCTGGTTCAGACGCGCACTGGCAACGAACTGGCCGAGAACTTGCGCTATTTCAAAAAAGACGGCACCGAAGTGAGCAAAGACCAGTACGATAAGCTGCTGTCGATATTCAAGGGGGATATTATCGCCGAAGAAGTAGTAGGCGGGGATTGGAGCGACTGGAGCCAGCCGGGCGAAGATCCCAGCGGCAGCCCGATTACTTCGCCGTCGCCGCGCGAGTTCCTAGAAATTCGAGCAACCCTGTTGTCGGATGCTCCTTCAGCGAGCGCGACCTTGCGTTCGATCTGGCTCAATTTTACGCATCCGGTGGCGCAGAGCCTGACCGGAGAGGTGGCACCGGCGGTGGTAGAGACGCTGGGGCAAGAGCAGCGCTTTTCGCTCTTTGTGCGGCCGAACTTCGCTCCCCGCGATCCCGGTTTCGACGAGCTTTTGCTGATGGCTCCGGCGGACATGACGCTTGGGTTCGATGGTCTGTACGCTGGTGCGGGCGAGGTGCTGGCCGGCCGCGATATGGACGGGCTGGCGATAGCCGATGTCGAGGTTGTGGCGACGGGCGGCGACAGCCTGCGCTTGGCTTTTCCACTGATCGGTCCGGAGTCAGGGATAGAGGTGTTGCGACTGGACTTTACCACGGCACTGTTTGCGGCCGGAGCGGTGCTGCAGGCGTCGCTGCAGAACAGCACTTCGGAGGAATGGGATTGGCAGCGGGTGGATCCGGGAGACGCAGTAGGGGCAGTGATCAGCAACACCACGACCTTGAGGGGCGCATTGCAGAGCCGATCCTTGTTGGAGGATGTGGTGATACCGGAGGTCTTCACTCCCAATGGGGATGGGGTCAACGACCAAGTGTCGTTCCATTTCAAGGTGATCAAGGTAGGCGACGACAGTCCGGTGGAGGTGCTGATCTACGATTTGAGCGGTCGGCTAGTGGGGCAGTTGGTCGAGCAGCGCGAGGTGAGTACAGGAGAGTACGGAGTTGTGTGGGATGGTCGGGATGAGTCGGGGGCGGTGGTCGCACCGGGAGTGTATGTGGTGCGTCTGCGGGTGGATACCGATACCCAAGGGGCACGCGTCGGGGCCGGGGAGGTTTTGCATACTATTGCCGTAGCCTACTGACGGTGACGCACATGGTTTTGCCGGGGATGGTCTGGCTAATTCTCGTGCTATGCGGCTGCCAAGGATCGGACACAGACCCCACGCGACGGCCACCTGTTGCCATCGATCCTGAACTGATCCACACCCTGCACTTCCAGCCGCCCGATTCCACCGCTAGCGAGGGACGCCGTCTGGCCAAGTTGTACTGCCAGAGTTGCCACGTCTTCGCCGAGCCTGAGCTGCTGGACCGGACGACGCTGCGCGAGTGGGTCCTGCCGACATTGGCCAAAATCCTCGGTTTGCCACAGGAACTGGCGGGCTTGCCACCTAAGAAGTATCAGCGAGAGGACGAGCAGCCGGGCATCTATCCCCAAGAACCGTTGATCCCCGTGAATGTTTGGGCGCCGATTGTCGAATACTATCTGCAGGCCGCGCCGGAACAGCTCTTGCCCCAAGCCGCGCGGCCAGCGATCGGTCGCGACTTGGGGCAATTTGACGTCTTGATACCGGAGTATCGCGTCGAAAGTCCCTTTACGACGCTTGTGGCGATCCATGAGGGGCGAATTTACGCAGGGGACTCGCGCGAGCGCTCGGTAGCGATCCTCGATGGTCAGGGTCAGCTCGTGCAGAAGCTGAGGCTCAACCTGACTCCGACTGATATCGACTGGCGCGAAGGGACTATCTGGGTTACCTCAATCGGCTCGCCGTTCCCGTCAGACGATCCGCAAGGCCAGTTGATGGCCGTGGCCAAGGAGGGCGATACCTTGCTGCAGGTCGGCAAACGGGTGCTGAGGGATCTGTCGCGGCCAGTTGCTACGTCGTTTGCCGATCTGGACGGCGACGGGGTAGAGGAGATCGTCGTCTCCGAGTTCGGCAACTTGTTGGGACATCTGTCCTATTTTATTGCCAAGGAAGACGGGGGCTACGAGGAGCGCTGGCTCAACCAGTCTCCTGGGGCGATCAGCCACTACGTGCACGATTTCAACGGCGACGGTCGCCCGGACATCATCGCCTTAATGGGGCAAGCGCGCGAGGGTGTGTTTATTTATTACAATCGCGGCGACGGCACCTTTGCGGAGTCCTATGTGGTGCAGTGGCCGCCTTCCTACGGGGCTGCGCATCTGAGTATAGTGGATTTCGATGGAGATGGGGATCTCGATCTGCTCACGGCTAACGGCGACAACGCCGACTACGCGCTGCTACTCAAACCGTACCACGGGGTCCGGCTCTATCTCAACGACGGCCGCAATCGCTTCACAGAGGCCTATTTCTTTCCGCTCAACGGGGCCTACAAGGCGCAGGCCGCTGACTTCGACGGAGATGGAGATTTCGATATAGCTGCGATCGGCTTTTTCGCCGATTACGCTGATGCGCCCGCAGAAGCCTTCGTGTATTTACGCAACGAGGGCGGAATGCAGTTTGCACCCTCGACATTCGACGAGGTGCTGGCGGGCCGCTGGCTGACGATGGATGTGGGCGACGTCGATCTCGACGGCGACGAGGACATCGTCCTCGGCTCCTTTGCCATGGGTTGGTCCAATGTGTCGGCCGAGCTAGAAGCGCGTTGGCGGCGGGGGCCGTCGATATTGATTCTCAAAAATCGACGCTATTGATCGGCGGCGACTTCGCGGACGATGCGGGCCCCTACATCGGGACTGCGGGCATCGGGTGGGCTAAAAAAGCGCGAGGCCGAACGCCCGCCCAGCCCCAAGGTGCCAAAGGAGCCACCGCGGCCGACGCGGCGCTCGCCGGCGGCCGGGCCTTGGGGATCGATTTGTTTATCCGCACTGTATGGCCCCTCCCAGTCGGCGACCCATTCCCAGACATTGCCGTGCATATCATAGAGCCCCCAAGCGTTGGGTGCTTTTTGGCCGACAGGGTGGGGGTATTTCTCGCCGACGGCCCAGGAGTTGCCGCTGACCCAGGCATAGTCGGCTAGTGTTTGTTCGTCGTCGCCGGAGAACCAGCGCGTGGTGGTCCCGGCGCGACAGGCGTATTCCCATTCGGCTTCAGTGGGAAAGCGGTAGAGCGTTTTTCCGGCCTTTTTATTGAGCCGCTGGATGAAATGTGCGGCTTCGATCCAAGAGATGTAGGTGGCCGGGTGTTGCGCTCCTTCTTTGACGTACTGACGCCGACGCCACGGCTGGGTGCCGACGACGGCGCGCCACTGGGCCTGAGTGAGCTCGTATTTGGCGAGGTAGAATCCGCGCGACAGTTCGACTTGGTGCTGGGGTGTTTCGCTGTCGTCGAGTGGTCCCTCCTCGCCCGGGGCTGCGCCCATGGCGAAGGTGCCGGGCGGAATGTAGGCGAACTCCATCGCCACGTTAGGGGCTAGTTCGACTGTCAGCGACTCGGGGAAGCGGCTACAGGCGGGCAGGGTCAGGGCAAGGATAAGCAGGGCGCGGAACATAGGCTCGAAATAAATTGGCGGGAAAATTCCTCGCAAGGGTCAGGGGGAAAGGCCCTGCCCTTCGCGCACCGTGAGGATGCGGTCCGCTTGAATGTCGGCGAAGCGGTCAACCTGACCACTGGGCCAATGCACTGCGAGCCGCCGCACCACGCGTTCTTTGCCCAAGCCGAAATGAGCGCGCATATCATCCTGGGCCAGAAAACTGCTACCAGCGCGGATTTCGCGGACTTGGGTGCTGGCGCTGGTTTCGACGGTGACGATAGCCCCGATCCCGTCGCGGTTGCTTTCGACGCCTTGGACGCGGACGATGAGCCAGTGGTTGTTAGCTGGTGAATCGTTGCGCAAAAGCGAGGGTGTCGAGTCGAGGTTGTGGACGGCAATGTCGATGTCGCCATCGTTGTCGAAGTCGGCTAGGACTGCGCCGCGACTCGATTCCTCAATGGCAAAACCCGGCCCGGCTGCCTCGGTGGCTTCTTTGAAACGCCCGTTGCCCGCATTGAGAAAGAGTTGGTTTTTTTGTTTATAGGAGGCCCCGCGCTCGAGCTGCCCGACTTGGGGATAGACGTGACCATTGGCCACGAAGAGGTCTTGCCAGCCGTCGTTGTCAAAGTCGGCAAAGCCCGTGCCCCAGCCGACAAAGGGCCAGGTGGGGTAAATGAGGCCAGCGGTGGCGGAGACGTCCTTGAAGAAACCGCGCCCATCGTTTTGGTAGAGAGTATTGTAGTCGAGGGCGAAGTTGGTGACGTAGAGGTCGAAGTCGCCATCGTTGTCGTAATCGGCCGCCGCCGCGCCCATACACGCCTGGGCATCGCCGCTTTCGAGCAAGGCCACGGCTGCTTCCAACGCTTTCTCCGCAAAGGTGCCATTGCCCTGATTGCGGTAGAACATATTGGGACCTGCGTCGTTGGCGACGAAGAGATCTTGGTCGCCGTCGCGGTCGAAGTCGCTAAAGAGCGGGGTAAAGCCATAGCGCTTGTAATGATCGGTGACGCCGGCTGCTTGGGTAACGTCGGTGAAGGTGCCGTCGCCTTCATTGCGATAAAGCGCATCGGCCGCGCCGACCAGTCCGCGGGGGCCGTACATGACGTTCAGGCCGCGCCACATTCCCGCGTCGGCTCCTTTGGGGATGAAGTTGACATCAAAGTCGATGTAGTTCGCCACGTAGAGGTCGAGGTCGCCGTCGTTGTCGTAGTCGCTCCATGCGGCACCCGTACTCCAGCGGTCATCGTTGATGCCGGCTAGCGGGGCATGGTCGGTGAAGGTGCCGTTGCCGGCGTTCTGATAGAAGCGATTAGCGCCATAGTTGGTGACATAGAGGTCTGGGTCGCCGTCTTGGTCGTAGTCGGCGGCCACCGCGCCCATGCCCCAGCGCGCGTCATCGACGCCCGTAGCCGCGGCGACATCTTGGAAGGTCGCATCCCCGGCATTTTGGTAGAGGGCGTTGCGGGGAGCGGTCTCAGGCGGAAAGCCTTCGAGGGTTGATCCGTTGACGATGTAGAGGTCGAGGTCGCCGTCTTGGTCGTAGTCAAAAGCGGCGAGGCTGCCGCCCTTGGCCTCGACAATGTAGCGCTTGTCTGGGCTGCCGCAGGTGTTGCGCAGGGTCAGACCGGCTGGTTGGGCTACTTCCACGAAGTGAACGCGGGGTAGGCTCTGCTCCGCTGGGGCGCAGGCCGTTAGAATACAGACGAGGCTGATGCGCCACGCCGAAAAGGGATGTTCGGACAATTTATTGGTATCTTATATCTTCGTGGTTTGTGCCTCAAAATACCTATATCCGCTGGGGGCCGCCAGTCAGTTGAGCGCGTGATAAGACGCGATAGAAAAGGGGACGTTTTGCTTGGTTTTGACCAAGAGCCGCACCGGAGTTGTGGGCTGGGCCTGATAGGGGCTGGGTTGGTGCTTGGCAGCTATGGGCTGCTGTGGGGATCGATTGATGGGTTTGTCAACGCGATCGACCACGGCGAGCAGCTCTTTGGCGATTTTCAGCGCTTCTACTATCCGATGGGCGAGGTGCTTTTTGCCGAAAAGTGGCCCGTTCGGGGATACTACTATACCTCGTTTTTTGCATTGGGGTTGAGCTTTGTGGCGCTCTTGCCGTTGGCGGCAGCGATTGTTTTGTGGGGGGTTTTGCAGGTGGGGTGGGCAGCCGCGTTCTACTATGTATCGGGTCGCTATTTGCTCGGACTTTCTGCGCGGGGCATGACGGTTTATTTGTTGCTGCTGCTGGCTTCCTTTCCCTTGTTGCACAATTTCAAATGGGGGCAGGTCAGCGTGTTGATGACGCTTGGCATTGTGGCGGCGTTTGCGCTGCACCAGCAGGGCCGGAGCGCGCTAGGGGGGATCGCGTTGGCGCTGGTCACCTGTATCAAGTACTATCCCGGCGTATTTGTCGTCTATTTTCTCATTCGCCGCGACGGGCGCTTCCTCGCGGCTTTCGGCATCGGCCTGTTGGGATTTTACTGCCTGCTGCCAGCCGCGTTGTTGGGTCCTGGGGATTGGTGGTATTTCGAGCGCGCATCCGCACAATCGCTGCCGGAGGCGGCCCGGCTCCTCCACGATTTTAATACCCAGTATTTTGTCCATGTACTCAACCGCTGGGGGCAGCCGCTGGGGTATCGCCTCGGGGAATCGACGCTCGCTGTGCTGCGGCTTGCAGGTGTGCTGGTCTTTTGCGCCAACTGCGTTGTGGTGTGGTGGTTGCACAAGCGAGAAATCGCGCATCGGGCGGCGCTATCCGCGGCGGCGCTCTTTATCGCCTTGCCGTTTGTGGTGCAGACTTCGTGGCCCCACTACTTCGTCTTCTTGCCCTTTTGCCAAGCGGCATTGTGGATGGCGCTCGGCGAGGTTCGGGCGCATTGGCTGTGGCGAGTACCGGTTGTGTGCTCGGCGGTGCTGACGAGTGGGTACTGCTTTGCCTTGTTTCCAAGTTGGCGGTTGTACAATGGAGTGGGTGCGCTGTGGGTGGCCGATGTGGCTCTGTTGTGTGCGCTCTACGGCTTGGCCCTACGGCGAGGATTGCGCCAGTGACTCGTCTATTGCTGCTACTGGTGATCTGCGCCGCCTGCGAGCCTGCACCGCCGGCCGTTCCTGGTCCGTACCGAGTGGTCGAGGATGCGGGGCTCGATTTTACCTACACCAACGGTGCAGCGGGCGATTACTTTCTCATTGAGACCATGGGGGCAGGCGGGGCTTTTCTCGACTACGACCAAGATGGCTGGCTCGACATCTACTTGGTGGATGGATTCGACTTGTCGCATCTGCACGGCCAGTACTCGCCGATCAATCTCAGCTACCGCGACGAGACCCACTACTGGGTGGAAAAGGACTACCGGCCCGGTCTGAGCTTCAAGGGCCTAGTGGACGAGAGTGCCTACCAAGTGGCCCCGGCCACTACTGACTCACCTAAGGGGAATAAACTCTACCGCAACGAGGGAGACGGGACGTTTCGCGAGGTAGAAGGTGCGGCCGGGGCGGGCGATACCGGCTATGGCATGGGCGTGGCCGTCGGCGACTTTGACGCGGATGGCGACCCCGATCTCTACGTCACCAACTACGGTCCCAATGTCCTGTATCGCAATGACGGTGGCGCGTTTGTCGATGTTACGGAAAAGGCCGGTGTGGGGGATCCGCGCTGGAGTACCAGTGCTCTGTTCTTCGACTGCGATAACGATGGCGACCTCGACCTCTACGCGGCCAATTACCTCGACTTCTATCCGGCCAACAACCGCGTTTGCGGCGGCACCATCACCCCCAAGAGGCGGCGCAAAGAACTGCTGAAAATTCCCTTCGCACTGCGCACCTATTGCAGCCCGCGCCGCTACAATGGCGTCCCAGATGTGCTCTACCGCAACGATGGCGCTACCTTTGTCGATATCACCGAACAGGCGGGGGTCTTCAACCGCTTTGGCAAGGGCTTGGGGGCGCTGGCTGGCGACATTGACGCGGATGGCGATCTGGACCTCTACGTGGCCAATGACGGAGTCCGCAATGCCCTCTACCGCAACGACGGCGGCACCTTCGTCGATATCGCGCTCGCCGCTGGGGCCGCGTATAACGGCAATGGCCAAGCTGAGGCTGGCATGGGCGTGGCTGCTGGCGACGTTGACGCGGACGGCGACTCGGATCTTTTCGTCACCAACTTTTCGCGCGAGAGCAATACGCTCTACCGCAACGACGGTGCGCTCCGCTTCACCGATAGCGGGGATGCTATCGGTCTCGCCGACCCAAGCCTGCGCCCCTTGGGCTTTGGCACCCTATTTTTCGACGCGGACAACGACGCCGATCTCGACCTCTTCGTCGCCAATGGGCATGTCATGGATCGGATTCAACTCCTCGAAGAAGATCTTCGCTACGCCCAACCCGACCAGCTTTTCGCCAACAGCGGCGGCCAGTTCCGCGACGTGTCAGCGGCGGCTGGCCCGGCCTTTGCTCGGGTCGCGGTCTCGCGTGGCGCGGCGTATGGCGACTACGACGCCGATGGCGATCTCGACTTGTTGGTCACTCACGCCAGCGGTCCGGCGGCCCTCTACCGCAACGATCTGCCGCCTCGTTCTCATTGGCTCTTGGTGGAGGGTCTAGTGGCCGGTGCCCGCGTCCGCCTGAGGTGCGATGGCCATCAGCAGACGCGGACCGTCACCGCTGGCGGCAGCTACCTATCGGCCAGCGATCCGCGCCTCCACTTTGGCTTGGGGACTTGCGCCCGCATAGAGCATCTTGAAATTCGCTGGCCGGATGGTACGCGGGACGACTTCTACGACTTGGCTGCCGACCAAGTATTCGACAGCGGACGATGAACCAGCGCGAACGCCTGCTCTACGCCCTGATCCTGCTGTTGGCTGGCGCTATGCTCTGCTATGGCTGGAAACTGTACTGGTTCCTCACTGACGATGCCTACATTTCCTTTCGCTACGTGAGCAACTGGGATTTGGGCCACGGCTTGGTGTGGAACCCGCCCCCGTTTCGTCCGGTCGAAGGCTACACCAATTTTCTGTGGATCGTCCTGCTGTATGGGGTCTGGCAGGTTTTGGACGTTGCCCCTCCCGTAGCGGCCAACTACCTCGCCTTGTGCTTTGCCCTGTGTTCGCTGTACATCACAGCGCAGATGCTGCTGCGCTTGCCTTGGTCGCCCAAGCTGTGTCCTTATCGCTTGGTCTTTCTCGCCCTCTTGCTGCTCGCAGTGGTCACCAACCGCACCTTCTTGGCTTGGACCAGTTCGGGCTTGGAAACGGCGCTGTTTGGTTACACGGTCCTCGCTTGGACCTGGGCTTGCGCTTTTGTTGCTCCTAGCCACCGGAGATGGCCTTTAGTTATTTCCGCTGCCGCCGCCGGTATCTATCTGACGCGCCCGGATGGCTTGCTTTTCCTCGGTGTCACTGCGGTCGCGCTTTTTTGGGCTTGGCGCACTGGCTGCTATCCGGCTCGGCGGCTCGCCCAAGCCTGGCCCCTGCTGGCCGTGCCGCTGCACCTAGTCTGGCGTCAGAGCTTGTACGGCGAATGGCTGCCCAATACTTATTACGCCAAAGCCATCGGAGCTTGGCCAGCCAGCGGCTTCCGCTACGCGCTCTCTTTTGCCCTTGAATACGCCCTGTGGATGTGGGGGCTGCTTTTGGTCTATGTGCTATGGAAAAAAAAGGAGGCGCTCGGGCCGTCTTGGCTTGGGCTACTGGCCGCGCTCGCACTGGGCGGACACGCTGCGTACTACACGTTTTTCTACGGTGGCGACCACTTTGAGTACCGGATTTACGCGCACTTGGTGCCTTTGTGCTACCTCGCCTTTGCATGGTGCCTAAACGCCGTGGGGGTCCAACCGAAAAAAGCGCTTGCGGCGCTCGGCCTCGCGGTTGTGCTCTCTTGGCCGGTTCCATGGATTCATTGGTTCCAGACCCACCACATCGCCAGTCGCGGTCAGACCTTGCAGCTCAAAGTGCCCGTGGCTCCTCACTTTCCCGCTCCAATCCGCTGGTACGCCGCTGCTTTTGACGAGCTGCAATTTTGGCTCATCGACCGTTTCGTCTGCATTCGCCACCAAGAGCACAAAGCCAACGCGGAATTCCTCGCTGGGATGTTTCCTACGCGTGCCGAGGGTCAGTTTCTGCCCGCGGCCGACTATCCGGTTTTTTTCTTTCCCGCCATCGGCATCCCGGCTTGGCGCTTGCCGCACATCAACATCCTCGACGTTCACGGCCTCAACGACTACGTCATCGCCCGCACGCCCCCTGAGCCGACCGCCGAGCGCATGATGGCCCACGAGCGCACGCCGCCGGCCGGTTATGTCGAGTGCTTTCAGCCCAATGTCCGCCTCGTCGCCCCTGGGCAAGTTAAAGTATTCCCCCGCGCACTCTCAGCCGAGCAAATTGCCGATTGCGAGACCCGCTGGGCAGCCCGTTAGATACTCTCACCTTCTGAGTACAGGTTTAGATAGCGTAAGTGGGCCAAAGTGGGGATTGGCTCAAGAGGCGTGGGGATGGTTATATTGAAAGGCCGAAAGGAGAGCCTACATGCGTCTGCTACTAATTTGGGCCGCCGCGCTCGTTGTCGCTGGCTGCGGTGGATCCAGCGAATCGGGCGACAAGCCCACGGAGAAGAGAATCGTCTGGTACGCCCTGATGGTCCATCCCTATGTCGAAGAGGTGCAAAAAGGGGTGATCGGCTATGAGCGAGACACTGGGATCAAGATCAAGCGCCAGATCGGCCAAAACTGGACCCAAGACAACGAAAACGCCAATGTCGAGCCGCTAGCCGCTCAGGGCTACAAAGGCTTCTCGCTCTACCCAGCCGACGCCAGCGCCGCCAACGGACTCTACGAAGAATTGGTGCAAAACGGGGCCTATGTCGTCAGTTATGGAGCGCCGACGACGCTGCCGACGCCCGCGTCGTTTTGCGTGGCGACCGATGTCAAGCAAGCGGCGATGGAAGCCACCGAGGCGCTGATCGGCTTTATGGACGGCAAGGGCAACATCCTCAACGTCCTCGAACTGGTCGAAGACCCCAACACCATTCTGCGCAAAGAAGGCGTCGAGGCAGCGGTAGCCAAATACCCAGAGGTCCAGATCGTTCAAGAAATCGCCGGTATGGAGTCGATTGAGACCAGCACCGCCAAAATCCAGGACGCGCTTTCGGCGCGGATAGAGGAGATCGACGGCGTGATTTGTACGGGGTACACGCCGACCGTGGCTGCGGCGACCATTCTGTCGGAGTGGAACCAAACCCCGGACAACAAGCGCATCCACTTCGTCGGCATCGACACAGACTCGGTGGTGCTCGACGCGATCCGTCAAGGGGCCATCGACGCGACCATTTCGCAAAATCCCTATGGCCACGGCTACATTACGTGCGCTCTCCTGAGTTATCTACTCGACGGTTGGCAGGCCAATCCCGACCGCTACTTCATCAACTCGGGTACGGTGCTGGTGACCAAGGACAACGTCGATACCTTTGAGGACGAGGTCAGAACTATCACCACGCAGATTATGGGCGAGTTGGAGACCAAATACCTCAGCCCGCCCCGCTGATTCGTGCTCGAACTGCAATCCATTAGCAAGCGCTTCCCCGGCGTCCGGGCACTGGACGACGTGTCGCTCTCATTCCAACCGGGCCAGATCCACGCCCTAGTCGGCGAAAACGGCGCTGGCAAGAGCACCCTGCTCAAAATTATCACTGGGATCTACCAGCCCGACGCTGGGCGGATGCTCTTCGACGGCGCGCCGCTGCGCGTGCGCAACTGCCGCGACTGCCTCGATCGCGGCATTGGCTTGGTCCACCAGGAGATTCAGGTAGTAGCCGAGGCCAGCGTCGCCGAGAACATCATGCTCGATAAGTTAGACGCCTTCAGCCGCTGGGGCCGCCTCGACTGGCCGCGACTGGCCGACCAAGCGCGGGCCGCGATGGCGCGGGTTGGGCTGGATATTGACCCGCAAGCGCCCATTGGCAATTTGAGCGCGGCGCACAAGCAACTCGTGCAGATTGCCCGGGTGCTGTCGGCCGAGGCGCGGGTCTTGCTATTAGACGAGCCGACGTCGTCGCTTACCGAGCACGAAGCAGCTCGCCTGTTTGGCATTTTGCGCCAGTTGCAGGAGGCGTGTGTGGCCATCGTCTTTGTCTCGCACAAGTTCGACGAGGTCTATCAAATTGGCGACCAAGTCAGCGTGTTGCGGGACGGGCGACACGTGGGCACGAGGGAGTTGGCCGGGCTGCCGCGCGCCGAGTTGATCGAAATGATGATCGGCCGGCGGGCGGAGACGGCTTCGTTTGGTATGCCAGTGGTGAACCGGGCGCGGGAAGTGCTCAGGGTTGAGGAGTTGTATGCACCTGATCGGGCGCACGAGGTGAGCTTTTCGCTCTACGCTGGCGAGATTTTGGGTTTGTACGGTTTGGTGGGAGCTGGGCGCACCGAGTTGGCGCGGCTGCTGGTGGGGGCTGAGCAGGCTGAGCGCGGTGCCGTCTATATCCACGGGACCAAAGCGCGGATCGGCTCGGTGGCCGATAGCCTGTACAAGTACAGCATGGGCTACGTAACTGAAAACCGCAAAGAAGAGGGCTTGCTGCTGGAATCAGCCGTGCGGACCAATTTAGGCATTACCATATGGGAGCGGATCGTCGGCAAGTTCACCCGCCGGATTGACGACCGAGCGGAGACCCAAGCCGCACAGGCGCTGGTCGCGGCGCTGGATATTCGCACGACGGGTTTGGAGCAGGAGGTAAACAACCTCAGCGGCGGTAATCAGCAGAAAGTCAGCTTGGGCAAGTGGCTGGCCGCCGGCTGCGACATCCTGATCGTCGATGAGCCGACCGTCGGGGTGGATATCCAAGCCAAGGCACAGATCCACCGCTTGCTCTGGGACTTGGCGGCCAAAGAAGGCAAGGCCATCATTTTGATCTCGTCGGACATGCCGGAGATCATCGGCTTGGCAGGACGGATACTCGTCTTTAAGGACAAGCAGATCGTCCACGAGATCGCCGAGATCCACGAGCAGGGCTTGAGCTACGATGAGGTAAGCCGCCGCATCGGTCTTCATCTGAATTGATTATGGAATACTTACGCAAACTCATAAATCAGTGGTACTTTTTCCAATTTACTTTTTAGGAAGGTTCCTAAATGAATGATTCCCAGAAGTATGTCAAATGCCTCAGAAAACTTTATGATGAACGAAAGATCGGAGTCAGTGAGAATAGTCCATCTTTTGACTGTCGTCATTTAGGGTGTTGTAAAGCAGTAGTGAAAGAAGCTAAAGGTAGGTGCCTGCGCATGGGAGCTGAGGCACATGTTGGCGAGAAGTACGGCGATCCGATACGTATAGTGGTTATCTCACTCGACACCGGAGGAAGTTATGAGGAGAGAAAGATGGGCGAAGACCTTGCAGAACGCCGAGAGATTATTCAAGGAGTAACTTTTTGTAATGCGAACCCGCACATGAAGGGCACAATATCAACTCTGCAGCGCCTCTATGGGCGGGAACCTCAAGAACCGAAAGGCGATCTTATGCAGAGATTTGCAATGATTAACAGTGCGAAATGTTCGGCTGGTAAAGACAATGATGCGAGTAGAGTTCCGGACAAGCTATATGAGAATTGTAAAGAGCATGGACTTGCTGAAATGGCTGTGTTAGATCCCCAACTCGTTGTGGTTCAGGGCTCAACGGCGAGGAATTTACTGCCACTTCAGGATCTCAGTGAGGAGGAGATTCGGGGACATGTTCCTAGTTTGATGTGGGGTGATGTAGACGTAGGCTCGTGGATTTGTACACAAGTAAATGAGCATTTGAAGCATTGGAAGAATGGAGATCAACCCGTTCTGGTACTCCAGGCTCCTCATCCTTCCGCCCGACAAGGACAGTGGCAACGGTTTGAGAGGACTATGCTTCCTACTGTTGCCCATGTTATCCGACAATGGCTGTCTATGCCCTAGTTCCCTATAAGATAAGCCGCCAACGGCCAATCTGTTGTCCGTATGACTGATCTTGTGCGAACTTCAACAATCCTCGTAGAAAAAGGAGATCGATGATGTCTGAACTCTTCTCCACCATTGCTAGCCTCTGTTTCTTAGCGACTATTGTCGGATTAATCAAACCCGGAATTTTCCGGTTTAAGTCGCGAAAGGCTGCCGCGTTATATGGCTTTGGAAGCACGTTTGTATTTCAGCTAATCGCTGTGTCGCTCGAATCGGATGAGACCCAACAACAGCCTGAAACAAAGCAGGCGGCGCGTCAGGGCTCCATCGTTGCAGCCGAGAAGACTCAGCGGGAGGAACAACAACCCCGCGAAGCCTCGGCATCATCTTCAAAGCCTAAAAAGCCGGAAGATGCGGTTGTTGATAGTGTCGCACTTTACAAAACATTGGATCGGATGGTCAACAAGGCAGAGCGTATGATACCCCTTGCGCAAGCGGCATATGATGACAATCGGTTCCATGAAGCGCGGTCTCTAGCAGATTCAGTCTCTAATTCTCACCTCAAGGGAATCACGGACAATCTAAAGAATAAGCATCCAAAAAATCTTCGACTCTTTGAGCTAAGTACACGACAGTAACATGGGTTGATATTGTCGGGCGCGTTTAGGTTGGTCTCGTGTTTGGTGTATGATCTGTGTGAGTTGGTCTAATCCTTTTCGAAAGAGGCTTATGGCTTTTCGTCCATGTTTTTTTATAGGG
>JAJDVZ010000029.1:0-2746 GCA_022825835.1 Candidatus Latescibacterota bacterium
TGCGGGCTGGCCACGTCTAAGTGGGCTTTGGCTACGTCGATACCAACGAAAGGGGCTGAGTCAGTCATTTTCTTACTCCTCGGTACTCTACCTTGCCGATACGGGGTCGAACCCCAGGCAACTGTTCGAGGTAAAAAGAAAAACGATGCGATGACCCTAGCTTGTGGACGAGATCAATGCTCAAGGGTCGCACGGTCTATCGCATCGACGAATAGAAACTAGCATACCAAGGGAAAACCAAACATTCAACATACAAGGGTTGCCCCTACAAGGCGTAACGTCAGAGAATAATATAGGGCGTATCACGCACAACACCGGAGCGCATTGATGAAAAAGACCCTGTAT
Source organism: Candidatus Latescibacterota bacterium (assembly GCA_022825835.1). Classification (GTDB taxonomy): domain Bacteria; phylum Latescibacterota; class UBA2968; order UBA8231; family UBA8231. The sequence goes on from JAJDVZ010000029.1 coordinate 346, forward strand.
CTCGCCAGCCCGTATGGATTCTCGGCCCAATGGAAGGAGCGGCTCCTGCCCCAGTTTGTCTCGGCCTTAGAGGCATTGGGAGCTGAAGTCTGGGAGCCTTTTGCCCGCAACAACCAAGTCGATTTTTCCGCGCCGGGTTGGGCCTACCAAGTCGGCCAAGCCGACCTGCGCGACGTGGTCGAGGCCGACGCGATCTTCGCCATTGTCAATGGGACGCCGCCGGACGAGGGAGTGATGGTCGAGTTGGGCGCGGCCATTGCCCTCGGCAAGCCGACCTTTCTCTTCCGCGATGACTTCCGCCGCTGCACGGATTCAGAAAACTACCCCCTAAACCTGATGCTATTCACCGGCCTGCCAGAAGACGGCTGGGAAGCCTACTACTACACATCGCTCGCAGAAATTAGCGCACCAGACAAGGCCCTCGCGCGCTGGCTGCAGGACGAACGGAGCTGACCCATGCGCACGACCATTCCCCCCCATCTGCTCCAAGACCCAGAAGTTGAGGCGTCCGAAAAAGTCTTGCGCGCCTGCGTCCACTGCGGCTTTTGCAATGCCACCTGCCCCACCTACCTGCTCACCGGCAACGAACTCGAAGGCCCGCGCGGCCGCATTTACCTCATCAAAAGCGTTCTCGAAGAGGACATCCCCCCGAGCCGACAAACGGTCGAACACATCGACAACTGCCTCGGCTGCCTCGCCTGCGAGACCACCTGCCCGAGCGGCGTGGATTATTCGCTCCTCTTGGAAGCGGCCCGACCGAGACTAGATCAGCTCGTCAAGCGGCCATTGATGGACCGCCTGCTACGCGCCCTACTGACGCGGATGCTGCCCTACCCCGGCCGCACGCGCTTGGCGCTCAAAATGTCTGGCGTGGGCCGCATGTTCTCCTTCCTGATGCCCCGTGCCATGCGGCCCCTGTTAGCCATGGCACCCAAGCGATTGCCGCGACCGGCTTCTGTAGCCCGGCCCGGCGTCGTGCCCGCCGAGGGCACGCGTCGGCTGCGCGTGGCCCTGCTCACCGGATGCGTCCAACAGGTATTGGGGCCGCAGATCAACGATGCGACCGTGCGGCTGCTGACGCGGTTGGGGGCCGAGGTGGTCATTCCGCCGGATATGGGCTGTTGCGGCGCGCTGACTTTCCACATGGGCGAACGCAAGCGCAGCCTCAAGCTAATGCAGCGCACCATTGAGGTTTGGCATCGCGAACTGGAAGCGGGCTTAGACGCGATTGTGCTCAACAAGTCGGGGTGCGGCACGGCCATCAAAGAATACGATCACATCTTCCGCCACGACCCGCAGTGGGCCGACAAGGCCAAGGAGGTAGTGGGGCGAGTGCGAGACATTTCCGAGGTGGTGGCGCAATTGGGATTGGACAAGGCCGATCGCGCACCAGCCCTAAAGGTGGCGTATCACGACGCCTGTTCCCTCCAACACGGCCAGCACGTCACCGGTCCGCCGAGGCAACTGCTGAGAGAAGCGGGCTTTGAAGTCGTCGAGGTACCGGAGGGCCATATCTGCTGCGGCAGCGCGGGCACGTACAACATGCTGCGCCCCGACTTGGCACAACAGCTACAAGCGCGCAAAGTCGAGCACATCGCCAGCGTCGCACCGCAAATCGTGGCGGCAGGCAACATCGGCTGCATGGAACAAATCGCCGCCCGCGCCGAGGTCCCAGTCGTCCACACCGTCGAACTGTTGGATTGGGCGATGGGCGGACCGCGGCCGACGAATGTGTAGCAGAAAACTATTCACTCTATTTGGCCTTGAGAAGCTCATCAACTGTGAGTCCAATATCCTTCGCGATTTGTCGCAGCAGAATGGGCGAGATGTCTCTTCCTTTATGAAACGGAACAGTCGTAGCTCTTCCATCCGCATGGCGATACTGTTTGTGTGACCCTCTTTGACGCACTTCCCGAAGTTGTAATAGGTCGAGTAACCGAGCCACTTCCCGAGGTTTAAGTACGGGTATCTTCGACATCAAGAAGTCACGATTTGTTGCGTACCAACAAACTCAGAATCGAGAGGGGGCTCGCCATCCTCGAGCAGCATTTTGACCACTTCTGTCAGATTTCTATTTAGTTGGTCTAGGGTCTCACCCTGAGAATAGGCACCGGCAAAACCGGGCACATAACCGACATATAGCCCCGTATCCTTACAATATTCTACGATAGCCGTAAAACGCATCTTGTTCTCCGCTTGCAGTAAAGGAAGAAAGCACTCACGTCTCCTCTCCCGATGACTTCCACTTTTATTGTTGGTGTCCTGATTCCCTTACACTTTTGAAAAAAGGACTGCTGCCCATAATTTAGGGTCCTCTTTTAACCGCCAAGATCAAAGGAGGGCCTTATGAGCAGCAGCGAACAGGTATATAACCGATTGGTGAGCAGGTTGCAAGCACTGG
>JAJDVZ010000064.1:0-35846 GCA_022825835.1 Candidatus Latescibacterota bacterium
GCGGTACGTGCCGGCGGCGTGCCACGTCATGCGGATGAAGAGCGGCCCATAGTGGCCGTAGTCGGCTGGCCACCAGTCTTGCGAGGTCGTCATCACCTCTTCGACGTCCTTTTTCAGCGCATCGACGTCGAGGGTCTTAACTGCCTCGGCGTAGTTGAAATCCTTGTCCATCGGATCGGACAGGGGAGAATTCTGGCGGAGACCCTTCAGGCTCAGTTGATCTGGCCACCAGTCTTGATTGGAAGTCATTTTGTCCTCCTGTGAAATGTTCTGAGTGTGGCGCAACCTTATAGAAGCGTTGCAAGTCTGCGGATCAAGAGGAATAATAAAATGCGTTCTCACGCCCTCAGGCAAGGGCATCTGGCTCGGATAATGGCGTCCACCCGTCCGCACTCGCCCGAACGATTCTGGGCGACGACGAGCGATTCATCAGGGACCTGCTGGCCCCTTGCGTCCATTTTCAGCGAACTGCATATTACCGATGTTAGTGTCTTATTTTTCATATAGATAGGTTAATCTATTGTGTATAGAATACGCCGCGAAATCAGGGTCCTATTCCCAATCCGATTCCCTTCCATGACGCGATTCGTTGCGACAGCCGCCCTCATGGCTGCCACCCTTGCGGGTGCCCAAGAACCGGTCGGCATGATCGAATGGCCGTATGTTGGCTCCGAGCAGGCGCACACCAAGTACTCGGCGGCTAAGGAAATCACGCCCGCGAATGTCGGCGAACTGGAGATCGTCTGGCAATGGGAGCCGAACGAGACGCCCCTCGCCGAATATGGCACCCAACCGGGCGCATTCCAAGCAACGCCCATCATGCTCGGCAACGTCCTCTACCTCTCCACCATGTACATGCGCGTGGTGGCTCTCGACGCCGAGACCGGCACGGAACTGTGGAACTTCGATCCCAAGGCTTACGAAGGGGGCCCCAAAGGGGTGCCGCCGACTGGCTTCAAGCACCGGGGAATCGCCTACTGGAGTGATGGGAGCGACACCCGCGTTTTCCTCAACAGCCGAGACCGGCTGTACGCAATCGACGCCGAGACCGGCGAACTGGACACGGGCTTCGGCGAGCGCGGGAGCGTTGTGCTGACCGAGGGCCATGGTCGCCCGGTGACCCGCTACGAGTTCGACCAGACCTCGCCGCCGGTGGTGTTCGACGATCTGGTGATCGTAGGCAGCCGCATTCCCGACCGGGTGCAGCGCAAGTTCGATCCGCCCGGGACCGTGCAGGCGTTCGATGTGCGCACGGGCGAGCGCCGCTGGGTGTTCTTCACTATCCCGCAATCGAACGACGACTTCGGCGCGGACACTTGGGAGGACGAATCGTGGCGCTACACCGGCCACGCCAATGCGTGGGGGCTGATGTCGCTCGACGCCGAGCGGGGGCTGCTGTACGTGCCGACGAGTACGCCGAGCAGTGACTACTATGGCGGCCGCCGGGTGGGGGCGAACCTGTTCGCCGAATCGCTGGTGTGCCTCGATGCCCGCACCGGCGAGCGTCGCTGGCACTTCCAGACGGTACATCACGGCGTGTGGGACTACGATCTGGCCGCAGCGCCCAATCTGGTGCCGATCGCGGTGGACGGGCGCGAGCTCGACGCAGTGGCGCAAGTCTCGAAGCAGGGTTTCACGTACGTGTTCGATCGGGCGACAGGCGAGCCGGTGTGGCCGATTGAGGAGCGTGCAGTGGAGACCACGACGGACGTGCCGGGCGAGGTGCTGTATCCGACGCAGCCGTTCCCGACCAAGCCGCCGCCGTTCAGCAGGCAGGGGGTGTCGCTCGAGGACGCCAACGACCTGACGCCGGAGATTCACGCGCTTGCGGTGGAGGAGATGCGAAGGTTTCGCCTCGGACCGCTTTTCACGCCGCCGAGCCTTCAGGGAACGCTCCAGCTCCCAGGCGCTCGCGGCGGAGCGAGCTGGGGTGGGGCGGCATTCGACCCCGAAACCGGGCTTTTTTACGTGCGGGCATCTGAAGAGATCGAAACGAACCAAGTGTGCCGGAACGCGGGTGACGATCCGGAGATCGACGTCGAGTACAGCAACAACTGCCCCTATGGCGCGTCGCTCATCATGTTTCGGGAGGCGGGCGGATCCAGGGCCGTCCAGACTCCACCGAGCAAGCTCGGTCCGATTCCGCTCACCAAGCCGCCGTATGCACACCTAGTGGCAATTGACCTCAACGTGGGCGAGATTGCGTGGAAGATACCGTTCGGTGAGGGCAGCCCCGAGGTGCGCGAGCACCCGCTGCTGCGCGGCGTCGAGCTGCCAGATCGGCTGGGCACACGCGGCAACTCCGGCCCGCTGGTGACGAAGGGGGGGTTGGTGTTCCTCGGCGGAGGCGCTCCGTACCTATACGCGTTCGACAAGGCGACGGGCACCGAGGTCTGGCGTGGCGCGACGCCGTTTCCAACGCACGCGAACCCAATGACCTACCGCGCACAGTCAGGGCAGCAGTTCGTCGTCATCGCGACGGGCAGCGGGCCGGACGCCGCACTCGTCGCCTTCGCACGACCGAGCAGGAGCCATCGCTGAGAGTTCAAAAATAAGGAGAGGTTTTTATGCTGACTGACGAACAGGTGCGGCAGTTTCGCGAAGAGGGCTATCTCGTTTTTGCAGCCCTGATTCAAGGCGAGCGATTGGCCTATTACAAGCAGGTGTTTGATGAACTAGTCGCAGAGGGGTGCAAATTGACCGAGCAGGTGCCGCACTGGTCGCTTGAGTTGGACGAGCGCGGTGAACCCCAAGCGGGTTTGTTGCACAAAGTGCAGGGGGTTTGCGTGGTCGATGCCCGCGTGTTGGAGCTGGCGCGTGAACCGGCGATTTTAGACCGCGTGGCAGTTTTGCTTGGTGAAAATATCGATGTGTTTGGCACCAAGTTTTTTCCCAAGTTGCCCAATGGCGGCACGTCAACAGGCTGGCATCAGGACAACTTTTATTTTGGCACCGATACGGATCGCATTATCAGTTGCGGTATTTATCTGGAAGATTCAGATGTGGAGAATGGGTGTTTGCGGGTGGTGCCCGGCAGCCACCGGATGGGCGAGATTGTCGAGCACCGCAGAGATCCAAGCAGGCATGGCAGCTGGACAGAGGTCGATGAATCGCAGGCGGTGGATGTGGTCATTCCCGCTGGTACGGTTGTGCTGTTTTCCGCCAATCTCCTACACGGTGCTTATGACAACCACAGCAATCGCACGCGCTATAGCACGGCATGGCATTATATGCCCGAAGAACTCAATCCAGAGAGGTTTCCAAAGGGAATATACGAGGATCGACATGTGGCGTGTAAGCATTGAGAAGCGGGGGCTGGGGGCTGAGGACTGCATAGTACGGATATCGATGCCTTATTTTTCCTATACACAATTCGATCTGTCTAGGAGGAGTCTATGCTTTCACAAGAGCAACTGACGCAATATGACCGCGATGGGTATGTGCTGGTGTCGGGATTGATTCCAGAAGAGACAATTGCCAATGCGGAAGATGCGATGTGGTCTGTGCTCGGGATGGATCGGGATGATCCAGCTTCGTGGTCTCCTTTGCCAGACGAAACAGATGGGGTAAACACAATCGCCAGCCAGGGGGTGATTGAACATTTTGGCGTTCAAGATCCCGCGTTGTTGGCTTGTTGTACTCCTGCATTTTACGAAGTACAGAGCCAACTGGCTCGGGAAAATGCAGGTGCATTTCACTGTCAGAAGCCACAACCAGAGGGAGTCTGGGCACGCAGTGTATTTCCGGTTTCGAAAGACTGGGATTATAGCAATGGGCACGTCGATGGTGGACATCGACCTTTCAATGTCTTTCCCGGGTCATTCCGCGTCTCTTCCTTGACCTATCTCGATTCTGGTGTTGCACAGGGTGGTGGTACTGCGGTCTGGCCAGGATCGCATCGGAAGCTCAGCAAGGCGGCAGTGCAGGACTCTGACCGGTATCAAATGCTGTCAGATTTTAAGAAGCCGCAACAAAGGTTCGGTCTGGGAGAGCCGATTGAGTTGAGGCCGTCCCGAGGAGATGTGCTGTTTTTTCATTATCTGTTGATACACTCTGGATCTCTCAATACAAGTAACAAACCGCGTTTTGCGCTCCGGTTGATGTGTACCTGTGACGCCTGTCGCATCTGGGAGAAGTATGGCAAGTGGAATATCTGGATGCCATGATGCGGCGACGATCTTCATCATTACATGCCATGCGATTAAACGCGGTACGCGAAGATTTTTGCCTGAAACTCCGGGATAATAACCGCGCAAATCCTGCCATCCGTTACTCATCGCAATCCTCCAATATCATATCTCGACACAAAATCCCAGATTAAACGACTGGTATTAGAGCCGTCGTAGCTCATATCAAACCAGATATGCCCTCCGTCGATAACCTTATAATGTTCTACAGCAGTATTGTTGTCTCCGTCTGTATAGGAATAATGTTCTATTGTCGTTCCACCATCATCCATACTATTTACTATTGGAGTAGTACTGGTATTATTAAAATCTATCCAATAAGCAAGCACCTCATCAATTGATGATAATCCCTCAAACTCCCCACCATAAGGGACAGACTTGTCTGCTGTACCGTGAATATTAATCATCGCCGTAGGGTGTGATGGGTTACAGTTGTTATGTGTTTCCTCCATCATTGTTCCAGCAACAGAACCTATGGCCGCTATTTTATCACTATGATAGCAAGCAAGTGCATAGGTAAAGAAAGCGCCGTTTGAGTAACCACAGGAATATACTCTTGCTAAATCAATGTTATAATTGGAAGAAATTTCATTAATTAATGCTTCCACAAAGCCGAAGTCATCCGCATCACTTTTATTTTCGTCTGATTCTAAACCAGCATTCCAGTGCGGATCTCCATCCAGCAAGGTACCTTGGGGATAGACCAGAATAAAATTTTCCATGTCTGCCAAAGGCCGCATATCGGCGTACTTTAAGTATTGGTTTGCAATCCCACCGAATCCGTGAAAGTTAAACATTAGTGGAACTGCTGAAGTTCCATCATAAGAATCAGGCACATAGATAACATACTCTCTTGTTATACCATCGTGGGAAAGCGTTTGTGTAAATAAACCTGTTGTATTTGTAGTGGGTGTATCAAGCGGCGTGTCATCGTTTTCTGAACAAGAGAATAAGCTTGACAGCCCTATAACGATGAGAATAAAAAGTCTTTTCATTGTATTATCCTTTACCACGGAAGCGAGAACGTCTTTACGTTGGTCATGAATTTCATGGCCTCGATCACGCCTTCTTTAATCCCTAAGCCAGAGTCTTTTACGCCGCCAAACGGAGAGCATTCAATGCGATACCCGGGAACTTGATTGATGTTGACCGTTCCCGTTCGAATGCGCCGGACGCATTCGAGTGCGCTGGGCAGGTGATTGGTTACTACGCCCGAGGAGAGTCCGAACTTGGAATCGTTGGCGACCGTGATGGCGTCGTCGATGTCGGAGACTTCGATGATGGGGGCCAGCGGACCGAACGATTCCTCCCGAATCATTTCCGCGCCGCGCGAGACGTCGTCGATTACCGTTGGTTCTACTAGCGCACCACGGCGTCCTCCACCCAGCAGCACTTTAGCACCCTGATCCACGGCCTTGTGGACGCGTTGCTCGAGCAGTTCCGCCGCCGCGTCATCAATCACCGTACCCACGACAGTATCCGGATCCGCCGGATCGCCAGCCCGATACATAGCCGCCCGCGCGAGGAACTTATCCGTAAATCCATTCTTAATCTTCCGATGGACGAGCAATCGCTTCACAGCCGTGCAACGTTGGCCCGAATTGCGAAAACATCCTTCTGCCGCCAGCGTCGCCGCCAAGTCGAGGTCCGCATCGTCCAGAATGATCAACGGACTATTACCACCTAACTCCAAGCACAATTTCTTGTAGCCCGCCAACTGAGCAATGCGTTTCCCGGTGGCTGTTCCGCCAGTGAACGTGACCAGTTCGATCCGCTCATCCGCGATTAATGGCTCGACAACGGTGTCGATGTCCCCGACGAAGACGCTGAGCATCTGCTTGGGCAGACCGGCCTCATAGAGCAACTCACAAAGCCGAATGGCTGTCAGCGGGGTTTTCTCCGACGGCTTGACGAGCAAGGGCACACCCACCGCGATCGCCGGTGCAACCTTGTGCGCGACTTGATTCAGCGGGTGATTGAAGGGTGTAATGGCAAGTGCCAACCACACCGGTTCGCGAACTGTAAAAATCTTCCGCTGCTCACCCTTCGGCGACACATCGCCGGAGAATATTTCGCCGTCGTCCTTTAATGCCTCGGCCGCGGCGAATTGAAAAACGTCACAGGCGCGCACCACCTCGTACTTGGTCTCCCGCATGCACAACCCGGACTCCATGCGGATCAGATTGGCAAACTCGCCCGCCCGCTCAAGCAAAAGTTCGCGAGCTCTGGTCAGCACTTGCGACCGATCGAAGCGCGACGATTGTCCGTCAAAGGACCGTGTGCGGTCGATCACGAGGTCGAGGTGATCGCCGGTGATCTTGCTGACCATACCGGCAATCGAACCATCGTAGGGATAATGGACGGTCAAAGTATCCGCCGAACCGATTGCTTCTCCGCCTAAGTACGAAGGCAACTGCAGTGTTTCAACGTTTGCGGTGCTCATGTTTCATTCTGTGCCTAGTTTGGATCCTAAGGATGCGTTTAGCATAATAAGTATTGTTGAGGCAATGCGAAATTTGCGTGGCGGCACTAGGCGCGTCAGATTTCATAAAAATCGTTCTATATCAAGCTATTACAAGGAGTTACGTAGAATACTCCAGCCTAGTGGGATTGGTTGCGACTATCCACACAAACACTTTGATTCTAACGGTGCCCCAATTCGCTATTCTGACGAAAGGCAGGCTGACGATGATGACCGAAGAACAACGCTATCTTTTTGATCTATGCGGTTTTCTGCACCTGAAGAACGTCCTGACCCCGGAGGAACTGGATGCGGCTTCGGATGCCGCCAATCGCTACATCGACAGCGCACCGGAAGACCTGCCGCCGCATTTCGGACGATCGGAAAATCTCAAGGGCTTTGCTCACGGCTTCGCCTTTGACCGGGCGCTGGAAAGGCTGGTCTTTCTGCCTGCCGTCTGGTCCATCGTGCTGGAGCTGACCAACGGCAAACCCATGCTCGCCAGCGGTACCATGCTGGTTGACTCTCCCGACGGACACACCGAGGCGGTGCAGTTGCACTGCGCCCGCGACGACTACGGATTTGAGAGCGCCCGTTACGAGGTGCGCCGGGGACGCATCTACTGCGACGACTTTGTAGTGTTTCCCTACCTCGACGACGTGCTTCCCGGTGATGGCGGGCTACTAGTGGTGCCGGGGTCGCACAAAAGCGAGTTCGACCGGCCGAGGCAGCTATTTAATCAGGGTCTCATCGAAGGGGAGGTACCGCCGGGGCTCGTCAATATCACGCCCGCGGCCGGGGATGCGGTGATCATGCCTGAATGCGTAACCCACGGGGTCCTGCCTTGGCGAGCACCCGACCGTCAGCGCCGGGTGCTGACGCTGCGCTACCGGCCACACCACCGCCAAGCCGGCCCCATTCCGGAGGCAGTCAAAGAGCGGCTGGCACCCGAAACATTCGAATTGGTCGAATCGGCGCACTATACCCATCAAAAGAAAATCGCCACTCAGCAACGGGTGTGCCTCAGCTAATAATGGCCTCAGCCGAGATGAACAGTAAACCCAAGTGCATTATCGTCACAGGCCGGCCGGGATCGGGGAAGACGAGTTTATCCAAGAGGCTCGCTGAGCGGCTGTGGATGCCGGTCATCAGTCGCGACGAGATCAAGGAAGGCTATGTCAATACCCATGGCGTCAAGCACGATCAGCTTCCGCCGGACACCAACGGCGTAGTCTCCAATTTTTTCTTCGAGATAGTAAATCAGTATCTAGCCGGTAAGATCTCTGTCGTTATTGAGGCGGCCTTTCAGCACCGGGTTTGGGAACCAAGGATGCCCAAGATCCTTGAATTGTGTACTCCTTTCATGGTCGTATGCTCCGTTGACGGGATGGTGGCGGCTAAGCGCCATCTCCAGCGGGGTCTGGATGCTCCGAATCGGGAGTTCTACCACGGCGATAAGCGAGTTGAAATCTACCGGGAAACAGGTGAGATGTCGCCTCCTGGCGACTATACAGCTCCGAATTTCAACGTGCCCACAGTTCACGTCTCAACAGAGGGGCAATACTCACCCAGCATAGATGACATTGTGAAGCGAATCCGACTATTGAATGCTCAACACGGCGGTGAACCGAACTCAAATTAGAGGACGTTTGCGGTGAATTCAGATCCTAATTGCATCTTCTGTCATCTGCGACAAGCAACTGAGGATGATGTAACCGAGCTGGCAACGCTAAATAAGCGATTTCTGGAACCAAATTGGCTTTACACCTTATTTCACTTCGATGAAGAAGAGCTAGGTTTTTGCACAGAGCAAGGTCTATGCATACTGAAGAGTTAGCATGGCAAGGCAACCACTACAAGTGATCGTGATACCGTTCAGGAAGAGTGAGAATGTTGGATACCAGTTCGCCGTCTTCCATCGGGCGGATGACTCTATGTGGCAGTTCATTGCAGGAGGTGTCGAAGACGATGAGACAGCAGAGCAAACCGCACGGCGTGAGGCGGAAGAGGAAGCAGGCATTCCAAAGGAGGCACGTTTCTTTCGGCTGGATTCTCGTGCATCCACTCCAAAGACGGCATTCTCATCAACAGACCACTGGCCCAAGGACATCTTTGTCGTGCCTGAATACTCATTTGCTGTTGATGTAAGTGGTCAAGCACTTGATCTGTCCCATGAACATGACAAGGTGCGTTGGTTGTCTTTTAAGGAAGCTACGAAACTGCTCACCTGGGAAAGCAACCGAATCGCACTCTGGGAACTTAACGAACGTCTGAATACCGGCCGGATTGACGAGCTTCTGACTATAGACGACGGATCACATCCACCCGGCCACGACAACGTGTATGCCATAAAAGAAAAATGAGGAAAGCTTAGCGTGACGGCACCAAACACCACTTCGGCAGCGCGCGTGTCCATCCACGGTGGACACAGCAAAGAATTCGGCGACGCAAATGACTCCACGCTTGAGGAGGTCGTGTGCGCCTACATTGACAAGAGCTTCAAATGGGTGGGCATTACCGAGCATATCCCGCCAGCTTCAGCCGACTTCCTATTCCCTTGGGAGATTGAAGAGGGCCAGACGTTTGAGTCGAGGATGGAACGGTTCGCAGGATACTTCTCGGTCGCGCGTAGGCTTCAGAGGGAATATCGAGATTCCATTCGCATCTTAGTCGGATTCGAAACAGAGAGCTACACTGGCTACGTAGAGCACGTCAACAGTCTGCGGAATCAATTCCAACCAGACTACATCGTTGGTTCGGTCCATCACGTGAGAGATATATGCATCGATGGTATGCCAGAATGGTATGCCCAAGCCGTAGAAGAGGCCGGAGGAATCGATGCGCTATTCTGTGAATACTTCGACAAACAATACGAGCTTGTAGAGGAATTAGCACCCGAAGTGGTCGGCCACTTCGACCTCATCCGAATGCACGACAAGGACTATCGTCAGCGCTTAGAGACCCCTGAGATCAAGGAGAGGATCCAGAGGAATCTCGAGAAGATCAAGGACCTTGGATCAATTCTCGATTTCAATCTCAGAGCCCTCGAAAAGGGCGGATCTGAACCTTATGTATCCAAATCTATATTGGAAATGGCACTGGATCTCGGCGTCCCTTGCGTCCCGGGTGACGATTCACATGGAGTTGCGGGAGTTGGATTACATCGCGAGAAAGGGATCGAAATACTAAAGAAGACTGGATTTAGCACGGATTGGCAACTCCCAAGGGGCTGCGGTACATAACGAGTAACAGAGGAATATCGATGACCGAAAGCAGAGATAAACTCAGAGAAGCAATAGAAAATGGCGACTTGACCACAGTCAAACAAATCGGCGAGACAGAACCTAACCTTCTCCATGAGCCCCTCCTTCCTAGCGCGGGACGCAGCGGCTATCCGATGACACAAGCCGCCGTGAGCGGTCATGCGGAGATTCTCGCTTATCTAATCGCCAAAGGGGGCGACGTTATGGAAAATCACAACTTCCCCCTTTGCCGAGCAGCAACGCGCGGTGGCTGTGTTGCGACTATGGAGCTACTGGTTCAACATGGCGCGGACGTGAATCGAGTCACTCAAGACTACGGCCCGCCTTTGATATTTGCTATCGAAGGTAGTTCCCTAGATAGTATGAAATTCTTATTGGAGAACGGCGCACTGATCGCTGGCAGTGGTTCGAGCGAAACGCAAACCGTGTCTTGGGATGCGCTCAAACACGCAACTGCCTTTAACCGCAGGTGTCCAGGTATGCTTACTATGCTTCTCGATTATGGAGCCGATGTTAATAGCCCTATCGTTGATCAACGCGGAAGTTCTAAAAATAACACTGCACTGCATGGAGCTGCGGAAAAGGGGGATATTAAGGGCGTGAAACTTCTGCTATCGCAAGGGGCTGACCCAAATGCAAAAAATAATCAGGGACAACGACCCGTCGAAGTAACCCGCAACCAAAAGGTCCGAGAGCTATTGGAGAAAATCTAACTGGTTCGTCGCTTCCGAACAGGTAAGTTCGCAAACCGGCACAACCATATCTAAAATGAAAAAAGAAGAATCAATCGACGCAGACTATCTGGCTCCAGCCAAATACGACCAGTACTACGGTGCGTATGCTACGCTTCCAGATTGGTTCCTAACCGAGCTCGCCTCTCGCGAAAAGGTCCTCGAGCTTGCCTGTGGAACGGGCCGGATAGCGATCCCCTTGGCAGAGCACGGCCTTGAGGTCACTGGGATCGACTATTCGGAGCCGATGCTTAACCTTGCTAGGTCAAAGGCCGACGGCAGACAAGTGAAGATCAACTGGATCCACGACGATATACGCCGCTTTGACACCGGTAGGCAATATGGGTCGATCTTACTACTGAGCAACGCACTATGGCACCTGCACGACCTAGCGGATTTCGAAGAGTGCATTTGCTGCGTTAAGCGCCATCTCGCGCCGGGTGGTTACTTCATTTTGGACGTCTTTGTCCCTGGGCTGGAGATCCTCAATCGCGACCCAAGCAGACGGTATCCATTCTCTCGCTACACAGACGATAAAACTGGACAAGAGGTGCAAGTGACGCAGTCATATAAATATGAAGCAGACACCCAGATCGCGCGCATGGTACACTACAGAGAGGACTCTGATGAAATCGTTGGCGGCCTGAATCTTCGGATGTATTTCCCGCAGGAACTGGATGCCCTGCTAAAGTACAATGGGCTAAGGATCAACGAGAAGTTCGGGAACTGGGACCAGGACGCCTTTGGGCCGGATTCTAAGCATCAGCTTTGCTTCTGCACCACAACGGAGACCGGCTAAGCTTTGCAAGTGACGTTTCTCGGAACATCAGCCGCGCCGTCGATGCCAATACCTTTCTGCGTATGTCAGGCGTGTTCAGACGCGAGGCGGGCCGCTGGTAAGAACCTCCGCAGACGGTCGTCTATCGCAATCAACGATGACCTGCTCGTGGATATTGGTCCAGACATAGCGACCGCGTCATTCGCTCACGACGTTTCGCTAACGGGCATCCGTATCTGCCTATTGACACACGCCCACGCAGACCACTTTGATCCCGAGTTCCTCATGTCGAGACACGAGGAATACGCAACGGTCGTCGCCCAGGAATTGCTACTAGCAGGTTCAAGCGATACGCTGAGGTCTATTGATGAGATTTTGGTCAGCAGATGTGGGTACGGAAGTATTTTCAATCAAGACACACAGCGCGCCCTGAAGATTAATCTGCTGACCGTCGAGCCGTTCAAGACTCAAGTCGTCAGTGATTACCGCTTCACAGGGTATCCCGCGAACCACGGGACCGAAAAGGGATGCCTACTTTACGCAATCGAGCAAGGCCAACACGCCATATTTTACGGCACTGATACTTCGGTTCTATCAGAGCAGGTATGGGACCATCTTCTGCTTGCAGGCACGCAGTTCGATTTGCTCGTCCTCGATCACACGTACGGCATCGGCTTTGACGCTAGTCCGCCTGATCACCTGGCGTCCGTTGACGTCATAGGCCACGTTGATCGCTTTCGGCGCAGCGGTCTTCTCAAGGCCAACTCAGGGGCTTACGCGACTCACATCTCACACGAAGGATGCCTAGAGCACGACAAACTGGACGAATATGCCGTAGCACATGGCTACAGGATAGCATTTGACGGATTATCGCTGTCATTCGACGCTTGAATAAAATAAGAGTGCAGAATAAATGGAATCCTTGACCCATCTCTGCGCTGCCTGGCCAACTTCGGCGGAAGAGGAAGCCTACTGGCAGCCGATCCGCAACCAGTACATGATCGCGCCGGATGAAATCTATCTCAACACCGGCTCTTTTGGCTCACAGCCTAGGCCCGTGTTCGAGAGAATGATGGAAATCCTAGAAGATGTTGAACGCAGCCCCACCCGGCATCGAGGAAAATATTCCGGCGCTGTAAATGACGCCCGCGCCCGTCTGGGTGCCTTTATCAATGCGCCAGCAGAGGATATTGCTTTTGCTGCCAATGTTACTATGGCCATCAACATGGCAGTACACGGACTGGATTGGCGTCCAGGCGACGAAATCCTCGCGTCAGACCAAGAATACGGCGCAATTGACAACTGCCTGCATCTGGCCGAACGCCGCCGAGGTGTAGTAGTAAAACGCGCCCAAATCCCCATCCTTCCCGAACGCCCTGAAGACATCCTAAACGCTTTTGACCGTGAATTTACAGACCGCACCAGGCTGGTCTTATGCAGCCATATCACCACTGGTACGGGCCTGATTACTCCCATCAAAGCCCTCGCCCGACTGGCACACGACCGCAGAGCATTGATTATAGCAGATGGCGCACACGCTCCGGGCATGATCCCGCTGGATCTGCTGGATCTCGGCTGCGACTTTTACGGCGGCAACTGTCACAAATGGCTGTGTGCGCCCAAAGGCACTGGATTTCTTTATGCTTCGCCTGCGGGACAAGAGCAGCTCAATCACGTTGTTGCAAGTTGGGGATATAGCCGAGAAGGCGCGAAAAGGGGCGCAGATGGCATTCTGCGGATCAATGACCGCCCATTTATGTGGGGCATTGAAAACTGGGGGACCCGGGACCAAGCCTGTTTTGCCGCCGTCGGCACGGCAATTGAATTCCAAGAGGCGATTGGCAAAGATCGGGTTCGCCAAAGGGGTCGCCAGTTAGCGGCCTATCTGCGGGATCGCTTGGCTGCAATTGGCTGGGCAAAACAGCTCACTCCCTCCGCACCCGCCCTCTCCGGATCCATCTCAGCCTTCCACCTTTCCGGATTCGACGACCTAGATCTTTATAAGCGATACCGAATCACTGCGCCGACGGCAAAAAGCGACGATGGACACTGGATGCGCGTTTCCACCCACATCTGCAACGGCTTTGACCACGTAGATAGCCTAATAGACGCTTTACAGGAACTGAGAAATGAGTGAAAAAGAGATCGTTCAAAAAACAGAAGTCCCCGCCACAGTCGAATCGTTACAGGCTGACCTCCATGCACTCGGCCTCAAACCGGGAATGGTCGTATTGGTGCATTCGTCCTTGAGTGCAATGGGATGGGTGTGTGGAGGAGCCGTAGCAGTCATCGTTGCCCTGCAGAAAGCCTTGGGTTCCACTGGAACGCTTGTGATGCCCACCCACTCGCCCGACCTGACCGAACCGAGCGGCTGGGAAAGTCCGCCCGTCCCCGAATCGTGGTGGCCGGTAATACGCGAGAACATGCCGGCCTACGATCCAGTGCTTACCCCCACTCGTTCCATGGGCATTATCTCGGAGACATTTCGCAAGCAAAAAGGCGTCCTCCGCAGCGCACATCCGCAGGTCTCGTTCTGTGCATGTGGACCCCAAGCGTCGCACATCACCGATAATCACGCATTGGCCTTTGGTCTAGGCGAGCATTCGCCGCTCGCGAGAATCTACGACCTGCACGGCTTTATCCTTCTGCTCGGTGTGGATCATGGAAATAACACGTCCATGCACCTTGCGGAACATCGGGCGACTTTTCCAACCAAACGCGTCATCCAGCAGGGCGCGCCAATCGCTACGGCGGATTCGCGGAAATGGGCCACCTTTGAAGATGTTGACATCGACAGTTCAGATTTTGATCGCATCGGCGAGGACTTTCTGCGATCAGACGCGGGCCATGTCGTCCGTCGTGGTCGGGTTGGTCTTGCAGATTGCCAGCTCATGCCGCAACGAGACGTAGTGGACTTTACAGTCGGTTGGCTCGAAGAGAATAGGTCGAATTAGCGCGCCAACAAGCCGGCAATCAAAGGAGCGGCTTGGTGCAGCGAAGGCAGGATTTTGTACGCTTGGGACTCGGCTTGGGGCGAAGGTTCCTTGAGGTCGGGTACCATGAGCACGATCATCCCCGCAGTGGAGGCCGATTGGACTCCAGCATCTGAATCCTCCAAGGCGATACAAGCAGCCGGAGGTAAACCGAGGCGACGGGCCGCCTCCAAGTAGAGGTCGGGGGCTGGCTTGCCGCGAGCGACTTGGTCACTGGTGACGATGTGGGCAAAGCGGTCCGCCAAACCGCTCGCTTCCAAGGTCTCTGCGGTCTGCTTGGCGCTGGAAGAAGTAGCCACTGCTCTGGGGACGGCCGCTGCCTCAAGTTGGTCGAGCAAAAGCAGCAGGCCGGGCTTGGTGTCAATGCCGTGTTCCTCCACTTGCTGGTACCATTCATCTGCACCCAACTTGGTAAAGCGCTGTAAGGGAAAATCAGGGCCAAAGTAGGTACCAACCTTTTTTAAAGCGTCTTTGGTGGGAGTGCCAATCAAGGTCAGATAGAACTCGTCGTCTAGGACGTAGCCCAATGCCTCGGCAGCTTGTTGCCAAGCAGCCTGATACAAAGGCTCGGTGTCTAGCATGAGGCCGTCCATGTCGAAGACGACGGCGCGCAAAGGAGTTGGAGAAGTGCTCATAGGTCGTCAGGAGAGGTGTCGGGGGCTACGCGCCCTCCCAAGATGAGGGCAAACGCGAATAAGGTCTTGATTTCACAGCATAAACATAGTAGTAAATGCAGGTGACAACAGTATGTCGAGTGGACCGTGGTCTCACTTTTCAAAAGGAAAAATCCCATGAGCAATCACATCGTCGTATCGAGCGTTTCCTACGCCCCAGCCAGCGGGACGGACCAAGAGGTGATGGAGCAAACCCACAAGGACTTGGAGGACTTAGTGGGTCGAGTCGCCCGGGCCACTAGAGCCGATCTGATCGTCCTACCCGAAACCATCTGCCGAAACTGCGACGAAGAAGTGCCAGAGGGGCCGACGACTCAGCTACTGGCTGGCTTGGCCCAGGAGTATAGCTGCTATATCACCGTGCCGGTGCATCAGAAGGAGCGCAAGAGCGGGGCGGTTTTCAATGTCCTCGGGCTGCTCGACCGGCAGGGGGAATTGGCCGGTATCTACCGCAAGTACATCCCAGTGTACCCAGAGTTTGACCACGGCACTCGTCCCGGTCCAGGCGCGTCCCTGATCCAGACCGAATTCGGGCCGGTGGGTGGGGTGATATGTTTTGATCTAAACTTTGGAGAATTGCGGGCCCAATACAAAAAGCTCAAGCCGAAATTGCTGCTCTTCAGCTCCATGTATCACGGCGGGCTGGTGCAAAACTTCTGGGCTTTGGATGTGCAAGCATTTTTTATCGGATCGGTGTACAAGGGGACCCCCTGCACCATTATCGACCCGCAGGGCACCACCTTGGCCCAAAGCAACAACTATCAGAGCTGGGCCACGGCGCGCATCAACCTGGACTACGAGGTGGTGCATCTCGACAAGAACCAGGCCAGGTACGACGATATCCATCGTCAATACGGCGAGTCCGTGCGCATTGTTACAACCGGACAGGTGGGCACGTCGGTGATCTACAGCGAGAGCACGGAGCGCAGCGCAGCCGATATTGTCGATGAATTCGAGCTAGTGCGGCTAGACGAGTACTTCGACTGGTCTAGGGAACTGCGGACGGAGCATCTGGCGTGATTTGCAAAAGGGCCGACTTCACTGCGGAAGCCGGCCCTTTTGCAATACCAACGCGAAACTCCCTAAAAATCCACCTGTATCTTCGCCGTAAAGCGATTGATGTGAATCATATCGTCGGCAAAGATGAAGTCGCGTTGAAAGCGCAAGCCCGCCCGCAAGCGGTCGCTGAGAATCACCTCGGCCCCAACGCCCGGGACAATTCCGAAGTGAGTGTCGCCGACCTCGGGCGAGTACAGCTCGGCGTCGAGCGAAAAGTAGTAGTTGAACGGCCGAGTAATGTAGGCCGAGCGCACCCCGCCGGCATAGAGATTGATGTTTTGCTCCAAGATGCGGGCGAATCCCACCTGAAAGGCCAGCCATTCCTCGACCATGTAGCCCGCATTAAGCCCCGTAATGAGGTTGGTCTCAGTGTCCGAGTCTTCGCTCTCCATCATCGCCGCCCCCAAAAAGCCCTCAGTGTAGAAGCGGCCGTACTGGGCCTTGTAATGGTAGCCGCCCTTGCCGTATTCGCTGCCTTCGGGGCCGTCGGTGCGCCCCGGCGTCGCAGCCTGTGCCCCAACGGCCAGCGCCAGCAGGGCGATCAGTGCAATGCGTCTCATGCTCCGTGCTCCTTTCCCTAGAAGCCGATGCTCCTCTTCTGGAAGTGCTTGGTGATTTCCTTCTGGTCGGTCCAGACGATCTCAGTGGTCGAGATGTCGGTCAGCTCAAAGGTCGCCTTGTAGTAGATGACCTTGTCTTTGCCCACCTGCTGTATGGTCGAGGTGATGACCCCGCCGAGCAAGAAGCGCGCGCCGCGCTGGTTGCCCGGCCCTTGGGCCTCGTCCGGACGCACGTAGCCCGAGTCTTGATACTCGTACTCTTGGGCGATCTCTTGCCGCGCGGCCTTGTCGAGGAACGTAAACTGCCCACTCTGGATGAGCGCGGTCTTGACGTGGTCGTACAGCGCCTGCATGTCGATGTGCTCGGTGGTCTTGTTGCGCGGCATCTCCAAGATGACAACCGGCTTTTCAGCCAGCGCCCGGGCATCCGACCAGACCTCCATCGAGCTGATCATCTTCTTGGCGACTAGCTGCATGTCGTTCTGGTTCCACTTGTCGTCGAGCATGGAGATCGCTTCTGGATCTCCGTACTCGCCCTTGGTAAAGGCCCTCGGGCCGCCACAGGCTGTAAGCCCCACAGTTAGGGCGATTGCCGCAAAAACGCAGTGTCTCATCGTAAGCTCCTTTCAATCCCATTCGCACTGGAAATGGGTGCGCACTAAGTGCCAGCGGTTGGCCAGCATCGCGTCCTGCCGGTAGAGCACCTGTAGGCTGCATTGGCGCTCTAGCGACGCGGCTGGATAGTCGAACACGAACTCCTGCACCCCGGCTCGGTCCGCCTCGGGAATATCGGCTGAAGTGTAGATGTCCGGTTTGGTCGAGGTAAAAACTAGGGCCTTCTTGCGACCGTAGGTTTTGAGTGGGACCTCGGAGGCAAAGGTCACGCGCCGCACCTTTTTGGGCAGCAGCAGATCGGTGTTGTCGATCAGGGCATCGCGCTGCCAGCGGCCGGCGAGAATCGCCTGCAAGTTGCCGATAAAGACCCGCTCTTTATCGCCGTCGGGCACGATCAAGTAGAGATAACCCTTACGCGCTTGCGTCGATACGGTGGCCTTGCCGCCCAATCCCTCGAAGTCGAGGGCGATCGTCAGCCCGAACGAGCGGTTAGGCGGCAGCGCGTGGAGCGATACCGCTTGGATCACCTGCTCGGCGACACCGGCTTGCTTCAGTTCCACCAAGGCATCTACCGAGGCGTCGCAGACGCAGCGCCGCTCCTCGATCATTTTGACGATCGCATCAGTATTGAACTTGTTGGCGCTCAGCTTGCGCACGTCGTCGAGGCTCATTGGCAGTTGGTCTGAGCGCTCGTAGTAGCGCTTGGGTAGCTGGCCGCCGTCCCAATCGACGATGTTGATGATCGTCCCTTCCTCTAGCGGGTCCGTGACCTGATCGGCAGCCCGCGTGCTCTGCTGCGCCGCGGCCGGCAGCGCCAACGCCAGCGCGGCGATCCATAGTTTGACGTACATGATTGTTTGCTCCTCAGCGAAAAGTGCGAAAGTTTAGAAATACCTTTTCCCCGTCCGCCACCGTTACTTCGGGCAGCGTCTCTACTGCTAAGACTCGTCCTCGGGCGTCGAGTAGTTCTATAGTCGGAGCAGCCGTGCCTGGGGTCACCGCCAGCCGGGCGATGCGGATGGCGTGTGGTAGCGCCAGCCAGCCGCGCGTGTCGGCCGCCTCGGTCGCCACGCCTAAGAGGTTGACCAAGCCGCCCAGCGCTTGGCCCAAACTCTCCTTGGCCCAGTCATTCTCGTCGTCGTCATCATCGTCCTCAAAGGCTTTTTCAATGCTCTTGGACGCTAGGTATTTGGCCAAGTTGCGGGCGACGGCGCGCAGCAGGATGGTATCGAATTTCTGCGCAAAGGTGCGCTGGGCAATCGCGTCCAAGTCTTCGGCTGTGGCCGCCAGCGCACTCTGGTCGCCAGCGCGCAACCGCACCCCGGCTACCTGCGAGGGCACCTCCCGGTATTCGGGCAGCGCCACCTTAAGCCAGTAATCCACGTGCCCGCGCTTATAGACGTGCGGGTGGTGATAGCGATGGACGGCCCGCTCCGACACCGTCCACACTTCCCACTTCCCTTCGTCCTCCAGAATCGGCACGCTGAACTCGACTTGATGCTTGCGGGGCACGAAGCCGCTCTCGACGAAGACGACCAACTCGCCACCGGAAGTCGGCTGCAGCTCCGCTGGCTCAAGCTGGTAGCGCTCAGTGTATTCCGCAACCTCGTCTTCGTATCCCAGCCGCTGGGCCAGCCGCGCTAGGTCGATTATCAGCATTCGCGGCGCTTGCAGATCAAAGGCCGCTTCGTACGCGCGATAGCCCTTTAGGGCATCTTTGTAGGAAATGTACGCGTCGTTCCACTCGCCTTCAGCCTCAAAAAAGAGTCCCGTCATGTACTGCAAAAAGGCGTCGTTTTTATAGCTGAGCTCGTATTCAGCTTGTTGCGCGTAGTTTTCGAGCTTCAGGTTGGCCTTGCGGCACTCGACTAACGCCGCCTGCCGGTCGCCCAGCCGGGCGTAGTTCATGGCGCGGTAGTAGTGGATCAGGGCTAGCTCGAACTCCTCGCCTCGGTAGGCGACAATCGAATCATTGGACAGCAAGGCCGCGATTTCGCGCGAGACCGAGCGAGTGTAGAGCTGGTCGCTTAACCGCTCGGCCCGTTCAAACTCCACGTTGGACGCCTCGTATTGGCCTTGATAGTGCAAAATCAGCCCCTTCTCCAAATGGTAGAGCAGCTTATTGGTCTTGCCGGAGGGCTTTTCGAGCTTGCCGAGGGCCGCTTCGTAATTGCCCTTTTCTAGCTGGTTGAGCGAACCGGACACATAGCCCGAATAAGCGGCCCCGCAACCGCTCAACAAGAGCAGCAGGACCACGCTGAGACCGATGACCGATCTGCTGCTTCCCTGCATAAGTGATTCCATCCATTGCCCTCGCGCCAGCGATATCCACGAGTGACCGTGTGCCATATATAACACCTAAGCGCGGGAAAAGTGTCCCTTCTTATTCGACATCGCCCCAAGTGTTCGCCGTCGAGGCGCAGGGCAGGGCTGCCCAGACCCTTTCGGCCGTCGGCGTAGCGTCCAAAATCGCTTCGACCGCGCCATCATCCCAGCTAATCCGAATCCGCATTGCAGCCCTCCTGAAAACTTGCCCAAGCCTTTGACTTTTCATAATATAAGTGCCCATTCATCACCCGCAAAAACGCCCGTCGCACAGGTAAAAATCATGGAAAAACCCAATGTCGCTGTCATCGGCTACGGCTTTGCCGGCCGCTGCTTCCACGCCTATCTCGTAGGGCTGGCCAGCGGCCTGAGCCTCTACGGCATTGCCACCAGCCGGCCGGAGGCCCGCGACCAGATTCAGCGCGACTTGGGGGTAAAGACCTTCCGCCACTTCGACGAAGTGCTGGCCGACCCAGCCGTCGATCTAGTCGTCCTCGCCACGCCCAACGACCTCCACGCCCCGCACGCGATCCAAGCGATGGCGGCGGGCAAACACGTCGTCACTGACAAGCCCATGTGTTTGAGCATGGCCGAGGCCGACCAGATGATCGCCGCCAGCCAAGCGCACGACCGCTTGCTCAGCGTGTTTCAGAACCGCCGCTGGGACGGCGATTTCCTCGCCGTTAAAGACGCGCTGGCCCAAGGGCTTGTCGGCGAGCCCTTTTTGCTGGAGATGTTCTGGGGTCAATACGGCCCTCCGCGCGGTTGGCGCAGCATAGCACGGCACGGCGGCGGCAAATTCTTCGATTTAGGCGCGCATCTGGTCGATCAAGCCCTCCAGCTCATTGACGCGCCGCTCGCAAGGGTTTACGCCTCCTTCCACTCCGGCGATCCGCTCAGCATCAATGTCGAGTCCCACGCACTGGCCGTACTCCACTTTGCCAACGGCGTCGAAGCGCGCGTGGAGACCTCGTCGCTGGCGGGCAAAGCCAAGCCGCGCTGGTACGTGCTGGGCACGGAAGGCGCGCTGGTCAAAGAGGGCGTTGACCCGCAGGAAAAGGCCATGATCGCTGGCGACATCGACGCGGCCGAAGAAGCGCCCGAGCACTACGCCCACCTCTATAGGCCAACAGAGGAAACTATCATGGAGACGGCACCGGGCCGCTGGCGTTCCTACTACGAAAACATCGCCGATGCGCTAGCCGGCCGCGCCGCGCTGGCCGTCACCGCCCAAAGCGTGCGGCAGACCATGGTCGCCATTGAGGCCGCCCGGCTCTCCGCCGCCGAGCAGCGGCCCGTGTCCCCGGAGGAAGTCGGGTGAAACTCCGGCCGGGCAACTACGGCAAGGAGACCAGCTTTGAGGTCCGCACCTTCGACGCGGCGATGCCCCTCGACGAATACGCCCGCCTGCCCAAGCACCCGCTCTATCTGGTACTCGACAATTTGCGCAGCGCCTTCAATGTCGGCTCGATCTTTCGCACGGCCGACGCGGGCCGTCTCAGCGGCATCTACACCTGCGGCTACACGGCCCATCCGCCCCATCCCAAGCTCGACAAGACGGCGTTGGGCACCCTTGCGTACATCGAGACCCGCCACTTCGCCACCACGCTACAAGCCATTGAGCACTTGCGCGCTCGTCAGGTGCCGGTGTGGGCGCTGGAGACGACATCGCAAAGCCGCTGTTACACCGAACTGGACTATCCGCGTCCCTTGGCCCTCATCGTGGGCAATGAGGCTCTCGGCGTGAGTTGCGACGCGCTTGAGTGCTGCGACGAGCTGGTTGAGATTCCGATGTACGGCTACAAAAACAGCCTCAATGTCGCCGCGGCCAGCGCCGTCCTCGTCTTTGAGGTTCTGCGCCAATGGCAGGCCGTCAGCCCCACCTGCCAGCCCACCGCCCATGCCTGAAGCTCTTTCCTCAAGTCCAATTTACGAGATCTAGGTTCTCCAGATCGTCAATGATGATTTCCACCGACCCAGGATCGACCGGCTCGAATCCATCAAAATCATCCGGTATCTCGATGCCCTTGCCGACGCTGTACCCGTAGCCGAATTCCTTCAGCCACAGCACCGCCTCAAGGGCCTCTTCCGCATTTTCGTTTTCTCTATCAAAGAAAAGGACATAGTGCCTCGGTGCCGCACCCAGAACCTCGTCAAAGGCGTCATCGGGAAGGATCCCTTCTTCTAGGAAGCCATCGACTACTGCGAGTAAACCAACCCCCAACAGGTCCCCCAGCAACGCCTCTGAAGGAGGCTCTTCTACAAACTCCATTCGGAAGGTTCCTGCCTCCAGATCAATTTCACCCGACCCGAAGACATAGGCGTAGTCCCCTTCGCCGGCGTCCGCTGTCCAAATCCCTACAACCCTCGCATTGCTGCCCGCCAGAGAACCGTTCGGGTCGCGAACATGTCCAGATACGACAAACAGGGGCTCAACACTAGGCGTTGCCGTCGGCGCGTCGGAGTCGGAACATCCGGTCAGGAGCATGGCCAAGAGTGCAGCACCGGCAACTAGCAGGTTTACAACGAACTTTGACATTCCTTCTCCTTTTAACGCGCGCTCGGGTTAAGCGGTCTCTACTCGCCTTGGCACGGATGCAGGCTATTCGTTATGGCCGAATTTTTCCGCTCAGCGAATCAACGCCAACTTAGCCGTTTGGACGACGCCACCCCCTTGCAACACCGCCCAATAGACCCCGGAAGCCGCCTCTGCGCCCATATCCGTACGACCATTCCAACTGACGCGATGTGCGCCAGCCGCCAACCACCCGTCGGCCAACACGCGAATCTGCTGGCCCATCAAATTATAGACAGTAAGCCGCACCGAACCGGCCTCGGCTAAGGCAAAGGGAATGGTCACTTCGGCGTTGAACGGCGTGGGAAAGGGATCGCCTAGGCCAGAGACTAGGCCATCCAGTAGCTCGGACAGAAGCTGCGGACCGGCGATGGGCTTGGCACTAGGTGGTTCTCCCACCGACACATCCTTCAATTGCCAGCGGGAAAAACCTGATGTGCGGTTTTGGTTGAAGGTATTGCGGAACTCGATAATGTTTGTGCCAGAGCGCAGGTCTGCGCGGTCTAAGATGAGATACCAACTCGTCCAGTCTTCGCTCTCTGGAATATCGGCGTAAGATTGTTCGTTAAGAAAAATATCGATTTCGCCATTGATTATTTCCTTTACCGAAAAATAGCACGCGAGATCGTGACTAGCCCCACCAAAGCCGAACTTGACGCTCTTGGGATTTTTGCTAACTGTGGGCGGACTGTAGCCAAACAACCCTACGCTCGGCAGGGACTCCACCACTTCGCCTTCAACAATAATGCGCTTAGTCCCGGAAGACTGAGATCCAGTAACGACGACCTTCACTTCTCCGCTTTGTGCCCCAGCCGGAACCTTGACCACGATTCGGCTAGGGCTCCAAGTCACGTAATCGCTGCTGGCAGTTGGCCAGACATTAGGTGCAAACAGAACGTAACCACTCCCCCGGCTACTCCTGAAATTGGCTCCGGTCAACGTCAGACGGTCTCCGGGCTTGACTCTGCTCGGAGAAACACTGGCCAAGTAGGGACTCGTTATCTCCAAGCGGATGGAGTTGCTCGTTCCTGCCGAGGTGCGGACGGTGATATTGCCAGAGCGCACATTCGTGGGAACGCGAAACCGGATGCGGGTATTCGACCAACTAGCCAACGCAGAGGAAGGGATCGCGACCGAGCCAATCCGTACCGTACTGCTACCTCGCGACGAGCCGAAGTTGCTTCCGGTGACGGTCACGACCTGATTGTACTGCACTCGGCGGGGAGAGACAGACGTGATTCGAGGAGACCTGCTTTCGATTTGAAGCAGCTTCGTCCCCGACGTCCCATTCGAAGTAGCAACCTGTACATTGCCGCTTCGCGCTCTAGTCGGAACCTTGACGACAATTCTGCTGTTGGACCAACTCACATAGTCCGCAGCAGAAGGCCGTACATTAGACGTAAAGAAAACGTATCCAGTACCTCGTCTTGTACCAAAATTGCCGCCCGTTAGCGTCAGGCGATTCCCTGTTTCGATTCGCGTCGGCGAGATTCGCGTCAGATACGGACTCGTTACTTCTAGACGGATGGCATTACTGGTGCCTTGGGACGTTCTAACGGTCAGGTTGCCGGGGGGCGTATTGCGAGGAATACGGAACTGTATCCTGCTATTGGACCAAGAGTAAAACGAAGAGGAAGGAATTGCGACCGAACCAACCCGCACGGAACTGCTGCCCCGAGACGAACCAAAATTGCTCCCGCTTATAGTAACAACCGCATTCGCCCTTGGATTCTGTGGAGAGACGCGGCTGATCCGAGGAGAGGTATTTGCGGAAACTCGCATAATCGGCAACACGAGTTTGCCGTATCCACTGTCGTTGTCCCTGCCCCGGGGTCCTATGTCAACCGTAGCTGCGACAAGTGCGTTCCACAATTGTCTGCGCGAGTACGATGGATTCGCCGACTTGATCAGGGCCGCCGCGCCAGCGACGTGGGGCGCAGCAGCGGAGGTTCCCCCATAAAGCTCCCGTCCATAAGAAGCCGTTGATACGCCAGTAGGGGCGACAAGTTCGGGCTTGATGCGACCATCAGTGGTGGGGCCACGCGAGCTATACTCTTCAATCCGACCAGCATTCCAATAACCCGATCCATGATAGATCGCCCCGACGCTCATAGAGCCTCTGGCGTCCGCGGGAATCCCGATACTGTTCCTCGCGACCGCATACTCTGCAAAATCGTGATCGAGCGACCATATTTTTAGCCTTCTGGGTCGGGCGTCCTCGCTGCGGACAGAAATTCCATACTCTCCCGCTCTCTCTGCCTTGTATTCGATTGATTCTACAGGTTCGCCCCCGGAGATATTTTGACGATCAGTACTTTCGGCGACGGTTTCCAAATCGCCGGAGGAATTTACAAAATCGAGGTACAAGTCGTAGTTCTCACGGGAGCTAGGCCAATCATTCCACGTCAAGGAAATTCTTATCTCATCCCCTTTCTCCGCTTCAAAAGCTATCACCTCGTCTTCGTTACTAAAGTTGTGCCAACCGTCATCATCGCTATCAGACCAGAACCCATCGTAATGGCTCTTTGCGTTATTGCCCGCTGAAGTCACCCATAGGATGCCTTTGTTAGCAGCATCATTTACAATGTCGCAGGCCAACCCTCGCCCATCGCCAATGCCTGTGCCAAACCAACCGCTAGAATAATTGATTATGTCGATGCCGTTCCGTATGGCACGGTCTTTGGCGTTTTCAAAGTCAACCATATCCCCAGTCTTATAGAGATAGAGTTCAGCTTCCGGGGCCACATCGTGAATAATTTCAGCACACGCCGTGCCGTGGACGCTGTCGCCTGCGTATATCCCCTCGCCTGTATAGTCGTGATACCACCAACGAGCCGGCATATCTCCAGACAGTTCTTTCGCTTCCTTAAATCCACCATCAATAATGGCAACCTTGACCCCCTGCCCTTTCACACCCGCCGAATGGTTAGCCAATGCGCCGATGCGGGACGCTCCCTCGCTGATCGTCGCTTGAGAATGCGGTCGATACGGCCTACGGACAAAGCGAACCCCCGGTAATTCCGAAACCGCCAGCAACGCCGCCGCCGGAACCGAAACCCGCATCAAGCTCTTGGACTGCGCCAGAACCCTCCCGCCAAGAGCTGCCAGCGACGACGTATCAATCGAAGCCGACGCTTGGCCAAGCTGTGGAACCAAAATGACGACGACCGTATCCTGTAAATCGCGTATCGGCTTTGCCGCCTGCGGTGTTGCCAACTCCCACAACGCACTCTGTAGCTTGGCCGGGCCGTCGGGTTTGTCCGGTGTGAAGTCTATGTTCTGTCCCGAAAGAGGTACATAACCAAAAACGCCCAAGAAAAGGGCGATAATAATTTTATAACGATTAATTGGGGACCAATACAGACTGCACATATAAGCATTCTCCGCTTGTAGGGGGTGGAGGCGGCTCCCACAGTATTGGGGAGCCGGGCCTTGTCCACCTTCACGCACAGATTCATGCGGGAACGTTCTGTCTATTTACCGACGGTAGGGAGCAACCCCCGCCGCTTTATATCGGCTCTTGTATTCAACAGAAGACCCGACATGCGGGTTTCTGTGCGAGAAAGTGGACAGCTTGAAGATAGGAACACAGAACAGAGAGTTCAAACGGAGGCACCTTACTACGCAACCCAAACCGGCTGGGCCTATAGCGCCTCAAATCCCGTTGCCCGTTACAGCGCGATCACCACCTTAGACGACTTAGGGCAGGTGGGGGATTTCCTGCCCTCCGGTCTAACTTCCAATGAAAGCCAACTTTGCTTATATATAAATGCCCGTTTGTCCGTCACAAAAACGCTGTCGCACAAGTAAAATCATGGAAAAACCCAATGTCGTCATCGGTTATGGCTTTGCCGGCCGCTGCTTCCACGCCTATCTAGTGGGGCTGGCCAGCGACCAGATTCAGCGCGACTTGGGAGTAAGCCCCACCTGCCAGCCCACCGCCCATGCCTGAAGCCGCCCCGCAGACTCGGGGGCTAGCCGCCCGCTTGCTCCGCGACTGGCTCGGCTTTGAGTTCGTCTCCCGCATCTATCTCTACAGCGCGCTCATCGGCTTGATTGCCGGCTTGGGTGCCGTGTTATTCACCTACGGTCTCGAACTGGCCAAATTCCTGCTCATCGAGAAACTGGCTGGCTACCGCCAGATCCATCCCCACAACAGGGATCTGTTCGACTTCTCCTTCCTCGACGCGCCCACCTACGGCGAGTACTTGTGGCTGTTGCTGCTGCTGCCGGCGCTGGGCGGTCTGCTCGGCGGCTACCTGACGCACCGCTTCGCACCCGAAGCTCAAGGCGCGGGCACCGACGCCATGATCGACGCCTTCCACAACCAGCGCGGCCACATCCGCCCCATCGTCGCTCCGGTCAAGGCCCTGGCAACCATCGTCACACTCGCCTCGGGTGGTGCCGCTGGTCAGCAAGGTCCTTTGGTGCATATTGGCGCGGGCTTAGGCTCTTGGATTGGTGACAAACTCAAGCTCTCGGTGGCCCAGCGGCGGATTTTGCTGCTGGCGGGTACAGCCGGCGGGTTGGGTGCAATTTTCCGCGCACCGTTGGGCGCGGCGATCGCCAGCGTGGAAGTGCTCTACCGCGAAGACTTTGAAAGCGACGCACTCATCCCCTGCGTCATCAGCTCCTTTGTCGCCTACGCTATCTACATAGCCGTCTTTGGCTTCTCGCACATTTTCGCCCTGCCCGACCTGCTGTTCACCGATGTGCGCGAGTTGATTTTCTACTTAGTGTTAGGGTTTTTCTGCGCCTTGGTCGGCATCTTTTACGTCAAGACCCTGCGCCTTGCGCACACCCTGTTCGACCGCCTGCCACTGCCCCGCTACTGGATCGTCTGTTGCGGAGGCTTGCTGGTGGGGGTGGCGGCCTTTATCGATCCGCGAGTGCTGGGCGATGGGTTTGGCGTCATTCAACGGGGGCTCGACGGCGAACTCGCAATCCGCGCCTTTCTAGCCCTCGCCCTGCTCAAAATCCTCGCTTCTAGCTGCACGATCTCCAGCGGCGGCTCGGGCGGCGTCTTCGGCCCCTCGCTCTTTATCGGCGGGATGCTCGGCGGTGCCGTGGGTCTGCTGGGCCAACAGTACTTTCCCGGCATCGTCCACCAACCGGCCGCTTATATCGTGGTGGGCATGGCCTCGTTTTTTGGCGCAGTGGCCAATACGCCGCTAGCAGCCCTGATTCTCGTCATCGAAATGAGCGGCTCCTATCACCTGCTGCCGCCGCTGATGGTCGTAAGCGCCCTCGCGCTGATCTTCGCGCGCAACTTTTCCATCTACCAAAACCAAGTCCAAAACAAGTTCCACTCTCCGGCCCATATCAAAGACCTAACCGTCAATGTGCTGCACGATCTCCAAGTCCGCGAAGTATTCCCCCGCCTCAAAAACACCTCCGAGGCCATCGTCAGCAATCGGCTGTCCTACTTTTCCCTGAGTAGCTTGAGTAAAAAGCTGGGCCATTTGCACTTTGTCGTCACCGATGACGACGGCGGCCTGCGCGGCATGATCAGCCTCGAAGACCTCGACCTGCCCGAAGACGAGATGCTGCGCAACCTAGTTCTCATTGAGGACATGGTCGTCGATGATGTTCGGCCTATAGACGCGGAGGACAACCTGCACGAGGCCCTGCAAAAGCTGCTGGATTCTGGCTACGACAAGCTGCCCGTGGTGCATACCACAGACGAGGGGGAAAGCGAGTTTTGGGGCTATCTGATGCACTCAGATCTGATGCGCGTGTACCACGAGGAAGTCATTCGGTTGGAGGGCCAGGATTGACCTCCTCTGCGCCCTCGCGATAGGGCGCGTGCAGATAGTGTTTCGCTCGTTGGTGGCTGTCCGCGTGGTCGGGCAAGCGCCGCACTCTCTCGTAGCGAAAAACCGCGTCCTCGCGGCGGCCCGCTAAGTCGTGTACTTGGCCGAGCAGCAGGTTGGCCAGCACGGCAAAAGCGAGGTCTCGCTTGCGCTCGGAATTGGCGGCGAGACTGTCGGTTGCTGCTAGGTGATCGGCGGCCTCGGGCAAGCGGCGCTCAAAGTACGCGTATTTGCCTGCGTAGTAATGCGCCTCCAAGCGGCCGTGGTGGTGATAGCCGGTCTGACTGGCCACGCTGCGCCGCACGTATTCTTCGTACAGAGCCACCCCCGAGCGCCAGCGGCCGAGTTCGACCATAAGCCGCGCAGTGTAGCGGTGGAAGACGGCGTTGTCGGGGTAGCGCACGTAGAGTTCCTCGAAATAGGGCAGTGCTCTGCGGTTGTCCTTTTCAAAAATCCGGTAGATCTGGCCGAGGAAATAAGCGGCCTCAGTGCTAGCGTAGGCTCCCTCGCGGGCGACTTCCTTGAGCTGCTGGAGGCCCAGCACGCGATCGCCGTCGGGCAAAAAGGCCATGATCGGACGGAGAATTCGGTGGCGTTGGGGCATGACCTCGGCGAAGTAGTGATACAGGCCCTGGCCAAAGAGAATGTCCTTGTTGGTCGGCTCGAGTTGACGGCTCTTCTTCAGGAGGGGCAGGCCGCGCAATCCGTCGCGCGCTGCCCTTAGGTACTGCTCTCTGTCGCCGTACAAGCGGCCGCGGAAACCAATGGCCCCGCCCTTGAAGAGTATCGCGTCGAAGTCCATTGGATCTTTTTTTAGACGCCGGTCGCAGACCTCAATGCACTGCTTGAGCCGGGCGTGGAACTCCGCGTCGTGGGTTTTGTCGGGCAAGTCTATGAGGATTCGCCACCAAGAGACCATCGCGCGAAAGAAGTAGCCGAGCGGGTTGTCCGGCTCGGCCGCGACGATGTCCTGAAAGTGGCGCTCGGCCTCCTCAAAGCGCAGATTGTAGATCAGGTCTATGCCCCGCTGAATGCGCGCATCAAAGCCGCGCATCGTATAGGCGGAGTCCTCACTCCAAGCGGGCAAAGCCAACGCGCAGCAGAGCAAAGCCGCGCCTATGGGGTGCAGTGCATTCAAGGAACAGACCTCACCGTTCAAGAGTAAAACAAAAACCAAGCCGTTCAAGAGTAGGATAAAAACGAACTATGGCAACTGTACAATGCGACATCGCGATCATCGGCGGCGGCTCGGCCGGGTACGCCGCGGCGCGTACGGCCCACGCAGCCGGCGCGAATGTCGCGGTTATCGATCAAGGTCCCTGGGGGGGGCTGTGCATTCTGCGCGGCTGTATGCCCAGCAAGGCCATCCTGCGCTCCGCCGAAATAGCCTCGCATCTAGACCGCGCCGCCGAGTTCGGCCTAGCGCCGGTGGAAGTCCGCGCGGACTTAGCCGCCATCGTCGAGCGCAAGGCGCGGCTGGTCGCCGACTTTGCCGCCTATCGCCGCGAGCAACTAAGCGACGGCCGCTTCGCGCTCTACGAAGCGCGCGCCCGCTTTCTCTCGCCGCAGAAGATCCAAGCCGGTGACGATGTCATTGAGGCCGGACAGTTTATCATCGCCACCGGCTCTACCCCCCACCATGTTCCGATCCCGGGGCTGGACCAAGTCGGCTACCTCACCAGCGACGAGATTCTCGACCTGCGCCAGCAGCCAGCGAGCCTCCTCGTCCTCGGCGGCGGCGCGGTTGCCGTCGAGTTGGCCCAGTTCTTTCAGCGCATTGGCACGCAGGTGACGCTCATCCAGCGCAGCGATCACATTCTCTCCACTGGCGACGAGGATTTGGCGCGACCGGTGGAAGCGCACTTCCGCGAG
Organism: Candidatus Latescibacterota bacterium; assembly: GCA_022825835.1. Lineage (GTDB taxonomy): Bacteria > Latescibacterota > UBA2968 > UBA8231 > UBA8231. The sequence goes on from JAJDVZ010000064.1 coordinate 29,907, forward strand.
GAAGGCATGGAGGTGTACACTGGCACGCAACTGCGCCAATTCACCAAGGATAACGGGCGCAAGACGGCGCATTTTTCCCACGACGGCGCAGAAAAAACGGCCTCGGCAGACCTCGTCCTGCAAGCCCTCGGCCGCCGCCCGCTCATCGACGGATTGGGCTTGGACCAGGCTGGCGTCGAGGTCACCGACGGGCGTATTGTCGTCGATGCGGCCATGCGCACCAGCCAGCCCCACATCTACGCCGTCGGCGACGTCAACGGCGAGCACGAAATCGTCCACATCGCCATCGAGCAAGGCGAGATCGCCGCGTACAATGCCACCCATCCCGACCGCCCCGAGCATCGCTTCGACGACCGCCTCAATGCGCTAGTCGTATTTACCGATCCGCAGGTGGCCAGCGTCGGCCTCAGCGAGCGGGACTGCCGCGCTGCGGACTGGCCCTATTTGGTCGCCAGCTACCCTTTTGACGACCACGGCAAGTCGCTGACCATGGGCGAGACCTGCGGCCACGTAAAAATTCTCTGCGACCCGCGCTCGGGCGAAGTGCTCGGCGGCCACATTGTCGGCCCGGAGGCTGGCGAGCTAATCCACGAGTTGATCGCGGTGATGTACTTTCGCGGGACGGTGCAGGATTTGGCGAGGATTCCCCATTATCATCCGACTTTGGCGGAGATTCTCACCTATCCGGCGGAAGAATTGGCGGAGCAGTTGGGGTAGGAATATCTCTTGTGGATGCCCTATATTAACGCATACACGAGAGGTTCTTACAGAGGGAGTCGTTATGTCTGCGTCTTACGATGTCGTCATTGCCGGGGCGGGCGCGGCGGGTGCAGTGCTCGCGGCGCGGCTCAGCGAGGATCGGAGTCGGTCGGTCTTGTTGCTGGAGGCCGGGCCGGATTTTGCTGCGGTTGAAGACCTGCCCGAGGAGATTCGCTATGCGTACGGGCGCGATCGCAATATCTGGGATCGCGCCTTTGGCTTGGGTACCCGATTTGGCTGGGAGTATCGCGCCCGGGCTACGGACCTGCGCCCCGAAATGTTTGTGCCGCGCGGCAAAATTGTCGGTGGGTCGAGTGCGGTCAACGCGCAGATTTTTCTGCGCGGGGTGCCCGAAGACTACGACTCGTGGGCCGATGCGGGCAACGACCTGTGGAGCCACGATGCCCTGTTGCCCTTTTTGTGCCGCCTCGAATCCGACCCCGACTACGGCGACGCCCCCTACCACGGTGCCGACGGCCCCATCCGCGCGCGGCGATTCAAAGATCACGAGCTCAACCCCGAGCACCGCGCCTTCTACGAGGCCGCGCTCGCCGCTGGCTACCCCGACTGCCCCGACCACAACGACCCAGCTTCCACCGGCGTCGGCCCCTTGGCTCTCAACAACGCCGAGAGCATCCGCTGGAGCACCAACATCGGCTACCTCAACCCGGCCCGCGGTCGCTCCAACCTCACCATTCAAGCCAACACCCACGTCCACCGCGTGCTCTTTGACGGCCAGCGCGCCACCGGTCTGCTCGTCGAGCGCGACGGTGACCTCTCCACGGTCCACGGCGGAGAAATCGTGCTCTGCGGCGGGGCGATTGGCTCGCCGCACCTGCTCTTGTTATCGGGCGTTGGGCCAGCCGCGCACTTGGAAGCCATGGACGTTGACGTGGTGTGCGACCTGCCCGGCGTCGGCCAGAATCTGCGCGACCATCCGCAAGTGAGCGTGACGCTGCGGGCCAAGGACGAGTACCTCGGCGACGGCACCGAGCCTCGGCTGCAAATCGGCCTGCGCTACACGGCCGCCGGATCGGATTGGCGCAACGACATGTTCATTATTCCGGCCTCCTTTGCCACGACCGAGGGCTACTACACCTCGTCGCATTCCAAACCCTTGGGCTTTTACTTGGTCGGCTGCATCTATTTGGCCGAGGGAAAAGGTGAGCTCAAACTGGCTTCCACCGACCCGCACGTGCAGCCCGTGCTCGACTACAACTACTTGGCCGAGCCTTCAGACTGCCGCCGCCTGCGCGAATCCATCCGCATCATCATCGACCTGCTCAAACACGATGCGCTCAACACGCTCGTCGTCGAGCGCATCGGCCCCACCGACGCCGAACTCGACACCGACGACGCACTCGACGAGTGGATGCGGCGCGAAGTGGGCACCAGCCACCACGTCTCCTCGACCTGCAAGATGGGACCGGCGAGCGACGCAATGGCCGTCGTCGATCAGCACGGTCGGGTACACGGCCTCGAAAACCTGCGCGTCGCCGACGCAGCCATCATGCCCGATTGCGTGCGCGCCAACACCAACATTACCTCCATGGCCATTGGCGAGCGCATCGCCGATCTCATGCGCTGAAAAGGCGTCGAGTCCAGACCTCTGATACCAAAGGAATAACATGCAGACGATTCAGATTGAAGTCCCAGAAGAGATTTTTCTGTCCTTAAAAGAGACGCCCGAAGAATTTACCCAAGAGGTTCGCATGGCTGCCGCCGCCAAGCTCTATGAAATGGGTAAGATGTCTTCCGGGCGTGCGGCAGAATTCGCTGGCATGTCGCGCATCCAATTTCTCCAAAATATGGGTCGCTACGGTGTGCCTATCTTTGATATGACCCATGAGGAATTAGAACGGGACCGCCAAAATGCCTGAGGTCGTAATCAGCAATACATCACCAATTTTTTATCTCCATCGACTTCGCCGCCTTGATCTGGGTCATATCCTAGCGGTAAAACCCTTTATTGATCGGTTGCAAGAGATCCATTTTCATCTCAGCGATAACGTGCGGACTCTTATTTTGAGCATCGCTGAAGAATAACGAGTCTAATACCAACATCACCTCTATAGCTATTCGGCGAGCACATCGCCGACCTCATGCGGTGAAGAGACCTGCTAACCCATCCGCAACGCCCGATTCGCCAGCGGCAAATCCACCCGCCCATTGCCCTGCCGATGCGACTCCCGCAAGCCAATGGCACTGTGAAGACACTACGTCACAGATGCCGCAGGCCTCTCAATCGCCTCTCAATTTCTCGAATGGGTAGAAAAACCGATCGATCATCACGCCAGAGTTCGAGTGCTGAAATCAGGGCGGCATTGGCGCAAGCTCTGGCGTTTTTTAGTTCGTCAATAACCCACAGTACGCCGTGAACACAGCAGCCTTCGCTGACGGCCACCTGACGCAGCAACCTATCCCCCGTAAGCAGAATTGCGTTCTCTTGACCCCGCACCAAAGCCAGACACAAGCAATCGTTCGCCGAGAGTTTGGGCTGCATTTGCCTGATATTCAACGCCTCCTCAACCTGTTCAGGCGAAAGATCTAACGTTTCCAAGCCGCCCTCGTCCAAGAGCCGCCATTCCCTGTCCGTAAAGTCCAGAACTTCCGAATGGCGAATCGGGAATGGCACTATCAATCGGAACGGCAGTTTCGGCACGAAGCGCAACAGCTTCCCCTTGCTCAGATCAATTAGACAGGATGCGTCGTGGACGATCTCACCCTTCACGTCTCCGGTCACTTGCCGCCCCTGATTTCTCTTTCCACCTCATTCAGAGGGCGTTTGAGCAGTTGCGCGGCCCGGACCGGAGCAATCAGCTCGTCCCCAACAGCACACCATACCAAGCGTTCAAACCGCAACGGCTTTTCAAAAGCACCCAGCCCTTCATCATTAGTGATCGGTTCCGGCTCGTTGGTGCGCCAAGACCGTGCATAAGTGCGGAAGGCATAGTCAACGGTACCGCGAGACAGGACGCCGGCATCGCGCAGGCGGATCAGCATTCCCGCCGCTGAAATCCCGTAGAACCGCTTTAGCCGGATCAACTCGCAATAAGGGATTCCTCGGCGGATTGCACCAATCTCGTCGCGCAGACTTTCCGCAGGGACGAGAAACGCTCCGGCGAATCGGTGCATTGCCTTCTCGACCTTGATGCTTGGATTGCCCGTACCTCGAATTACGCGATGCGCCAGTTCGTGGGCGAGGCTGAACCGCTTGCGCTCAATGTTGGTTTGTCCTGAAATGATGATGGCTTCGGTATCGGGCCGGCCCCCGGTCCGCTTCACGCTACAGGCCAAGCCGTCGCAACGTTCCGGCAAGTCCGCCTCGATTACCTTGATGCCCTTACTTTCCAGTAGGCCAGCCATGCTGGGAATCGGGGCATACCCGAGACGCCAATGTTCTCTTAGTGCTTGCGCCCGCGCCTCTACCTCCTCAAAACTTGCGACCTGATCGCAGCGCAGGCCGGCAAACGGATCCGGAGGCGGGGCGATTTCGAGGATGTCCTCAATCGTCAGATAGCCTTCGAGTTGTTCGGTCGCAATCGCTTCGACAAAGGCGCGGTCTTTCGCCGAGGTGTGGGAATGCTTGCGAAATTCAATGCGGGTCAGGGATTCAACTTGCCCTCCCATTAGGAAATCGAGAGACACGCCGAGAGCCTTGCCGAGGCCCATCAGTACCGCTGAACGCGGCATCATGGTTCCCGCTTCGTACTTGCTAATCGCCTGCACCGAAACGGACGGCGACAGGCGGTCGGCAAGCTGCTGCATTGAAAGCCCCGCTTTCTTGCGTGCCAGCCTGAGCCTTTGGCCTAACATGGATTCTCCTTGGTAGCGGAACAACAACTCTGAGTTGAAATATAGATAAAAAATGTTGAATATCAACTTTACAAGCCACAGAGATTTCGCCGACCTCGACAAAATAGTCCCCTAGCCCATCCGCAACGCCCGATTCGCCAGCGGCAAATCCACCCGCCCATTGCCCCGCCGATGCGACTCGCGCAAGCCAATGGCAATCTCCAACGCCTCGCGCCCAAATTCCCCCGGACAAATCCGCTCTTCCCCCTCCTCAATCGCCCGACAGACGCCTTCGATCGCATCGACCATAGACGAGCGCGGATGCCACGGGTTGGGAAACTGCCGCTGGATCGGCTCGCCGGTCTCTGGGTGCGCCCCCCACAACTCGAATTGCGCGTGGGCGTTGCGCGAGACGATCATCCCGCGCTCGCCGATAAATTCCAAAGTCCACCCATGCCCCGAGCGGTCAGCGCGGGAGTTCAAAAAGCCGCGCACTCCGTTGGCGTAGGCAATGTAACCCGAGCCGGATAAATCCCGGTCGGCCGCGGCCTGCGCGTCGTCGTCCATCTCGCCCATCACCCACTCGGCCGGTGCTCCGGCAAACAACCGAAACAAGGCCAGCGTATGGCTTTGCAGATTCGACAGGGTGTGTGGGCTGTGGCAGACCATGGAGCGCAACCGGCCAATCGCCCCGTCGGCTATGGCCTGCCGCGCATTGGTGTACCAGTTATACCAGTTGAGATGGCAGGCGATAGAAAAAATCGTCCCACTCGCCTTGCACGCCGCGATCATGGCGTCGGCCTCGGCCAAGGTGCGGCACATTGGCTTGGTGGCAAAAATCGCCCGCACTCCGGCCTCGGCTAGGCCGATGACCACCTCGGCCCGCTCGTCGGGCCGCGTCGTCACCGCTACTAGGTCGGGCTGTTCTTGAGCAACCAACTCGCGGTAGTCTTCGTACAGGGCCTCCACGCCCCAGCGCTGGGCAAAGTCGTCCAACTTGGGTCGGTCCACGTCGGCCGCGCCGATCAGCTCAATGCCCCGCGCTTCGATCATGGCCGGGGCGTGTGCCCACGGCCACGGATAGTGCGGCATCCCGATGTGCTCGTCGTCAATGGTGCTGCCCATCCGCCCGCAGCCGACCACTGCGCCGCGATACGTTCCGCACGGCTGCGTCGCCGCGATCTGTTCATAGGCTTTGCCCAACGGTTGTGCCATGTCGTATCTCCTCTGCGTGACTACTCCGCCGGCTAAAGCGCGGCGGCTTCTTGGGCTTGGCCCTGAGATTGTAGTCCCAATCTCAAGATATTGCGTGCGGCGTTTTCGTCTCGGTCCAAGACCAGCCCACAGCAGGGACAGTCATGGCGACGCATAGATAGTGCCTTGCGA
>JAJDVZ010000046.1:0-81858 GCA_022825835.1 Candidatus Latescibacterota bacterium
ATATATGCCGCCGGGCGCTTGGAGAGCCTGCGCATCAAGCACCGGCTCAAGCACTTCGCGTTGCGATCACAACTCTATCTCAAGGCCCTCCGATGTGCCTTTGAGCAGCTACAAACCCTCAAAACTGCGTAACATCAGTTATTTATTGAAAACTGCGCGACTGCGCAAGCAAGGGGAGGGTAGTATGGCACATTTGCGATTTGCAGCACCGGTGGAGCAGCGGGTAGCCCTGATTACGGGGGGTGCGCGCGGCATCGGCGGTGCGACCGCGCTGCGCTTGGCCGAGGCCGGGCGGCACATTGTCATTGTCGATGTGCTGGCGGAACCCGCACAAGAGCGGGTGCGGGAGATCGAGGCGATGGGACAGCAGGCGCTCTTTGTCGAGGCGGACGTGACCGACGAGGGGCAGGTGCACGATGCGGTGGCACAGACGGTGACAGCTTTTGGACGGCTGGATATCTTGGTGTGCTGCGCCGGTATCTTGGGGTGGGAAAAGCCGTTTTTCGAGCAGACTGCCGCGCAGTTTGCCAAGGTCATGCAGATCAATGTCCACGGGGTGTACTACGCGCATCAGGCGGCGGTCCCGCACATGTTGGAGCGGGGGTGGGGGCGCTGTGTGACGATTTCTTCGGGTGGTCGCCACGGCAGTCCCTATCAGGTGCCGTACTCAGTGTCCAAGGGGGCGGTGTGGTCGTTTATTCAGGCGCTGGGCGATGCTTGGCCGCGGCAGGGGGTGTTCGTCAACGGCGTCGAGCCGGGCCGGGCGCTGACCGACATGGTGGTGCCGCGCTTTGACGAGGAGCACCTGCGCGATCCGGGCAACCCGATTGGGCGCTACTCAGACGCTGCGGAGGTGGCCGAGGTGATTGAGTTTTTGTGCTCGGAGCGGAATACGTACACTACAGGGTCGGTGTGGAGTGTGAAGGGTGGGAAAGGGTAATAGGAAGGGAGAGAAGAAGTTATGACCGTTATTGAAGCAACTGTGCCACTAGTACAGACCCCGGCTTGGGCCGTGCTGGAGCGGCAGTTAATCAAGACGATGGAGGACGCCGTCCATCCATTCCTACAAAAGTACACCCACCCCGACGGCCGCTTGATTTGGCGCGACGGCCTGCGGCACTCCCGCGACGGGGCCGACGATTTCTACGAGAGCTTCTACAACTGGCCGCTGTTGTACTTGCTCGGCGGCGGCGATCATTTGCTCGCCCTCGGCCAGCGGCAGTGGGAGGCCACTACCGAGCTGATGGTAGAGTACGGCCACGTGGACAAGGAATACGAGATCGGCTACGACCAGTTCCATCAAAGCGAGAGCTACATCTACTTCTACCTGCTGTGCATGGCCGATCCGACCCACGCCGAGAATGTGGCGCGGGCGCGGCGCTTTGCTGGTTTCTATCTCAACGAAGACCCAGAGGCGCTCAACTACGATCCAGAGCACAAGATCATCAAGTGCGCCCACAACGGGAGCAAGGGGCCGCGCTGGCTGTACGAAGAGGACGAGGAACCGTCGTATGGGTACAGCCTAGGGATGGCGCGCTATGGCCTGCCCTACGAGGACTTAGAGGGGATTGACACGCCTGCCGACCTCAAGGACCCGGAGAAGGCGCGGCGCATGGGGCAGGCCATGAAGGAGCGCATGACCCGGGGCGACTGTGCCACCAACCTGCACGTCACCTCGCTGATCGCCAACGCCTGCTACCTGACCGGCGACGACAAATACCGCGCTTGGCTGCTCGAATACGTGGATGCGTGGATTGAACGGGCCGAGGCCAATGGGGGCCTGTTGCCCGATAACGTGGGGCTGAGCGGGCAGGTCGGCGAATACATGGAGGGACGTTGGTATGGGAGCATGTACGGCTGGACGTGGCCTCACGGGTTGTACAACATCGCCATGGCAGCCATTTTGGCCGGAACTCATTGCTATCTGCTGACCGGCGAGGAAAAGTATCTCGAACTGCCCCGCACCCAGCTTAGAAAGGTCCTGGAGCAGGGGAAAATGGCCGACTTGGGTCAAATCGAGATGAGCTTGGGCGTGCATTGGATCGGCCAGCTAACCGCGCTCGGCGACGACAAGGTCAGCTTTGTGGTGCCCTATTGCTATGGGGCCAAGGGGTGGTCGGACTTCCAGCCGCTGGCGGCTATGTATCCGGCCGCGCTGTGGAACGCGAGTGGGGCGGCGGTCGATTGGGAGATGCTCGAAATGCTGCGCGCCAAAGAGCGCTACGACTGGCGCACAGTGGTGCCGTTCCACAACAAAGAGGACGCGTACCACGAGCCGCCGTGGTTTTGCTATCTCAAGGGCGAAAATCCCGACTACCCGGTGCAGATCCTCCAAGCGGCTCTCTCGCAAGTCTATCGGCGGATGGAGCTTATCCGCCGCGACAAGAGCGACCCCCGCGACAATCACATCCATTGGTGGCAGCAGCTAAACCCGGTGACGACTGAGGCGCTCATCCAACTGACCTTGGGCGCGCCGCAGCTCCTGTACAACGGCGGTATTTTGATGGCCCCGCTGCGCTACTTTGACGCCGAGCGCAAGCGACCGGGTCTGCCAGCGGATGTGGCCGCGCTCGTCGAGACCGTGGAGCGGGATCGCCTCGTGGTCCACTTGGTGAATCTCAGTGCGTTGGACGGACGCAAGGTGCTGCTGCAAGCCGGGACTTTGGCCGAGCATCGGTTTGGGGAGGTCTCGTACAATTCCTTGGAGAGTGCGTACCCGGGCGCGGTGGGAAGCTATGCTGCGCCGCCTGTGGAGCAGGCGACCAAGCGCGTTGCCGTAGATGACACGCACTTTGCGGTGGCCTTGCCGCCGGGGACTGAAATCCGCCTCGAAATCGGCTTGCAGCGGCACGCGAACGCGCCGACATACGACTTGCCAACGATTTGGTGAGGACGTGGACACCCACAAACCTATAATCGACGGATGTTTAGGTATGGGATGCTTCGACTCCGCGGCGCTCCGCTCAGCATGACAGGGATGGAACATTCCGACATACGACTTGCTAACCAACATTTAGATTAGGAGAAAACATGGATTACGTGCGATTGGGACGGGCCGGAGTCAAGGTCTCGCGGCTGTGCTTGGGCACGGCTTTTCGGGGATACTGGCACGGGCACACGGACGAGGCGACCGCTAGGCGCACGGTCGAGACGGCCATTGATCTAGGATGCAATTTCCTCGATTGCGCCAACTTCTACTTTCAGGGGCGCTGCGAGGAGCTGTTGGGCAAGGCCATCAAGGGCAAGCGCGACGATCTGGTGATTACCACTAAGGTCTGGAGCCAGATAGGCGACGGCCCCAATGACCGCGGCCTGTCGCGCTTTGCCATCATACGCGAGATCGAGCGGTCGCTGAAGCGCTTGAATACGGATTACGTGGATATCTACTTGCTGCACAACTGGGATCCAGACACCCAACTCGACGAGACGCTGCGGGCGTTTGACGATTTGGTGCGGCAGGGCAAGGTGCGTTATGTGGGGGCCTGCAATTTTACCGCCGCTCAAGTGGTGGAGGCGCTGTGGACGGCTGATCGCGGCGGGCTGGATCAATTATTTACCTTACAAAATCAGTATAACTTGTTGCACCGCTATCAGATAGAGCCGGAAATGTTGCCTTTGTGTCGGCAGTACGGTCTCGGCATGATGACCTACAGTCCGCTGGCCGTCGGCCTGTTGAGCGGTCGCTTTAGGCGCGGGCAAAAGCCGCCGACGGATAGCGCTTGGCAGGACGACGACCGCTTTGCCGCAGCCATGAGCGAAAAAGCCGAGCGCATCGTGCAGAAGCTAACCGAGATCGGTCGGGCACAGGACAAGACCCCGGCGCAAGTTGCGGTCGCTTGGATATTGGCCAACGAGGATGTTACCGCGCCGATCATCGGCCCGGACCGCCCGGAGCATGTGGAGGAGGTTTTTGGGGCGTTGGAAGTGGAGTTGGGGGATGAGGAACGCGCGGAGTTGGATGCGCTCTCGCGCTGGACGCCGCTGGCGCGGACGCATTAGCTGCTGGGTCGGCTCAGCGACAGGTTCTACTTCCGCTGGTCCCTCACCAAAAAGAAAATCGGCTCCCTAAGTGTCAGAGATGCACTTCTTATCGAGAGTTCACGCACGGCAGACTGCTAAAAACGCAAAAAAGGGGTGCGACGACCCGAAGCCGTCGCACCCCTTCGACCAAGCGGTACTGTGCAGCGCTACAGTTTGCGCAGGCGGATAGACCCGCCCGAAGTGCGCAGGGTCATGAGGGGACCGCCGTCGTTGATCGCGGCCTTGAGGCTGTTTTTATCCAGCGTGCCCTGCGTTACTACCGGGAGGTCGGTGGAGACGCGCCCACCTGACGTGCGGGCGTCCACTTGCAAGCCAATATCCGCAGCGAGGGAGACCTCTACGTTGCCGCCCGAAGTCTTGAGGTGGCAGGGGCCGTGAGGCTGCTGCGAGAGTTGAGCCCGAATGGAGCCGCCCGATGTCCGCGCCTCGATCGGCCCTAACACCTCATCCACTTTGATCGAGCCGCCCGAGGTCTTGGCCTGCACTGAACCTTGGGCCCGACTGATGTGAATGGACCCGCCCGAAGTCTTAGCTCGTACCTCCCCTTCTACCTCGCCAATGCGGATGGAGCCTCCCGAAGTGGATACCGACGCTGTACCGGAGCAGCCTTTTAAAGAGATGGACCCACCCGAAGTTTTGCCCTCGATCGGTCCTTCAATGTGGCCAAAGCTCAGACTGCCGCCCGACGTCCGCGCCGAGACGCGGCCTTGAAGATCGGCTACCTCAATGCCGCCGCCCGAGGTGCTCAGTTCCAAATCGTGCTGGCGCGGCACCGTAAGGCGCAACAGGGGACGTCCGCTGACGAGGCCGAAGAAGTCGAATAGGCCGGCCCCTGTTCTGCGGCCCCGAATGGTCGTGGTGCCCGCCTCTTGGTCGTAGGTTAGCTCGAGTTTCTCGGCTCGTTCTACGACCAACTCCACCTCGGGGCGATCCCAGGTATGGACCTCAATGGCACTCGATTGGGTGTCCACTATGAGGCGGTCGCCCGGCTCCACGGCAAAGGACTGATGGGCGGTGTCGGCTTGGGCCGTTCCGGTGGCGAAAAGCGCCAAAGCAATGGCGACGAGCGCCGACGATAAGAGCAGCTTTTTCATGGTGCATCTCCTTATACTGAAGAAAGGATGTTGGGGTATTAAATGGCTTCTCTCGATCCTATGCAAATGGCGTACCAGCGATTTGTTGCCGAGGCTGGAACCGCCCCGATTGGGAGCAAGGCTGTCGTTGCTATATTTTAATGGAACACCGCACGGCAATTTCAACCTCATATCACCGGAAGGATCTTCATGTCCGCAGTGCAAGACATTCTCGTATTTTTTCAGACCACGCCCGCACTCGACGCCCAAGTCGTAGCTTGGGCGCGCTACGAAGCCTCCAAGGGCACGGGCCTAGGCGATTTGGTCGAGGAGAGCGATCCTCCTTACCACAACGCCATGGCGGCCATGCGCGACGGCTGGCAAGTCATCCAGATGTCGGAACTCAAACATCGCTCGCCCCAAGAAGGCTATGAACTAGGACCGCTGCCCTACCAGATCGTATTGTCGAAATTCAACGAGCTGCAAAAAGAGAAAGGAGCCACATCGTGAAAGAGCATCTTTTGAACTCGAAGCAGATGGCGCAATTCGTCGCCTCGGGGTATTTGAAGTTCGAAGAAATGATACCCAAAGATCTGTGCCGAGCTTGCCTTGAGGAAATGCACCACAACCGGGGCTATCTCGCCGTGGGAACCCCCTTTGAGGAGACTTGGCCCAAAGGCACGGCTTTGGGCGATACGTTCCGCCTGCCGCAGGTGCAGGGACTCATCCACTCCTTGGTCGGCCCCGATCCCCTGTACGACCATCACGCCGCGCACTTGACCAAGGCCGAACAAACCAAGGGCCCCAATATGCACCAAGACTCGGTCATCGACTTCCGCGACCATTACTTCGATATCCAACTCTCGCTGTTCCCCGCGGATACCACAGACGAAATGGGCGGTACTTTCTTGGTGCCGGGCACGCAATTCCGCAATGTGCGCACCGGGGAGATCTCCATTTACCACCACATGCGCGGCAAGATCTGGGCGACCTGCCCGGCCGGGACCATGTACGTGTGGAACACCCGCGTCTGGCACGGGGCGCGCAGCAACTACACGGATCGGGATCGCTTCATGTACAAGTTGCGGCTCAACCCGACGCGACCGCAGGTCTGCAACTTTGACACCGCAGACCTAGACGCCCCTGAAATCGGTCGCATCCTATCGACCAACCACGGCTGGGAGGGCAACGAGCAGCGCTACGAACTGATGCAGCGCGTGCGCTTGTGGCGCTTTGTCTCCGATCAGCCAAACTACGATGTGGGCGAGCGGTTTATGCGGCGCATTGAGTACCAGCCCGGCGAGGCCGCAGGCTAGATGTACCGACCCGCGGTTAAGCCCTTTTGCGCCCAAAGGAGTTGACGTCATGAAAGCTGCAAGCGGATGCCTCATCGGGCTAGTTTTCGTCGTCGCGGTGTCGGCGGAGCCGTTGCTTGAGGGGCGGGTGAGGCTAGCGTCTGGAGAGCCAGTCGCCGACGCGCAGGTGCGGCTGTTCGATCTGAGCGACCTACGGCGGGGAGCGGTGGCCCGCGCCCGGACCGATGGCACGGGGTATTTCTCGCTGCCGTTAGTGGCACTGGGGGGAAGCGTTGTGCCAGCAGGCTTTACCTTGGGGCAGAACTACCCCAATCCGTTCAATCCCTCGACGATCATTCCCTATCGGTTGGCGGCTTCGGCCTCGGTACGGCTGGAGGTATTCAACCTCTTAGGGCAGCGCATTGCGGTGTTGGTCGATGGGGAGCGGCCGGCCGGTTTTCATACGGCGAATTGGAACGCTACGGATGCGGCCGGCCGGGCCGTGGGGGCCGGGGTCTATCTCTACCGGATGGCGGTCGGCGGGGCGAGCCAGACCGGGCGGATGGTACTGATCGACGGGCAAGCCGGCGTGGCAGCGGTGGGGGCCGCTGCTGTTTGGCCGGGTGCATCTGCTGGCGGCGGTCCGAATGGCGAGGCCCCCCCAGTATATGGGTTGACGGTTTCGGGGAGCGGATTGGTTCCCTATGTGGATCCGGCCTTTCGCGTCCCTGCGGACCGGGAGCCGGTGGCCCTAGTGGTCGAAACGCTCGAGCGGGCACCGCGGGCGAAGAGGGCTGGGAGCGGGATTCTCGGGGACGTAGATAATAACAACCGGATCGATTTCTTCGACGCGCTGATCGTGGCGTTGTACAGCGGAAATCCCTCCATCGTCATCCCCAATAACGGCGATATTGCTCTCGGAGATGTGGACCGCGATGGTCAGGTTACTTTCCACGACGCCTATCTGATTGCCCTGTACTTGGCCGATCCGTTGAATCCGTCCCTGCCGCCGGGGATCGGTGCGCTCAGTGAGGTGGCTATCCCCGACGGCAACCTGCGGTGGGCGATTGAAGCGGCGCTGGGCAAGGCCAGCGGTGCGCCAATTACCGCTTATGACATGGAGGCTTTGCGCCGTCTGGATGTGCAAGACGCCGGCATTAGCGATTTGACCGGGCTGGAGTTTGCCCCCAACCTCGAAAGTCTGAAACTGCTTGGGGACACCAACGAGATCGCGGACCTTTCGGCACTATCCGGTTTGACCCATCTGACATCGCTGCATCTTGAGGGCACCAATCAGATCACGGACGTTTCGGCGCTATCCGGTTTGACCCATCTGACATGGCTGACGCTTGATGGTACCAACCTCACGGACGTCTCGGCGCTGGGGGGCTTGACCAAGCTGGAAACGATCCAGCTTTGGGGCACCAACGAGATCGCGGACGTCTCGGCGCTGGGGGGCTTGACCAAGCTGAGCGTACTGTCGCTTGATGGCACCAACCTCACGGATGTCTCGGCACTGTCCAGTTTGACCAACCTAAGAACGCTCCAGCTTATCGGCGCCAATCAGCTCACAGACCTTTCGGCGCTGGGGGGGTTGACCAACCTGACATGGCTGCTTATTACCGGTGCCAACCAGCTCACAGACCTTTCGGCGCTCGGGGGTTTGCCCTACTTGGAAGGGCTGACGCTCGGGGTCAACAACCTCGCGGACCTTTCGGCGCTGGGGAGCGTGACCAGCCTGACATTCCTGCATCTTCGGGGCACCAACGAGATATCGGACCTCTCGGCGCTGGGGAGCTTGACCTACCTGAGATGGCTGTATCTTGAGGGTTCCAACCAGATCACAGACCTCTCGGTGCTGGGTGGCTTGACCAACCTGAGATGGTTGTATCTCGACGGCAACAAGGACCTCACAGACGTCTCGGTGTTAGGAGGTTTAACCCACCTGACAGGCCTGAGTCTCAGGGACAACGACCTCACGGACGTCTCGGCGCTGGGGAGTTTGGCCAACCTGACAGAGCTGACGCTTGACGGCAACAAAATTACGGATGTCTCGGTGTTGGGAGGTCTGACCAACCTGACAGAGCTGAGTCTTAGTGCCAACCAGATCACAGACCTCTCGTCGCTAGGGGGGTTGACCAACCTAAAAACCCTAGATATTCGGGGAAACCCCCTGAGCGACTCCTCCATCAACGAGCATATTCCTGCCCTCGAAAGCCGCGGGGTTACGGTAGTCTATTGACCCGTTCCGCGAGAGCGTCGGCGACACCGAATGAAATGCGCTAGCCAGGCGCGTGGTCTTGAAGATGCTAGCTGAGCCAGTGCTGTTGTCGTCGTATGCCCGTTGCGGGCAGGAGCGCTCCTTTGCGTTTGTCGATCCGGTGGACGAGGTGGTGGCTACAGCAGCGGACGAGGTGTGTCCGGCTCTCAGCGCGGTGGAGCGGGCGGTGGAGCAAGGGCTGCACGCGGCAGGCTTTGTCTGCTACGAGGCCGCGGCCGGTCTGGACCCGGCCTTTACAACGCGACCCGCCGGTGCACTTCCCTTGGCCTACTTTGGCCTCTTTGAGGAGCGGACGCCGGTGGCTGCGCCTGGTGCCGATTTGGGTGCCTACAAGCTAGACGAGTGGCGGCCGTCGGTGTCGAGGGAGGAGTACGAGACCGCTATTGAGCGCATCCGCGCCTACATTGCAGCCGGCGACACGTACCAAGTCAACTACACCTTGCGCTTGCGCAGCCGCTTCCGGGGCGACCCGCTGGCACTGTACCGCGATCTGGGGCAGGTGCAGGAGTCGGCGTTGTGCGCGTATTTCGACTTGGGCCGGCACGTGCTAATCTCGGCGTCGCCCGAGCTGTTCTTCCGCCTACAAGACGGGCGTTGCACGGTGCGGCCCATGAAGGGGACCCGGCCGCGGGGCCGCTTTGCGGCCGAGGATCAGCAGCGGGCCGATGACCTGCAAAATTCCGCTAAGGACCGCGCTGAGAACCTGATGGTCACGGATATGTTGCGCAACGATTTAGGACGCATCTCGCAAGTTGGCAGCGTGGCGGTTCCGGCCCTGTGGTCGATCGAGCGCTATCCCACGGTGTGGCAGCTAACTTCTACTGTGGAAAGCCAACTCAAATCCGGCGTGAGCTTGCCCGACATCTTTGCCGCACTCTTCCCCTGCGGCTCGGTGACCGGTGCGCCCAAGGTGCGGACCATGGAAATCATCGCCGAGCTGGAGCGCGCCCCGCGCGGCATGTACACCGGCTGCATGGGCTATGTGTCGCCAGGGCCGGAGACGTGCTTCAACGTGGCGATTCGCACGGCGCATCTCGACCGAGAGAGCGGACAGCTCGAATTTGGCGTGGGCGGCGGGATCGTCTGGGAATCGTCGGCCGCGGGGGAATACGCCGAATGCCTCACCAAGGCCGAGGTCTTGCGCGCCCGGCCGCACCCCTCTTTTGAACTGTTGGAGACGCTGTTGTACGAAGAAGGGGATTACTTCCTGTTAGAGAGTCATTTAGAGCGTTTGTCTCAGTCGGCAGCGTACTGGGGATTTTGCTATGCGGACGACAGGGTGCGGGCACAGTTGCAAGACGCGACCAACGCTATGGAGGGCCAGTGCAGGGTGCGCTTGCTACTGGCCCGCAACGGCGAAGTCCGCGTGCAGCATCAGGCGCTCGCGCCGCCACGACGGCTGCGGGTGGCGCTGGCTGCCGAGCCGGTCGATAGCACCGATCCCTTGCTGTACCACAAGACAACTCACCGGGCTATGTACGACCGGCAGTTGGCGGCACGCCCGGATTGCGACGATGTGGTGCTGTACAACGAGCGTGGCGAGCTGACCGAGTGCTGCATCGGCAACTTGGTGCTGGAGCGCGACGGCGTCCGCTACACGCCCCCGGTCGAATCCGGGCTGTTGGCCGGCACCTTCCGCGCCGAGCTGTTGGCGCAGAGCCAACTTTGCGAATGCCCGTTGCCCAGCGGCGAATTGGCGCGGGCCGACGCCCTTTACCTTATTAATTCAGTTCGGCGCTGGGTCGAACTGGAACTCGTCTAAGGGAGCGCATCATGTATCGCATTGGCCAAGCAGAAATCAAGCAACTACAGCAGTTATTCGACAGCGGCGCGATCTTCCGCTATGGATCGGGTGGGGAGTGCGACCGCTTTGAGCGAAATTGGGCGCGCTACGTGGGCGTGGAGCAGTGTCGGATGACGCGCTCGGGAACCTCGGCGTTGTACGCGGCGCTGGTGGGATTGGGCGTGGGGCCGGGGGATCAGGTGATTGTGCCTGCCTATACCTACATGGCGACTGCCTTGGCGGTGCTGGGAGCCGGAGCCATTCCGGTGATCGCCGATGTAGATGAGTCCTTGACGCTGTGCCCCAAGGATTTAAAGCGGCGAATTACCAAACACACTAGGGCGATTATTCCGGTCCACATGGTCGGCTTGCCCTGCG
This sequence comes from Candidatus Latescibacterota bacterium, assembly GCA_022825835.1. GTDB lineage: Bacteria > Latescibacterota > UBA2968 > UBA8231 > UBA8231. The sequence goes on from JAJDVZ010000046.1 coordinate 10,852, forward strand.
ATATGAAGCGCATTACCAAGATCGCTCGCAAACGCAAATTGCTCGTTCTCGAAGACGCTTGTCAGGCGGTGGGCGGCGGGTACGAGGGCCGGATGCTGGGCAGTTGGGGCCACGCTGGCGCGTTTAGTTTCAACTTCTTCAAGAACATGACCTGCGGCGAGGGCGGGGCTTTTGTAACCAATGCCGAGGCCGTGCATCAGCGCGGCTCGGTGGCGGTGGACTGCTGCTCTTTTTACTGGAACCCCGACGAAGAGCGCGAAGAGCTGCAATTTGCTGGCCCCAACTTCCGGGCCTCAGAAGTCGAGGGGGCGATACTCAACGTGCAATTGCGGCGGATCCGGGGGATGCTCAAGACCATGCGCGCCCACAAGCAGGAGTTGCTCCAGGTCGGGCTGGAGGCAGGATTGGAGTCGATAAAGAACAACAGCTTGGACTACGAGTGCGGCACACACCTAGGATTTTTGTTTGCTACTGAGGACGAGGCGCGCTCCTTTTGCAACCGACTGGCCGACCAAGACGTGTCCTCCTTTTTGCCCATGGATACCGGCCGCCACGTCTATACGCGCTGGGAGCCTATTTTGCGCTACCAAGGCGCGCATCATCCGGCGCTCAACCCCTTTAAGCTACCGGCCAACCGCAAGGCGCGGGTCAAATACAAGCTAAATACGTGCCAAGACTCGCTCGACGTTTTGGCGCGAGCCGTGCTAGTGCCCATGCACCCGAACAACACCAAGGTCAAGGTGCGGAAGATGGGAGAAGCGATTCGGGCGGCTGCGGGCCGAAATTGACGTGCCTGCACACGCCGTCTATACTTAAAAATTATGAATGCCAGAGAAATGACTAGCCAAGAGCACACTCAGACTGCCTTGGAATTTCTGGATGCCTCTGATCGGGAATTTGCCGCTGGTGAGCGTTTGCAGGCTTCGGAGAAGCTCTATGGTGCTGCCACGCATATCGTAACCGCCATTGCCCAACAGCGGGATTGGCAATACCGCAGCCACCGCGCCATGAAAAACGCCGTTTTCCGACTGGAACAGGAGTATAATGACCCGCTTATTCTCGCTGGATTCTTGGCGGCCGAAGACTTCCACAAGAACTTCTTTCACAATGATATGGAAGAATATGAGGTCGAACAGGAACGCCCGGTAGTGCATCGCTTCGTCTCACGGATGATGACTCTGCTGGACGAGACCGCTGGTAGCGATCCCAACGGTGCCGGGGAGAAAACGGCTCCGTAAACATCGCGGCGGCGATTTACGGCTTGGATCACAGTGCGGAGACGAGCTATTTAACGTGGGAGAATACTCGGCTCACTCGCCCCAGTTACTTGCGCCAACAGCTCGAAGTAACTGCGCTTGCGATCCGTGTTGATGCCCCAGTTGACCGGGATGTTCTGATAGCCATCGTGGTAGTTGCCGAAGGTTGACGAACCGCCAGCCGCGTCCCCGGGATCGAAGTAGCCCCACGACGCATAGGCCGACAGCGCAGACAGGAAGTTGTTGTCTGGCTCGTCGAATGCGAAGTGATCGTCCTCGGTGAAGAGAATCGGTTTTGCCGTGTAACTGGGCAAGGCGCGGGTTTGATTGACCATCTCAGCGATGCGCGCCGGTTCTGCAACGCCGTTGCCGTGCAGCATGATGTAGTCCGACGCCGCCACTACATCGTCGTCCGGCACTCTACCACCGCCATACGAAGTGCCCACCAACAACCGCCGACCGGCCAATTTGTGAGATTGTGCCCGTTCGATGAGTTCAGCCACGCGATGCGGTTGGAGGATCTCGTGCTCGTAACGCGGGACGTTCGTCTCGTTGTTGATCTCGATCAGCACATTGCCGTACCCCGATTGCAAAACCCACTGCGTCGCCTCATCCACCGCGTGACACACCGCGGCCTCGTCCGTCAAACGCTCGTCCTGCCCGAAGTAGAAATACCCGAGGATCACCACCATCCCCAGTTCGTCGCAGGCCGCTGCGATCCGCGCGGTCCGTTCCATATATGCAGGTTTTAGCGAACCATCGGGTGCAAAAGCCGAGTTGTGCCAAGGTTGCGAAGCCGGACTTGGTAGGCCAGCCCACATCACGTCGTCGCTGGCATCCATGCGCCGCGCGGCCATAATTTCCCGGAAACCCGCCTCACGGTAGTACCCCGTAGGGCTCCCGCCCTGCAGATTGACTGTCACCGCCAACAACCCGTGCGCCCGATACGTTGGTAGCTGTGCGATAAACTCATCTGTGTTGCGCTCAGCGTCCCATTCGCCCGTGTCTGGATACGCCCAAAGTGGCCGCGTCACGGGATTTTCGTCATTGAACACCGCATTGGTCATGCGGCTGTTCATCAATAATCCCTCGACATCCCAGCCGCGGTACTGCCACCCGTAATAGGTAGCGTGGCCGTTGATTAGCCAACGTTCGCCATGGGCGGTGATCTGAGTTTGAGTCGGTGTTGTCATGTTCTCCTCGGTTGGTGATTAGCGATAGACGGCTTGAATCATGGCGCGGATGAAGCCGGTGGCGAAGGCGTGGCCCTGGCGTCCGCCTGTGTCGTCGGGGATGGACGGGGTGTGATCCATCATAAACGGCCCGTTAAAGCCCACCTCCTTATAGGTCTGCATCGCCCGGTACATATCAACGTCGCCCTCATCGACGAAAACCTCCCTGAAATCCTTGGGCGTTCCGCGCACGTTGCGGAAGTGGACGTAGGCGATTTTGCCTTGGCGGCCCATGCGGCGGATGGCTTCGTACACGTCAATGCCCATTTCGGTAACGCAGCCTTGGCAAAACAGCATGGCGTTTTGGGGGCTGGGGTTGAGGGCGAAGATGCGCTCGTATTGGTCCAAGGTGGAGACGATCCGCGCTGCGCCGCCCATTGGCTCGGGTAGCGGGGGATCGTCTGGGTGCAGGGCCAAGGTAACGCCAGCCTCTTCGGCGACGGGGACGATGCGCTGGTGGAAGTAAGCGATATTGGCCCACATCCCGTCCTCGTCGATGTGCTTTGCTGGATAGTCGTGGTTCTCTTCTTCGTATTCTGAGTAAACAAAGGTGCTGTAGTGGGAACCGCCGCGGCCGGTGTCCGAGGGGGTGCGGAAGTTGCCCACGGGTTTGAAATTGTAGCCGAGGGTCGGGACCTCGACGGTGCCCATGGCCCGGATCCAGTTGCACCACTCCTCGATTTTGGCGTCGCGATCTTGTTGCGCGAGAGTGATTTCGTCCGGGCCGGTTAAGGCGGCGTTGTACAGGTGGAGGCCGTTTTTCTCGGCGCGGGCGCGGACTTCTCGTAGATACTCGACCATCTCGGGGTAGGTGTGCAGGTCGAGGGGGAGGGAGTTGACGGTCAGGTAATCGACGCCAATGGCTTTGTAGTAGCTCAGGTTGTCGTCGGTGACGCGGTCGTGGGGAAGTTGGTCTTGGATGTACATGGCGTCTCCTTTGGGTTAAGTGACTACCCCTAGGGCACGTGGCTCAATCGCCTCTAGTTCCCGAGCTTCAGATCGGGTGGCGTGATACAGATCCCAGCGCAGTTGGAGATTCAGCCAGAACGCGGGCGACATGTCGAAATATTTTGCTAGGCGTAGGGCTGTGCTCGGCGTAATGCCACGTCGCCTATTCACCAATTCGTTGACCCGCTGATAAGGAACATGAATGGCGACAGCCAATTCGCGCTGCGTCAAATCTAAGGGATTTAGAAACTCCTCCAGTAGCATCTCACCCGGATGAGTCGGAACGCGATCTGTTGGAATACGCACCATGATCGACTCCTTTTGTTCAGTAATTAGTGATAATCGACGATTTCGACATTCTGAGGACCTGCATCCGACCACACAAAACAAATTCGGTACTGGTCATTGATCCGGATACTGCATTGTCCAGACCGAGTGCCTCGCAACACCTTGAAATGATTGCCAGGTGGACTGCGTAAGTCGCGCTGTTCATCGGCTGAGTCCAGTTGTTCAAGCTTTCGCACAGCTACAGTCCACAATGACGGTGGACAGACTCCGCGTGCAGCACGTGTGTCCCGTCCATTGAAGATGTCTTCGGTACCAGCACGTCGGAACGATTGGATCATGAATAGCATTGTAACACGGAATCCATGCTACGTCAATATACCAGACTGCAAGCCTTGTGCCGGTTGCCGGGTTGCGTTTGATTGTCCGCCGATACGTTTCCATCAGAGGATAGATCAACTATGTCGAAAAAACTGACCCTCGCCGGGGTCCAACAATCCGCCGAACAGATCGCCCAGTGGGTTGAGCGGTTTCACCGCGATGGGTATCTGCTCGTTAAAAACGTCCTGCCGCCGGACTGGTGTGCGCAATTGCGGGCCGATTTGGACCGGGCGCTGGCGGACAATCCGAATGGACTGAACAACTACAGCGAGTACGCGAAGCTCGCGCATCGGCTATTCGAGACGAGCGAGGCGAACCTGCGCCTGTTCGATCTAGAGCCGATTGTGAGCTTCGCCGAGGCGTTGGTGGCAACGAATTGCCACGTGATTCACAACAACTCGTTCCAGACGCTGCCGGGCGGCGGCCTCTCGACGTGGCATCAGGACGACGCTCCGCACTACGTCGTCACAGACGGCAAGCCGCCGTCTAACGTTCATCTCCCGGTGCTGTTCTTCACGGCCAACTACTATTTGACCGATGTGGATACGCCGGCGCACGGCGGGACAGAAGTGATTCCGAGGACGCACCTGCTCGGCAAATCGCCGGTCGAGATCGAGGGCTCCGAGTGGGAAGAGAAGATCGTCCACAACAGCGCCCCGGCGGGGAGCGTCGTCATGTTCAACAATCAGGCGTGGCATCGCGGGGGGCCGAACCGCAGCGACCGCACGCGCTACATCACTCAGGTGACGTATGCGCGCCGGATCGTCGGGCACAAGTACTACCCGTTTATGAACTACCAAATGCCGCCGCATGTGTACGAAAATGCGAATCCCCGGTTGAAACGGCTGCTCGGCTTTCTCGATCACGGCGCGTATGGCTAGCGAGGAACCATTGCTAGCGTTGCATCGTTGATTCAGGAGGCAGAAAAGGAGAAAGCTTTGAGCAATACATACGGTAGCATCCTAATTGCTGTACTCATGGTGTCGAGCGCTTGTCTCGCTGTCGAAAGCACTCAGAGCCAGCCGTCGGTTGCAATCATCACCGGCGAAATCCAGTCCCCAACTGCGCGGGAAATCAAATTTGGCTACGAGTCGCCGTCGGCGCTGGAAGACTCCGAGCAGCGCGTCGTTCTCGACAGCCTGAATCGCTTCTCCTTTGAACTGTCTGTCGTCCGAGGGACTCTCGTCAGGGCCTATTACAATGAAGCGCGGTCGATGTTCTTCGTCGAACCCGGCGACAGTCTGCACGTGGTCGTGGAGGAGGGCTTTTCCGATTCCTCCTACTCATTTAGCGGTATAGGGGCCGACAATAACCGCTTTGTGGCCGAGTGGATGGCCGAATTTGGTCGTCCCCGTCTGGATTACGAGGGGCTGGAGGCCGAGGATCTCAAGCGCCAAGTAGATCAGCGGCGTCGAGATCAGTTCGAGTTTCTGGCTGAAAGGAGTAAAGAATACGCGTTGTCGCCAGGGTTTGCCGACTATGCGATAGCCCACTTCAATTACGAGTGGGCCAATCTCATGATTTCCTATCCGACGGAGTACCGCTTTGCCAACGACCACGAGAACAGGAATCTCCCCCCAGACTACTACGACTTCTTGCAGGAAATTTCCCTAGTCGATGAGAAGGCTATCGGCACGATGGACTATCACACGTTTCTGGTGCGGACCTTGGACTGGGAGAGACGGGAACAGATAGAGCAAGCCTTACTATTCAGAAGTGGATCTATTGGCCGGCCGCCCAGAGATGGCGGGGAATTAAATAAGATGTCCAATCCATTTAGGCGGCCCAATCTGTCCGAGATGTACGATCTATCGAAGCTGGAGTTGTCGGAGGAAACCGTGGCCCAACTTGACGCCCTATTCGAAAAGGAGGGACCGCTCAAGCTGTCGCAGATGGTTGACTTGTCGGCGGTTGGTCTGTTGTCGGCTGCTCAGGTCCGGCTCGACTCAATGTACAAAAAGAAAAGACTGCCCAAGCTCTCCCAGAGTTTTGATCTGTCGGTGTTTGGTCTTTCGGAGACTGCCCAAGCCCGAATCGACTCCTTACATGAAAAGTCCAAATCCTATAGCTTCTTCTCTTCAAATGAGGTAAAGGATGCTAGAGTGGATACGACGGGTGGATCTGTGGCGTTCTACTTGCCGCTCGAAATAAAGCAGGATTCTCTAAAAAAAGAGCCACCCAAACTATCCGAGAAACTCGATCTATCGTGGCTGTCAGAATCAGCCCGTACCCAACTCGATTCGATGTACGAACATCCTCAGAGGCCCAAGCTGTCCGAGAGGATTGATCTATCGAGCCTTGGCCTGTCGAAAGCGGTGCAAGCTCAACTCGATTCAATAACTACAGGAACCTATAAACGGAGGTCGTGGAGTTTTTCGGGTAGATACGGTCAGGCCAAAGAAAAACTGGAGGGGAGAGTGCTCTACTGGTTTTTGGCTGGAGAGGTGATTCGCGGCTTCAAGCGCGGCAGCGACGCCTTTGAGTTGGCCCAGCGCATGTGGGAAGAGTTCCAAGAGATCAACCCGTACCCGGAATACACCGAGGCCGTCCAAGCGGCTCTATATAAGGCCCTGAAGCTACAACCGGGACAACCCGCGCCCGAATTCGCCCTCTACGACCTCGACGGTCAGCCTGTATCGCTGAGCCAGTTCAAGGGGCAGGTGGTTTTGATCGACTTCTGGGCGAGCTGGTGCGCGCCGTGTATCAACGACCTGCCCGACCTCCGCAGAATCAAGCAAAAGGCGGCGGATAAACCCTTGGTCTTCCTAAATCTGTCGCTGGATACGGACGAGGCCGCTTGGCGAGAGGCGGTTGATAAACACGAGATCGAAGGCGTCCACGTGCGTGCGGATGGCTGGGGTGCGGACGTGGCCAAGTCCTATCAAGTGAACTCCTTGCCTTCGTATTATTTGGTGGACTCGCAAGGGTTGATCGTGGAGCGTCTTAGGCGAATGAGCGATACAGACGAGATTGTGGCGATGATCGAGAAGGGCTTGTGAGAAGCTGAGTAGGCGTCCCTGCAAGCCTTGGCAAATTCCTCACGGCCTAGGCTTTTGGTACCACATATCTTTTGCAATTAATGGGTCAGCATTAAAACGCTGGCCCATTTTTTTGCCTGTAGGGTAAAAAAGTATTTGCCTGAGCATACAGGATATTTTATTATATCACTGTATCGTTATACCGATACACCGACACTGTAAGAAATATCTCGACGAGGAGACACTGTGAAACGCAATAGCCGGCGCACCATTACCACCAAGCAGGGGCAGGACAGCTAAGGAGAGTCGCCATTGCGCATAGATCCGTCCAGCGGGGTTCCCATCTACCTGCAGATCATTGAGCAGGTGAAGTACCAGATCGCCACCAAAGTGCTCAAGCCGCACGACGAATTGCCCTCGGTGCGTGCTCTGTCGGGCCAGTACTTGATCAATCCCAATACCGTGGTGCGGGCCTATTTGGAGTTAGAGCGCGACGGAGTGATCTACAAAAAGCGGGGCATGGGCACTTACGTGGCCGAAAAGGAGGTGAGCATGAGTCAGGAGGAAAAATTCGAGATTGTGCGGCAAATGCTCGACAAAGCTCTGGTCCAGGCGACTGAGTTGGGGCTGAGTCCGGCGGAGATGCAGCAGCTCTTTCAGAAGCGTCTGAACCAGTTTGGCAAAGAAGAAAGCGAATCGACATGACTGATACAGCAATCGCCATTGAGGGTTTGACTCACCGCTTTGGCCAGCGCACGGCTGTGGACGATCTCCAGATAGAGGTACACGCCGGCGCGGTCTGCGGCTTTTTGGGGCGCAACGGAGCCGGCAAGACCACGACCATCAAAATACTGATGAACCTGCTTACACCTACGGCCGGGCAGGTGGAGGTGCTAGGGTTAGATCCGGGACGGGACTCGCTGACGCTGTGGCGGCAGGTGGGGTACGTAGCGGAGAATCCGATCCTGTACGGGTGGATGAAGGTGCGGGAGTTGGTCTGGTTTACTGGCCAGTTCTACGAGACTTGGAATCAAAGCAAGGTCGAGGGCTTCATCGACCGTTTTGGCTTGGACCCGGAACAGAAGGTCAAGCACCTCTCTCGCGGCATGAATGCCCAACTGGCCTTGGCTTTGGCCTTGGGGCACGAGCCGCAGCTGCTGATCCTCGACGAGCCGGCCTCGGGGCTGGACGTGGTGGTGCGGCGCGACTTTCTCGAAAGCATCATCGGGCTAATCCAAGAGGAGGGACGCACGGTCTTTCTATCGTCACATCTGGTGCACGAGGTGGAGCGGGTGGCCGACCGGGTGGCCATTATCGAGGCGGGTCGGCTACAAGTGGAAGGGACGGTAGATGAGGTGAAACAGTCGGCTAAGCGGGTGGTGGTGTACTTGGCGGAAGATGCGGGTGAATTGACTGGTATCTCCGGCTTGCGGGAGGTACGGGGAGAGGGAATACAGCGGCTGTTGACGGTGATGGGATACGGCGCAGAACAGGCCGCCCAGATAAAAGCGCAGGGCGGGCAGATTGCGGACGTGATGGATCTGAGCTTGGAGGATGCTTTCGTTGCTCACGTCCACGACGCGGAAGGAGGCAAATCGTGAATCCGCTACGGGCGCTTATTTGGAAAGAAGGGCGCGAGGCGAGCTACAAAATCGCCATTGGTGTCTGTTTGGGGCTATTCGTCGGGCTGATCCCTAAAGACGACTTGGATGATTCTGCCCTTCTGGTAGGCCTGTTCGGCGCTGTGCTGATGGGCATGGATGTGGTGGCCGGTGAGCGAAGCCGGGGGACGTTGTCCTTCCTGTTTATTCGACCGCTGGACCGAGGCTGGTTAATGGGGGTGAAGTTTGTGGTGGGGGCCGTCGGGCTGCTGGCCGTACTCGCCGCGTACTGGGCAGGAGTGTACCACGGGCTGTCGGAATGGGGCAATCCCCAGCTCCTGTGGGGTTTGCTCTGGGAGCCGACCACCTCTTTCTCCCTGTATGAGGAGGTGATTTTGGCGGATGTTGGGTACGGCCGCATCCTGCTGCTGTGGTTCTTCCTTTTTTTGAACCTGTACACGGCAGTATTCCTAACCTCGATGATTGCCGACCGTACTCTCAAAGCAGCGGTGGGCGGTGTGATAATTGCTTGGGTCGCGTTCTCCTTCTTGGGATTTACAATGTTCCTACTTCCTGAAGATGTAGTCTGGTACTATCTGTCGGAAGTCTTCATGCCTGGGTTAGGTCGGGATGTCGCGATACTGCGGCAGGCCTTCGACCCCATGCTGATACTGATTAAAATCGCGACAGCCGTCCTATTGGCAGCCGGCGCGATCTTGTGGGCGCGGTGGGGGTTGAGCGTTCAAGGGAGCAGGTGGTTCCAGTGGGTCGCGGGGGCGCTCGTTCTGATTTATGCAGTCGTCATCGGGCCTGTCGTGTTCTTCTATAATTCGGAAGAACCGGTCGAGCCGGTGGGCCGCCTACCCTATGAGGTGCCCGTCGTAGATCTGGCGTTGCAAGATAGGTCCGCGGTGGTGCTGCTGGAGCGGGGGGTGAGCGTGGTGGATGTGGCGGACTGGCGGGCACCGAGGGAGAGCGGCCGGGCGGAAATAGAGGGCTGGCGGCTCTGGCGACTGGCTCTGTCCGGCTCGACTGCCTATGTCTGGGGGTCGGCCGAGGCGCAAGACAGTGTGGGGGTCGCCGTATTCGATCTCAGTCAGCCCGAGCGCCCCCGACTGCGAGCACAGCGCTTACTCTATCCCATTGAGGCGGGTTCCACCCGCTGGCTGGAGTACACTCCTAGGCTGGTGGGGTGGGCCGCATGGGATGGATATCTGTACGCCGGTCTGCTTGGGAACGAATCGCTCGAACTACACAGTTTCGACGTGCGGGAAGGCGGTCTGCCCCAACCAGTCCACGTGCTGCCGGTCGCAGAGCAGGCTAAACACATCTGGAACAACAACTGGGAGATGCGCTTGGCCGGCCCGCATGCCTTTCTGACTTTGGGCCACGATTTCGTCGTCCTCGATCTAACCGATCCCCGTCGGCCTGAAGAGCTGAGCCGGACGCCCCTGCGCCGCTTTGGGCCCTCCAAGCGGTATGAGGAATCTATTGAAAAACTCCATCGCCAGCTAGCTCCCGGAGTGCTACCAGATTCTGTCGCGCTCCAACTGAGGCTGAAAGGGGCCTACCGGGGACTGGACGAACTGGTGATGCGCCGGCATGGAACCTACGGCGAGTACTCCTATCGGATTGCTGTGCCGCCGGGTCTGGGCCCCATCTCGCTGAGCGGTGACAAAGCGTATGTCCAGCGGCACTGGCCCCAAGAACTGGCTGTGCTGGACATAGGCGATCTACGGAGGCCGGTGGAGGTCGATCATGTTGCTAGGGAATATTTCTCTGGTGGATTGACCTTCCTCGGCGATATTGCCTACTCCCGGAAATGGTCTAAGATCGAGGCCCATTCCGTGGTCGGGTACGGTGCCTTAGCCTGGCTGGCGGGACTAGAGTTTGTAGAGAAGAAAGGGAATTCGCGCGTTTACGAGTCCTACGACCCTGCCCCCTATTTAGCTTCCCAAGCCAATAACCTCGTCTTGGCGGGCGATCATGTCTGCGCGATTCTGAAAAACAACCTCGTCGTCTTCGAGGCTCTGCAGGACGACTGAGGGACATTTTCGACGCTCATTTGGAGGATAAGATGAAACTCATCGGAGAACCTTGCTGCTAACTCCCCGCGTGTTGCAGGACCAGACCGGCGTCATTAGCTTGCAAATGTAGCACATCCCAAGGAGAAAAGGCTATGAAAGCGCTCATTGCGCTTGTCGCGTTAGTATTTATGGGGGCGTCTTGTTCCGGGCCGACCACGAGTACGGATATGGTATTCGACGCTCCCGCCGAAGGGCCGGCGACCTTTGCAAAGGTGCAAGAGACGATATTCGATGTTTCCTGCGCTTTGAGCGGCTGCCACAGCGACAGCGCGTGGCCCAACCTGTCCGCAGGGCAAGCATACGACAACATAGTCAATGTGGAGAGCAGCCGTGGCATCGCCCTGGTCGAGCCGGGCGATCCAGACAACAGCTACCTGTATCACAAACTTTTGGCAGACGCCGATATCGATGGATCCCGCATGCCCCCAGGTGGGCCGTATCTGACACCGGACGCGCTCGAAACGGTGCGCGCTTGGATAGAAAATGGGGCTCCCAACGACTAATTCGCCGCTAAACTGCCGGGCAATGTGTATGCGTTGGATCATCCCGTTCCTGATCTGCTCGCCCTTGGCCGTCGAAGGCGGCGAATGGCACGTCGATAAAAAGGCCGAGGGCAACCAAGTCGCGTTCACTTCCAAAGTGGTGGCCCTCACTTTTACCGGCACGACCGATAAAATCGACGGCTTCATCTATTGGGAAGGAGACTCGCTTTTTGCGGTCAAGGACCAACTGCATTTTGAAGTGGACTTAGCCAGCTTTGATACGGGCATTGGCAAGCGAGACCGCGATATGCGCCAAGTGCTGGACACAGACCAGTGGCCCAAGGCCGTGTACAAAGGGGAGATCGCCGAACACACCGCGGTCGATTCCACCGTGGTCGCCTATCGCGTCAAAACCAAGGGGATCTTGTCGCTACACGGGGTGGATCGCGCCGTAGAGGTGCCCGGTACCGTAGTGGTGGAAGAGGGGCGCTCCAAGATCGAAGCGGCTTTTACCATTAAGCTGGCCGACTACGACATCGAGGCCCCCTCCTTGGCGGCCTTTATCAAGGTGAGTCAGGAAATTGCCATCGAAGTCTCGTTTTACTTAAAACACGTACAATAGGGCAGGAGGGATTGACTGTGAACATTCGCGTCTTGTGCTTGGGAGTGCTGTTGCCGGCTTTGGCTGGTGCCCAGCCGTCGTGGCAGGCGACCATGCCGATCAAAACCCGCTTGGAGCTATTCAGCGCGATCAGGACGGCCAATTATCCCACCGCGGAAACGCTGTCCCAAGGCGACTTCCACTACGAGATTTCGCATCGCTTTCTCCCAGCCATTGACGAGGGATACAAGGCCAATTTCGGTTTTGATGGGCCGGCCAATATCCGCACCTCGCTTAGTTACGGCCTCAGCGACCGGCTGATGGCGACCTTGGGGCGGAGTAATATGCTGGACAATTTGGACTTGCAGTTGCAGTACCATTGGCTGCAATTCCCCCACGAGCGCTTGCCCGCAGTCTTGGCCCTGAACGTCGGCGTGGCTTGGAATACGGAAATGCCGGCTATTGTCGATCGCAAGGCGGCTGCGGCTGACAATTTTCAGTACTATGGACAGTTGATTTTTAATGCGCTGCTAGACGAAAAGTTGGGCATTGGGTTGGTGCCTTCCTATTTGTACAACAGTGCCATTTTCAGTGTCGAGACGCAATACACCTTTACGCTGGGAACGTACGTCCAGTATTACTTTGACGATACGTGGGGCGTGTGGTTGGAGTACAGTCCGACCCTGACCGGGTACCAGGGCATTTTATTGCCGGGCGAAACAGGCCGCTCGCACAATTCGCTGGCTTGGGGCCTGTCCATAGATACGGGAGGGCATACCTTCTACATTTTCGCTACCAATAATACGCGCCTCAGTCCAGCCCAGTACTTGGTGGGGGCACCCGACGACGCAGCCCCTGACAACTGGCGCTTGGGCTTTGGAATTACGCGCTTTTTGTGAGCAAGCCCCGACTCTATCTCAAGGCCATTCGATATGCCTGCGATGAACTGCAAAAACTCAAAACTGCGTAACGTCAATGAGGAATTATGAATCGAGAAACGACCCTACGTATCAAGTTGGACCGAGAGATGGACGCCCAACTCGAACGATTGGCCCAGAGTCGCCGCAAGAGCAAGGGGCAGTTGGCGCGCGAAGCCATTTCGGCCTGTTATCAGATCTCTGTGGCCGAACTGCCGCTGCAGCAAGGCCGGGCCTTAGCCGCGTACCAAGGTGGTTATATCAGCTTGGGTAAGCTGGCCCAAGCAATGGGCCTGCATGTTCTGGACTTGAGGATTTGGCTCGATGAAAGGGGCATCGCCCAGCAGAATGTTTATGGTTGACCAAGACGTCGACAGTGCCTGAGTCGGTCCTTTTGAACCTTGGCCTGAAAAACCATGGACCCGACCGCCCCGTGAATTTCATCCGCCAGTTCTATCGCCTCGTCCGTCCCCAACGCACCCTCCTTGCCCTGACCATTGGCTGCGGATTCCTCTTTGTCGCCGCCAATCTGCTGCCGCCCTTAGTCATCCGCCGCCTCATCCAATGGCTCACCGAAGGGGGCGGCTCCTCGGCTGGTCTGCTGAAGCTATCTCTCTTGTTGCTAGGCTCTTACCTGATCCGGGGCTTGGTGCGCTATGGCTACGGCCTGTACTCGCACGTGGCTGCCTATCAAGTCATGCACCGGCTGATGAATAGGGTGTACCGCCATTTGCAACGGATGCCGCACCGCTTTTTCCACCAGCGCCGCACCGGCGATCTCATGGCCCGCTCTATCAACGACGTGGAGACCGTGGAGGACTTTATCGCCCACGGCATTCCCGAGACCTTCATCGCCATAGTCATTCCCGGTGCCATGTTGACCGTGCTGTTCGTCCTAGACGCCCGCCTCGCCCTCATCGCGCTGCTGCCCATCCCGCTGACCGCCTTCCTCGTCTTCCGCTACGTCTCGCGAGTGCGGAGCATGTGGGCCGGAGTGCGGGGCGGCTTAGGCGAGTTGGTGGCCCAAGTACAGGACTACCTGTCCGGCGTCTCCGTCATCAAATCGTTCGTCCAGGAAGAGCGCTGCGCCCGCAGCATTGAGGCCCGCAGCCAGACTTACCGCGACCGCATGATCTCTGCCAACAAGATCTCGATTATTCCTTCCGGTCTAATTGAGGGAGCCGGTGGGGTAGGGGTGGTGCTGGTGATCTGGGCGGGGGGCACCGATGCACTACAAGGCGGCATTTCCGTGGCTGATCTGTTTGTCTTCGTCGCTTATATGGCGCATATCTACGAGCCTTTCCTGCGCTTGGCCTCCATCAACGACGTGCTGCAGAAAGCGGCCTCCAGCACCGAGCGGATTTTCGCCTTGCTGGCGCAAAAACCCACTATCGTTGACGCGCCCAATGCCGTGGCTCCAGACCATCTGGACTGGTCCGTGCGCTTCGACCGTCTCACTTTTGGCTACGAGCCAGATCAGCCCGTGCTACACGATATTGATTTTCAAGCAGAAGCTGGACAGGTGGTAGCCCTGGTCGGCCCCACGGGCGCTGGTAAGAGCACCATTGCCGCCCTAGTGCCGCGCTACTACGACCCGCAAAAAGGCCAAGTCCAACTGGGAGGGCACGATGTGAGGAGTTTGCCCTTGGACTATCTGCGCGGCCACATCGCCTCCGTTCCCCAAGATGTCTTTCTCTTCCACGGCACTGTGCGCGACAACATCCTCTTTGGCCGACCCGAAGCCAGCCAAGCCGACATGGAGGAAGCGGCCCGAGCGGCCAATGCCGAGGAATTTATCCGCGATTTGCCCGAAGGCTACAACACCTTGATCGGCGAACGCGGCGTGCGCCTGTCGGGCGGGCAAAAGCAACGGCTGTCCATTGCCCGCGCCTTGCTCAAAAACGCCCCAGTGCTGCTACTCGACGAAGCCACTTCCTCGGTGGACACGGCAACGGAGGTCCTCATCCAAGAAGCTGTCCAGCGGCTCATCTACAACCGCACGACCTTGGTCATCGCCCATCGCCTGTCCACTGTGCGCCGGGCCGATCTGATCTTGGTGCTGGACCAAGGCCGCATTGTCGAGCGCGGCACCCACCAAGATTTGCTGGCCCAAGATGGTTGCTATGCCCGCATGGTCCAGGCCCAAGAGCTAGCCGACGCGCTGGTTTAAGATTGGCTGTTCAAACTTCACTCGACAGACCTGGAGAAGACGAGGTGGTTCTACCGCGATGTTTTAGGCGGTGTGGTCGCGTGCGACTACGACTAGAACATTAGCCAGAGCCTGCTTCACCACGATGGTCGCGATGCCTAAAGCAAAGCCAAAAAATCGCCGCGCCAGAGGCAGACAAGCAACCTGCCGTAAGAAATAGGGCGCGATATCCCACCGCTTCAATCATATATCCCCCACCTAGAGATACGCCGGCATAACCAAAGCCGGTCATGGTGGCTGCCGCTCCGGCCATCGCTGTCCGCCAGCGCAGTGGCATCATTTCCTGTTGGAAAACGGTGAAGGTCGGTCGGCGGATCCCCGCCAGACACATCGTCCCCATAAGGCATAAACCAGCTATGCCCCAATGGGGAATTAAAGCGAGGGGGACCAATATCAGGGCTGAGCACAAAACCGCTCCATTGAACGTGCGAATGCTACCAAAACGTCGCACTAGAAAGGGCATCATGAGGGCGGCGGGAGTGGCGAGTAATTGTCCCGAGGCAGCCAGTGTGCCAATTAGGGCGGTACTCGCATTTAATGCGTCATCTAGATAGACATTTAAGAAAGTGCGGACTGCCCCTTCACTGGCGGTGAAAAGAAAAGCAATAAAAGAGAGTACTAGGATGAGCTTCAGCGGTAAGGGAGTGGCATCCGTTGGAGCGTCCTCTTGGTGTTCGCTGCGGGTCTCTTGACTCGTCGCCACAAGGGCAAATACGCCTGGGGTCAGTAGCAGGGAAGCAACGAGCAATGTATGCCGATAGGGGGCGGGATGGTCGAGGGAAAGTTGCAAGAGACCGGCAAAGCCGCCCGGCAGGAAACCTCCGACCAAACTGCCAGCGAAACCCGCAAGGGGGAAGAGGGCGGCTTGGAGCGAGAATACGTGGTGGCGCTGTGCGGCGCTGGAGACCCTCATCAGGTAGGGGTAGCCGTTGACGATGTACAGCGAGATGCCGAGTAAGCCGAGAGAGTTCATGCTGAGAATGAAGTTTTGCTGGTGGATAGCGGGGACGAACTCAGCTTGGGAAAGCAGCGCATGGCCGACGACGGCCAAGCCAAGGCCGAGGATCATTGTGCGGCGATTGCCCCAACGGCTGCCGAGGAAACTGCTCGGTAGGCTGGAGAGGGCAAAGGCTAGGCCACCGACGGCGTTGACTTGGCCGACGAATGCGGGACCGTAGCCCAGCCGCAGCAGATACAAATTGAACAATAGCGAGTAAATGCCGCTGAATAGACAAAATCCAACTAGCCCAGAAGCAAATAGATACAGGTGTATGTCGCGGTTGAAATGGCGAATTGTGCGCAGATATTGGTCTGGCATACTGCGGGTCTATGGATTGGGGGCGATGGGTGACCTAGAGATGCGGAACTGGTGCTTTCAGTTTTCAACTTAATCGAAAAAGCGTACGGAGTTTTTCGCCTACTTCATTTTGTACTGAATTGGGCAATCGGCCCAATTCACGTTGAATCAGTGAAGTAGAGATCGTCAGCAGACGGTGCAAGCGTATTGTAGAAGAAAGACGCAGACCGGTTGCGGGGAAATCAGAGGTCTGGTCGCTCAGGAGCACGTCTGAATCGAGCGATTTGTCGGGAGCTTGGCTGGTAATAAAGGCGAGCACAACATGGCGTTGCGGACCCGTTGGCTCGGTCAGACAAACGGCGGGCCTTACTTTGGAAGTTGATAGATCATCGAAAGGGAAGGGGACAAGGACGATTTTACCTCTGGTCATTGAATGGCTGTCCATCATCCAGCGTATAAATGTCTTCGGCTGGATCTTTTAGGAAGTCAAAAACAGGATTACTAGCCGCAGCTTTTAGCCACTCATTCTCTCCGATTTCAGCTTCTTCTGGGAGTAGGATAACGCGAACTCGTCCTTGGCCAACTGCGGAGATTGGCGCGTCCAGATGCAGTTGCCCCTTTTCGTCGATTGTGCCGATCAGTTCTACTGCTTGCAGTGGATTTTCCATGATGTTGCCCTGATTAGGTTCCAACGTCAGTTATTTTATACATGCTCAGAATAACATAGTCAAGCCAGCCAGTTCAATAGGCGACGGCGACGGTGCGCAGGGTGGTGTCTCCGCCCGCGTCGGCACCTAGGTCTATGCGATAGAGATAGGCTCCTGGCCGCACGAGGTTCCCAGCCGCATCGCGACCGGTCCAGCTAAAGACGTAGGCTGCACCTTGTACAGTCGGCGGTGGGAGTTCTGCTACTGGGCGTCCGGCTAGATCGTATATAAATACCCGGGGCGTCTGCTTTGTTACCTTGAAGGCGACAAAGCGGATCTGGACTTCGTCGTTGACACCGTCGCCGTTGGGGGTCAGCACGGGCGAGGAAAGCGAGAGCTCGTCGATGAGCTGGGTGGCGTCTGCTAGGGCGGGTAACATGACTATATTGGCGCGGCGCGTTTCCGCTTCGACCGATTGCCACAAATCGGGCCGTTCGCTCGAACCTAGATCTAGGCCGAAGAGCGTGGCGTTTTGCACCACGCGGGTGGTGAAACTGATCTGGACTGAGTCGGATGTAACAGAGAAAGGCAAGCCGATGTGTAGGGAGTCGGCGCGGATGTCGATAAAGGATGTCTCGACAGTCGCGCCCCCTATTTGTACAGCGATGTCTGATGCTACAGTAGGCAGATCAAAGCGCATCAGGTCGAATCCCAAGTCCTCGGGGTTGCTTGCAGGCAAGACCGAATAGGTGAAGCGAGTGTCCTCGTTAGGCTGGGCGTTTCTCGGTTCAATGCGGCCCAGTACGCCCCACAAGAGCGCGTCCTCATACTTAATGGATAGTGCGGAGACCTCGGGCGCTACTTGCGGGTCGTCTGTCGAGAGGATCATTTCTAGCTGCACAAAGCGGCGCGGACTCTGCGATTTGAAGGCTTCGCCGGAAAAGGTGTACTCCTCGCTCCACTCGTCCCAGTCCTCGCTTACTACAACGGTTGTATCGACCGGCCCTCTGAGCACTTTCGGTGAACTGAGCCATTTTTCTTCTGTAACAACCTCACCGATCTTATTGTGAAAAGTATAGACTGCGCCTTGGGTATTGCCCGAGCGCGAACGCAGTTCGATGCGCGTTCCGGGGGGAAGATCAGCATCCCATGAAAGGTTGCTGATAACCTTCGGGCGTCTATCACCAGCGGCTTCTCCAAGGTTGATAAAGGGGGAGCGCAGAACGACTTGGGCGGGATGACCGGGGGAGAACAGCATCATCTCGTACCAGCGGGAGGCCCAACCTTGGGTTGTATGGGGGTGCCAGAACAGATAGCGGATCTGGCGCGGCGCGAAGGCGTAGCGCAGGTAGCGAACACCACGACCACCGTAGTCTTGACCGATGGCGAGATCGGGCTGGTCGATGAGGGTGGCGAAGTCGAAGGCCTCGGGCGTGGGCAACTCGGAATTGGTCAGGCGCGTGCCGTCCGAGTGCAGAAATTTGAATCCCCGGGGCGGGCCAGCTAGGCTTCCGACAGTACCCTCGCGGGGGCTGACTACGTAGATAAAGAGTTCGTCGAGCCAGAAGGTGGCACCGAGATCGACGTAAAACCAAGTGCCTTGCTCCTGCCAAGAGCGCACGCGCCCCTCATAGGCGGTGGGAATGATGGCGTTGCCGGTATTCATGTCGCCGTCGAGGATGCCTTCGTTGCCGCGGGCAGTAAGCCCGTCGAGGACGGTGCCACGGTTGAGCGTGCCGAGGCTGACATTGTCGCCGGCGGCGAGGACTTCGATCTCGGCCAGCGCGCCCTCGGGATCGAAGTCCTCGACAGTGAAATTGATGTACTGGACAAGGCGAAAATTGGCGATGTCAGCAGGCTTGATGTCGAGGTTGGGGTCGACGACCTGTGCGGTATCTAGGAGGTCGAAGGATAGGGGGATCGCGATGGAAGTAGCCTCGTTGGGACGGGTGGTAAAATAGACCGGCCGATAGATGAAGACGTCGTTGAGCGGGTCGGAAGTGATGCCGGTGGCGGTGAAGACGGAGAACTGGCGAAAGGGGCGAGCGCCCTCCTTGTCGGGGAAGGTGAGGCGGATCTCCTTGGCCAGCACTGCGCGGCCTAGATCGACCTGCACGAACCAGTCGTCAAGGGCGTCGTTGGGTGCCGCTTGCCAGAAGGTGGCCGGGTCGCCGTCGATGGTCTGATCGGCAGCGTCGGGATTGCTGCCGGCCTTCCAGATGCCGCCCGCTACCGCCTCGCCCCGCGACCGGGTGCCGTGGGTAAAGAGCGGAGCGTTGGCCACGGCGTTGATGTCCTTGCGGTATTTGACCAGTTGCAGTTGGCCCGCGTCGCCGAACTCGACCAGCCCATAGGGCATGTCCCACGTTGACCACGCTTCGACATCGGCGAAGCGGAGCGCGTCGGCACCGAGGGCCGTCGCGGAGCAGAGAACCGAAATTAGCAGGGGTCGCATGGTGCGTTTCACGTTAATAGGCTATGCCCAGCGGCAGCAATTGTCTGGCTTGGGCGAATTCGGTTTGCAGTGCGACGGAAAGCAGGTAGAGGCCCGGCGGCAGCAGGCGGCCTGCTTCGTCGCGGCCATCCCAGACGAGTTGCCGAGGCCCGGCACCCTGGAACCCTTTGTCGAGGCGGGCGACGCCGCGGCCGTCGAGGGCATAGACTTCCAGCGCCACGGGCACAGGGCCGGGGAGGCGGAACAGGGCATAATTGATATCGAGCCTGTCGTGGACTCCGTCCCCGTTGGGGGTCAGCACCGGCGTGGAGAGGGCCAGCGCCTGGATGAAATCGGGCGACTCGCCCGCTGCGCCCAAGACCCTCAGGCTGCTGGTCGAAATGGCCTCGCTGGCGTCGCCGGGTGCGATGGGTTGCGGCAGGCTCTCGCTGTCGGTGTCGAGAAGCTCGCCCGTAAAGGTATGGGACAGTTCGAACACTTTGCTGGCGAAGACGACGCGGATGGGCGCGTTGTCGGCGCGGGTTATTTTTTCGCTTAGGTGAATGGTCAAGCCGTCTTCCTCCTCCAGCACCAAGGCGGGAACGACGGCTGAGAGCGGGGTGCCCATTTCCAAGCGGCGAAAGGTGGGGCGACTGCCGGTGTTGATGTGCAACGCGTCGAACCCGGCCGCGTCCGCGAACTCGGCCCTGATCTGGTAGGCGAATTCGGTCCATTGGCCCAATTCCACCTCGACGATGCCCCGGACCGGTTGCAGATCGTCCAAGCGGGCCACCTCGGCGACGACCTCTTCGGCTAGGAGCGGCGCGATCTCGATCCACAGCGAATCGAGGCGGATCCACGCGTCAAAGTCCCGGCTTTCCAGCGAGAGGTTGAGCTGTAGGTACGAGCCGCTTCTGAGTCTGAGGTGCTCCCCGGATTTGGTAGCGGGCACCGACCAGAAGGACCAGTTGTCGCTGTCGTAGCCTATCGGGGCGCGCAACCCGGGTTGGGGGTCGCGAGTGAACTGCGGCGTGAGTGACTCGTAGTGCTCGCGCGAAACTTCCTTTTCGCGTCCGAGGTCCGTGAACTCGCTGTACGTCGCGGGATCGTCGTCGCGTCCGATGCGAACTTCGGCCTTGAGCCAGACTTGGGCGTCGGGCGCTTCGACGACTGCGCCGTTTTCCAGTCGCAGCGGCGTTGCCGACCAATGCAGGCGGCCAAAGTTGACGGCTTGGCCGAGATCGACGATCCGGCTGAGGAAGACGGCGCGTTGCGGTACGCCCTCGGCGAAGATCTCGAAGCCGCCGATGGAACCCTTGAGCGCATGGGCTTGGACGCCCGCGCCGCCGCAGGTCGGGCAGATGTCAACCGCCTCTTCGTCGAGGACCGACAGTTGCCGCCGCCAGCGGAAGTAGCGCACGTACTGGCGGGGGAAATCGACGTGGACGGTGGGATCGAGGTTTTCGGCCACGCTGGCCACCACTTGTTGGAAGGGTGCATAGCCGGCGGACCGCCAAGATTCAGGGCAGTTTTCCAGTAGCCAGACCCCTATGTTACTGGTGCAGAAATCCTCACCGCCGGCTTTGCTGGCGGGGCCGGTTACGACGGGCTCCGACTCGTCGCCAATGGAGACGTCGAAAGCCGGCGTGGCATCGGTGTTCAACGGGGTGCCGTCGGAGCGAAATCCCTGAGGGGGTGTATAGAACCCGAACTGCTGGGCGGGGACCGGCACGGCGGTGTCGATGGTATAGAACTGGTCCTGTATTCCCTCTGAGCGGGGTGCGTTGTAGGTGGTGGAGTCCGCATCGACTAGTAAGACGCCACTCTGAGTTGGGTCGCCGCCCCGGCCATTCCACCGTTTCCAAACGCGTGGCATATAGCCATCGACATAGCTGAGATTCCTTACGCCGGGAACGCGCCAGAATTGCCAGTTTTCCAGCAGAGGAAGGAGGTTTTGGTCCGGCTGTAGATAGAGTGGTTGGATCGAACCGGGGACGTTGGCAAAATCGACTAAAATCTGCAGGGAGTCGCCTTGGTCCCAAGCCAGACCGCTACCGCCGATCTGCCACTTTTCAATCTGGGCGTGGCTGACCGTGGCTGCGAGGACCAGGACCAAGAGCCAAACATCGCGCATTGGATAGTATCTCTGCTAGGAGTAACACTGACGGGGAAATATAAAGAACGAGATGACGTGGTGCGATTTTCTAGTCGGGTATCAGACTTCACTGGCGAGGATGCGGTCGATTACGGCTTTGGCGTTGCCGCACCAGCGCAGGACAATGACTAGCTCGCGCTCTGGCTCGACGAAGACGATGTTGCCGCCGGCTCCGCGCGCCGCAAAGCTGTCGAGGCAGGCCAAATCGGACATGTCGTGCTGGTGGTTGAGCCACCACAGGAAGCCGTATTCGGGCTTGATGGGGCAGGGAGTGAGGGAGTGATCAATCCACTGTTCGGAAAGGAGCTGGCGGCCGTTCCAGCGCCCTCGCCGCTGGAAGAGCAGGCCAAAGCGGGCGTGGTCGTAGGTGGTGATCCACAGGCCGCCGCCCCAGTGCGTGCCGCCGGAGACGGATTGGACCCGTTGGCCGCTTTCTTCGACCCAAGAGGTTTCGTATCCGTGCCATTCCCAAGTGGAAGAGGCCCCAGTGGGGTCCATGATGCGCTCTTTGAGCACAAGGGGTAAGGGGCCACGGAAAAGGCGCAACAGGCTGAGGGCCGTGCGGTTGACGCGTACATCGTTGTATTCCCAAAAGGTGCCGGGCGGTTCGAGAGAGCGGTAATTGTCGGCGCTGGAGGCCGTGCCGCCCACCGTGGCTTCGGTAGCCCCTTGGCCTAGTGAGCGGCCTCGATCGATCCAGTCGGGGATGCCGAAGAGTTCGCCTTCCCATTCGCTGGTTTGTTGCAGCAAATGACGCCAAGTGATGGACTGGTTTTGCGGCGCGTCAAAGCCGCCGTCCGCGACCGTGCGGCCGACGGGTTCGTCGAGATCGCGGATTAGTCCTTGGTCAAAGGCCACCCCGGCCAGCGCCGAGATATAGCTCTTGGCGCAACTGAACGTGACTTCGACGCTGTCGACCGGGCCGAAGGTGGCGACCAGATACCCTTGCCGCACGATCAGGCCGGCTGTGGGGCCGCGTTTTTTCAGGGGGCCTAAAGGGCGGTCGTTGGGGTGGCGGTCGCCCTTGGGCAGCATGTCGGCCAAATTGGTGGAGGCTTGGATCTCCTGGGTCTGGGCGAAGGCCAATGCCGCGGCTAGTTCGTCGGCGTCGAAGCCGGCTTGGGCGGGACTGCGTCGTTGCCAGTCGTGGGAAGTGGGACAGTAGTTGGGCATGGTATTGGTCAGGTGTTGGTGAGTCTCACCTATTCTCCTTTGAGGATGTTCACAACTCGGACGCCGCTGGCGCTTATTTCCCGAAGAGGACGCCGCGCCGCTCGATCTCGCGGTAGAACTCGGCGAATTCGCTGCTGCCGTCGTCGGCGATGACCTCGAGCGTCGAGTCGGCCTCGAAAAGGGGCAGTCCGGCTTGCCGGTAGCGCCCGTGGAAAGCGCTCCTGTTGCCGGCGATGTGCGCGCTCTGGCCGCCGGAGCGGACGTAGCGATAAAGGTGGCGAACCTCGTGTACCGTCGAGTAGTCCACTGTGTATTTCTGCACCGCCGCCTCATCGATCTCGATACCCAGACCGGGCCCTTGGGGAACCGGGTAGTAGCCGCCCTGTACTTCGATTGGTCTCTTCAGTAGCTGACTCTGGTAGATGTTCATGCAGGTGATGGCTGGCCACCGGGCCTCGGGGCAGACCGCCCCCACGTGAGCCGCCCAAGCTGTGGTGATGCCGGTACCGACTAGTTGCAGCCAGAACGGCTTATTGGCGGCTGCGACTACGGCCTGCTGTTGCATTAGCTGCGAGGCACCGCCCCCGATAATCAGGCCATCCGCGATGTCGTCGCGCAGCACTGTCATGATCGGAGGCCTGTCCACGTGCATGGCGATGGGCCGGTTGATCCGCGACCGAACTTGGAGGTTACCGGCGATATCCTCCTGCGGTATCGGGGTCTCGATCATCGCCAGTTGCTCGTACTGCTCAAGCGATTTTAGCAGCGGGACTGCATTGGCGGCATTCACTAGGTGGCCGTTGAAATCGAGGTCGAGTTTAAATTGCGGCGGAATTACGCGCAGCACCGCCTGTAGGCAGGCGTGCAGGTCTTGCCACGGTCTCGTCTTGAGCTTGGCCGACATATACCCCTGCGCAACCGCCATCTCGCACTGGCGAGCCCAATCCTCCGGGCCCATGTCGCAGGTCCACCAGGAGATCGGACACCCGTTGCGCACTCGTGGCCCAAGCAGGTCGCAGATCGGGACGTTCTCGTTTTTCGCCACGGCATCGAACAGGGCGATCTGCACGCCGGCACCGAGTTCGTCGCGCCATAATAGAGCCGCTGCCTCTGCGCCGACGATGCGTTCTGCGATGTCGTCCGGTACCCGGGCATGGGTGGCATTCGGAATGGTCTCACCCCAACCGACAACGCCGTTGTCCAGCGTCAGCTTGCATACCTGAACGATCCGCCACGGCGCAATCCAGTACTGCAGGTGCTGGCCAGCATACGGCTCGAATGGCACGTCGAGGTTGGTGAGTTCGACGCTAGCCACCTTCACGTCGGATCTCCTTGGTGACCGTCGGAGAGATCTCGTTGGCGTAAGAGGACTTTCATCGGTGAAGCTCCGGCATGGGGGGTTGCGTCAGCAGCCTGCACGGAGCGTGCAAGGTATTGAAAAATGCTATGGCGAACAATGTTGCAGCGAGTGCCCTTGTTGGTGCAACTGCGGGATTCTCGTACGTTAGCTCTATCATATCTGCTCGGAGAGCGACGCGCCATGAGCGAAGGAAATATGGCGAAATTCAAGCTGGATAAAGAGAACTAGGAGCGCGCCATGATCTATAAAGTAGAAAAGGACCAGAGAGATTTAGCCGCTTTTGACGTGCTTGGTGCCACGGTGCAGGTTTCCGATCCGATTGTTGGCGTCGGCGACAAACTGTCGGCCGGTTTTACCGAGTATCTAGAAGCCAGTCGGTTGGTGTGGACCTTTGATTACGACGAGGTCTTTTTCATGTTAGAGGGGCACTTGGATATCCAAGTCGCGGATCAGGAGCCGGTGGAATACGGGGCAGGTGATTTGGGTTATATTGAGAAGGGTACGCAGACGATCATCACCGTGCCGGAACGGGCCTATTTGCTGCATGTCACCCACCCAGCGTGGCGAGCCTAGGAGGGCAAGAGAACAGATGGAAACGACACTGCGCCAAGAATACGACGAGCAGGGCTTTTGCATTGCCCGCAAGGCCATTGATGCGGAACTGGCCGCCGAGACGGTGGAGCACGTCCACTGGTTGGTGAAAAAGAATCCGGGCACGCGCCCCGAGCAATTACACCACGAATTGATGGTGGACGATCCCTTTATGCACCGCCTAGTCACCGACGACCGGTTGGTCGATATTGCGGCGCAATTCCTCGGGCCTAATGTGGCCATGTTCGCGGCGCACTATATCGCCAAAAAACCCAGCACCGGCCAAGCCGTGCAGTGGCATCAGGACGGCTCGTACTGGCCTTTGGAGCCGATGGAGGTCACTACGTTGTGGGTGGCTGGCACGGATTCGACGGTGGCCAATGGCTGTATGCGGGTTTTGCCGGGGACGCACACCAAGCGCCTGCTCAAGCGCAGCGAGCTGGTCGATCTCGATAGGGATAAGTACGTCCTTGGTGTCGGCATCCACCCCGACCATCTCGACGATGCCGACGCCGTCGATCTGGAACTGGAGGCCGGAGATATTTCCATCCACCACCCCAATATCATCCACGGGTCCAACGCCAATAGTTCGGACCAATGGCGGGTCGGGCTTACCCTGCGCTACATTCCGACTAGCACTAGGGTCACGGTGGATCGCAGCCCGTGCATTATGTGCCGGGGCGAAGTGGTGCCCGAAGTGGGGAATAAGTACGCGCCGCGACCGCAGTACGTCGAAGGAGAACACATGCCCTTTGCCGGGTGCGAGCAATTCACTATTTATAACGTTAGAACGCACAATTCTGCAACCTCGGCAGACGGAGTATAATGCCCAAGCACAGCCGCAGAGAGCGAAAGCGGAAACGGTTAAAACAGCGGCGCGTACCGCCCAAGCATCTGTTGGCGCAGGCCCGACAGAGTTTAACTGAGGGGGATGGACGCAGAGCACTCGACCTGCTCAGGCAGGCCCAACACGGCGACCCCGCGCTGGAGGAACTGCCGCTGTTGCTGTTTTGTGCCTGCATGCAACGCGCCCGTCAGTTGGCGGAAAAGGGCTTGGCCAAAGAAGCCGCTGCGATGCGCACCTCGGCTGCACAACACCGAGTCTCCATTGCCTTCCAGCCGCTAGCCGAAGAAGATTGGCTGCAGTACATCCGCCACGCAGATGGGGCCGAAGCCTTGGCGGATTATGCGGACTATTTGCAGGCCCAACGGCCGCCCATTCCCCAAGTCGAGCGGATGCTGGCAGACCGCCTCGTGATCCAACGGTGCTGGCAGGGCCTCGAAGTTTTTGCGGCGGATCATCCCCTGCGGCGCGACGCCGGGCAGGTCGAATCGAGTCTCGAAGCTATGGATGCCGGGGACTGGGAGCGGGCCGTCGGCCTGCTCGGAGGAATCGGTCGGCGCTCCCCGTTTGCGGCTTGGCGTCTGTTTTGCAAGGCCATGGTGTGTTTCGGCACCGGCGATGACGAGGGGTTGCGCCGGATTCTCGACCTGCTGCCGGCCGACTTTGCCCTGACGCACACAGTTGCCGAATGGCGACGCCTTTGCACCGGCGAAGGAGTGGCCGGGCCGGCGGCCGTGCAGCAAGTCCTAGGGACGGCCAGCGCGGCCTTGGCCGACCAACTGGGCGAGGCCATCCACAAAGGGCGTCTGCGCGATATCGAACGACTTATCCCCGGCTTGGCTGTTGCCCTCTACCCCGAAGAGCCCCTCCAAGCTCAAATGGCCCTGCTGCAGGTGGTTGGGCTAGCCGTTCCTCGGAACAAAGTACCCATCGAGGCCATGCCCGGGCTGGTGCAGCGTCTGCTGCCGACTGAGCGGGTGGCTAGTGCCACGGCCCAGATTGGCTTGCTCATCCAGCAGCTAGCTCCCGACCGGTGGGATCCCGGTCCGGCGGCTGTGTACCTCGACCTGCTGTCCGTGGCGTTTCCCCATGCGCCAGATCGGGCCGTGGCCCGAGGCCGCGTGCTGGAGGCCATGGCCCGGACCGGCCACAAGGTCGGTCTTCAGCCCGACTTCCTGCCTTACGAAATGATCGAGTCGCTCGCTGCCCTGCTAGACGAGCGGCTCGACGACCCCGGGATGGTCTTGGCCCTGTTGATGACGGCTAGCCTCGCGGCCGATCCCGACAACCGCGCAGGCTATCGCTTTCTGCTCGATTTGCTGCGGGGCCACCCCGAGTACCAAGCCAAGTTTGAAAAGACCTTGTGCGCTATGGCGGCCCGCTTCCCAGACGATCCAGACCCCCACCTAGAGCTGGCGGCCCTCCACTATGCCAAGAATGCGTATCGCCGAGCCGAAAAGTCGCTGGCTGAGGGCCGCAAGTGCGCTCCCCACGACGAGCGTCTCTTGGATATGCAGGCTGTCGGCTTCCTCAAGTCCGCCGATCAGAGCCGCAAACGCGGCAGGTTTAAGCTAGCGGCCCAAGATCTCCAGCGCGCTGAGGACTTGGAACGCCCGCGGCTGGCGTTCGTCTTGCGGGTGAAGCGGCTCCTGCTGGCGGTGGTATCCGCTGGCGGGGACGCCGCCGAGATCGTCGCTCCCCACTTAGAGGGCCTGCCGCCGAGTGCCCGACTCCGAACGTTGGCCTTGCTGCTGCACGATTTGGCGGAAAACAGCCATATCAAGAACGTCAAGCCCGAGATGGGAAATGCTCTGAAGGCGTTGCTCGAGCGCCAAGCAACGGTCTTGGAGCAACTTGGCCCTGACGCAGTGCTCGAGCTCATCGCCCCTTTGCCCGCTGACTTCCGCATCCTCTACGACCGCCTCCAGATCGCTCCGGTCCTCGCCGACTGGTGGACCGCACTCATGGAGCGCCTCGAAGAGGATCACTTGCTCGCCTTCTTCGATATCCTGCTGGCCAGCGACCAGCACGCTCCGGTGCGCGCTGAAATAAACCGCCGCCTGCGGGGCCGCCAAAAGGCCCAACGCGACCCGTTGCTCCTGTTCTACTTGGCGGCGATCCGCTACCAAGAAGGCCAAGACTACGATTCGCGGCGCTTTGCCGAAGTCCTCGACGCGGCGGATGCCGCCGACCAGACGCGGCTGCGGGCGGCTGCGATGCGGCTGGCCAACTACGCGCACGGCCCCTTGCGACAGGCCCTACAGCAGTTCCGCTTTGACGTGCTGGATTGGCCCGTGCCCCTGTTCGGGGGTGGGCTGCCGCTACCCGCAGACCTCCTCGGCGGGGAAGGCGGGTCGTTAGAGGGGGCTTTAGAGATGCTGCTCGACGATGAGGCTGAGTCACCGGAGCTGAGCGACGGCGAGCTAGTGGACGAACTAAGCGAGCTGGAGGCCTTCATCGACGAAAACAGCCTGCGCGGTGCTCCGCTGGCCGCATTGAAGGAATTTGCCAGCGTCCTCAAGTCTAGCCAGCAGACGCGGCGAGATCTGGAGCGGATTGGCCGCGAGTGCGAAGCGGCGGACCTGAGCGACGACCTCTCGCCCGAACTGTACTTTCTACTTTTCGCTCGCAAAAAAAAGAAAAAACATCGTTGAGAAGCAGGCACCCGACAACAGCGTATCCGCAGATGAACGCAGATGTGAGGAGCGCACTTAACCTGTTGCGCCGGCTGCTGAGAGGAGCACAGACATGCTAGCTCATTATTGGGCCTTGGGCCTTTCTCCGACCGCGTCCCAAGAAGAGATTCGCCAGCGCTATTTGCAGCTAATCCGCACGCATCCGCCTAGCCGCAACCCCGAGCGTTTCCAGCAAATTACGGCCGCCTACGAGGCTCTGAAGGATGTGCGCTCCCGCGTGGAATCGGCCATTTTCGGGATGGCCCAATACGGCGACTTTGAATTGGCCCTCGCGGCATTGGTCCAGGCGCGTGCGGTGCAGCGCAAGACGCCGGGATTACAAACGCTCCTCGCCGCAGAAGGCAAGGCGACGATGAAAGGCGACGGCAAAGATGGGTAGCAAGGGCGACGACTGGAAGCGACAGGCCCTAGCGGATTTTGGGCAGTGGCTGGACGAGTGCAACGAGGATCCTTTAGAGGCCGATGGCGAGGAAACCGCCGAGTGCGACCTGCGCGACCTGTTTGCCGAAATGGCCGCTCTGCGGCAGGAGACCCGCCGGCAGAACCGAGAACAGGCCAAGGCCAGTCGGGAACTGGAAAAGGCGGCGACGCTATACGAGACGGTCGCAGACTGGGCACAGCACTGGGAAGAGGATCTAGCGTCCTTTGAGAAGCGCGTCGCTAGGGTGGCCGAGGATCGCTGCCTACAGTCCTTTTTTGAGGTCCGCGACGCTTTGGTGCGAGGCCAAGCCGCGGCAGTCGAGCTGCACCGACCACCGCGGCTGTTCCGGCGTCCCGCGCCGGGGGTCGCTGGGGTGGTACAAGGCTATGAGTTGGCCCTCAGACGCTTTGACCGGATGCTGGCCCAGTTCGGCGTCCAGCTTGTGCAGACTGTCGGGCATCCCTTTGATGCGCGCACGATGCGGGCGGTGGAGTCGCGCCGAGTCGCGCAGTGCGCAGACCATGTAGTCGTCGAGGAATTCCTCAGTGGTTTTACGCGAGGCGGCGATGTGCTGCGCTTGGCCGAGGTAGCCGTCAATCGCCTCGACATACAGGAGTGATTGTCATGGCAGCGGTTATCGGTATAGACTTGGGCACGACCAACTCGGAAGTGGCGATCGTTTCCGGGGGGATGCCCCAGATCGTCCGGGAGGGCGATGAAGCGATTTTACCTTCGTGTGTGGGGCTCGATGAGACAGGGCAAGTCATCGTCGGGCACCAAGCTCGCAACCAGTACGCGGTCGCCCCCGAGCGCACCGTGCTTTCCATCAAGCGCCTGATGGGGTCTGAGACCAAGGTGCCGATGGGGGCGGACGAATACACGCCGCAAGAGATTTCGGCCTTTATCCTCAAGGCGCTCAAAGAGCGGGCCAGTCGCGCCCTAGGGCGGCCGGTGTCCAAGGCCGTCATCACGGTCCCGGCCTATTTCACCGATGCCCAGCGGCAGGCCACCCGGGAAGCCGGCGATCTCGCCGGCCTAGAGGTCGTGCGGATCATCAACGAGCCTACGGCCGCGGCGCTCAGTTACGAAAGCAGCAGCGAGGGACACCGCAAAATCCTCGTGTACGATCTAGGCGGGGGCACCTTCGACGTCTCGGTGGTGAGCATGGAAGCCGGGGTGGTCGAGGTCTTGGCTTCCACGGGCGACAACCACTTAGGGGGCGACGATTTCGATCAGGTCCTCATCGAGCGCCTCAACGTCCACCTCGAAACCGAGTTGGGCCTCGCCGACGGCCGCCAGAACCGCCTTTTGCAGGCGCGGCTGCGCCGGGCAGCCGAAGGGGCCAAAATAGAACTCTCGCATCAGCCGTACGCCCGCGTGGAAGAGGACCACATCGCCTCGGTCAACGGCGAGGCGCTGCATCTTTCCTGCGAACTGAGCCGCGCCGACTTCGAGCGCGATCTAGAAGAGCCGCTCGCTCGCACCATGCAGGCCGTCACCGGGGCACTCAACGACGCCGATGTGCGCCCTAGCCAGCTCGACCGCATTCTGCTGGTGGGCGGTTCGACCCGCATTCCGCGCATTGCCCAACTCCTGGCGGAGCGCTTGGGACAGGAGCCGCACGGCGGCGTGGACCCGGATTTGTGCGTGGCACTGGGGGCGACGGTACAGGCGGGGATCGAAATGGGTCAGGCCGTGCCGGCCGTGCTGGTCGATATCACGCCCTATACTTTTGGTACCAGTGCCATGGGGGAACTCTACGGCATGCCCTACGCCCACCAATTCATTCCCCTCATCCGGCGCAACGCCAAACTCCCAGCTACGCGGACCGAGGTGTTTTTCACGATGTTTGAAGACCAGGAGACCGTGGAGATCAAAGTCTATCAGGGGGAAGATCCAGACGCCTTGCAAAACGTGGAAATCGGCACCTTTATCTTTGACGACTTAAATCGACAGCAAGACGCCCATGAGCAGGGAATCCTCTTTACCTACAGCTTGGATCTCGACGGCCTGCTAAAAGTTCACGCCGTGGAGCGGGCGACCGGCCGGGAAATCCACGGCACAATCGAAGACGCTCTGGGGCGTTCCACCGAAGAAGAACTCAGCGCGTCGCGGGAGCGAGTTGAGGCGCTCTGGGGCGTAGAGGAAGGAGAGGCCGTGGAGGAGGCCGGCCACGTCGAGGTGCCCGCGGAGATGCAAGATACCCTAGCGCGGGCCGAAAAATCGCTCGATACTGCTCCGGCCGAAGATCGCGAAGAGATCGTCAATCTGATGGAGGATCTGCGCGATGCCCTACGGGCCGGGCAGGCCGCGGAGGCTGCCGATTTCAAGCGGGAACTCGACGAGATTCTCTTCTATTTGGAGTAGCCCGCGTGGAACGTTGTCCGACGTGCAAGGCCCCGTATCGAGGGGGCCTTTGCTGCCATCGCTGTCAGACCGATTTGCGCCAAGTGCTAGCGGTTGAACGCGCCGCCGGCCGCCATCGGCGTCAAGCACAGGCGGCACTTGAACGCGGTTGTGGCACTCAAGCCCGCGCCTGTGCCCGCCGCGCTTGCGCCCTCCACCGATCCCCCGATTCCCTAAAAGTGCGAGCACTAGTCGCGCTGGCAGACGGCGATTTCGCGCTGGCAGTGAGGCTTTGGCGGGAAATTCGGCAACGCCGTGAGGCCGAGGTCTAACTACACGACACCAATAACTTGTTTTACTTGCCGAGCACGACGTTGCCGTCGGCGTCCACCTGCAAATGCAGCTTCTGGGCGATACTGGAACAGGGGCCGTACATGACGGCGCGTTGCTCGGGTGTCATGCCCTCTACGATCGCCTCGTCCCAATAGACTTCCGGTTCGGCTAACTCGATGGAGACGCCACCTCGGGTGGCGGTGCGGCTTGAGTATTTGTAGAGGGCAGAGCGGCGTGGTGCCTCGCCTTGCCAAGGGAGAGTGCCGTGGGTCTGGGCTCCGTCCATAAAGAAAATGACGTCGCCGGCTTTGAGCGCAGGCTGGTGCACTACGTCCAGCGGTTCGTCGCAGGAGCGCACGCCAGCGGGCATGGGGAACTTGGCTTTGTGGCTGCCCGGCACGCAGGCAAAACCGCCATCGCCGGCCTTGCAGTCGGCCAACTGATAGGTCACGGTGACGCCAGCGCAGTGGAACTGGCCGTTCTGGTGATGGTAGGCCACATAGGGCCTGTGGGGTTCGCCCGCTCCGTGCAGGATGAGGCCCTCGGTTCCCTTGGGACTGTAGGAGACCCAGGGGCCGTGGTCGTGGCGGAAACCCTTGCCGCACATTGCATTGAGGCGGCAGACGACTTGGGGATGCACCAGCAGGCGGCGGAAGGGTTCGCAGTGGGGATGGGGCAATTCGAGCAGGTTGGGGAGGGTCTGTTGGCCGGTGCCTTGGAGCGCGTTCGACCTGCCTTGGGTGCCGCCGTTGTCTGGGCCTTGCAGCATTCGGTCCATGCAGTGATCGACGGCGGCGTTGCATGCGCTTAATTCCTCGGCGGTGAGGACGTTGCGGACGACCAGATAGCCGGTGAGATCCCAGAAATAGCGTTCGCGTGCATCCATTTCAGCTCTCCGCAATCGAGGTTTTTTGGCCGTCGGATTCCAGCAGGGGCAGATCCTTGTGGTGGACGCCCGGCCCGTAGAGGACGGCTTGTTCTTCGGGCGTGAGTTCGTCGGTCCAAGCGCCGTAGCGCGCCTGTGGCGTGAAGTATTTGCCCGTGGCTCGGGCCGCGCCTCGGGAGGCGTATTTGTAGAGCACGGAGCGTCGCTGCGTCTTGCCTTTCCACGGCAGGGTGCCGTGGGTGGCGGTCTCGGCGAAGAAGAGGACGTCGCCTGCGCGCATGGCGGGTTGGACGACCAATTCGCCGTACTCTGCGAGCGAGCGGATCTCGGGCGGGGTCGGCTCGCAGGTTTTGTGGCTGCCGGGGATCACGGCAAAGCCGCCGTCGCCGGGGTTGCAGTCGGTCAGTTGCCAAGCCACGGTGATGCCTCGGCAGTAGATTTTGCCGTTTTGCTGGTGATACCAAGTGGCGGGGCTAAAAGGCTCGCCCGCGCCGTGCAGGTAGTGCCCTTCGGTGCCCTCGGTGGCGCTGATGAGCAGGGGGCCGTGATCGAGGCGAAAGCCCGGGCCGCTGAATTCGTTGAGGCGCGAGACGACGGTGGGATGGACCAGCAGGCGGCGAAAAGGTTCGCGGTAGGGGGGCGGCCAACCGAGCATACCGGAGAGTTGCTGGCGGCTGGTCGTGCCTTGCAGGGCGCTTGAGCCGCGGGCGAGGGAGTCGGGGTAGGCGGAGATCTGGTCGGCGAAGTGGTCGATGGCGGCGTTGCACTCGCTTACTTCCTCGGCGGTGAGGGCGTTGCGGACGACTAGGTAGCCGCGCAGGTCGAAGTAGTATTTTTCTTCTTCTGAGACCGTGTAGAGGTGTTTGTCCACGGCGTTGCTCCTTTGTAGTACTCTGTCCGCATTCCGATTTTCGGACGACCAAAGACCAAGATAGCACGCTCGCTATCTTCACGCGAAATCCGCTCTCCACAAATGCACGGCCCTTGCTGCAAGCTGCCGTTGCCGTTCATCTATCAATTCGGGCGTCCATTGCTCGGGCGCTATTGCTGGGATCCTCTTGGTGAGGACATACGAGCTTTTGTCGTACGCATCACATTTGTCAGCGTATGTTGCATTTCCAACGGTTCGATTAGCCGCGGCTTCGAGAAGGGTAAGATTGCCGAGGCGGTATGCCGACGCGTCCCACTGTTCGGATGCAAAGATCTCGCTCCAAGTCTCAGCCGGGTTCTCCGGCAAGATGTGCTCGATTGTGCCGGGGTCTGTGTCTGGGTCACAATAGCGGTCGGCGGCATCGCCTTCGAGTCGCGCGAGGATGTATTTCGCCAATTTCTTCCTCGGGCCGCGAGTAGGTACGCTGAAGAGGGCAAAATCTTGGCGCGTCTTCTCGTCTTCTACGTAGATCGACTTCAGGCGTTCGAATACTTCCGCCGGGCTGGCAGCTCTGCCATCAATTACCGCCTTGGCAGCATGGTGATACACAGGTTCGAGGTCATTCGTGTTGAGGCGGCTGATTGCGATGTAACGGAACGAAATCACGCTGACGAGTTTCAGAATGCGGACGAAGTCTTCGCTTGAGAAAGATTCCCATGCGGCGAACAGCAGCGGCATCGCTTGGCGTACTTGAAAAAGGTTTAGCTCACGGATGAATGCCTTTGCTGCAGGCAATTCCATCCAGTAGCTGTGATTCGGGTCCGAAGCCGCCGCAAACAGCTCCGCTCGCGTCTCCAACTCGTCGAGGAGCATAAAGACATCTTGCGTCGTCTTCGTCCGCTCGCGCACTAATTTGAAAAGGCGTTGGCTTCGAACCTGCGGTAGCTCGCAAAGCATGTGATAGCGGAGGAATTCTGGAAAACGCGCTTGTTCTACGGTTTCAATGAGTGCTTGCCAGCGGCGCTGGAGTGCTTCTAGGTCGGCGGGGACGCGCACTAGCGAGAACAAATAGTTCTTGAGCAGGTCCGTGGTCGTCAATTCTAGGCCGCGCGCGTTGAGTGTCTCAAAAACGGTATAGGCGTTTAGTTCGTCATCTACCGTGATCAGAATGAACAGGAATTGGCGGGCCAGAGTTTCGGAAAGGAGGCTCGCGATGCCTCTTCCGTCGTCTTGTAATTTGTCCTCTTCGAGGCAGCCCCTGAAGTAGAGGAAACATTCCCAGAGTAGCCGGTTCGATTTGGGCAGCCCCCTCGGGTTGAGTGGCTTCCTGAGTTGAACCAGGTAGTCTTGATAAAAGGGGTTATCCGTCTCGTTCAGGTACAGCCGCGTGCTCTCGGTGAGCGATGCCGGATCCTTTTCTCCGATGAAGCGATTGCGAAGCTCTCGCCCACGTTCCCTGTTGGCATCGATCTCGATGCCTTGGGCGGCCATCGCCTGCAACCTATCGATCACAGCGAGGGCAAACAGGCTCAATGTGGCTAGGCGCTGCTGGCCGTCGATAACCAAAAATTCGCGGTCGCTCCTTCCTTCGACGACCAAGGCACCCAGATAATGGCGGTCTTCCGAACGAGGCCGTAGTTCGACGATGTCGTTCCAGAGATCCTCCCACTGCTCTTGCGACCAAGAGTAATCGCGCTGGTACGGGGGTACGCGGTATAACTTGCCGTTGCCGATCAACTCCATGTAGTTGATCGTGCGAGTGTTGAGGATGTTTGCTGTCGCCATTGAGACCTCTAGCCGCTATCTATGCTATCCCAAAGGTACCATAGTGAGTGGTTAGTGGCCAGTTCGCGGGCGACGTTGGCTGAGGTGCCGAATGGGGTGGTTAAACCCTCCCCGGAAAAGACCGTCCTCGCACCTGCTTAAAGGGCGGCATTTTGGGCGCGTCGGTGACCGCCTCGTCGCGCCAGGAAGTCGCGCGCATGTAGTGCACGGCATAGCCCCTGCGCCGCGTGCCGGTCAGATTGGCGTTGCTCTGATGCAGCGTTAGGCTGTGGTGGAAGCTGATACTGCCGGCGCGCAGGGGAGCGGGTCGGATGGGCCAGCCGCCGCTTTCCAGATCGGCGACAAAAGGGGCCAAGCG
Organism: Candidatus Latescibacterota bacterium; assembly: GCA_022825835.1. Taxonomy (GTDB): domain Bacteria; phylum Latescibacterota; class UBA2968; order UBA8231; family UBA8231. The sequence continues at coordinate 46,026 of JAJDVZ010000046.1, forward strand.
CTCGCCCCGCAACATGCCCCAGCGGTGAGTGCCCGGGGCAAAGTTGAGGCAGCCGTTGTCGAGGGTGGCCGCGTCAATGGCGGTCCAGGCGGAGACCAAGTCCATGGGGAAAATGTCGCGCCAAGAGGCCGAATCCTGATGCCAACCCTGCGCCGAGCCGGTGCGTGGCGCTTTCATAAAGAGTTGGTCGCCGTACATCTTGATGTCGGAGGTGCCGAGCAGGTCGGCGATGATGTCGGCGATTTTGGGGTGGGTGACGTGGGCCCACATCACGTCGTCGTACACCGCTATGTTGTACAATTTGCGCACGGCTAGCACTTGGTCGGTGACGGATTTTTCGCCGCGGCGGAAGACGGGTTCGAGCTGGATGCTGGTGTCGGGAATGTGGTCGAGTTCGCCGGTAGCGATGCGGTCGGTATGGGCTGCTAAAGAGGCGACCTCGTCGGGGGTCAGCACGTCTTCGACGGTCAGGCAGCCGTCGAGGTAGAAGCGTTCGACTTGATCGGGGGTGAGGTGGCGCAGGTTTTGTTGGGGCACGGGACGGTCTCCTCCTTTAAGTTAGACCGATAATTCTCCGCCCAAGCTTTGAGCGGAATATCCTCGTCTTGGGGTCGCCAATAGCGCGACACCGGCAGCACCAAGGGATCGTCGCCATGGCTTATCCTCTAAGACGCTACTTCCACATGCAAAAGCCGCCGTCCACCACCAGATTGTGCCCAGTGATATAGTCGGCGGCGGGCGAGGCCAAAAAGCGCACCGCTCCCTTCATATCCATGCCGTCGCGGCCCATGCGGCCCAAGGCGGTGGCGTTGCTGTACGCGTCGATAAAGGCCTGGGGTTGGCCGCGCTCAAAGCCGCCGGGCGAAATGGCGTTGACCCGCACGCCCATAGGAGCCAAATAGGCGGCCGCGTCCATCGTCAGACCGATGACGCCGGCTTTGGCTGCGGCGTAGTCGAGCGGTTGCTGGCCCAAGCCAGTGCGCTCGTACATGCGGCGATCGCGGCCGACTAGACCGGCGATGGAGGCGATGTTGATAATGGAGCCCGAGCCTTGTGCGGCCATGATGCGGCCGAAGATCTGGCAGGAGAAGAGGGGACCGGTCAAATTGGTGTCGATGAGCAGGCGGGCGTCTGCTGGCTCGCGCTCGAACGGGTCGGTGGTAGTCAGTCCTAAGCCGCCGCCGGCGTTGTTGACCACCACATCGACACGGCCTTGCCACTGATGGACGTCTTGGGCGAATCGGCTGAGGGCGGCGTGGTCGCAGATGTCGAGGGCGGCGCTGTACACCTCACAGCCGTAGGTCGCTTTGAGATGTGCGGCTGTGGCTTGGGCACTAGCTTCTTGGCGCGACGTAATGGCTAGATGGCAGCCGGCGTCGGCTAGGCTCTCGGCCATGTCGCGGCCCAAATCGCGGGCACCGCCGATCACCACAGCCACTTGGCCGGTCAAGTCGAAAAGTTCTGTGCTCATGGGGATGCTCCTGGCGCGGGGCAATATAGGTGTCTAAAGGTGGAGAATCAACCAGATGGAGGCTCCCGATAGGTCATGTCTGGCCGCTGATCCCAGCGGAACTGGTCGGGTGCGTTGGTCTGTTCGGCCCAGTCGCGGATTAAATCGATATCCGCCTGCCGCGCCTCTAGCCGCGCCGCGACTTGGGCTGGATCCCACCCGTCTAAGACTAAGTCTGTCAACTCGGCTATCAACTCTTGGCATTCTGGGCCGGCGGCCCGATCCACCTGCTCGTGGGGATCTTCTGCTAGATTGAACAACTGGGGGCGCTCGCGCCAGTGGTAGATCAGCTTCCACGGCCCGCGCCGCACCATGCGCTGCACTTGACCTTCGCGCAGGGCGTATTCCGAAAAGGCTACGTCCTCCCAATCGCTCTGTCCCGTGCGCAGCAACTCCAGCGCCGACCGTCCCGGCGAATTGGGTAAGGGTGGGGCACCTAGGGCTTGGAGCATGGTGGCGTTGAGATCTAAGGCGCTTATGACCCGGTCGCATTGCGTCCCCGCTGGCAGAACGCCGGGCCAGCAGACAATGGCTGGTACTTTGGCCGACTCTTCGTAAAAAGTCCGCTTCATCCACAAGTCGTGCTCGCCGACCAATTCGCCGTGATCCGAGCTGTACACCACTAGGGTATTGTCGGCCAAGTCATTTTCTCGCAGGGCCGTTAAAATGCGGCCGATCATGTCGTCCATTGCGGCGACCAAGGCCCAGTAAGCGGCCCGAGCGTTGAGCACCCATTCTTCGGGTATCTCCTGCAATCCGCCGTGGGCTCGCCACCAATGGATCGCCGGATGGAGGTGATCGCCGAAAGGCTCGCGCACTGTGGGCAGGCGAATTTTCGCTCGGTAGTAATCGTACAGAGGCCGCCGCGCCAAATAGGGAGAATGCGGTAGCATAAAGCCGATGCTGAGGCTGAAGGGGCCTTCGGATTGACCAGCGCGTTTTTGCACTCCGAGTTGATTTAAAAAGTACACAGCCGCTGCGGTCACGTCCTCGTCGTGTACTTGGTACGAGCTCTGTCCCGGTCCGGCTTGTTCTAGACTGCTGCGGCTCATGGCTGGTGCTTGTCCCCCGCCGGGCCAATTGGAGGAGTGGTCGCCCACCGGCCTTGCGATGTAGCCGTGCAGTTGGTCGGGACCTATGGAGTGCATGCGGCCGATCAGCACGGGCCGATACCCAGCCGCTCCCATGGCGTGGGCCATCGTCGGCACCCCCGAATTGAGGATCTGATTGTTGGTCCACACTTCAATGTCGCTGGGGTAGCGCCCCGCGAGCATGGCCATGCGCGAGGCCACGCACACCGGCGACGGGCAGTACACTTGGGTGCATTGCACGCTCTCGGCAGCGAGGCGATCTAAGTGCGGCGTTTCTACTACCGGATCACCGGCGCAGCCCATGACGTAGGGATTGTGCTGGTCGGAGTGGATGTAGAGTAGATTGGGGCGCTGTTGCATGAGAAAGCGTCCTCCTGTTCACAGTTCGGGCGGAGTCTGCCACGCCTCGTCTAGTTCTGCGGCAGAGTCTCGTTCTTGGCTATTCTTTCATCGCCTGCTGAATTTCAGCCAGAGTTGGCTCATCCCCAGGCTGCGTTTCTTTTAGAAAAACTCCGAATTTAGCGAGTGCGAGATCTGGATTTTTTCCACTCAGACGACTTTTCATCCACTCGATAGTTTCATCCTGTTGGACAGCCGCTTGAAGCCAATAGTTTACCAGACTGTTAAAAGACATGTTTTTCTTTTTGGCCAGCCGCATCGCTTTGTCTTTTAGTTCATCTGGCAATCTTACAGAAATCGCGCTCATGGTCTTTCTCCATTGGCTATAGATACAGATCGCAGAACTGTTGAGGGGTCAAAATCACAAGGTCTGGAAATTTCAACTCACCCCTCTGAAAGTCAGTAGTATTTTTAGTCACCACCAAAGCGTTGGTTGCAACAGCCGCTTCTAATACAAAATTGTCTTCTTCATCAGGTAAGTTTGGACGCCATAAATAAAATACTTCAGATTGATAGGCAAGTGCCAGCAATGCGTCTAAGATAAACCCAATTTCTTCTTTACTAGCACCTATTAATTTGAGAATGCTTCTTCTTGTTAAGACCGATTCATATTCAAGATACAGCTTTTGTGTCAAAACTAAGGGAATGGTTGCCTGTTGGATATGCTGAAGCATTTTGAAACTAGGAGAGTCTGCGCGGCGACATAGTCCAGCGACAAGCACATTTGTATCGAGAACGACTAGCGGCGGCGTTGCCAAATTCTCCTCCTATAGAGACAAACGGGCCCAGCGCACTTCCATACAGGCGTCGTCGCCGGCGTAATAGACCACCATGATGTCGCCGTCGGGCAGGGCTGCTGAAAAGGGTAGGCCAAAACTCCACAAGCCCATTTCGGCCAGCAGGTCGCCGGTGTCTCCTTGGCCGGCAGCGGTTTGTGAGGATTCGACTGTCTGGCGGTACAGTTCTACTTCGGTGGTCGCGTCAAAAGGGGCGTCTGCCGCCGGGGCTAAGCGGGCGCGGATCGAGTGCGACTGGAAGCGATCGACCCAAGCCAAGACCACGCGGCCGTCGGGCAAAATGGCTGGATGCGCGGCTTGGTCTGGAAAACCGAGATCATCGGGGGCAGACCAAGTCGCGCCTTCGTCTGAGCTGAGGTGGCGCTGAATGTTGAGGTATTGGGTCGTCTGCCGGTCGTAGGTCCAGGTGAAGGTGATCACGCGGCCGTCGGGGGAAACGCCAGCGCGCTGGTCCCAGTTGAAGATGCGGCCGGTGGGGTCTTGACAGGTAGTGCCGGGATCGCTCCAGGTCTGGCCGTGATCTTCCGAGTACAAATACACCACTCGTTGCAGCCACTGGCCTCGGTCCAAATAGGTTTTATTGGTCTCGATGCTCAAGGCCAGCCGACCGCTAGGTAGGATGAGTACGGGGTTGGTTAGGCTGGGCGGGCCGACGTCCGGAGGGACGGACACGACGCGCCAGTCGGACCAGGTGCGCCCTAGGTCGTGGGAATCGGCCAAGACGATCTCCATCGGCAGGCAGCCTTCGGTCTCTTCGTTAAAAAGGGGTTGGCCCGGATAGGTCTGGCGGTCCACCCACATGGCGGCGAGCAACAAGTGGTCGTTGCCCAAGTCGGTGATGTAGCCGACCCGGAGCGAGCCGTTTAGTCCGTTTAAGGTCGTAGCAAAAGGAGTCTCGGGGTCGCTCCAAGACTGCCCGCCATCGGCTGAGCGCTTTAGTTCGATCGTACCGTCCGCTGAATCCTTGCTGCTGCCAACGCGGTAGGTGGCTAGCAGCGAGCCGTCGGCCAGCGGGATGAGCGCGGGAAAAGTCGAAAAGGCGCGTGGCGTATCCGGCTGGCCGCGGTTGATGATGCCGCGATTGGTGATTTTCATTTTAAGCTCCAAGTTGGTCAGGTGATCGCCAGAACGATAGCCCGGGAAGTCCCTTGACAGGGTTGCATTCTAAGCCAATGTTTTTTGTTATGCTTAAGGCTTTCAAATATCGGCTGCGGCCTACCAAGCAGCAAGCGCGAATTTTTGCCGAATACTTGGAAGAGAGGCCGCCAGCCTCCGGCGAAAGTCACGAGTGCAACAAGAAGGGATGGGGATAGTTTAGACGTTTACGTTCTTGAAGGAGTATCTTAATGACCACTTCGATGCACATTGACGTACCGCTATCTTGTCCAACGATAGCCAAGCAGCCTGAAGATATACAAAGAGAGCTTTGGGAAGCATTCGAGAATGCCGTCGTTAAAGCTCAAAAGCAGGGCATTCCCGAAGAAGAAATTTGTCAATTTTTGGAAGATGTCATTGACAACCGAGCTGCCGATCAAGCCTTGAAAGAAATGGAACGAACAGGAGAACAACCCGTTTCATGGGAAAAAGTGAAAAAAGAAGCGGGATTGTAGCTCACTCAATCGGTTTCACACCCCGTTCACGCAGACAATTTTTAACATTACCCGCCCAGATCCAACGTCGAATTCAACCCCATATTGATGCCTTGAGAACAGAGCCCCGTCCCCCTAGGTGTGTTAAACTCAAAGGGTTTTCTGATCGCTACAGGATCCGCGTTGGTGTGTATCGCATTATTTACGAAATTCGAGATGATACACTACTTGTAGTGGAAATAGGTCATCGGCGCGATATTTATCGATAATTGTTCGTCTTAGTGCTCATTTTGGTCCCTCCAAGTCGCTATCCCTTGCGAAATTAGATGAACTTCGGTGGAGCCGAGGTGCGACACCAATCGCCAGAAAAAGGAGAACGGCGATGCAGCAACCCCATTACAATAAAGACTTAGATGTTCGCCAGCTAGGATCAGAGGATTTACCCCATGCCCGCCTAGTGGCCGGACGCGCCTTTATGGAACACGCCGAAGATTGGTACGGGGAGGGTGAGACGACGCTGGCTGGCTTTGATGGGGAGGGGACTATGGTGTGCGCCTTGGGCTATCAGCTCGAATCGCTGTGGTGGGGCGCGGCACAGATTCCGGCTGGGGCCATTGGCGGGGTGGCTACCGATCCCAAGCATAAGCGGCGCGGTCATGCGGGTGGACTCATGGTGCAGGCCATTCACATACTGCGGGAACGCGGTTGCTGTATCAGCCCGCTGTGGCCTTTTTCCTTTAGGTGGTACGGCAAATTCGGGTGGGCTTGTCCAGCGCCGAGATTGGAACTGAAAGTCTGGCCGGATTTGGTCCGCCAAGCCACGGCGACGGTGGGGGAGGTGCGGCGGGCGACTGCGGAGGACGCGAGTGCCGTGCATCGATTGCACACCGAAGGGGCGCAACTGCGCAATGGGCAGTCGGTGCGCTCGGAAGCGTTTTGGCAAAAGGAGGATATAAGGCGCGAGCTTTGGGTGCTGGAGGGGGACGGTGGGGGCGTGGATTGTTCCGCTCTGATGTTAATAGGGGACTTGGAGCGCGGCCAGGGCAAACGCATTACCGTGCGGGAGTTGCACGGGGCTTCTTTTGCTGCCCAATTGAAATTTGTACGGTCCTTGGCCTATATGGACGGGGTGGCCGCCCTGAGACTTGAGCTGCCGCCTGACAGTCTGTTGCTCCGCACTTTTCCAGAGCGTTTTGATGCTTCCGTCGAGCACGACCTAGCGTTGCGAGTGCTGGACGTGGGTCACGCCTTAGCGCAGCTCAAGCCGCCTGAAAATTTGCAGGCGACGGTCTCGTTTGAAGTCGCCGATTGGGTGGTGAATGCCGACAAGCCGCTGGCCGTGACGGTGCAGGCTGAAGGGGGACAGGTGCAGGTTGCGGCAAAGTCAGACAAAGACGCGCTGTGCTGCGACATTAACACTTTTACGCAATTGTTTGCCGGCGGCTTGACCGTGGCCCAAGCCCGGGCTATGGGACGTTTGACCGGCGACAATCCAGCGGTGGGAGCGGCGTGCGATGCGTTGCTACACGGGCGCGTGCCGTACCGTTCCGATGTCGAGGCAGGGTAGGGCTAGACGCATAACTCGCGGGAGGAGAAAATTATGGATTTAGCGACAGAGACGCACCTGCGGCAATACCGCGAAGAAGGCTATTGTCTAGTCGAAGAATTGATTCCAGACGCTCTGATCGAGGCCGCTCGTCAGCGCACCATGGAAATAGCCGGGGACTTACCCGACTGGTCGGAGAGGCATTTCCAAGTGCTTGATCCAAGCCGTTATAAAGCCGCTGGGGGCAGTCCGCTGCCGGGCGGTATTCAGCAACCGGCCAGTCAAGAAGAGGTGTTCGCACAGATCGCCGATCATTCGCGCTTGGCCGAAGTCATGGCGGGTCTGCTGGAAGGGCCAGTGGAACGGTTTACCGATCAGATAGGGGTCAAGCACGCCGCGATCGTCGAAGAGCAGGGGGGTCGCAGCTATTTCCATCAAGACTCGTTCTACTGGAAAATAGCGCCAGAGTTGGGGTGCAACTGTTGGATTCCCTTGACGGAGGTCGGAGTAGAAGCCAGCGCCTTGGCCGTGATGCCGGCCAGCCACCAAGGCTGGCGGCTCATTGAGCACGAATCGTACTACGACGATCCGCCTATGGGCCACGTGGGCGACGACGGCTTCCAGCCTTTCAAACGCCATCGAGTGCCTCTAGAGCAGGTGGATTTTGATCGGGAGGAGCTAATCGCCACTAGGCCGGGGGACGGGCTGTTCTTCAGCAATTACACTTGGCACCGCAGCGAGCCGAACCGCAGCGGCCGGTCGCAGGCTTTTTACGCCATTGCGTACCAGCGCCGCGCGTAGCATTTGACGCGGCACGCATCTTTCCCCGAATCAGACAGTTTCTACGGCTGAGTGTCCGCCGCCACTGACGGCGCGATAGCCCCTCTTCGATCAACAGCGCATTCAACAAGCTGCATCGACATAGCAGTTTGCTTGACAGACGGGCATTAAGTGGTATTTTGGAGTTAATAATTCCAAAAAAGAAGTAAAAATGGAAATAAAGAGGCGATTTTTCCAGGCATCGGAGACCAGTTTTTTTCTTTTTGGTCCTCGCGGCACAGGCAAATCGACCTGGCTCCATGCCCATTTGCCGGACGCCTTGCTCGTGGATCTGCTCGCTCCAGAGACGTATCGTCTCTACTCGGCCCGTCCTGAAAGGCTGCGTGAACTCATCGCTGGCAATCCCGCTAAGAACACTGTCATAATCGACGAGGTGCAAAAGCTTCCCGAGTTATTGGATGTAGTCCACCAACTCATTGAGCAGCACCGATCGCTCAGGTTCGTCCTCACTGGCTCTAGTGCGAGAAAACTGAAGCGCACCGGGATTGACCTACTGGCTGGCCGAGCTGTGCTCAAGACCATGCATCCCTTTATGGCCGCTGAACTCGGGGCTACTTTTGACCTAGCGCGCACCCTACGCTTTGGTCTTGTGCCCTTGGTCGTGGACTCAGCATCTCCCGCAGAGGCGCTCGGCGCGTATGCCGCTCTTTACCTGCGAGAAGAAGTTCAGATGGAAGGCTTGGTGCGCAATGTCGGCAACTTCTCGCGCTTTTTGGAAGCCATCAGCTTTTCGCATGGATCGGTCCTGAGCATTTCCGCGGTCGCTAGGGAGTGCCAAGTCGAGCGGAAAACCGTCGAGGGGTACATCGACATTTTGGAGGATCTGTTGCTATGTTTTCGGGTGCCGGTGTTTACTAAACGGGCCAAAAGACACCTAAGCACCCATCCTAAATTCTACTTCTTTGATGCTGGCGTCTTCAGATCGCTGCGGCCGGCCGGACCGCTGGACCGTCCTGAAGAAATACACGGCAGTGCTCTAGAGGGACTGGTGGCCCAGCATCTGCGAGCTTGGAACGCGTACGGCGACGAGCATTACACCCTGTTCTTTTGGCGCACCAAGTCGGGAAGGGAAGTCGATTTTGTCCTCTACGGATCGGAAGGCTTTTGGGCTTTGGAGGTCAAAAACACCCGCACCATTCGCCTGAGCGATCTCAACAGCCTGCGCGCTTTCAAACAAGACTATCCCGAAGCCGAGGTGTGCTTGCTGTATAGGGGCGATGAGCGGATCGAGATACAGGGAATACGCTGCCTGCCCTGCGGCGAATTTTTGCAAGGGCTGGTACCGGGCCGACCTTTACTAGCCCACACCTATTAACCTTACACAGGAGCCTCCACCATGACCGATTCTGCCTACCGCATCGCCCCGCCCGGCTTTACCGACGACGAGTGGGAAACCTTCAACCGCGAGGGAATCCTCTTCTTTGAAGACGCCCTCGATCAAGCGGTCGTCGATGAACTTACGGCGGCCGTCGATCGCGTTTGCCAATCCAGCCCCAAATACCGGGCGGGGGAGACCTTCGGCTGCCAAAATATCGTCGAGCGCGATCCCGCCTTTGCCGCGCTGATTGACCACCCTCGTCACATTGGCTACGCCTACGACCTCTTCGGCGAGTTGCTCAAGCTGCACCAGAGCCAGTTTTTTATCCGACCGCCCGGCGGCGATCGCTACAATATCTGGCATCCCGACGGTGCCCGCGCCGTGCCGTACGGCACTTTCTCGCCCGATTTGCCGCTGCAAATCAAGATCGGCTTCTGGCTGACCGACCTGCCACGGGCCAAGATGGGCAATCTAGTAGTCCTGCCCGGCAGCCACCGCAAGCAATACGTCGATGAGTACGACAGCCACGAGCCGATCCCAGGCGAGCGGGTGGTCTGCCCGCGCAAGGGAACCATGACCTTTATGCACTCGAGCATCTGGCATCGCGTCGAGTCTAACGAGAGCGACGTGGTGCGCAAGAATATCTTCTACGCCTATTGTCCGGCTTGGCTCACCCCAGCCGACCGCCTCCAGTCCGATCCGGCTTGGCTTGAGACGCTCAACCGCGAGCAGCGCATCATCATGCGTTCCTACACCAATGCGTATCACAACGCCAAACCCCCGGCCTCGGACTTCCCGCTCTTCCTTGACCGCGAAACCGGCTTAGACCGCGACCGCGATGCCTACCGCGACGATGTGGCGTTGCACCGCCGCAAGCGCCGCACGTGGGCCGAGCGCAAGCGATCCGCCTAGAGGCTGTCGAATGGCCGGTGGCTAGTTTGACCACTGACCACTGAATTTCAGGCTTCAGCCCGCTTTTCAAATAACCACGTCCCGATCCCCATGGACGCCAGTCCGACGAAGATCGAGTACGCGAGGAACATGAAATTGACCTCAAAGGAGTCCGGATCTATTCCTATTGGCTCGTCAGGACCGTCGTAGTCGCTCCAGATTGTAATTTCGTACGTACCGAAGATCTCAGGTAAGTCGAGCACATCGGGTATGGTACTAAGGTAGAAGTACAACACGCCTAAGATGAATGCGGTAGAAGCAAGGCCAGCAAAGCGCCGCACCACTAGCTTCAGACCGGCAGCACCGCCAGCAATGCCCATCATCACCACCATAGCCGACAGATAAACCATGCCGCTGACAACTAGGATATCCACCGCGATGCCGCTAAACGGGGGGGGCCTAAACTGTGGGTGGTCATGCTGGGCTGCGAGTGCGAGTTCATGCAATTCACCAAGGACGGTGATGAAACCGGCGCTACTCAACGCGAATAAGACGATGCCGAGCGTCGCCACGGCCGCGGCTTTGGCCGCAAAAATTTGCGTGCGCGATACCGGCAGAGAGAGAAGCAGATAATGGGTCTGGCCTTTTACTTCTTGGGCGAACGAGTGGCTGAGTACAAAGGGCAGGATTAGTAAAAACGCATAGGGAACCAAGCTCCACAGGAAGTGGAGAGAGGGGGGCTGCCCGTCGTCGAACGACAGCACCGCAACGAGTTCGAGAAAGACCGTCAGCAGCGGCAGCAAAACGAACAGGGCGCGGTTGTCCTTTATTTCTTTTATATACAGCGTCTTCCAAGTATTCACGATACCACCTCCTCAAAAATGTCGCTGAGCGACATGCCGCGATTTTGTCTCAATTCTTCGATGTTGCCGCTGACTGCGATCTCGCCGTGGCGCAGGAAGACCACTTCTTCTATCAGCTCTTCCACCTCGCTGACGAGGTGGGTCGAGATCAGGATCGTCTGCTCGCCGACGCGAAACTCACTGAGCAAGGTCTCCAAGATGCGCCGGCGCGACGGCGGGTCGATTCGTCCCAGCGGCTCGTCCATGAGCACCAACTCGCTCGGCCACGAAAAGGCGGATACTACTTTTAGCCGCGCCCGCTGGCCATCGGATAGGGTGCCGACTCTCCGGTGGCTATTGACGTTCATCAGGCCGAGCAACTCGTGGGATTTGTCCATGTCCCAGCCGGGATAGAATGCGGCTAGGAATTCGAGCTGCTCGGTGACGTGCATCCAGTCGTAAAACGGGCTGACCTCGGGCAGGTACGAAGTGATGCGGCGCGTTTGGATGCCGACCGGCTGGCCCGAGATGCTGGCGCTGCCTTCGCTGGCGTGGGCGACGCCGGCGAGAATTTTGAAGAGCGTGCTCTTGCCGCTCCCGTTTTCGCCGAGAATGCCCATTACCCGGCCTTTTTCGACGGTTAGGGAGATACCCCCGAGGGCCGTCACGCCGGCGTATCGCTTCCACAGGTTCTTTACTTCTATCATAGCGTCACCTCCTCTGAAATTTCGCGCAGCAGGTCGTCGATTTGTTCGCGGGAGAGAGCCAAATCGCGGATCTCGGCGACAAAGCGGTCGCGCGCCGCTTCGGCTAGGGCGCGGCGCTCGCTGTCGATGCGTTTGGCACTCTCGGTTATCGACGATCCCTCACCGCGTCGCGTGGTTATGAATCCTTCGCGCTCCAATTCCATGTAGGCTCTGGACATGGTATTGGGATTTACGCCCATCTCCTTGGCCATTTCCCGCACCGACGGCAACGGGCCTCCAGCCTGATAGATCCCTTGAGCGGTGCGCTTTTTCACCGCCTCGATGATCTGCAAGTAGATGGGGCGAGTGGGATCAAAATCGAGCGGCATCTTCGCACTCCTTTCTGGGTTTTATTTTTGTCCCGTTGTAATAGTGTTCTATCTACATAATACACTATTGAAATAGATAAATCAAGTATTTTTTTAGGGACGGAAGGAAATCGGCGTAGGGGCTGTGCGGAGCGCGAACCGCCCCTACGGGCTGTCGCGCTGAAGTCTGCACTGGGTGCAAGGCTGGATTCCCGCTTGCACGGGAATGGCACCGGGTGGGACCGCAGACACTAGACGCTACATAAAGGTGCGTAACGTCAGTTATTTAATGGACTTGAGTCAGTCAACAACGCGCCGATGGATTGGGCCGCCTTCAGGCCGTGACCCGAAAGCACGGCCACAATCCGCTGACCCGGCTGCACCAGCCCGGCAGCCCGGGCTTGGCGCAGGCCGTCCCATATCACGGCCGAAGTGGGCTCCACGCAAAAACCGGCCCGGCCCAACTGGCGCAGGCCCCGGACTATGGCCTCTTCGGAGACGGCGACTACGGTACCTGCTGACTGGCGCAAGGCGTTGATGACTTCGCGGTCTCTGACCGGGCGGGGTAAGGCAATGCCCTCGGCCCGGGTCGGGCGCGGAGAAGCGGCGGGGGGAATCACGTCTAAACCGGCGTGAAAGGCTTGGTACAGCGGTGATACGTGTTCGGCTTGGACGGCAATGAGGCGCGGCAGGCGGTCGACTAGCCCGGCCCGCTGCAAGTCGAGGAAGCCGCGGTGCAGGCCGAGTAAGATGCTACCGGCCCCGACTGGACAGACCACTGCGTCGGGGGCGGTCCAGTCGAGTTGCTCGACTAGTTCAAAAGCTAGGGTTTTGAGGCCCTCTATAAAGAGGGGATGCCACAGGTGCGAGGCGTACACGGCCCCCGTGTGGTCAATGTATTCGAGCAGTGCCTCGGTGGCTCGGGGGCGTGGTCCTTCCACCGGGACTAGTTCGGCACCGTACAGGCGGATCTGGACTAGTTTGCCCGCAGAGGCCGAAGCCGGACAAAAGACTTTGAGGCGCACCTTGGCGCGGGCTGCATACGCGGCTAGGGCGGCCCCGGCGTTGCCCGAGGAATCCTCTACTGCTTCCTCGATGCCCAAGGCGTGTAGATAGCTCATCAGCAGAGCGGCTCCGCGGTCTTTGTACGAGCCGGTGGGCAGGGTGTGGTCGCATTTGGCCAGGACCGTCATACCCTCCAGATCGAAGGGAATTAGAGGAGTCTGGGCTTCGCCGAGAGAAACGGGGTTGCCCACTGGGGGTAGGGCTTCGCGGAAGCGCCACATGTCGGCGGGGCGGGCGGCGATCTGGTCGAGGGGGAAGGTTGGGGTGGGAGACCGGCATTCGAGGGGTGCGCCGCAGGCGAGGCAGCGGTAGGGGGCCGGGGCTTGGGGATAGGAGGCTTGGCAGGCGGAGCAGTGGAAGGTGAGGGACATGGGTGAATTCGCTAGACGCGATAGGCAAACAGTTTGGCGCCGAGCATGCGCACCCGGATGCCGACTGCTTCGCCGGCTGCGGAGATGTCAGAGCGGCCTTGCCAGGTTACTACCCGATCTTCGCAATCACCCGTTAGGCGGTCGCACTCGTCAAAGGTGAACCCCGGTAGCGGGTCGGCGTCGGGGAGCATCAGCGACGGCAGCTTTTCCAGCAGTTCGATCTGGATCCAGCCGCCCGGCTCGCAGCGATAGTTGAGGCGCAGCTCGTCATGGACGCGGAAGAGGGAGGGCAGGGAGAAACAGCCTTCGGCGTCGGCGCGTATCCCGCAGAACCGGTGCGGACGCCAGCGCGCCCAGCGAATCTGCTGTGGCTGACGCGCAGGAAAGAGCTCGGGCACCTTGTCGGCGGGGCAATCGTGAATGACTGAGAAGGCCGCGTATGGGCAGGCCCAGTAGCCATCGGGCAGTTCGACGAGGCCGCTGCGCCAGAAATGGGCCATGCATTCGTCGCCGTCTCCTTCGTCGCCCAGCGGCAGGATTGGCCGACGCTCGGGACGGGACCAGTAGAGGCCGTCGCGACTGAAGGCGATCTGCCCGTCGATGGTGCTGGCGATTTGGTGGTACACGGGGATGAACATGCCGTGTAGGTCGTCGCGGCCGGGGTACGGGAAGTAGTTGGCACCGTAAAAGCTGATGTCGGGTGGGTCCTCGGTATCGGGATGATGGATCAGCTTTGGAGCGGGCCAGTTGGCAAAGTCGGAGGTGCGCGAAAAGCCGATCGTGCGGATCTGCATGCCCTGTTCGAGCCTGTTGACGCCAATGCCTTCGAGCAGTTCGGCAGGGAAGCCCATTAGCTGGATGTAGGCGAAGTAGTTGCCGCGGTGTTCGTCGTAGCGGGCCGATATGCCGCCGTTGACCGGCCGGTACGCCAGCGGCTCTGGGAAGGGCGTCCAGTGGAGGCAGTCGGGTGATGTCCAGGCGAGCATGTGGCCGGTGATTTCGGCTCGGGGACCGGTGTAGTTCTCTTGCTCCTGCTCGGCTTTGATGCGCCGGGATGGCTCCTCGCCAGACAGTTCTTCGCCGGTGTCTGGATCCCACCAGTACATGCGGCCGCCCATTGCCTTGAAGCGCGCCTCGGGAGGTGCGTTGGGGTCTTCGAAGATTCCGGTAGCCCCTTTGCACGAGTTGGCGAGCAGGTTGTTGTTGGACGAGCCGTTGAATTCGACCTCGTTCAGGACGGGCCGCGTCCAGTTGTACGCATCGTCGCTGACCGCGTAGCACTGGCCGCCTCCGCTGTCGTAGAGCAAGTGATAGCGCCCGTCCCGCTGCCAGATGTAGAGCGGCGAGACATGGATGCCTTCCCACTCCATTGACGCCTGCAGAACCGGCTCGGACTTGACGGCCTCCTCGATTTCAAAGCGGATGCCAATGGGGGCGTCGTAGAGCGCTAACTCGTCGTGCCGACTAGAGCCACGGTGGCCTGGAAAAACGTCGATCATGTCGACTAAGGGACTCCAGGCACCCGAGTTCAGGCGAATGCGGGGCGGGCGGCGTCTGGGCGCTTTCTTTTCGTTGCTACGGTCTGTCATTGGGAAGTCTTTCGGTGATAGTGGCAGTTTATTGGACCCCGAAGACTCGACCACTGGTTAAGGTGAAATTATCTTACCTGTGAAGTCTGGGGCCACTTCCATGTCCGTAAAAGATATAGCGATCCATTTGCCCTTCAACAAGGCACTCGATCTGGTGCCGACACCTTGCTCTGAAAGGAAAATCCCATGGAAGTCACTAATGTCGAACGCATTATCGTCGATGTCCCGTTCACGCCTAGGCAGCAGGAGATAACCCGCCAGTCGGTTTACAACTGGTCCATCCTCGAGCTGTGTAAGGTCACTACTGACACGGGCCACGTAGGCTGGGGCGAGACCGTCATTCACTACACCTACGGCCGCGTGACCGATGATGCGGTTGCGCGCACAATCGGCCAAAGCCCGGCAGACCTGATGAACGAAGATAGCCTCGGTGCTGGTTTGCAGATGGCGCTGTTCGACGTGGTCGGCAAGATACTCGAAGTCCCGGTGCATCGGCTGCTGGGCACCAAAGTGCGCGACTGGACGCCGATTTCTTGGTGGTGCAGTCACTCCTCGCCGGAAAACTGGGCTGCCGAAGCAGCCGAGGCCGTGGCGCAAGGGTACACCAATCTCAAGAACAAACCGAGACCTTGGAACGACATCGTCGCGCAGGTTGAGGCGATATGCGCGGTGGTGCCTCCGCATTTCCATCTCGATCTCGACCCCAACGGCTCCTGGGAAAACGCGGCCAATGCCATTCCGATGATAAAGAAGCTCGAGCGCTACGAAAACGTGGCCATATTCGAAACGCCCATTCCGCAGGATGACATTCTCGGCAATCGCCAGATCCGCCAGGCTGTGAACAGGCCGGTGGCCATGCACTTTGGTTCGCCGCCGTTTCTCACGGCGGTGCGCGAGGAAGTCTGCGACGGCTTTGTGATTGGGGGCGGGAAATCAATGACCATGCGCCAAGGGCAGTGCGCTGCGGAAGTTTCCATGCCGTTCTGGTTGCAAATCGTCGGCAATGGGTTGACGACCACGTGGGACGCCCATCTCGGCTCGGTGCTGACACACGCCCGGTGGCCGGCGATTAGCTGTATCAATATGTACAGCCACCATCTGCTGACCGAACCTGTTCGGGTAATCAACGGGCACCAGCGGGTTCCCGATGGGCCTGGTCTCGGCGTCGAGGTTGATGAGGCGGCGGTTGAAAAATACCGCGTTCCGCAGGAGCAGCTCGACGAACATGCGCGTCAAGGCCAACTCTACATCCACCCGAAACCGCGGCTGATCAGCACCATCGTCTATCCTGACGGCACTTGCATACACATGGACTACCCCAGCGCACCGGGAACCTATGTCGAAGGTGTGCGCACCGAAATCTGGGAGGACGATGGCTCGCAAGAATGGCAGAGCCTGTACGAGCGCGTGCAAAAGGAGCAGCAGGTGGTCAGCCGGTGGGAGGGGTCGTAGCTGATCCGCAGATGGACGCAGATGGACGCAGATGATTCGTAGCGCAGTCATCGTTGTAGGGGCGACCGATCGGTCGCCCCTACTGACGTTACGCCTTGTAGGGGCAACCCTTGGGGTTGCCCTTTTAGCCAGATAGCGTGGGCACCCGCAAGGGACGCCCGTTCGGTGACGATGCGTAACGTCAGGTATGTGTCGCGACGTGGTTTAGCTAGTCACCGCTCCTTGAGCCGCCGACGACACCGAGCGGGCGTATTTGGCCATCACGCCGGAGGTGTAGCGCGGTGGTGGGGCCTCCCAGGCGGCTAGGCGGGCCTGCAACTCGGCTTCGTCTAGCGCTACGTCTAACCGGCCGGCCGTGGTGTCGATGGTGATGGTGTCGCCGTCGTGCAGGACGGCTAAGGGGCCGCCCACTGCGGCTTCGGGCGCGGCGTGGCCGATCATCAGGCCGCGGGTGGCACCCGAAAAGCGACCATCGGTGACCAAGGCCACGGAGTCGCCTAGACCTGCTCCCACGATGGCGCCAGTGACAGCTAGCATCTCGCGCATACCCGGCCCACCCTTGGGGCCTTCGTAGCGCATGACCACCACGTCGCCGGGTTGGATGTGGCCCTGCTCAATGGCCGGCATGACTTCGTCCTCGCTGTCGAAGACGCGGGCCGGGCCTTGGTGCTGGGCGCGTTCGTGGCCGGCTAATTTCACCACCGCGCCTTCGGGGGCGAGATTGCCCTTGAGTATGACTAGCCCTCCCGATTTTTTTAGCGGTTTATTGACCGGAACTACGACCTGCTGGTCGGGGGTTTCCACGGCGCGGTCGGCTTCTTGGCCAATGGTGCGGCCCGATACCGTGAGGACGTCCTCGTGCAGCAGGCCAGCTTCTTTGAGGCGACGGGCTACCAAGGCGATGCCGCCGGCTTTGTCCAAGTCGGGGGCGACAAAGCGGCCGCCGGGCTTGAGATCAACCATGAGTGGGGTGGAACTGCTCAAGGTCTGGAAATCTTCGATGTCTAGTTCCAATCCGGCCTCCCTAGCGATGGCCAAAAAATGCAGCACGCCGTTGGTCGAGCCGCCGGTGGTGGCAATGGAGCGGATGGCGTTGTCGAGGGCAGGGCGGGTGATGATTTGCGAGGGGGTGCGATTTTGACTCACCAACTCGACGGCTAAGGCCCCAACTTGGGTGCCGACGGACGCTTTGCGTGGGTCAGTGGCTGGTACCGAGCCAGAGCCCATGAGGGCCACGCCGAGGATCTCGGCTGCGGTGGCCATGGTATTGGCGGTGAATTGACCGCCGCAGGACCCGGCTCCGGGGCAGGCGTTCTCCTCGATGAGGCGCAATTGGTCGTCGTCGATGCGGCCGGTGGCGTGGGCACCGATGGCTTCGTACACGTCTTGGATGGTGATATCGACTTGGTCGTGGCGGCCGGGCATAATCGAGCCGCCGTAGAGCAGCACCGAGGGGATGTCCAAGCGGCACATGGCCATAATGGCCCCTGGGGTGGTCTTGTCGCAGCCAGTGAGGGCGACAAAGCCGTCGAGCATGTGGCCGCGCACCACCAGTTCCATGGAGTCGGCGATGACTTCGCGCGAGATGAGCGAGGTCTTCATGCCTTCGGTGCCCATGGTGATGCCGTCCGAGATCACCACTGTATTGAATTCGAGGGGAGTGCCGCCAGCTTGACGGATGCCGGCCTTGACGTGCTCGGCTAGGCCGCGCAGGCCAAAGTTGCAGGGGCCGAGTTCGGTCCAGGTATTGGCGATGCCGATGAGGGGTTTGCGCAGGGCCTCGGCGTCGAAGCCGGCAGCCCGGTACATGGCGCGGGCCCCGGCCCGGGACGGGCCTTGGGTGATGTTCTTGCTGATAGGGATGGATTCGGTCATGGTATGTGCTTTCTGCTGTGAGGAAGTGGAACGAAAGACGGATAGTAGCGTCTGAGTTTTACCCCGTCAACTGAGGTATAGCTGTCCTCAATTATTCACGCTCTGATCCGCAGATGGGCGCAGATAGACGCAGAATAGTATTTTTAAGACGATCTGTCTAGCCAATCGTTGTAGTATTGTCCTTCAAAGGAGGTCGTTATGCACCAACTTCTGTCGTCTGTCGCGTTTCTCTGTCTGCTTGCCCTGCCGCTCGCCGCCCAAGAAGAGGCTCTCCACGGCACTTGGGAGGGGACTTATGTCGATGAGGAAAGCAACAAGATTACCACGCGCCTGACCTTTGAGGCGGATGGAACCTTTGCGCTCGACCAAAACATCGAGGGGGGCGAAGGCGAAGGCGAATCTCCCATAGAGGCGCTCTCTATCCAGTTCACCGGCACTTATCGAGTTGCGGGCGACAGCCTCTGGGTTGATATAGCCGAATTGCACTATATCGTCGACGATGAGAAGATGAACTCCGCCGAGTTCCGCGAGTTCCTGGAGGAATTCTTCATTGGCTTCGCCCGTTTAGCCGCAGACCTAGAGGGGGTCTCCGACGAAGACTACCCGGCATTTGAACAGGCGTTCGTCGCTGAGTTCCTCGCCGAACTCGATACGGACGAGTTCCTCGCCGAGCTCGAATTCAGTAGAGCCGAGGGAATAAATAGTACCTATGCCATTGAAGGGGACATCCTGTCCATCACTACTACGGACGAGTATGGGGTCGAAACCATGGAATTCCAGCGCACTGATGTCGCCAGCGCGGTTGCCCCAACTAGCTGGGGTGCCCTGAAAGCGGCTTGGCGTCCGTGAACTTCCCTTGAGAGGAACACTTTTTCCGAACTTAGGTGTTGTATATAGCACTAGGTCAATGAATGGAATCACTTATTATGGGAAGCAAGTCGATCCTCAATTGGGAAGCATAGTGTCCCCGTGAGACGACACATTTCGATTAAAGAAAGGAGGTGATAACATGGCCAAATCAACCGTCAGCAAAGGCAGTGGGAAAGGCGGCAACCCCATAAAGGAGGCCTTCATGCACCAGCTTCTGTCGTCTATCGCGTTCCTTTGCTTGCTCGCCCTGCCGCTCGCCGCTCAAGAAGAGGCCCTTCACGGCACTTGGGAGGGGACCTTCGTTGATGCCGAACTCGGCGAGGTGACCGTTCACCTGATCTTTAAGGAGGATGGCACTTTTAATCAGATCTACCAAGGTTCCGCGTTGTTAGAAGGCTTCGCTGATGACGAAGCCACGGGGGCAGAAGCGCTCATCATCGACTCCTTTCACCAAACCGGCACCTACCAAGTCGCCGGAGACAGCCTCTGGGTTGACATAGATAATGCCTACTATGTAGTCGGCGGTGAGAGGGTCAAGGTCGTCGAGGTCGTGATTCAATTCATCCGCGAAATGGCCCGTTTGGCCTTGGCCTTGGGCGAAATCTCCGAAGAGGACTATCCGGAGGCTGAACAGACGGTTATCGACGAGTTCCTAGCTGGATTCAATGAGGAAGAAATGCTTGCTGTACTTGCGGTGAGTGGAACCTATGCTGTTGAGGGAGACTCCTTGTTTCTCACTACTACGGAGGAGGGTGGGGTCGAAACCTTGGAACTCCACCGCATTGACGTCGCCAGCGCGGTTGCCCCAACTAGCTGGGGTGCCCTGAAAGCGGCTTGGCGTCCGTGAGCTTCTTCTTCAGTCGATCATTACTTTTTCGCGGCGTTGGGCACTGTCGTACAAGGCGTCGAGAATTTGCATGAAGTGATAGGCGTCTTGGGCATCGACGTCGGCCTTGACCTGTCCGGCTACGGCGCGGGCGAAGTGCTCGATTTCGTGGTAGAAGGCTAGGCCGTCTGCGGGCGGTTGGGTGTGGGGCATGTCCGACTCTGCGGCGGATTCCTGTGCGGTGAATTGCCCGTCTTCCCAGTGCCATATAACTCCCTGAGATAGAGCACCCTCACTTCCGTACAACTCCACGGTCGTGGGGGTGTCGCAGTGCAGCCAGCGCGAGCAGTCTATCTGGATGGTCTTGTCGCCTTCTAGACCGACTAGGCCGGAAAAATAGTCCTCGGCTGCGCCCTCGGAGCCGTGGTACAGCGGCTCAAGGGTATGCTTGGCGGCAAAGGCCCACTGCGGCTTGGGACAGCCCATCCACCACCAAGCTAGGTCGAGTTCGTGCGAGGCGTGCTGGCCTAGGGCACCGCCCTTGTGACCATACACATTGGTCCAGCTTTCAAAGCTGTCGGTCGGCGGGCGCGAGTTGAATTTGAGGAAAATGCGGGCGTGATACGGCTCGCCGATGCAGCCCTCTTGTACTGCAACGCGCAATTTGCGGTTGTGGGGAAAGTGGCGCATGAAGTAGCAGAATTGCAACGTGGTGCCGGCGCGCTCGGCCGCCGCTTCAAATTCCAAGATGTGCGCCGCTCGCACCGCGTGCGGCTTTTGCACCAAGACGTGTTTACCAGCGGCAAAAGCGTCCAGGACCATGGGGTAGCGGGCGGGCGGATTGACGGCTAGGAGCACGGCTTGGACTTGGGCGTCAGCCAGCAGGTCTTGGTAGGGGCCGTATTGGCGCGGCACGTCTTCTTCGCTAGCGACGCTATTGCGGCGCGGTTCGTCTAGATCGGCCAAGGCGATGACATCGACTAGGAAGCTGACCTGAGCTGCCTTGATGGCCTGTTGGCCGGCCCAGCCGCAGCCGACGCCGCCGAGTTTGAGTAGTTCCATTTCCTCTATTCCTCCAGCCATTGATGATAGTGCGTTAAGGCCTCTGCTTGCAGATCGTCCCACTCGGTCAGTAGCACCAAGCGAATGGTGAACGTCAGGTGTTGGCCGGCTTGGACATCGTCGCCGCCCAAGTGGAAGTACTGGGCGTTGTGATAGCTGTTGTAACCCGACAGTCCTAGGCAGTCGGTGGGTCGGGCCATGAGCAGAATGGCATGGCCGTAGCGGTGCTCTTGCAGAGTCAGGGCATGGGCGTAATACGGCCCCCGCCGCCAGTTGAGAGGATAGCCGTCGAGCCAGCGACCGTCTCGGAACACGGCTTCAGCGTCTTCATCGCGCGCCCACGATTCGGCCTCGTTGTGGCCGTACCACTGCTTTTGGTACCAAGTGACGCCTTCGGGGTAGGTGCGGTCGTCCTGCACGGGGAAGTACGGCGTGTAGTGGGGAGTAAAATAATTGGCGATAAAGAGTTCAAAACGTCGGTAATCGGCTGCTAGGCGGGCGCTGAAGGTGGCGTCGAGGCTATCGGGTCTAGCGATGCGGTAGTGCGCTTGCAATTCGGCTTCTACCTCAGGGCAGGCCGCCCAGCGCACCGCGACGCCATCGCCTTCTTGGGTCACTTGGTCTGGGGTGCGCTCGTGCGTGATTTCGAGTTGGCGGCCATCGGCCAAGGTGCGGTAGATATTGAGCCAAGCAAAGTCGGGTCCTTCGTCGAGGTGAAAGCTGGTCAGGCCGGTCAGACGCAAGCCCTGGGGGCCGAGGACGGTGGCGATGCCCCGACCCAAAGGGGCTTGGAAAAGAGCGGGACGGGAGACGCGGGCGAAGGTCATACAATCCTCACTTTTACAGGTAAAGGTTGCCATTCGGAGAACTCGTTCCAGCCGTAGCCGTCATGCGATCCGCTTGTTCACCGGCCGGAAGCAATTGCGTTTGTAGGGTAAGTTTACATTGATTAATGGTTAGTGAGCAAGAAAGACGTTTGTATTCTCAGCAACGCTCAGCGCAACAAACGAGGGAAGGGATAACCCCATGAAATTCATCTACTTCACTGACATTCACCTCGACTCCGGGATAGACGCCTTCCGGGGATTTGAGTTGTGTGTGGAATCTATGCTGGAGCATCAGCCTGAAGTCCTGATCAACGGCGGTGACTTGGGCCTCACGCCCGAGGTGCTAGCGCAATACGCCCAGACCATGGAGAGGGTATCTGTGCCGGTACTGTTGAGCCACGGCAACCACGAGATGTGCAGCGGCTATCTGCCTCGGGAGCAAGGGGGAACGGCGCACGCGAGCGCCGATATTGGCGGCGTACATTTTGTGTTGCTGGACGTGGTGCGCTATTTCGAGCCGACCGAGGATCATCCGTCCAACTGGCACGTCTTGGCCGACGAGGGTCTGTTGGAGTGGTTGGCTGCGGATTTGGCGGGGCTGGACCGGGCCGCGCCGCTGGTGGTGGCCAGTCATGTGCCAGTATCGACGACTTTTCCCCAGCGCTCGGGTCAGGTGCCGGATATGGCCTTTCCCACCAATGAGATTGCCGGGGTGCGGCGCTTGCTGACGCTATTGCAGCCCTTTGAACGGGTGATCACCTTGCACGGCCACCACCATGAAAACGATCGCCACTTCGTCGGCGCTATGGAGGTTATGACGACCGCGGCGGTGTCGGGCAATTGGTGGAAGACGGGGTTGGAAAGCCGCGGCCCGCAAGGACGCGAACCGCAGGGGTATCGGGTGGTCGAGGTCGATGCAGAAGGGGGTTTCAAGAGCCAGTACCACGCTTTCCAGCCACACCAAGACGAAGCGGTGGAACTGTGTCGGCATCAGGCTTCGGGCCGCCGCTTTGTCAATGTGTTCGATGGTTCGCCGCGCACGCAGGTCGAGGTGGGAGACTTGGGGCCATTAGCGCCGATCGATCCGCTGGCTGAATCGTCGCGTGATCTGGCGACGCACCTGTGGGAGTTGCCGGCCGATTTTGACCGGCAGCAGGTGGAGGTGCGGGTGGTCTTTGAGGATGGGCGGGAGTGCAGTGGGGTGCTGGAGGAGCGGGTGTGGGAGTCAGCGCCCCCAGCCTAAGGGCAAAGCGAATAACGACGCTTGCACTACCACGGAGTGGCGATTACTTCCTCAAGCCCCTCGACTGCTTGCGCTGAAATCAGCGCGCCATCCCCGCCCTTGAAGGCATTGAGATTACCAATCTCGGCGGCCGACGTACAGGTTCCGATTGGTCATGGGGAGCGCGACGCGTTGCCCGCCCAATCGGTGCGACTCGATCATGCCCATTAACATCTCTTGGCTCCGGCGAGCGAGGTGAACCGGCCCCTTGGTCTCGCGGTCTGTATCAATCGCCTCTGCGATGTCCGCGATGCCCATCACTGTTCCAGTGGTGCGGGGTACATCTGGGAACGGGACCTCTTCAAAGAAGGTGTGGCTCTTTTTGCGGAATTGACATTCTCGGCTGTTGTTGAGGATGCGGATCTTCCCTTCGCTACCGCAGACCTCGAATTCGGGACCGGTGCCCGCGGTGTTATAGCCGTGGACGCCATTGGCAAAACGGACGTAGCCACTGGTAATCGCCGGATCGACGTCCAGCCGATTACCATCCCAATCCGAATCGCTACAGACGATGGTTCCCTGGACAAAGTCGACTTCTGGGTCGCTGGCGAGGAAGAGCAGCATATCGGCCGCGTGCGTCAAGCCCCAGAGTGCCGAACTCGCGCCGTATTGCGCGATCGTGCACTGGATATTGCCGATTTCGCCGGCATCCACCAATTCGCGTACCTTGCGATAGACCGGCATGTAGCGGCGTTGCGTACCGTAGTTGAATTTGACCCCGTACTTTTGGACGACGTCGACCATGGCATCCGCTTCCTCCATCGAACAGCAGAGCGGCTTTTCGCAGTAGATGCCCTTGACGTTGTTTTCAGCGGCGAAAACCGTGATGTCCGCGTGCGGTCCGGGTCGGGTGGCGATGCAGACGATGTCCGGCTGCTCCTGTTCAATCATCTGTCGATAATCGGTGTAGGTGCGCTCGGCACCATAGCGTTGCCGTATGGACTCCGCTTTCTCGGCAACCACGTCCGAAACTGCGACGAGGTCGGTTCTGTCGCAGGCGACAGCGGCTGCGGCGTGCGAAAACGGTTGCCACAGAAAGCGATCCGGACGGCTTTCGACTTCGTCGTCAATGGTCGCGCCCATCCGTCCACATCCGATCAGGCAGGCTCTGTAGGTGCGCGGCATAACGTTCTCCTTTATCAACTGCCGGTGTAGAGTTTTGAAAAGTAGGGCCTAAAACCGGCTGGGCCGGGATACCCGTCCCAGTATTGGGCATTAGCGGGCAGTTCGCCTTCGCCGCCGTTGCGGAGCCAAGCGATTAATCCGGGGTCCGTGCCGCGGCGTTCGAGTTCAGCAATTGCGGCGGCGTGCATTGCAGTGACGACCTCTGGATGCGCCTGCTCAACGTAGTCCAAAGAACCGAGTCGCGCCAAGCGCGAGTGTTCTGGCTTCGCGGCGACTTCTAGGCTCCAGGTTTTGTCAAAGGCGGTAAAGAGGACGAAGTTCGGATTCTGCCCGGCTTGATTCCAGCGTTCGAGGCTCCCACCTGCCAATGCGAGTTGCCGTTGGCCGGCTTCACCGCGCCGGGCGGGGGTTAAAATATCACAGCCCTCAATGCCTTCCGGTTCCGTTTCGCCGAGGATTGCGAGGATCGTGGAGAAGAAGTCTTGCGGTTGCACAATAACATCGCTCCGTCCGGTATCGCCATCCGGCATGCGGATGAAGAGCGGGACGTGCGCTTCGGCTTCGCGCACCGGTTGCCCTTTGCCAAAAGTGCCGCGCTCACCGACGTTGGTGCCGTGGTCGCCGGTTAAGATGACGGCCGTGTTCCGGTCGAGCCCGGTGGATTCGAGCGCGTCCAAGAATTGCCCAAAACAGTGGTCCATCCAGGTTAATTTCGCCGGGTATTGCGCTTTGATGTGTTCCTTGGCCTCGTCGGGGAGGTCTTTGTCGTTCCGCCCGCCGAAGAGGCTGCGCGGGTCAACGCGCCCATCGTAGTCCGGTCGTGCGTCGTACTTTTTCATAAACTCGAGCGGTGCATCCCACGGTTCGTGGGGGTCGAAACAATCCACCCAGAGGAAGAAATTCTCGCGCTGCGCATTGTCTTTGAGGAATTGGGCCGCGCTCCTGAACAACTTTGCGCAGTTCCAATCCTCCGGTTTTTTGCGGTTGCGGTTCGCCCGAGCGTAGGTCTGGAGGGGCCCGCTTCTCGCGGCGTTTTCGCCGAGGCAGGCAAACATCGGCTGGTGACACCAGTTGTCCGGCCAGGCCGCGGAATCGTCGATCCAGTCGCGATCAACTTCAGCCCCACGGATGAACGTCCACGCGTGAAACGGCCAATCGAAGTTGTGGCCGCCGTTGACCAGATGTGGGGTATCGTGGATCAGTTGCGTGGCATAGCCGCGTTCGGCAAGCGTCGAGGGGAGGGTCTGTCGTTCGTGTCGCAGCGGCTGCCACGGATGGAAGGGCCCCCCGTACTGACCAGTTATGACATCAGTCCGGTATGGGATCGTTGGGAAGCTAGCGCAGAAGGCGCGGTCAAATGCCCATGCTTTCGCTGCAAAGCGGTCGATATTCGGCGTTTCGATATAGGTATTGCCGTTTGCGCCGATATAATCGTAGCGGAGGGTGTCAATTACGATGAGCGCGATATTCATTTTTAGGCTCCGTTTCGCGTCAATGGTTTTTGGGGCGAGTGTTACGGTATGCGCCAGGGCTACCACGGAGTGGCGATGGAGAATTCCTTTGCTACTTCCTCAAGTCCCTCGACCGCTTGTGCTGAAATCGGCACGCCGTCTCGGCGGTACTCGGTTTCTCGCTCTAGCTCCTTGCCGCCGGGCAGGAAGGACTCGTCGAAACTGGGTAGTGGCTTCATGCGACTGGCCTCGTCCATCAGGTGATCCATGTCGGCCTTGAAGGCGTCGAGATCGGAAAAGCAGTTCACGTCCATGGCGAGGAAGAAGCCCGATTGATCGGCACCTGTGAACTCGATATTGCCCCGCGAAAACTCCGTCAGCATCTGCCCTCCTAACGTACCCGATAGGATATTGCCCACGTGCGAAATGCCGATGGCCTTGATGAAGACCGGCGGGTATTTCAGGAAGGTTTCGTCGTCAATCGCGTAGTGGCTGGCGAAGTCGAGCAGGAAGGTCGGTTTGCCTTCTCCGGACGGCATGCCGAAGGCCAAGGGCGGGCTGCCTTGGATGGAGCCCCGGATCGTCGAATCGCGATTGTAGTGGTCGGAGGCATTGCGACCGGAGGTGGAGATGCCGATTAGGTCTGTGCGCATGGCCATGCGCGCGTAGTTGCCGGTGCTGCCAAGATGACCGTGGTAGGTGGAGGTGGCTGCGCCGATCCCAAATTCTTGGGCCTTGGCGATGGCCATTTCCATGCCCTTGGTGGCGACGAGGTAGCCCAAGCCGCCGTCGCCGGAGAGCGCGGCGGTGGTCGGTCCTTCCTTGAGTATGCGGATTTGTGGGTTCGGGTTGACGGTGCCGTCTTGGAATGAGCGGACGTAGCGATTGACTTGGAGGGTGCCGTGGCTGACGACGCCACGCAGGTCACATTCGACCAGTTTACTGGCGATGAGCCGAGCGTGACCTGCCGGTAGCGGCACGGCCTTGAAAATCTCGACGACTAATGCCTCAAGGTCGGTGACGGCGACGCGGAGGCCGTCGGTCGGGGGGACGTTCATACAAATCTCCTTTGGAGACCGTCTGCTTGCGGCCACAATATTATGCCGGACTGCTAGCTGCGAAAAGAAAAAGGTGTGGATTGAGAGACGGGCTGGCTCCGCAACGCACGAGGCGTTTTTCGGTCCCGGATAAGGCACCGAAGAACCGCTCTATGATCTTAGTGGACGATTCGCCCGATTCATTGTTCAAAATCGGGGCGAGATAATACCGATCGATGTGATCGATGTACGGAATATCGCAGCTCAGGAAGCGGCACTGGTTTTCTCTTCCATCAAGGCGATGAGTTGACGCACGACGGGGGCCAGTTCGAGAGGCACCTGCATCACAGTATAGCCCTGTTCAAAGGCGGCCTCATCTTCAGCGACGGCGTCTTCTTCGCTCTGGTTTTCGTAGTGTTTAATGACCCTCTGGACGCGCTCTTGATTCCATCCTTCGGGGTATTTATTTCTATCTATTTTATTCATATAACTTTCTCCAGGAGACTGTCGCCTTTTAGGCGAGGGTGATACGTTGCATGAGATGTTGCCCTTCCTTGTTTAGGGCAGGGTCGGCACCTTATCCTCTCCTGCGTTGGCGGCGGCGAAGACTCCTCAATTCATTACCGCGTACATCAAAAGCGGTAATAATGAAGAAGCTACCGGGAGGATAATCATCGGGCTTGTAGATAACGCGCAGATACCGACCGCCACGCGTCTGCCCCAGAGCTAAACGAGCACCGTCGCGACCGGGGCGATGTTCCAGCGCATTGAGCATCACGTCTTCCACTTCATTCTCGTCAACATCGTGTTTGTAAATGTGGGGCTGCTCAGTATCTGGATCAATATAGAATCGAAAATTCATTTTTAAGTTCCATTAAGAAATCTTCTCAACTGACGTTGTGCCTCGCCCTGCTCGTGCGCTAGGCACTGTCTTGCGTCCTTGGAATCCTCGGGTACATTGAAAACCTCTGCAACCCATCCCAATCGTCTCCGCGGAAGGTTCCTTATGAAACGCATTCTTCTGGCCAAATTCAACCACGAAGTCGGCAGCTTTAACCCCCAGCTTACCTATTACGACGACTTCACGATCCACCAGGGGCCAGACCTGCTAGAAGCTACCCGCTCGTCCAATTCCACACTGGCGGGCAATATCGACGTTCTCGAGGCCCGTCCCGACATCGAACTGGTTCCCACGTACGGGGCTTGGTGCAATACCACTGGCGGCTTGGTCGCCGGTCCCGATATGGAGCGCCTCATCGGCGAATTGTTGGCCGCTGTCGAGGCCCAGGTCCCAGTTGACGCGGTCTGTCTGTCGCTGCACGGGGCCATGGCTGGCGAAACCGAAATCGATCCCGAAGGGCGCGTTGCGTCCGGCATTCGGCAGATCGTTGGGGACGTGCCCATTGTCGCGGCCATGGACCTGCACGCAGTTATTTCGCAACGGCTGGTTGATGCAGCCGACGCCTTGGTCTTTCTCCACACCTATCCGCACACGGATATGCGCGACACTGGCCAGCGCGCGGCCCGTCTGTTGTTGCGCCAATTGGACGGGGACGTCAAGCCCACCACAGCCCGCGTATCCATTCCATTATTGGCTCGTGGCGATGAACTCATCACCGCCAGCGGCCGCTTTGGCGAAGCTATTCGCCGCTGCCAAGAAATTGAGGCGTCTCCGGGCGGTCTGGCCGCTGGCGTCATCATTGGCAACCCCTTTACCGATGTGCCCGATTTGCAGTCCAATGCAATCGTCACCACCGACGACGATCCAGCCCAAGCCCAGGAATTGGCGCTGGAATTGGCCCGCTTTATGTGGGAAAATCGACCCCACTGGATTCCCAAACTCACCCGGCTCGAACAAGCCGTGCGTCTGGCCGAAGAGACCGAGGGCCTTACGGTGTTCTCGGACGCTGCGGATTCCACGGCCTCGGGGGCCAGCGGCGACAGCAACGCCATTCTCAAGGGCCTGCTCCAATACAATTACAGCAAGCGCGCCCTCATTCCCATAGTGGATGCTCCTGCAGTGGAAGCTGCTTATCGGACTGGAGTAGGGGGACAGTTCACTTGGCCCTTGGGCGGCACCCTCGATTCAGATCGCTTTGCGCCGGTGGAATTGCCCTTGTACGTCAAAAGCCTGTCCGACGGGGCCTTCACCACTGAATTTGGGTATGTAGTGCCGCCTAGTCGCACTGCTATTTTGACCAGTGGCAATCTTACATTGCTAGTGACCCAAGAAGCCGCCCCCATCGTCGGCCGCAAGGTATATCAGAGCCAAGGGCACGATCCGGCTGACTACGACTTGGTCGTGTGCAAATCGCCCAATGGCTTCCGCACCCACTACCAAGCTATCGCCGCCCGCATTGTGGCTGTCGATGTGCCTGGGTCCACTAGCGCCAACCTCAAAACCTTGCCCTACCAGCACTGTGTGCGCCCCATTTTCCCTCTGGACGATGGAGTGGTGCCGCCGTTTGCCGAGGCCAACTGAATGCAGATTGAGGATCTCTTCACGCCGGCGCAACAAGCCCTCGTCGCCGGCTTGCACAGACGCGATCAGCAGGAGCGTCAAGCCGGTTCCGCGGACCCGTTGCGTCTCAGGGCCGTTAGCCCTCAAGTGGCTCACCTCCTCTGTCTGACCGCAATTCACCAACAGGCTAAGACCTTGGTCGAATTCGGCACATCGCACGGCTATTCTACTCTGCACCTAGCCGCTGCGGCCCAGCGCACTGGGGGCCGCGTCTTTAGTTTGGATCGAGTGCCAGAGAAAACGGCGGCGGCGCGGGCCAATTTGCGCCAAGCTGGTTTGGACCACTTGGTGGAATGCTACACCGGGGAGGGGACCGACTTTATCGCGGCCCTCCCCGAGCGCGTGGACTTTGTCTTTGTAGATTTTGGCCTGCCCGCATTTGCGCCCATGTTCACCATGCTGGAAAGCCGTCTGGTGCGCGGGGCGTTCCTTTTTGTCGATGGCTGGTCTAAAGTCGAACAATGGGACCAGAATCCGGATTGGGCCGCCTTTAGAAGCCGCTTAGACGAGACGGCTGATTGGCTGACCTATATCCTGCCGCTGGAAAAGTCGCACCTGATTGCCGTTAAGCTGTCCTGAGCACCGGAGCGTTTGACGAGTGTCAGGGTATCCGTCATTTTTACGATACATTTGATGGAATCAACGACATGTACCCTCGAATACTGAAGTTGCCCGAGAAGAGCTTTTTCTTGATAGCTGATTGACCAAGGGACGACGATTATGACCGAGACGATCACGACGGCGACTCCGCAGGCTGCGCTCGACGCGCTGCTGTGCGACCTACTGCCGCGTCAGGGCTGCTGGAGCGACGAGGAATACCTGTGGCTGACAGACCACACCAATCGCCTGATTGAATTCACCGACGGCCATATCGAAGAGTTGCCCATGCCGACCGATACCCACCAAGCGATCCTTGCATTTTTATATGACTTGTTCTGCGACTATATCCGGCCGCGGGGTGTCGTGAGGTTCGCGTCCCTGCGGTTGTGCATCCGCGAAGGCAAATTCCGCGAGCCGGACCTGCTGCTGCTGCGCGACCGCTCGGACCCTCGTCGCCAAGATCGCTTCTGGCTGGGCGCGGATCTGGTCGTCGAAGTAGTTAGCGCGGACTGTCCGCAGCGGGATTTGGTCGCCAAGCGCACCGACTACGCGGAAGCCGGCATTCCTGAGTACTGGATCGCCGATCCCCGCAACGCGACGATCCGGGTGCTCGCGCTCGAAAGCGAGACGTATGTCGAACACGGAGTGTTTGCTCGCGGCGATGCAGCTACCTCGCGGTTGCTCGATGGCCTTAGTATGGATGTGGGTGCGGTGTTCGACATCTATATCAGAGATGGTTTGCTCGGCGGTCTGGCTGAGTCTGTCATCGTCTTCTATGTACCACAAGAAACTATGGGTATCAAGTAAAAGGCGCATCACATATATTCCCGGAAATCTTCGAGCGGTTCGCCGAAATCATCGCTTAGCTGAATAAGCCCTTTGGCACTTCCAGGTCGGCGTCGCTGCGTTAGAACTGTACACCGCTCGACAGCCACAAATTTGACCACGGGTTGATTGCGCTCAGTAATAGTGACATCCTCACCACGTCTGGCTCGCTCAACGAGTTCAGGTAGCCGTTGCTGTGCTTGATCCAATTCAAAATAATTCATTTTGACCTCCTTCTTATCGGAATACGCTAAGGAAAAGTCTCAATAGTGCGCAACATCACGACTTAAAAGTCACTGAACATGGTCGCGTCAAAACGCGTCGTACAGGTCGTCTAGATCGCCTTTTAGCTCTGGGTTGATTACGACGCCATCTGGACCGATCCAGACGTACGAGGGCCACCCGCCTATGTGGTATATCTCCGTTGATTTAGTCTCGTTTTCGACTTCTATTATCTGGGGCCATTCGATCCCATGATCCTCAACATAGTGAAGCACCGCCTCGCGGCTATCATCGTCGCTAATGCCGATGATTTCGAGGCCGTGTGCCTGCTTCGCACGGTATATATCCACTAGCTTTTTTGGCGTATCCTTTATGCACAGCCCGCAGTTCGTGAACCAGAAGTTGAGCAGTACGTGGCGTCCCCTAAAGTCAGCGAGGCGGAGCGTATCGCCGTGAACGTCCACAACCGTCGTAAATTCGGGCGCGGGTTCGCCTTTCGTTATCTCGCGCTTGGGGGAAACTTCCACGGTCGAATACTTGTCCTTCGAACTTAGGATTGTCGGGGCTTTTTCTGCTTGAGTACTGCTTGAATTTGAACACCTCGACGGGTACGGTTTTCTCTTTTACTTCCTCGCCATCGGTATATTCAAAGTGGACTTCCGACCCTACGCGAATCCCATAGCGAAGCTTTCTGTTTTGAACTACCGCCGTTAGGCTTCTGTTTGATCATTTTGCGCCTCCTCTGGAGTTAGGAAAAATTCCACATCGTTTAAGATGGACTAGCATCCCATCGCGACTTTGCAGGGCTAGCAAGTCGTCGTTGACAAAAGGGATCGCCGGAACTCTACCCGGCGCTAGAAAAATCGGCTCCAGAAACTTCGCTTTTGCGCGTCGTGGTCGGTCTGCTTGTGCTGCGCCGAGGCACCGCGATTGGCCAAGTAGCGGTCGAGGTTCTCCTTGCCGGTGGGTTGGATCACTTCTATGGTGCCGAAGATGCCGCCCATTTCCATTCCGTCGTACACCCGCACGGCTATCGCGTTCTGGCCCTTGTAATTGACTGCTTCACTTATGTCGAGGATGAAAGGGGTATTCCAGCCGTGGTGTTCCCCGACCAAGGTGCCGTTGACGTACACCGAGGCGTCGTTATCCACGCCGCCGAAGGCCAGATGCACCGGCTGGCCTTCCTCGGCGTCCACCTCAATCCGGGCGCGGTACCAAGCCCCCTCGTCGTAGCCGATGTAGCCCTGATCCTCCCAAGCCTGCCCAATGTCGATATCGACCCAGTCTGAATCGTCGAAATCGGCGCGGCTAAAGATGGGATCTTGGTGATCTTGGTAATTTTCGGCGTGAAGGCTGAATTTCCACTGCCCGGGCACCGCGGCGACCTTGGTATAGGCGTAGGGAATGCGCGGAGGCCGACGAGCGTAGCGGCTATAAGGCTGGCCGCTGGAGAGATGGTTCTTAAAAACCGGCCAGCCGTTCCATTCCACCATCTCCAAGTGCCCGCCCCGATTGGAAGCGAAGGCTTCGGTATCCACCTCGTCCGTGGGCTGATGGACATTAATCAGGCCATACACGCCGCCCATGCCGAAGTCGTCATACAAATACAACGCTACCACATTTTCGCCATCGCGCACGACGTGGTCGCTTATATCGAGGATGAACGGCCGGTTCCACTGGTCGTAGCGTCGTCCGACCAAGTGGCCGTTGACATACACAAAGGCGTCCTTAGCCCCGAATCCGCCGAAAGCCATCAGCACTGGCCGCGCCGAATCCGCCGCTACCGCGAAGGTGGCCCGATACCAAGCCCATCCGTCATAGCCAGTGTAGCCTTGATCTTCATACGCTTGGCCGATGTTGATTGTAGCCCAATCCGCATCGTCGAAGTCTAGCGTGGCATAGGCGCGGTGCCGCTGCGGATGCTCGCTCTCGTCGAGGCGGAATTTCCACTGCATGGGCACCGCGGCCACCTCTTTGTATGCGTAGGGGATCACCGGAGGTGTGTTGGCGTAGTGATAATACCGTTGCTCTGAGCGACGTATGATCCGCTCGGAGCGGGAGCCTTGCCGCTGGATGGCCTTTAGCCGCCGCTGAAGGGCCTTCATCGCCCGCTCGACTCGTTGTATCTGCCGTTGGGCACCCTCTAACTGTTGGCGCATCTGCGCGTCGCTAAATGCCGAGTCGGCATTGGCCCGCCGCTTGGTCTGCTCGGCGATTTGCTGTTGGATGGCCGCTAGCTGCCGTTCGGCTTTTTCCTTCTGCCACTTGCGCTGTTCCATTAGCTCATGCAGCCGTCCGCGCATCTGCTCGCTGATAGAAGCTGAGCCGAGTAGCTCAGCCCACTCCTCGTGCTGTTGCCGGATAGAATCCAAGTAGGCCGAGTCAACCAGTGCGGCCCGCACTGTGTACTGTTGCCCTATAGAGTCCACGTTCACCAAGCGGAGCCGGGGCGAGACGTGAATTGCCCACTCAGCAGCCGTGTGGGCGGCCGGCCGCTCGATTGTTGCCTCGCGCTGGTGAGTTGAGCCGAGGCGCTGAGTCGCTTCCACTGCTACCTGTGGCTGGTCGGGGTACTGGTCGCGGACGGCTTCGTAGGTCTGACGCGCCTGTGCCAGCCCGATCTTCTCTTGGCACACGCTGATGCGTAGCTGCGCCCGGGCCGCTAGCTGTTCGCTGCCCTCACCTTGCTCGTGCGCCTCAACTACTTGCTGGTAGAGGCGAATGGCCTCCTCCAAGTTGCCCTCGCCCTTCTCTTGCGTGAGGGCCGCCTGATAAGTTTCCTCGACACTGCTGGCCTGTACGCTGCCAGTGGTCAGCAAGACGCAACTGAGAAAAATCGCGGTAACGCGCTCCATGATGGGCCTCCTCGTTTAGGTGGATTGTGCGCTCACTTTTGAACCTAAACGCTGGCATTGCCGGAGTTGTCATGGTTTTGTCATGGAGGTGCAAAAAGGTTGTACTTTCTGCGTCGCAGCGTTGGTGCTGGGGGTGCGAGAGCCTCGACGCCGCCTGACCGGACTTTCAAAGGGCATCTCAGGTATATGCTTTGGTCGGCATTTCGATATACTGATCGGGTTCTTCTTTTTGTTCTTGAATGGCAAAAAAGCGCCGTTCGATCTCCTTGAGCACAGCCGCATCGTAATACACCATGCCACAGTGGAGGCAGACTTCGACCGGGGTGTTCGGCACCAACAGGTATTGGCCTTGGTGGCTGTAGAGGTAGTCGATGCGCCGATCTTCGCAGCGTTCGCTTGCGCAGAAGTTGCACTTAATTTTCTTCATGGTCTTGCGCTCCTCGTGTCCAGGGATCGATAAACTTTGGTGGACGGGGAATGTAAACTGTGATCAGGGAGACCTTCTCTCCGCGCCAGCCACAGACGATGTGAATAGGCAATTCTCCGGCAAAACCTACGATCAAGCAACTCTCTCCGCGTCCGGTATCGGGATAGTGCTCGAGGATTCCTCCATTTAATAGAGCTTGTTCGATCTGCACAAAGGTCAAGTCATCTTCGCGGCGCTCAATCTCAGCGTGGTGCGTATAGACGTATTGAGAGCGGCGGATCTTGGCCCTGATTTCTTTAATATCCATAAGTGATGTTATTCCACAAAGCGGTATCCGACTCCGTGGACCGTGAGGATGTGGCGCGGCTGGGCCGGGTCGGCCTCCAAGCGGTGGCGCAATTCGGCGATGTGGTTATCTACGGTGCGCGTGGTGGGGTACACTTCGTAGCCCCACACCTGCTCTAAGATTTGCGCTCGGGTCAGGGCACGGCCCTTGCTCTCCCATAGGAGACGCAGCACGCCATAAGCCTTGGGGGAAAGATGCACAGTCTGGCCATCCATAGCCACCTCGTAGCGGTCGAAGTCGATCCGCGCCTTCCCGAATTCCAGCACCGTACCTGTAGCTGGTGCCGACGCGCCCCGGCGCAACACTGCTTTGATCCGAGCCATGAGTTCGCGGACGCCCACTGGTTTGGTGACGTAGTCGTCAGCCCCCAACTCCAAGCCTAGGACTTTATCGACTTCTTCGCCGCGCGCCGTGAGCATGATGATGGGTGTGGCCGCTCCCTGCGTCCGCAGACGACGGCACACTTCGTACCCATCCATCGTGGGCAGCACCACATCCAGCAGAATCAGGTCCGGCTGCCAAGCCAAAGCCCGCTCCAGCCCCTCGGCTCCGTCGGCGACCGCCTCGGCCTCGTGGCCTTCAAAGAGCAGGTTATCGACCAGTACTCGGGCGATGGCCGCTTCATCTTCTACTACCAGAATCCTAGGCATGAGCTTTGTCCTCGGTATGCACCGGGAAGTACAGACGGAATACGCTGCCGCCATCCGGCCGGTTGGCGGCCTCCACCCGGCCTGCATGCGCCTCGACCACGTTTTTGACGAGGGACAACCCCAAGCCGGTCCCGGCGGTGCTGGCCGCGTTGGCTCCTCGGTAGAATTGTTCAAAGATGCGTTCCTCTTCGTCCGCAGGGAGGCCGATGCCTCGGTCGGCTACTTCTACGACCACCTCAGCTCCGCGCTGTTCCACGGCTAAGCGGATGGCCTTGTGCTCGGACGAGTACTTGACTGCATTGCCTAGGATATTGGCCACCGCACCCTCCACCGCTTCTTGGTCGGCTAGTACCGAAGGTAGTTCCGCAGCAATAGCTTCCTCCACCGCAAAGCCCTCTGCGGCGAATACGCCGCCAAAGGTCTCCAACGCAGCCCGAGCTGCGTCCCCTAGGTCGCAGGGCTGGCGCTGATAGGTCCGGTCGCCGCGCTCAATGCGGGCGAAATCGAGCACATTATCCACCAAGCGCGACAGCCGCTGGCTCTCGTGCAGGAGGGTGGTCAGATAGTCCTGCATCTGTTCGGCTGACCGGTAGCGGCCCATGAGCAGGGTCTCGGCGTACATGCGAATAGACGTGAG
This sequence comes from Candidatus Latescibacterota bacterium, assembly GCA_022825835.1. Classification (GTDB taxonomy): domain Bacteria; phylum Latescibacterota; class UBA2968; order UBA8231; family UBA8231. The sequence continues at coordinate 81,818 of JAJDVZ010000046.1, forward strand.
TGGGGTGCGCAACTCGTGCGATACATTGGCGACAAATTCGG
>JAJDVZ010000033.1:0-21777 GCA_022825835.1 Candidatus Latescibacterota bacterium
TCCCCATAAAAAAACATGGACGAAAAGCCATAAGCCTCTTTCGACGAGGATTAGACCAACTCACACAGATCATACACCAAACACGAGACCAACCTAAACGCGCCCGACAATATCAACCCATGTTACTGTCGTGTACTTAGGTATTTTTGAATGTTAGGCAGTATTGCTTCCCGGGCTTCGTTCAAGACTTCTGGCTGCAATCCAAAGGCGGCAACTGCGTCGTTGAGGTGCCCCTCTTCTGTTTCATGCAATACGCCATCAGCGGCAGCGATTCGCACGAGACAATACAGTATGTCTCGACGACGTTCAATGTCTTCTGCATATTGTGCAAATTCGGCGGCGATTTCCTTAAATGTAGTTTTCGTTGTCTTGCCTTCATTAAAAATTTCGACGGCTATTTCTCGTGTATCTTGGTCGAAGTCGCTCTCGGTCATCATCGCTTCAATCGCGTTGATTTCGTCTCTCGATACGAGCGAGTCTCCCTTTGCTATCTTGCCAAACATCAAAAACACCGTTCTAAAGACAATGCCCTCCTTTTCGCCTTCATCCAACGCTTGAGGGGCATGATCGCGTGCTTCCTTTTCTTGCAACATCTGCATAAATTCTTGGGGTGTAGGTGCTCCTGCTCTTTTAGGAAACACTCTTTCGTCTCCCAAGATGCCGCTTTCAACGATGTGAACAGATCCCATCCTCTAGCACAGTAAGCGTGGCAGTCTTTGTACCAAATGTCCCTTGCTTTTCTATTTTGGCAGCAAAGGGTTTGGATTCGACCAAGGAGTAGCCCTCAGCTTCGATATATTTATGCAGTGCATCTTGAAGGGTCGGATAGAGTTGGGACACTTGATAATAGGTCCAGACCTCGCCTACAATTTTTCCTACTTCACTCCAAAAACCCATCATGCCCTCCTATTTATCTCGTTTTTAATGGGTGACAAAAATTCGAAATGGTTAAGCCGTTCACTGGCAAAGCGCGACAGGTGCGAATATCCTCAAGACCGAAATAACCGGATGAAATTTGTTCAATAGTCAAGTCGCGGGCAAGCGAATCCAGCATATTTACCAAAAATTTTACCAGACCTGTGATGTAAGCGGTGCTTATGGGTAAATACCTTATGAGCGATACCGAGCTTTCATCTCTCGTCATCCGCGCCCAGACCGGCGACCGCATAGCCTACGACGGCATAGTCCGCCGTTTCCAAGACATGGCGGTGGGCTACGCTTCCGCATTGCTGGGCGATTTCCACTTGGCTGAGGACGCGGCGCAGGAGGCCTTTGTCGGGGCCTGGACTGAATTGCCGCGCTTGCGGGAACCGGCGGCCTTTCCGGGGTGGTTCAAGCGGATTGTCTTTATGCGCTGTAGCCGCTTTTTGCGCCGACGGCATCCGGCGGCGGGACGCGAGCTAGAGGAGGTATGGCCGATGGAGACGAGTGATCCGGGAGAGGAACTTGAGGCGCGCGACGAGAAGGCCAAGGTCTTGGGTGCGATTGGGCGGCTGCCCGACCAAGAGCGGATGGCGACGATGCTGTTTTATATTTCGGCCTATTCGCACCAAGAGATCGCCTCGTTTTTGGGCTTGTCCGCAGCGACGGTCAACAATCGGTTGCGCTCAGCTCGCAAACGCCTACAAAAGGAGATGTTGAAGATGGCTAAACGAGAATTGCAGGGACAGGCCCCTTCGCGCGACGAGCGCTTCGCGCAACGAATTGCGCATTTGCTTCAGCCTGAAGACATGAAGACCGAGCACTACCAGTACGGCATCGAAGCCGTGGACGGGCACCAAGCTTGGGCGCTCTTTTGCGCCAGCGGCGCTGGTGATCTGGCGCGAGTCAGCGCGTTGCTCGACCGCGACCCCAAGTTGGTCAATGCCCAGTACTGGTACCAGTTTCCCATTCACATGGCGGTGCGCGAGGGCCATGCCGAGGTGGTCCAGCTACTGTTGCAGGCCGGGGCCGATCCGGGCCAGTCGCGCTATACCTATAATTCGTGGGACAAGCTACTAGCCATCGCCGAGGAGCGTGGCTACGAAGAGGTGCAGGTGCTGCTGGTGGTGGCGATGCGCGAGCGCTTTGGCTACGATCCGGGTTTTGTCGCGCTGGCCGAGGCGATCAAAGGCCGCGACCGGGCGCGGGTCGAGGCGGTGTTGGCCGAGCATCCCGACTTCATCCGCGCCGCCGATGCGTTGGGCAATGGGCCGCTGCACTGGGCGGCGCTGACGCGGCAAAACGACTTGGTGGATTTCTTTGTCGCACAGGGTGCTGACCTCGAAGCTCTCCGCGCCGATGGCCAGACGCCGCTGTTGGTCTCGCTCAATGGCGACTACTGGTTTCGGACGCGCGATCTGCCGGCGGAAGCGCCGCGAGATCCGTGGATTGTCACGCGCCACTTGCTCGCTTGCGGCGCGGAGTACGCCCTGAGCATCGCCTGTGCGGCTGGCGATGGAGATCGCGTCGATGCGGTGCTGGCAGCCGATCCGGCCCAAGCCCGCATGCTCGATGCTGGATGGCGCAGTCCGCTGTCCTATGCTGCTGGTAACGGCCATACCCAGATTGTCGAAAAACTGCTGGACTTGGGTGCCGATCCCAATCAGCCCGAAGAAAATGCGCCGCGCGGCAAGGCACTCTTCGAGGCTTGCGCGGGCAACCATTTGGAGACGGCGAAACTGCTGCTCGAACGCGGTGCCGATCCCAACGCCGGGGTGGACTCTTCAGGCTCCTGTTTGACCATCGTCGAGTTCAGGCACGGCAAAAAAGGCCAACAAATGCAGGCTCTGTTGCGCGAATACGGTGCCGTGATGCCGCCTTATGCCATGGACGACGCGGCGCTGGAACGGGCGATGCGCGAGGGGGATGCCGCCGTTGTGGATCCACAATTCCTGCATGAGTTGATGGGACGGGACAATCCTGCGCTCATTGGCGTCTTTTTGGAAACTATGCCGGATGTAGGCGACCTGTTCCAACTGACCGACATCTGGGGCGGCAATTACCCTTCGGACCCCGATACAATCCGCACCTTGGCCGACCGCGGACTCGACCTGAACCGCGCTAACTGGATCGGCCGCACCTTTCTGCACGGCTGTGCGGAAAAGGGCGATGTTGCGGCAGCTCGCGTCTTTTTGGAGCTGGGAGCCGATATAGAGGCGGTCGAGTTGGAATACGGGGGGACGCCTTTGGCCGCTGCGGCGCGCAAGGGGCAGACGGAGATGGTGCGTTTTCTATTGGAACAAGGTGCCGATCCAGCCGCGCCAGCCGAGTCGCCTTGGGCGCAGCCGCTTTATTGGGCGGAAAAGGAGGGATACGGAGAAGTAGCGGCGTTGCTTAAGGAGTGGCGGCGGGACGGATAGCACGCATTTCGCCTCCTATTGATGCGCCCGGTTAATCAGCACGGCACTCAGAATCAACGCCCCCCGCACCACAAGTTGCCAGTACTCGCTGATGTTCATCAGCGTCATGCCGTTGACCAAGATGCCCAAGAACACCACGCCGATCAGGGTGCCGCGTATCTGACCCTCACCGCCCATCAAGCTGGTGCCGCCGATGATGACCGCGGCGATCACGTCCAATTCCCAGCCCCTAGCCGTCGTCGCTGCGCCGGACATGATTTCAGCCGACTGCATGATGCCGGCCAGCGCCGCTAAAAAGGCGACAATCGCCATGACGGTGATTTTGATTTTGCCGACCTCAATGCCGCTGAGCCGCGCGGCCTCGGCATTGCCACCCACTGCGTAGATTGAGCGCCCCAGCGTGGTGTAGCCCATCAGGAAATGCGTCGTCAGAAAGACCAGCGCGAAGACCAGTGCCGGAAAAGGCACTCCGAGAAGATAACCGCCGCCCAAGAAATTGTACCATTCGGGAAAGGGGGTCAGTGGGAATCCCCCAGTGATTAGCTGCGCCGAGCCGGTCAAGACCGTCATCCACGCCAGCGTGATGATAAAGGTCGGCACCCCAAAGCGCACGCGGATGAATCCGCTCAGAGCACCGACGCTTAGGCCGACTAGCAAGGCCGCTAGCATGGCCGCGGGCACTGCCAATTCTACCGCTAGCCCAGCCCCGGCCAAGTGCTGCGTCACATAGGCGGTCAAGCAGCCGGCAAAAGCCACTGCCGACCCCACGCTCAGGTCGATCTCGCCGGAAATGATGACCATCGTCATGCCAAAGGCGATGATACCCTGCATGGACACGTTGCGCAGCACGTTGAGCAGATTGTCAACCGAGAAAAACCCTTCGGCCTCAAACGCCAAGATCGCGCAGAGGACGAAGAGAATGATCTCCATAATCGAGCGCTTCACCCAAGCCAAAAGCCGTTCACGCATTGCGGCCAGCCCCCATGCAGCGCAGCGCCAGCTCGTCGGCGCTGATCTCTCCGGGCCGCACTTGGCCTTCGATCCGTCCCTCGCGCATGATTAAGATCCGGTGACAGACTTCGACTAACTCTTCCAACTCGGTCGATACAAAAAGCGAAGCAATGCCCTGGCGGCTCAAATCCCACATGGCTTCGAAAATCTGCTGCTTGGCTTGCACATCTACGCCGCGCGTCGGCTCGTCGAAAAGGATGACTCGTGGGCGATTGCCCAGCCAATTGCCCAACACCACCTTCTGCTGATTCCCGCCGCTCAGCGCTGAGACCGGAGCCTCGGTGTCGGCGACCTTGATTTCGAGTTGGTTCACTAGCGCGTCCACCACGGCTTGCTCTTCCACGCGGGTGATATATCCCCGGCGGGCGATTCGGCCCATGCTCGCCAGGCACATATTGGCGCGGATGCTATGCGCTTGGATGAGGGCTTCTTCCTTGCGGTTTTCAGGGGTGAAGGCCAAGCCCTGTGCCTTCATTTTGGGGGGGGTTGGTGTTGCTACGGGCTGGCCTTGAATCAAGATCTGCCCGCGATCGCAGGCGTCTGCGCCGAAGAGGGCGCGCAGCAGTTCGGTGCGGCCCGCGCCCAGCATCCCGGCAATGCCGAGGATTTCGCCCTCGTAGAGTTCGAAGCTCACATCGGTGAAAGCGTCCCCGCGCGACAAGCCCTGCACCTCTAGCACTGGAGTCGCGCCCGGCTGCAAATCATCTGGTCGCTCTCGTTGTGCGACCTCGCCGAACATCATTTGCACGATCTCCGCGATGCTCGTCTCCCGCATCGCCACCGTGCCGATGTGATGCCCGTCGCGCAGCACCGTAACTCGGTCGGCGATGGAGTGCAATTCCTGTAAGCGGTGAGAGATGTAGATGATTGCCACGCCCGCTGCCGTCAGCCCTTTGACCACGCGGAAAAGCTGTGCGGTCTCATGCGTCGCCAGCGCCGAGGTCGGCTCGTCGAGGATGAGCACGGCCGGGTCAAAGGACATGGCCTTGGCGATTTCGACGATCTGCTGCTGTGCCACCCCCAGATCGCCGGTGCGCGCCCGGACATCGATGGTAACTCCCAGCCTTGCTAGGACATTCTCGGCCCGTGCGTAGGTCGCCGCCCAGTCGATGAGTCTGCGCCGTTTCGGCGTCCGACCAAGCAGGATATTCTCGGCCACGGTCAGCCCCGGCACTAAGCTCAGTTCCTGATAGACCATGGCGATGCCATAGTCAAAGGCGTCCTGCGGCGAGCGCAGCGCGACCGGCACCCCATCGCAGAGGATGCGCCCCCTGCTTGGGGCGACCGATCCGGCTAGGATTTTGACCAGCGTGCTTTTGCCAGCGCCGTTTTTACCGATTAGTGCGTGGACCTCGCCGGGGGCAAACCCCACCGAAACCCCGTCGAGCGCCACCGTTCCTGGGTAGTCTTTGCCGAGGTTTTCGACTGCTAGTTTGAAGGGAGGTTGGCTCACTGATTGCCGAGGGCGATCAGGTCGGCGAGCCGTGCGCCAAAGGAGCGCACGCCGTCTGGGTCTTGGCGCGCCACAAGCACTCCGTCCATCACTACCTTGGCCGCGACATCCTGTCCCTTGAGCGCCGCGATGGCCAGCTCCATGGCCTTTGTGCCCAGTTCAAAAGGGGTTTGGGTGGTAAGGGCCTGCAGGATGCCGTCCTCGGCGAGCATGAACTCGACGAGCTGCTGGCTGGCATCAGTGCCAAAGACGACCACCTTGCCCTCGCGACCAGCGTTCTTGACCGCCATTACCGACCCGACGGTGCCGCCTTCGTTGGCCGACCAGATGATGTCGATTGCTGGATGGGCTGTGAGAATGTCGCCGGCCTTCTTGAGCGCCATTTCTGGCAGCCAGGCGTCTTGCTCGGCGACGAATTCCACGCCCGGCAACTGCCCCACTACCTCGACGAACCCATTGCGGCGCGCGTCGCTTTGCTCGGCGAGCTGAGACTTGAAGGCGAGGGTGGCAATTTTGGCTTGTCCTCCTAGTTGCTCTTCGATGTAGCGCCGCGCCACCAGCCCGGTCTGTCGGCCCAAGTCCCCTTGGTCGCTCTCGATATAGGTGACGGGAATATCTCCTTCTACCGTTGTATTGTACGTCACTACCACGATACCAGCGTCCTTGGCCCGCTGTAAGGCTGTGGCCGAGGCTTTGGCGCTCAGCGGCGAGATCACAATGGCATCGACGCCGCGCGCGATATAGGTGTTGACGAGTTGAATTTCCTTGTCCGGCTTATTCGCGCTATTGGCCAGCAGCAGCTCGACGCCCGCTTTGTCGGCCGCGTCCTGCATCCCAAACTGGATTAGGCGGAAGAACTGGTCCTCCTGGAAGACGATCCCGGCGATCTTGAGTTTTTTCTCTGTCGGCGTTTCTTGCTGATCGCCGCAGCTTAGGGCGACTAGTCCCACAACGGCGGCGATAATCCATCGGCGCAATTTCATGCGTACTCTCCTCGCGCGTTACCCTTGCACCGGCTGCAAATTGAGCAATACCAACAGCCACACTCGGTGCCAATAGGCGCTGTTGATGTACGGGCTGTATTCCGAGGGCCAGTTGCGCCAGTAGGTTTGATTGTGCGGAATGCGGTGATACCACTGCAAGAGCGGGATCGACGGCAGTTCGGCCAGCCAGATTTCCATGGCTTGGCGGTACAATTGCACTAGCTGCGGATCGCGCGGCGAGACTTCCGCCATCTGATCGACGATCCGGTCGAATTCCTCGTTCTGCCAGCGCCAGAAGTACTCGGCGGGCGTGCCGGTTGGTTGCACGAAGCGGCTGTGGTAGAGCCGCAACGTAAAATACGGATCGCGGACGCCGCCGGCGTGTCCTTCGAGAAAAGCGCGGGCCGTGCCGTTCGACTTGCGGGTAAAGGTGTCCGGGGTGTTGCGGAAGTCGGCGTCAAAACCCGCTTTCTCTAGCTGGGCGACCAACACCGGCGCGACATCTTGGAAGATGGAGAAGATGTCGATGACCATCTTAAACGGCTCGCCATCCTTGGTCCAATAGCCCCCTTCAGGCCGCTGCCAGCCCATGCTCTCCATCAGGGCGGCGCTTTTGTCCAAGTCAAAGACGCCGATCTCGTATTGAGCCAGCAAATCCTCGACCTCGCTGAAGTACGGTCGGAGCGCCGGATATGCGGGAAAGGGCAAAAGCGTCGAGGTGCCCGCTCCCTGCCAGCCGATCTGCACGAGTTGGTCGCGGTCAATGGCGTAGTTGATCGCGCGGCGCACGTCCACGTTTGAGAAGGGAGCCTCTAGGTTGTTAAAGCCCAGCGAAATGGGCCAGAAATCGACATAGCCGTACGGCGGCTGGCGCCCGGTCCAAGTCGTTACCTTGGGATTTTTGTCGAGTACGGTCAGGATGTTGGGCGGACGCAGGTCGAGGCTGGTATCCATGTGGTTGGTAATCAGGTTTTGGACGCGCTTGTCCTCCTCCATGTACGGCAGGTAGATGACGCGCTCGACTTTGGGCAGGGACTGGAAGCCGGTGGCCGCGGCCCACCAGTCTGGCCGCAGGTCCCAGATGCGCTGTTGCGGCGTGGAGAGCACCAGCTTGTACGGCCCGGAAAACACGGGCCAGCCTTTTTGCGGATCGAAGTTTGTAAAGGTTTCTGGCGACTGCCCTTCCCACACATGCTTGGGCACAATCGGCACCCCATTGCCGAAGTTGTGGGTGAAATACGAAAAGACAAAGCGCGGGTTGGGGGCCGTCAGCGCGATGTGCGCCGTCAGGCTATCGACGGCCACGGCCTCTTGGACCCAGTTTTTCAGGTCGGTTGAATAGGCCAACAAAGGCGCGTTCTGCCGCAGCATGTTGATCGTAAAAACCAAGTCGTGCGCCGTCCACGGCATGCCGTCGCTCCACGTAACCCCCGGACGAATGGTGAATTCCACTTCGGTATAGGCGTCGTTGAAGCGGTGATCCGTGGCGATCCAAGGAATTAGCTTGCCCTCAAAAGCATTGTAAAAGTACAGCGGCTCGAAAACGAAATTGTACCCGGTGCGCGAGGTGGATTCCGGCCGATAGGGGTTGAAGGTATTGTAGTCTTTGATCTGCCCGGCGCACGTGCCGCTTTCGGCGCAATCCATGATTAAGGTGCGGTTGCGTGGGACCTCTATAAGCGTCGGTTCTTCGACCTCGGCGTCCTCGCGCTGGCCGGCCGCGTCCGATGGCTGTTGGTCGGATGGAGTGTCGCCGCAGCCGCTGAGCAGCCACGCGCTGAGCAATGTGCAAATGCTGCGTTTCATGTTAGACCTCGCATCGGTTTGGAGTGAGAGGATACCAGCCGTCTCATTTAGCCTCGCGTTGGTTGTAGATTCAACAATACCAAAAGCCACGTCCGGTGCCAGTAGGCCGTATTGATATACGGATTGTCCGCCGATGGCCAGTTGCGCCAGTAGGTTTGGTTGTGTGGCAAGCGGTGGTAAAATTGCAACAAGGGTATGGCTGGCAGCTCGCGCAGCCAAATCGCCAACGCCTCTCTGAACAGCCCCACCAAGCGCGGATCGTCGGGTGCGGTCTGGCCCATCTGATCGACGAGTGCGTCATATTCGGGGTTTTTCCACCGCCAGAAGTTCGGCGTTGCCGTGCCCGTCGGCTGAACGAAGCGGCTGTGGTAGAGCCGCAGCGTAAAGTACGGGTCGCGCACCGAGCCTCCATTGCCAAATATATAAGTTTTGGCCGCGCCTGTGGTCATCCGCGTGTAGTTGTCCGAGGTCATGCGCATGTTGGCTGCAAAGCCAGCCCGCTGCAACTGCTCGACTAAGATCGGCGCGATATCTTGGAAGGTTTGGCTGATGTCGAGCAGCATTTTGGCCTGCGCCCCGTCTCGCGTCCAGATGCCCTCGGCGTCCCGTTGCCACCCAGACTCCTGCATCAGAGCCGCGCTGCGGGTCGGGTCGAACAGGCCCACCGGATATTGTTCCAGCAAGTCTTGGACTTGGGCTGTATAGCGTCTGAGCCGCGGAAAGTCGGGAAACGGCAACAGGGTTGGTCGCCCCGCTTCCTGCCAGCCGACTTCCACTAGCTGCTCGCGGTTGATGGCGTGGTTTACGGCCCAGCGGAAGGCCGGCTCGTCGTAGGGTGGCTCTTGGGCATTGAAGCCCAGCGAAAGGGGCCACCAGTCCAGATAACCATAGGGCGGCTCTTGGCCGCTCCAAGTCGTTACATTAGGATTTTGCTCTAGCACGGTGCGGATGTTAGGCGGCAGCATGTCGGCGCACAGGTCCATAGCATTGGTCGCGAGGTTTTGCACCTGCTTGGCTTCCTCCATATAGGGCAGGTAGATCAGCCGCTCGACTTGCGGCGGCTGGCGAAAGCCGATATTGGCAGCCCACCAGCCTTCGCGCCGGTCCCAGATCCGCTGCTCCGGCGCGGAGTGCGCTAGGCGGTACGGGCCGCTTACGACGGGCCAGCCCTGCGCTAGATCGAAGTTGGCGAAGGTCTTTGGGTCTTGGCCCTCCCAGATGTGCCGGGGCACAATCGGCACGCCATTGTCGAAGTTGTGGGTGAAATACGTGAAGACAAAGCGCGGGTTGGGGGCTGTCAATACAATGTGCGCCGTTAGGCTGTCGCTGGCCACGGCCGTTTTTACCCAAGTCTGCATATCGACCGCAAAGGTCAGTTCCGGCGCGTGGTCGCGGAGCATGTTGATCGTAAAGACCACGTCGTGCGCCGTCCACGGCTGCCCGTCGCTCCACTCGGCTCCGGGCCGAATTTTTAGGGTAATCTCGGTATAGTCTGCGTTGTACTCGTGTCCGGTGGCGATCCAAGGGATGATTTCGTCGCGGTAGGCATTGTAAAAGTAGAGCGGCTCGTAGAGGAAGTTATACCCCGTGCGCGAGACCTTGCCGGGCAGGTAGGGGTTAAAGGCGTCGTAGTCCTGGAACTGGCCGCTGCACGTGCCCTGATCGACGCAGTCGGTGACCAAGGTGCGCTCGCGCGGCACGTGTTGCAGGCGACCCTCGCCGTTACAAGCGGCGCAGACCAGAGCGAGGATTAGCGAGAAAGCGGAGCGCGTCAAGAGCTTCTCCTTTTGGCGGTGGTCGCCAAAACGTATCAACGCGCGTTGGGAGGGTCAACCGACTTGAGCGAAGCCACTAGCCCGCCTATACTACCCTCATTCAATTCCAACCTCCGTCAACCACTCCGGAAAAAACCATGTACGACCTGTTAATCCGCAACGCCCAACTCCTCGACGGCAGCGGTCGGCCAGCTTTCCGCGACGACATCGCCGTTGAGCAGGGCCGCATCGCGGTCATCGGCGACCTTTCTGAGGCCGAAGCGAGTCGCACCATCGACGCCGAGGGTCGCATCGCCTGCCCTGGCTTTATCGACATCCACACGCATTCGGACCTGACCATTGCCCTCGACGGCCGCGCGCTCAGTTCCCTAACGCAGGGTATTACGACCCAAGTAATGGGCAACTGCGGTGTGTCGGCAGCGCCCACCCGCGACTACGAGCCGTACTACGGCCCGCTCGACCCGGCGATGACCCGTGGCTTGGCGTGCGATTGGACTCATTTCGGCGACTACTTCCAGCGGCTCGAAGCCAATGGCTTGGGCACGAATACCGCGACCTTGGTCGGCCACGGCAACGTGCGCGTCGCCGCTATGGGCTACGACGACCGCCCGCCGACTGCGGCGGAGATGGAGCAGATGAAGGCACTCGTCGCCCGCGCAATGGAAGACGGCGCAATGGGGCTGTCGTCGGGCTTGGCGTACGCGCCCGGCCCGTATGCGACGCTAGAAGAACTCATTGAGCTGGGGAAGGTCGTAGCTGAGTACGACGGCATCTACACCTCGCACATCCGCAACCAGACCGAGTCGATTGGCCAAGCTGTCGGCGAGGTCATTGCCGTTGGCGAGCAAGCCTCGGTTGCAGCCCACGTCTCGCACATGCAGCCCGGTGCACCAATGATCGGCGCGACCCGCGACCTGCTCGCTACCATCGACCAGAAGCGCCGCGAGGGCTACGACATTAGCTGCGACGCCATTCCCTACACGATCGGCAGCACCACCCTCAAGTCGCTGTTGCCCCCTTGGGCCTTGGCTGGTGGCGACGAGGAATTGCTGAGGAGGCTGCAAGACCCAGAGACTCGCGCTAAGATCGAACAGGATACCATGCAGTACGGAGCCGAAAGCGGCGGCAGCCGCAAGCGCAACTTGGCGCGGGATGGGGACTGGGACAAGATCTGGTTGGGGAGTGCCGAGCAAAATGCCGATCTAGTCGGCCTGAGCTTTGCCGAGATTGGTCGGCGGCGCGGCCAGAATCCTCACGACGCGGTCTGCGACATCCTCGTCGAAGAGCGTGCGCGGCCGTGGATGTTGGCCGAGGACGTGTCTGAAGAGGACTTCCTCAACATCGCCCGCCACTCCACTGGCGGCGTCATCTCCGACGGCTTCTCGCTGGTACCCGAAGGCACCTTGGCCGAGGGCAAGCACCACCCCCGCTCCTATGGGGCCTTCCCCTACTTCTTGCGCCGCTTTGTCCGTGAGCAAAGCGCACTGCGCTGGGAAGAGGCCGTCCACAAGCTCACTGGCCACCCCGCCGCCCGCTTTCGCTTGGGGGACCGCGGCCTGTTGCGCGAAGGCTACTGGGCCGACCTCGTGGTCTTCGACCCGGCCGCCATCGGCGAGTGCGCCGACTTTGCCGACCCCTACCGCTATCCGCAGGGCATCGACTGCGTAATTGTCAATGGGCGGATCGCCGTTGAACGAGGAGAAATAGCTGACAGCCGCGCCGGACAGATCGTCCGGGCATGAGCTATGCCCAGCTAACGCGCTTCATGTTGCCGTTGGTGGTGACGGCGCTGGTGCAAGAGCTCAGCGGCCAGTTCCTCAACGGCGGCATGGCGCGGATGCCGCGGGCGGTCGAAACGCTGGCCGCGTTTGGCTTGGCCTTTGGCTTGGCGCTATTCCTCGCTGGCACCCTGTCTCAGGTGCGTCAACTCGGCTTGGTCCTCGTCGAGCATACCCAAGGCTACCGCGTCTGCTTCCGCTTTGTGCTCGCCGCCGGGCTGCTGTTGGCCGGTATCTTGGCCAGCTTGGCGCTGACGCCGCTGGGGACTTGGATCATCAACGATCTGCACGGGATCGATCCGGCGCTCGGCGAGGCGGTGCGCTTGGCCCTGCTGTGGCTCGTTCCCTTCCCCGTGCTGCACGGGATGACGCGCTTTTATAGCGGCGAACTCATCCGCGTCCGCCGCACCGACATCCCCGCCTATGCCATCACCACGGGGATTGCTCTCAGCATCCTCGCGGTCTTTGTGCTGCTGCCGCTCGGCTTCGTCCGCCAGACCCCCATCTTACTGCCGGTTCTGGCCACGTACACGGGGGCCCTCGCCGAGCTTGGCGTGGTCGCGTGGGGCCGCTGGCGCTTGGTGCGCTGGCCAGAGCCGGGCAACGCGCCAGCTTTAACCTACTTCTACGTTCTGCACTTCTTTTGGCCCTTGGCGCTGATCATGGCCGTGCAGGCTGGCACCCGGCCGCTGATCAACGTGTTCGTCGCCCGCAGCGCCGATGGCACCGAAGCGCTGGCCGTGCTGACCGTCGTCTATGCGCTCGGTCACATTCCCTATGGCTGGCTCAACGAATTGCGCAATCTGCCGACGGCCTTCCGCCAAGAAGGGGATTTGGCCAAGATCCGCCGCTTCTGTTGGGGCTGTTGTCTGTTTTCCTGTGCGTGGATGGCGGTTTTGTTTTGGACGCCGGTTGTCGATTATATACTCGGCACTTGGATCGGCATTGGCCCCGAGTTAATTGTCCACTGCAAGACGCCGCTGCTTCTCTTCATGGGCTTTCCCTTTGTCGTCAGTCTGCGTAGTTACTTCCACGGCATCGGCCTGCTCCAGCACCGCACCCAAGCGATGGCGCCGAGCGCCCCGTCGCGCGTAGTGACCGTCTTGCTGGTGCTAGCCCTGCTGGCCAATTTCGAGCTGCACGGGGCGACCCAAGCCGTGGGTGCCTTAGTTAGTGGCCACACCGTGGAGGCCTTGGTCGTCTGGTGGAGTATCGGGCGCGGCAGGCGCGCCTCTTGACGCAGCTAGGTCTGTGTCCAACGTTCTACGCAAATTTTGTGGATGGGCAACCACGAGGGTTGTTCTCTATAGGGACCGTCCCTTGTGGCGGTTCTGATCCAACGACAAAAACTCGGAAAGGGACGCCATAATGAACGGCAACCAAGCCATTGCCCACATCCTCAAGGCCGAAGGCGTCGAGTGGCTGTCGGCTTTTCCCAACCAGCCGCTGATTGACGAGGGCGCGCGCGCTGGTATCCGCCCCATTATCTGTCGCCAGGAGCGGACGGGTGTCAACATGGCCGACGGCTTCAGCCGCACGACTAATGGCCGCCCTTTTGGCGTCTTCACCATGCAGACCGGGCCGGGAGCTGAAAACGCGCTCGGCGGCGCGGCCCAGGCCTACGCCGATGCCATCCCCCTGCTGCTTCTGCCCGGCGGCGTGTCCACGGCCCGCACGCAGGTACCGCCCAACTTCGAGGCGGTGGACAATTATCGCGGCATCACCAAATGGGCTGCCAACATCAACCAAGTCGAGCGCATCCCCGAGCTGATGCGCCGCGCCTTTAGCCAGCTCGTCCACGGTCGGCCCGGCCCGGTGCTCGTGGAAATCCCCAGCGACTTAGGTGCCGCTGAATTTCCCGGTGATCTCGACTACCAACCGGTCAAAGCCTGCAAATCCGCAGCGGATTCGGACGCGGTCCGCGATTTGGTTGCCGCGCTGGTCAAGGCCGAATGCCCGATCATCAACGCTGGGCACGGCGCGATGTGGGCCGAAGCCACAGACCAGCTCGTGGCCCTCGCCGAACTGCTCAACGTGCCCGTTATGACCACCCTAGCCGGCAAGAGCGCGTTCCCTGAAAACCATCCGCTCGCGCTGGGCACTGGCGGCCACACCGGCACGCTGATGGTCGATCGCTTCTTGCAAAAGACCGATTTCGTCTTGGGCGTGGGCACCAGCTTTACCATCTCGGTTTTCAATGCGCCCATGCCCGACCGCGCCGTCTTGGCGCAGGTGACCAACTGCGCGGAGGATCTCAACAAAGACTACCGGATCGACTTGGGGGCCATCGGCGATGCGCGAATTGTGCTGGAGCAGATCAGCGAGGAAGTCCGCCGACAGCTCGGAGCCGACGGGCGAGGAGACGGCGGAGTTGCGGCCGAGATCGCGTCCATTCGCGCCGAGTTCAACGCTGAGTGGGCACCGCGATTCCGCTCGGACGAGGTGCCGATAAATCCCTACCGGGTCTTCGCCGAACTCGCCCGCGCCGTAGAGGTGCCCAACACCATCATCACTCACGACTCGGGCTATCCCCGCGATCAGCTCGTGCCGTTCTGGCGGCCCCAAGTCCCCAGAGGGTACATCGGCTGGGGCAAATCGACTCAGCTTGGCTATGGCTTGGGCTTGGCATTGGGAGCCAAGTTAGCAGCGCCGGACAAGCAGGTCATCAACGTTATGGGCGACGCAGCTTTTGGCATGGCGGGTCTCGATATTGAGACCGCAGTGCGCGCAGAAATTCCCATTCTGACGGTGGTGCTCAACAACGGCGTGATGACGCACTACGACCAGCACATGCCCTATGCCACCGAGCACTATCAGAGCAACCAACTCGGCGGCCACTACGCGCAGGTGGCCGAGGCGCTTGGTGCCCACGCCGAGCGCGTTGAAGCGATCCCGGATTTGGCACCGGCCATCCAACGCGCCCTCGCGGCCAATGGCGAAGGACGAGCCGCTCTGTTGGAGGTGATGACCAAGGCGGAAGAAAACGTCGCTAAATTTTGGTGAGGATATTATGGTTTTTTTTGCGGGCATTCTCTTTTTTCTTTCCGGTGCTGCCGCTTTGGCATACGAGGTGGTGTGGGTGAAGCTCCTCACCCTTCAGTTCGGCAGCGCGGCGTGGTCGATCTCGACGGTGGTAGCCAGCTTCATGGCGGGTCTAGGGGCTGGAGGTGCTTGGGCCGGCCGTCGCGCCGACCGCATCCGCAGGCCCCTGAGAGTCTATGCCCTCTTGGAGCTGGGTATCGCCCTCTTCGGCGTGTTCTCGGTGCCTCTTCTGCGGAACATGGCAGGCATCCTCGATCCCCTGTACCACCTCACCGACGGGTACTTCGCCCTCTACCTGCTGCTGCAGTTCCTTCTCTCCTTCGCCATGATGGCGGTGCCGACCTTCCTCATGGGTGCCTCCCTGCCCCTGCTCATCGTGGCGGTCACAGAGGAAGCGGCCTTCCGCCGGAGCGTGGCCCTTTTCTACGGAATCAACACCCTTGGGGCGGCGGTCGGCACCCTCGTGGCGGGACTCGTCCTGATGCCCATCCTCGGGATCTCCGACACGGTGTGGATCGCTGTCGCCGCGGGCGTCCTAGTAGCTGCCGGGGGCTATCTTCTCGATCTACGCATGGGTACTCGGGAGGTGTCCGAGGAGCATCGAAGGCCGACCGCCAGCACCCGGACCCCCCGGCTGCTGCTGGCCGCGGTGGCTATAGCCGGATGCTTGGGACTCTTCTATCAGATCGCCTGGACGCGTCTGCTCATCCCGGTGGTGGGATCCTCGGTTTACGCCTTCACCATCATCCTCACGACGGTCCTTCTCGGCATCGGCATTGGCTCCCTGCTAGCCGCCGTCCCCTCCTTCCGGGAGAGTTCCTGCTGGCGGGCGGTGGCTGTCGCGTTGGGGGTGGGCTCGTGCTCGGCCTTGGCAGGGCTCTTTGCCGTAAACGAATTGCCGGCGATGTTCACGGCTATGGCCCAGGGCACGGGCGACCGCACGTGGCTCCTCTTCCTCTCCCAAGGTGTCCTAGCGGCTTCCATCGTTCTCATCCCCGCCTGCTCCATGGGGGCCGTCCTGCCCTTGGGAATCGCCGCTTGGCGGAACGAGGTGAGATCGAGAGGTTGGGCGGTGGGAGGCATGTACGCCGCCAACACCATCGGAGCCATTGTCGGCTCCGTATTGGCGGGCTTTGCCTTCCTGCCGTGGCTTGGAGCGACGGGATCAATCCGCCTCGGTGCCACCCTCGGTATGGCGGTCACTGTCGTCCTTTTTCTTTTAGACCGCACTAGCCCGCAACGACAGCGGCTCGGCTGGGCGGGTCTCTTTGCCGCGATGCTTGCAGCATTTGCCTTCACGCTGCCCCAGACCGATATAAAAAACCTTCAGCGGGGCGTTTTCCGTAGGCTCCAAGCGAGTGAGGAGCGCTCGCCGATAGGAAGTTTCTTGCTCTACGCACGGGAGGGGACTAACGCTACAGTCACCGTGTTCCGCACACCCAATTCCACTGTGCTCAAGGTCAACGGCAAAGCGGATGCCTCGACCGGCGGGGATATGGACTCGCAGTATCTGCTCGGGCACCTGCCGATGTTCCTCCATCCAAGGCCGCAGGATATCTGCATCATCGGCTACGGCAGTGGTGCCACGGTGTACGCAACAGCGACGCACCCGAATGTGACGGCCGTCGATGTAGTCGAAATTGAACAGGCGGTACTCGATGTTTCCGAGTACTTCAACTCGATCAACCACGGCATCCTCGAAGACCCGCGCGTGAAACTGCACACGGAAGATGGGCGCAATTTCCTCCGCCACCAGAAGAAGACGTACGATGTCATCCTCTCCCAACCTTCCAACCCTTGGATAGCGGGCATCAGTTCCCTATTTACGACAGAGTACTACCGGGCTGCGTCGGCGCGGCTCAAGCCGGGTGGTCTCTTTTGTCAGTGGATGCAGGCCTATGAAACCTCTTCGGAGACAGTGCGCGTTGTGCTCAACACCTTAGCATCGGAGTTTCCCTACGTGGCGGTGTTCAAAGTTTCCGATGACCTCATCTGCGCTGCTTCCCATGCCCCCATTGTCTGCTCTACAAGGCGTTACGCGGAGCACTTCTCATTGCCGAAGGTGCGCAACTCACTCCGGCGGATCCAGATCGAGACCCCATTCGACCTGTTCGCAGGTGCGTTTTTGCGATTTCCCGAAAACGCAGACGCATTTGAGTCGCCGATCAAGAACACGGACGACAACCTCTGGCTGGAGTATCGGGCTCCCATCGAGATGTACCAAGGGACGGAAGAGAAAGTCGCATCCATAGCAACCACCGACTATCTGCTCATGCTCCAACATCTGTTTCCCGAGCTAGCCCTCCGGGACATCGTCCTTGGGACCGCCCAAAGCATTGCAACCAGACATTCTAATTTGTGGTATGTCATCCCCGCTTGGCAGGAGATGTTTGCCGAGGATGAACCGTTGGCCTTGCGGCTTGCGGAACTGTCCGCACTGGCCGATTCGAGAAATCGCGCACTCGAAAGCAACAAAGACCGAGAAAAAGCGGCGTTGCGCTTGATTCAAGAGCAACAGTACGCCGAGGCGATTCCCATCTTCGAGACCGTGCTCGCCGCCGAGCCGGCAAGCGTTTCCGCCCATCGCATGCTCGCTTGGGCCCTGTCGCATACCGGCGACAACAGAAGGGCGTGGCGACACTACGTAAAGGCCGTTCAGTACAATCCCGATGATTTTGAGTCGTACACTAATATGGCGGCCATTGCGCTTTCAAATGGCCTCGCCGAGGGAACCGAACTATTGGATCGCGCACTCGCAGCCAATCCACACCATTTTACCGCTTGGCGCGTCTATGTCGAGTACTTGGTGGATCAAAAGCAATACGACCAGGCTCGGGAATTCCTCCGCAAGGCCGAGGAATCAATCGAGGAAGAAAAACTGGAAACCCTCAGGAATATGATTCCCGGATGATACTTTTTTGCGAGGCTATCCCGACAAACCCTCGCACTAACTTCTCTCACAGGAGCAACGCATGAGCCAATACAAAGCTGTTCTCATCGGCTGCAGCCGCATGGGCGCTTTCATCGACAACGAAGTTCCGGCCGATATGCGCCCGTACTCCCACGCCGCCGGGTACGAGGCATGTGAACGCACGGACCTCGTCGCCTGTTCGGATTTGCGTCCCGAGGTGATGGAAAGGGTCGGCGCTCGCTACGGCATCCCCGCGGACAAGCAGTACACTGACTACCGCGAAATGCTCGCCCGCGAAATGCCCGATATCGTCAGCGTCGCCACCCAGCCCGAGCACCGCGCCGAGATCGTCATTGCGGCGACCGAAGCAGGTGCCCGCGCCATCTACGCGGAAAAGGCGTTTTCGGCCTCGCTGGAGGAAGCCGACCGCATGGTCGAAGCCTGCCAGCGCCACAACGTCGCGCTCAACATGGGCACCAATCGCCGCTTCCACCCCGGCTACGACCAGATGAAGGCCGTCATCGACTCTGGGGAGATCGGCGCGTTGCAAACCCTCATCATTCACCAGACTAGTACGCTCTTCAACGGTGCCAGCCACAGCTTTGACCTGCTCCAGCGCCTCAACTCCGACGCCCCGGCCGCTTGGGTGCAGGCGCATTTGCCCAATGGCGACGAGATCATTGACGGCGATATTCTGCGCGAAGACCCAGTTGGGCACGGTATTATCCAGTTTGCCAACGGGGTTACTGCGTACGCGCTCAATTCAGGTCGGGGATTGGAAGTGGAAGCCGTCTGTCAGAGAGGCGTGGTGACGGCGCTGGGCAATGATAGGGAGTGGCAGTTGCGGGCACCGGTAGCACAGGATCACCGGGGCCGCAATAAATTGGGCTTGGTGGAGTTCCCTGCTTTCGAGCACCGGGCCTCGACGCTCTGCTTGATCGAGGATTTGGTCCGCTCACTCGATACGGGTGCGCCGCCGCGCGGCGGCGTGGAACTGGCGCGGGCTAATACCGAGCTGATTTTCGCGTTTGTCGAGTCGCACCAGCGCGGCGGTGCCCGCGTGGAGTTGCCGCTTGAGGGGAGCGTTTATCGGCTGGAGAGGGACCGGGGGCCGAGGCAGCCTAAGTACGAGCCGGACGCTTAGGTCCTCAAGGCATTGCCGCAGCCTTTGAACATTGTTGCAGATCGACGTGCACGATTCTTTCCTATCAGTTGGGAGACCGCTGCATGGCTTGTTCGATCAAGAGTCGATCCTGCTGTGTGGCTTGTTCGATCAAGAGCCGGTCCTGCTGGCTTTGCCGCACCTGTGCTTCTATAGCGACCGGGTCCCACTCGGACAACAGCCGCTTTTGGAGGTCGGCTAAGGTGGCCTTATGGGCTGGATGGTTCGCTAGGTCGTCGAACTCGTTGGGGTCGGCCTCTACGTCGTATAGCTGGGGTGGATCTCCCAAGCTGTAGTGGAGCTTGTAGCGGCCGCACCGCAGCATGGCCGTTGGTCGCTGCACGCCGTGGGCGAGGTATTCGGAAAATGCTTCGTCCTTCCAGTTTTCGTCTTGCCCTTGCAGCAATTCCAACAGGCTATCGCCGTCCAACGGCCCCGCGCTGGGTGCGTCGGCAACCTCGACGATGGTCGCTACTAGATCCACTAGCGACACTACTTCGTCAACGCGCCGACCAGCTGGGATATGCCCGGGATAGACCATTTGCAGCGGCACCTTGGCGGACGCCTCGTACATGCTCGACTTCCGCCACATGCCGTGCTCGCCGTTCATTTCTCCGTGATCGCTGAAATGCACGATGAGCGTGTTGTCGCGCTGTCCGGTCTCCTCTAGGACGGCGAGCAGGCGGCCGATCTTCTCGTCGAGATAGGTAATAAGTCCATAGTAACCGGCGCGTGCGCGGCGCACCTGTTCCTCGGGAAAATCGACTCCCCCGAACATGGCCCGCATCCGCTGGTGGACGGGGTGCTGGCTTTCGAGGTGGCCGGGGGGGATCTCCGGCAGGTCGATTTGGTCGAGGGGATAGAGATTGAAAAACCGCTCGGGCACTACGAGTGGAAAATGCGGCGCAATAAACGAGACATTCAGCGCCCAAGGCCGCTCCTTGCGGGCCGGATCGCGCAGGTAAGCCAGCGCCTGTTCCTCCACCAGATCATCGACTTCGATCTCCAAGGTCGTCCCCGGCCCGGCTTCGGCGACCCCGCCCCAGGGCTTGTCGGCTGGCGGCGTGCCCTTGCTCCAGTCGGGCGTGCCGCGCAGGACGCCATCTTTGGTCCACAGTTCGGCGTGCAAATCGCGCGCTAGCTGGGCGCGGAAGCCGTGCAGTTGGTCGGGGCCGCAAAAGTGCTGCTTGCCCGAGAGTACCACGTCGTAGCCAACAGCGCGCAGCCGATGGGCCCAAGTGACCGCATCCGACGGCAGGGGACTGGCATTGTCAAAGGCACCGATCTGATTGATGTAGCGGCCGGTCATAAACGACATCCGCGACGGCAGGCAGAGCGGAGAGTTGCAATAGGCGTTGGCAAAGGTCGCGCCCTCGGCGGCCAATTGATCCATAAAGGGCGTCTGCACGAGCGGATGTCCGTAGGGGCCGCTGTACATGGGCGCGTGTTCGTCCGTCATAATGAGCAGGATGTTGGGGCGATTCACAGGTTGCTCCTAGTTTGCAGATGTGAAAAGTTGCGGCGAAGGTGACTACTCCGCCGGCTAAAGCACGGCGGCTTCTTGGGCTTGGCCCTGAGATTGTAGTCCCAATCTCAAGATATTGCGTGCGGCGTTTTCGTCTCGGTCCAAGACCAGCCCACAGCAGGGACAGTCATGGCGACGCATAGATAGTGCCTTGCGAAGCCGATGCCCACACTGGGAGCAGTCTTGGGAGGTATAGGCCGGGTTTACGGCAACCATCGTCCTACCAGCTTCTTCCGCTTTGTAGGACAGGACCTGCCGAAACTGCGACCATGCCGCATCGTGAATGGATTTAGCAAGGCAATGATTGTGAACCATGCCGTTGATAGTCAGGTCCTCAATCGCTATGCGGCCGTAGTGATTGACCAGCCGACGAGCCAACTGATGAGCGAAGTCATGCCGCTTGAACCGAATACGCTCATGCACCCGGGCCACCACCTTGCGAGCCTTGGCTCGTTCCGGCGTCCCTTGGTCGGCGGGAGACAGCTTGCTTTGTGCCTTGGCCAACTCCTTTTCTTCCTTGCGGAAGAAACGCGGGTTAGGTATCTGCTGGCCATCCGACAAGGCAGCAAACTTCTCCAGTCCTACGTCGATGCCGACCGCCTCGGGGCTTGCTGGCAAGGCCTTGGCTTCCATGTCACAGACGATAGTAGCATACCACTTGCCGGTAGCACGGCGGCGCACCGTGCAAGTCTTGGGAGTACCCTCAAGGTCTCGGTGCTGGCGAACTTTCACCAAGCCCACCTTGCCCAGACGAAGGTGCCGCTCTTTGAGAGCAAAGCCGGTCGCTTGAGGGTAGGTCAGGCTATCGTAGCGGCCTTCGCCTTTGTAGCGCGGAAAGCCCGGGTTTTCACCCGCCTTGCAGCGACGAAAGAATGCCTTGAAAGCCAAATCCACGCGGACCCCCACGTTTTGCAGCACTTGGCTATGCACATCCGACACAGGTGGCCAGTCCTCCTTGAGAAACGGCAGTTTCCCAAGCTGGTCATACAT
>JAJDVZ010000037.1:0-27805 GCA_022825835.1 Candidatus Latescibacterota bacterium
GCGGCTTTTTCAAAGTCTTCGCTATCAACCGCTTCTTGTAGCCAGCGCTCTAACTGCTCTTGTTGGCTCAGCGGCTTCTTCTGCAAAATTTCCTGCTCTAACTCATCGAGCGCGGCTTCTGAACGCTCGCGCTCGATGAAGAACTCCTCGGCCTCCACCTCGGGCCACGTGCCAATCCGCGCGCGAGTCCGCTGCACGATCGCCAATGCACCGTCGTAGTCCTCGTCGCCAATGGAGATCATGGCCCGGGCCACGCCGTTGATGCGCAAGATATAAGGCCACCATCTCTCCAAGTTGTCGCGGTCCTCTTCGCTTTCGGCATAGCGGTTGACAAAGCGAAAAAGGGCCATATTGCGCTCGGTGTCGCGCACGACTCGCCGGTAGTCGTGCAGTTGGATCAGAAAGGCGTAGCGCTTGTACAAGCGGCTCCCCTCGTCGAAAAGCTCGCGGCAAGCCGCTTCATTGAGCGCAAAGCCCTCGTCGCTGGCCCCGTACTCGCGACGGTATTTTTCCAATTCGCCCTGATAGTAATCGAGGGCAAAGTCCTGCCCGTGAGGCCGGCGGCCGTCGGGCCGACCGTCGAGATTGAGCTGCAAAATGCCCTGAAAGGCCCCTTGATCGACCCGGATCTGGATCTTCGCAACCCCGTCCTTTCCCGATATTTTCCGCACATTCGCCTCTGGGTCGAAGGACCATTCATTTAATAGGTCGGTCATATCTCGACTCATGCCAACCTCGCACAACCGCTATGTACTGACATTGCAAAAATTCTCATCGCAAAATTATAACCGAGTTGATGGGTTCCGGCAATGACCTTCCCGCAGGCTAGGAGCCGGGGTCTCGCTGGCTTCTAGCCTGCGATGGCATAGTTTATGCTACAATAATGTACGACGCATTCTCGACACTTGGCTTTAATGACGCCCTCTTAGGGCGTATGCCACTGTATTTCTAGTCGATTTTCCGTTTTAACCACGAACATGTGGCCTTTTGATATTTACAAAAATGTTATTTTTACCCATACTAATGACAAAAATGTCGTAAAAATAGGATGATTCACATGTCCACCTTACCGACCGCCAGTGCCCAACAACAAATCTCCATCCTACACGAAATCGGGCAAATACTAGGCTCGACGACCAAGTTTGAGGAGGCGCTCAACGTCATCCTCAAGCTCATGTGCGACCAACTCGACATGAGTTTGGGGACGGTCAGCCTCTTGAGCCAAGAAGCCTCCGAAGTCTCCATCGACGTAGCCTATGGACTCTCGCAATCGGAAATCAAGCGCGGCCGCTACGACATCGGGGAAGGCATCACCGGCAAGGTCGTGGAATCGGGCAAACCCGTGATCGTGCCGCGCATCAGCAGCGAGCCGCTCTTCCTCAACCGCACCGGCGCTCGCGGCAGTTCGGCCAAGAACCAGACCTCGTTCATTTGCGTGCCCATCCTCCAGCAGCAGCAGGTAGTAGGCACCATTAGCGTCGATATCCCTTATAAAGACAACGAAAGCCTGCAAGATACCGTGCGCCTGCTGTCGATCATATCCGTCATGATTGGCCAATCGGCCGCCGCCCGCCAACGCGCCCGCGCCGAGCAAACCCAGCTTCTCGACGAAAACTTGCGTCTGCAAAACGAGCTCCGCGAGCGCTTCCACCCCGCCAACCTCATCGGTAACTCCCGCCCTATGCAGGAGGTTTGCCAGCTCATAGGCCAAGTGGCTCCCCGCGACGCCACGGTCCTGTTGCGCGGTGCCAGCGGCACGGGGAAGGAACTAGCCGCAGATGCCATACATTACAACAGCTTACGCGCCGACAAACCCTTTGTCAAAGTGCACGTCGCCGCCCTGCCAGAAACCTTGGTCGAATCCGAACTATTCGGCCACGAGCGCGGCGCTTACACCGGGGCTTCGACGAGCAAAGCAGGTCGATTTGAACGAGCGCGCGGCGGGACGATTTTCCTCGACGAAATCGGCGAACTCAGCCTAGGTGCGCAGGTCAAACTGCTCCGCGTGCTGCAAAATCGCGAAGTCGAGCGCCTCGGCGGTCGCGGCCCGGTGCCGATTGATGTTCGCGTCGTCGCGGCGACCCACATAGATCTGGAAAAAGCCATCGCCGAGGGGACTTTCCGCGAGGATCTCTTCTACCGACTCAACGTCTTTCCCATCTTCATTCCACCCTTGCGCGAGCGCAAATCCGACATTCTCCAGCTCGCCGACCACTTCCTCGAAAAGTACTCTCACCAGCTCGGCGTGGAGATGCACCGCATTTCTACGCCCGCTATTGAAATGATGACCAGTTACCACTGGCCGGGCAACGTGCGCGAGTTGGAAAACTGCATTGAACGGGCGATCATCCTCAGCAACGACGGCGTCATCCACGGCCACCATCTACCCCCCTCCCTGCAAACGGCTGACGCCACCGGCACCCCGGTCACCGGTTCGTTTAAGACGATGATGCGGGCCTATGAACGAGAAATCATCATCGAAGCCCTCAAAAACGCCCGCGGCAATATGGCCAAGGCCGCCCGCACCCTCGGCACTACGACCCGAATTTTCTCTTATCGCATCGAGAAACTAGACATCTGCCCAAAAAACTACAAGAAGTAGCTATATAAACTACAAAATTGTAATTTTTTGAGACTATTTCAATTTTGTAGTTATGCCGGCCTCGTTCCTCTCTTTATTGTTATTTTTTATAACTCCCTAATTTACAATAAGCTACAATTCTGAAGTGTCTGCGCCCAATCCGCTTGGCACGTTTCTTGCATTATAGTTGACGTTCGCATCCACGAGGTGTCGATCGGATGCCTCCTCATATCATACAAGGGAAGGGATTGCCCATGTCTGTTTTTCGCAACCGTCCTTCGCTCTTATGGATCAGTGCCGGGGTCCTCGGAGCGACTACACAGGCTTCAGCGGGGGATTTCACAACCGTGGAAGCCTTCCAAGCCATGCCCTTGGCCTATCCCAAATTCATGGTAGATAACCTGTGGATTCTCATCGCCGCAGCCTTGGTCTTCGTCATGCACTTGGGCTTTGCCACGCTCGAATCCGGCCTGACCCGGCAAAAGAACACGGTCAACATCCTCTTCAAGAACCTCTTTATTATCTCGACCGGTATCCTCACCTATGCCTTGTGTGGCTTCAACATCATGTATCCGGGCGATGATTGGCTCATCGCCGATGTGTTGGCCCTCAAGGGTTGGATCGGCTTTGACGACGATGTGGCCAACCTGACCAATCAGTACGCCGATTACACCTATTGGTCGGACTTCATC
Source organism: Candidatus Latescibacterota bacterium (assembly GCA_022825835.1). GTDB lineage: Bacteria > Latescibacterota > UBA2968 > UBA8231 > UBA8231. Next base: position 3,274 of record JAJDVZ010000037.1, read on the forward strand.
TTCCAAGCCATGTTCGCCGCCACTGCCGCCACCATCGTCTCCGGTGCCGTCGCCGAGCGCGTCAAGCTGTCGGGCTTCATGCTCTACGCCGCGATCTTGGTAGCCTTTGGCTACACCATAGCAGGCTCCTGGAAGTGGGGCGCTGGCTGGCTCGACGACTTAGGTTTCTACGACTTCGCCGGTTCGTCGGTAGTACATGCCTTTGGTGGCTTCTCAGCTCTTGCCGCAGTCATAGTGCTGGGGGCGCGCAAGGGCAAGTACCACAACGGAGAAATCAGGCCGATCCTCGGGCACAGCATGCCGCTGTCAACTATCGGCGTCTTCCTGCTCTGGCTCGGCTGGTTCGGCTTTAACGGCGGCTCGGTGCTCAGCGCCGACCCCGCGGCCGTATCGCTGGTCTTCGTCACCACGACCCTCGCTGCTGCGGCCGGCTGCATGGCCTCGATTTTCACCTCTTATATCTATCTTAAAAAGCCCGACATTACCATGGCGCTCAACGGCATTCTCGCCGGCCTAGTGGGCATCACGGCTGGTGCCGACGTGGTCACGTGGGCCGGGGCCATCTGGATTGGGCTGATCGCCGGAATCATCGTCGTCTTCTCGATTGTCTTTATCGACCGTATCAAGATCGACGATCCGGTCGGGGCCATCTCCGTCCACGGCATCTGCGGCGTCTGGGGCACGGTCGCGGTTGGGCTGTTCAGCACCAACGCCGATCACAGCGTGGGCACTCAGCTATTGGGCACGCTGTCGTACGCCCTCTTCGCCTTTGTCTTTTCCTTTGCCCTCGCGAGCCTGGTCAAGGCGACACTCGGGTTCCGCGTCGATGAGGAGGACGAGGACGAGGGCCTCGATCTAAGCGAGCACGGCCAGCCCGCGTACGCGGATTTCCAGCACATCAACAACTAAGCGAGGGGAACCAACCATGTATAAAATTGAAGCATTCCTCCGGCCATCGGCCCTTGAGGCCGTGCAGAAGGCCCTCGGCGAACGGGGCATCGCCGGCATGTCCGTAACCGAAGTGCGGGGCTTTGGCCGCCAGCGCGGCCACCGCGAGGTCTATCGCGGTGCCGAGTACCGCATTGATTTCGTCCCCAAGATCAAAATCGAGGTCATCGTCAAGGACGCCGACCACGAGCAGGCGATCAACACCATCGTCGAGGCGGCCAAGTCCGGCAAAGTCGGCGATGGCAAGGTATTTGCCTCGCCAATCCAAGAAGCTGTGCGCATCCGCACCGGCGAAACGGGCGAAAGCGCCCTTTAATAGCCAAGGGGCCGGTGCAGCCGGCCCCATCTTTCACCTCAACCCACCTAAGGAGCAATCGATGAAACGCTTGCTTTTTGCTGCACCTCTTCTCTTTGCACTGACCTTATCCGCCGTTCCGGCTGAGGCCGGGGTTGGTTTTGGTGCCGACGTAGTCAACCGCTACGTGTGGCGCGGCACCGACTTTGGCAATGCCGTCAGCATCCAGCCGGGCATGTCCATCAGCCACGGCAACATCGAAATCGGCGCTTGGTCCTCATGGGCGATCTCCGACGGAGGTGCCAACGAGAACGACCTCTACGTCAGCTTCTCGTCCGGCCCCATCGGCATCACCCTGACCGATTACTACTTCCCGGGCCTGACCGAAGACGACGAGTTCTTCAGCTACAGCGACGAAGACGCAGTACACATTCTCGAAATCAGCGCATCCCTCGCCCCCGATGGCGTGCCCCTGAGCGCCCTAGTCGCGTACAATGTATCCGGCGACGCCGACGATTCGTTCTGGGCGGAAGCGACCTACGACTTGGGCGAGATGGAAGAAACCGCCGTCAGCGTCACCGTTGGCTTCGGCAACGGGTTTTACACCACTACGACCGATCCGGCCTTGGTCAGCGTCGGTCTCAATATGGGCAAAGGCGATTACTTCGCCTCGTACATCCTCAACCCAGACAAAGAAAGCACCTTCCTCGTCTTTGGCAGGAGCTTCTAAACCCTGGTCTGCATTCCAACCGGAACCTAGACCAGAAGCAGGGGGCGCGCGTGCGGGGCGTGCGCCCTCTGATCCCATATCAACCACTACTTTGAGAAAGGAATAGTCATGGCCAAAGCCAAGGCGAAAGCCAAAACCAAAACGAAAACCAAAGCCAAAACCAAAGCCAAGGCGCCCAGCGCCATCGACACCGCGCTGGCTTTAGCCCGCCAACACGACGCGCAGATGGTCGATTTCAAGTTCGTCGATCTGCCCGGCACCTGGCAGCACTTCACCATGCCGATTGCCGACTTGGAACCCGACCTGTTCGAAGACGGCCTCGGCTTCGACGGCTCGTCCATCCGCGGCTGGCAGGAAATCAACGAATCCGACATGCTCGTCGTGCCCGATCCGACCACCGCGGTCATGGACCCGTTCATGCAAGTGCCCACCCTGTCGCTGGTCTGCTCGATTGAAGACCCCATCACCCGCCAGCCCTATGCCCGCGACCCCCGCGGCGTCGCCCAGCGCGCCCAAGCCTACTTGCTGCGCACCCAACTGGCCGACACCGCCTATTTCGGTCCAGAAGCCGAGTTTTTCATCTTCGACAACATCCGCTTCGACCAGCAAGCCCATCTGGGATTCTACGAGATCGACTCGGAGGAAGGCCGCTGGAACTCCGGCTCGGCCGAAGGCCCCAACTTAGGCTACAAGCCCGACTACAAGGGCGGCTACTTCCCGGTGCCGCCGACCGACTCGCTGCAAGACATTCGCACCGAGATGGTGCAGACCATGCTCGCCTGCGGCATCGACACCGAGATTCACCACCACGAGGTGGGCACGGCCGGCCAAGGCGAAATCGACATTCGCTTTTGTCCGTTGCTTATTTGCGGAGACCGGATGATGATGTACAAATACATCGTCAAGAATGTGGCGCACCGGCACGGCAAGACGGCTACGTTCATGCCCAAGCCGCTGTTTGAGGACAACGGCACGGGCATGCACACCCACCAGAGTCTGTGGCAGGGCGATACGCCGTTGTTTGCCGGCAGTGGCTATGCCGGTCTCAGTGAGATGGCGTTGCACTACATCGGCGGGCTGTTGCACCACGCGCCCGCGCTGTTGGCGTTCACCAATCCGACGACCAACTCCTACAAGCGGCTGGTGCCCGGCTACGAAGCGCCGGTGAACTTGGCCTATTCGCAACGCAACCGCAGTGCGTCGGTGCGCATTCCGATGTATTCGCCTTCGCCCAAGAGCAAGCGGGTGGAGTTCCGTTGTCCCGACCCGTCGTGCAACATCTACTTGGCGTTGTCGGCGATGCTGATGGCGGGGTTGGACGGCATTGAGCGTCAGTTGGATCCGGGGGAACCGCTGGACAAGAATCTGTATGATTTATCGGCGGAGGAACGGGCGGGTGTGCCGCAGACGGCGGGATCGTTGGAGGCGTCGTTGGACAGCTTGGAGCAGGATCGGGATTTTCTGTTGCAGGGGGATGTGTTTTCCGACGATCTGATCGACGCGTGGCTCGACTACAAGCGCACTGAGGAGGTCGATGCCCTCCGCTTGCGGCCCCATCCCTATGAGTTCGCACTCTACTACGACGTGTAAATAACAACTATATCTAAATGACACAAAGGGGCGGTGCCAGCTTGGCATCGCCCCTTTACATTTTTGGTAAGACCGCGCAATTTTCGTATATTCAGCCTGCTAAAAATAAGGAGAATGTATGCCTTTCTTGACAATTCTGATACTTACTATCCTCCCAATCGCAACGCACGCTGAAGTAGGTCTGCAGGCGCAGTACACAGTCCAACGTGCCCTCGAACCGGTCGTCGTCGATGGCAAATTGGACGAATTCTCGTGGGAGAGAGCGCACCAAATCAACCGCTTTGAGCGCATCCTCAACGATTACGACGAGGTGCTCTTTCCCACGCGGGCGAAGATGCTGTGGGATAGCGATTACTTTTACTTTGCCTTCGTCTGTCAAGATGCAGATATGTGGGCTATCTACGACCAAGAAGACGATCCGATGTGGAGCGAGGAAGTCGTGGAGGTCTTCATCGACCCCGACGGCGACGGCAAGCGCTACCTAGAGCTGGAGGTCAACCCGCTCAATGCGGTCGTCGATTTGCTAATCTACTCGGTATCGCCCGAGTGGCACTCGTCCAAAGACTGGGATATCGCCGGGCTTAAAACAGCGGTCCAAGCTTACGGCACCGTGAACGACTCGCTCGCGCTCGACCAAGGCTGGACCGCGGAAATCGCCATTCCCTGGGCCGCTATGGCAGATAGCGTCACCGGCGGTGCGCGCCCGACGGCAGGCGATGTCTGGCGGCTCAACCTCTACCGCATCGAACGCAAGGGCGGACGCAACCTAAAAAGCCGCCTAAACGACCCCGCAGTTCCAGACTCGCTCCAGCAGCACTACCACGAGCAAACCGAGTACACGGCCTGGAGCGAGACCTACCAGCGCGGCTTTCACCACCCCGCCCGCTTTGGCGCGGTGCAATTTGCGGAATAAGAGACCATGAATAAGCTCTTAGCCCTCTGTCTTTTACTCGCCCTGCCGGCGCTGGCCGTAGCCGACGTACAAGGCATGGTGTGGATCGGCCCAGACTTCTACATCGACAAGTACGAGTACCCCAACCAACACGGTACTCTCCCTAAAGTCGAAGTCACGTGGGTCGAAGCAGAATCGCTCTGTGCAGCACAGGGCAAGCGGCTGTGTACCGAACAGGAATGGCAGAAAGCCTGCACTGGGCCGCAAAACTTCGCGTACTCGTATGGCACGGAATTCGAGCCGGGACGCTGCAATACGCGCTTTGCCGTCGATGGGGTCTGGCAACGCGGGCCGGGCCTAGCGCCCAGCGGCGCGTATGCAGGCTGTACCAACGCCTACGGGGTCTATGACATGATCGGCAATGCTTGGGAGTGGACCGCGTCTTGGTATTCGCGCTCCGACCGCTGGCGGATCGTGCGCGGCGGCTCCTTCTTCCACAACGTCAACCTAGCCCGCGCCGACGCCCGCTACGGGCGGTTCCTCGATCCCGACTATCGCCTCGATTTAGTGGGTTTCCGCTGCTGTCTCTCGGCGGCTCCGCCCCAAACGCCGTAACGTCATGGCCATTCGCAAGGTATCGCGGATGGGGCATCCGGTGCTGCGCCAACGCGCCGCCGAGATTTCCCCCGCCCAAATGCAAAGCCCCCAGATGCAATGCTTGATCGACGACATGATCGAGACCATGATCGACTACGAGGGCATCGGCTTGGCCGCGCCGCAAGTGTTTGAACCCCTGCGGCTGATCGTCCTCGGCAATCCTGACCCCGATCCCCAAGACGAGGCCACTATCCCGCTGACCGTACTCTTCAATCCGCAGTTTACCGCCCAGTCGTCCGAATGCTTAGATGCTTGGGAAGGCTGCTTGAGCATCCCCCAATTGCGCGGCGTCGTCCCGCGCTCGGCCGCCGTCGAGGTCCAAGGTTACGACCGCGAGGGGCAAGCGGTGGTGCTAGAAGCAGAAGGGCTTTTTGCCCGCGTCCTCCAGCACGAAATCGACCACCTCGACGGCGTACTTTTTCTAGACCGCATGGCCGATTTACAGACCCTTACTTTCCTCGAAGAATACCAGCGCTATTGGCTCGATGCCGAAGCGTGAGGCCACCGCGCCGACTTGACAACCGCCTCAGACCTCGTACTATGTTTGCGTTTATTTTCCAACCCACTCAGATAAGACTATGGATCCCCGCTTCTTACTCGAACAAGGCACGGGTATTTACACCGGCAACGAACTGATCGTCAAGGGTGCATTAGAAAGCCAGGTCGGCGTCATCACCGGGTACCCCGGCTCGCCTTTAGCCGAACTTTTCGAGACCCTCGAAAACAACAAAGACCTCTTCAACGAACACGGCATCGTCGCGCAGATCGCCAACAACGAAGCCCTCGCCGCAGCCCGCCTCAACGGCTCGCAGATGGAGGGCATTCGCGCTTTGGGCGTGATGAAGAGCGTCGGCCTACACGTGGCGGCCGATGGGTTGGCCCTCGGCAACATGGTCGGGGCCTCGCCCAGCGGAGGAGTCCTAATCGCCGTGGGCGATGACACTTGGTCTGAGGGGACTCAAGTACCGGCTGATTCGCGCTTTCTGTCCCAGCATCTCTACATCCCGGTCCTCGAACCCGCGACCTTTCAGGAGATCAAGGACTGGGTCGGGCAGGGTTTTGAACTGTCGCGGCGCTCGGGTCTCTATCTGACCTACCTAGTCACCTCCAACCAAGCCGACGGCGGCGGCAGCGTCGCGGTCTATCCCAACCGCTTTGCCACCCTCAATCGCAAGCAGCGCATCGCGCTAGACACCAGCACCATTTGCTCTGACGAGCGCGTCATCATCCCGCCAGCCACCGCGCACAAAGAGCGCGAAGTAGTACACCAGCGCTATCCCCACCTGTGGCAGCTAGCGCGGGAAGCGGGCATCAACCAAATCCTCTATCCGCCGAGTGCAGCCCCCAAGCCGCTGGGCTTTATCACTTCCGGCTTGGCTTATAGCTATCTCGAACACGCCCTGCACATCCTCGGGCTGACCGGGCATTTCCCCATCCTCAAGCTGGGCATTACCTACCCGGTCGATCCCCACATGATCGCGCGGTTTGCCGATTGCGCGCAGACGTTCTGCGTGGTCGAGGAAAAGCGGCCCTTTATCGAGCCGCAGATCGCCGCCGAGTTGACGCGGCAAAAAGAACTCGGCTCCGCACTGTGGGGCAAGCGCTTCCCGGGCAATACCCCGGGCTTTCCCGATATCCAGGGCCTGCACCCCTCGCTCATCGTCCAAACCCTAGCGCGCCTCTTCGTTGCGCTAGACGCCGAGCTACCCATCAACCGCGAGAAACTACAGGCCGAACTCAACACCTTGGCCCCTGTGAACTCCACCGCGACCGTGCCACCGCGCGCGCCCTCCTTCTGCCCGGGGTGCCCACACCGCGACTCGGCCAGCGTGCTCAAGAAAGCCGCGGCCGACTTGGCTGCACCTTCCGACGGGCAAGCCCCGTTAGACTTGGTCTTCCACGGCGACATCGGCTGCTATTCCATGCTCAAATACGCGCCGTTTTCCGAGCTGATGCACAATCTGTCCGGCATGGGCCTAGGCGGCGGCACCGGCGCGGGCATCGATCCCTTTATCGACAACAAACAACTCGTCTTCATGGGGGATTCGACCTTTTTCCACACCGGCATGATCGCCATCTCCGACTCCATCAAAAACGGCCAAGACATCACCTACATCATCCTCGACAACAAGACCACAGCCATGACCGGGCACCAGCCCACCCCAGGCGTGGACGTCGATGTGTTGGGTAAACCGACCTTTGCCCAAGACATCGAAAAAGCCGTCGCTGGCCTAGCGGGCGACTCATCGACCTTTATCGCCCGCATGGACCCATCCCAGCGCCAAGACTACGACGCGCTCGTCCGCAAAACCTTGCTCCGCGACGGCGTCAAAATTATCATCGCCGACAAGGAATGCGGTATTACCTACCACCGCCGCGAGCGAGCAAGCCAGAGCGCAATCGCCAAAGAGCACGGCTTCCTGCCGGTCGAAAAACACATCAACATCAGCGAAGACGTCTGCGAGTACTGCCTCGAATGCACCCAAGCGACCGGCTGCAGCGGCCTGACGGTCGCCGCCGACACCGAGTACGGCCCTAAGATCGCCATCGACCCTTCCTCTTGCGTTACCGACGGTGCCTGCACCCGAGTCGAAGTCGGCGATGGCGACAAAACCTGTCCCTCTTTTGAGGAAATCACCGTCCATCGCAAAGCTCCACCTACCGTCGAAACCCCGCCCATTGACGCCAGTCAATTGCCCGCGCCCGTACAACGCCCGCTCACCGACATCTGGTACACCTACATAGCCGGAGTCGGCGGCATGGGCGTCAACGTGGTGGCCTCGGTGCTGGCGCAAGCCGGGGTACAGCAGGGCTACGAAGTGCGGCTAACCAACAAGAAGGGTCTGGCCATCCGCAACGGCTCGGTCTATTCGCATTTGAGCTACGCACCCAAGGGTACCCCGGTCTCCCCGCTGATTCCCTGCGGCAAGGCCGACTTGCTCCTCGGGCTCGACGTACTCGAAGCGGCGCGGGGCCTCGACCCCGAAGGCCGCTACCGCATCGCCCATCCAGACCGCACCGCAGCCATCGTCAACACCGCCAAGACTCCCACCATCGACACCCTCATCGGCCAAGAGGATTTCTCGGCTGAAGCTCAAGCCGACCTGATCCACCAACACACCTGTTCAGACGAGTACTTCGGTGCCGACCTCTTCCGCATCTCCGAGCACTACTTGGGCAACAAACTCTACGCCAACATCATGATGCTCGGCGTGGCCTTCCAGCGCGGGCTGCTCTCCCTAGACCTAGACACTTTGCTCTGGGCCATCGGACAGGCCGTGCGCCGCGACCTAGAGACGAACCTAAAAGCCTTTAACATGGGCCGATACCTAGCGCTCGATCCGAACCATTTTCCGCTCGAAGAACAACTGCTCAGCTACGCCGAACTCGTCGATGAAAAAACCGCGCTGTTGGCCAAGAAGAAGGGCAAGCGCGTCGCCGCGGCCTACCGCAACCGCATCCGCGACACACCCGTCGCCACAGCGCGGCGGCACTTTGCGCTGCGGGTGTACGACCTGATCCAGTACGAAAACCTCGCGTACGCCGACCGCTACATCCAGCAAGTGCTCTCCGTGCAGGCCAAGGACGGACCCGAGTTCAATTTTGCAGCCACCCGCGCGGTCATCTATCAACTCGCCAAGGTCCTCGCCATCAAGGACGAGATCTACGTGGCCTATCTGCTCACCTGCGAGGAGAAGTACCGCCGCGACCGCATCCGCTACAACATCGACCCGAGCCGCGGCGACCGCATCCGCTACCGCCACCTAAACCGGCCGCATTTGCGCCTGTTTGGCCGCGACTTCCGCCCGGATCTCAAGCTGGGCGACCGGTCGCTGAAGTGGGTCGCCCGCATGAAGTTCCTCCGCCGACTTTGCTCTTCGTGGTGGCACCGCGAAGAGCGCGACTTCGCCGCTTGGTACGAAGGCCTGATCGTCGACTTTTCCCCGCAATCCGCAGACGAGTACCACACTTGGGTGCAAGTTCTGTTGCTGCCCGAGGAGGTGCGCGGCTACCGCGGCGTCCGGCAGCCCAAGATGGAAGCAGCTAAAAAGCGGGCCGATGAGTTGCTAGCCGGACGCGAGACCGCTCCAGACCCAGCCCTAGTACAGATTTCCGTATCCACTGGAAGCTAATCTCCGTGATTCGCCCCTATCGCCCAGCGGACTTGCCCGCGCTCAAGCACATCACGGCCGTCTGCTTCCCCGGCGTATCCATCGACCGCAACATCGAACAGCGCTTCGGGCTAATCGGCGGACGCGACTGGCAATTTCGCAAGCTGCGCCACATCGACGACGACGTGGCTGGCGAGCGGGCGAGCGGCGTCTTTGTGTGGGAAGAAGACGGCGAGGTAGTTGGCTACATCACCACCCGCATCGACCACGAGAGCAAAATCGGCGGGATTCCCAACCTCGCCGTCCTGCCGCATTGCCAAGGCAAGGGCGTGGGTCGCCAACTCCTAGAACACGGCTTAGCGCATCTGCGCACCGCTGGTATGGAGTGCGCCAAGATCGAGACGCTGGCGCAAAATCCCATCGGCGCGCACTTGTATCCCAGCCTCGGCTTTGAGGAAGTCGCCCGCCAGATCCACTATTGCACGCGCCTGTGATTGGTAGAAATATAGCCATCCTACATCATTCACCAGATGATCCGCAGATGGACGCAGATAGACGCAGAACAGTAGGACGATCCGCAGCTCGAATCGTTCAGTCATTCAGGATTGCTACATGACGCCGAAAGAAGCCGCCGGCCGGCGCGCCGCCGAGTACATCGAAGCCGGGATGACCGTGGGCTTGGGCACTGGCTCGACCACTGAGTGGGCCATCCGCGCCCTTGGTGAGCGCGTCGCGGCCGGGCTAGCATTCAAGGCCATCCCGACCTCGGAAGCCTCAGCCGCCTTGGCCCGCTCCCTCGACATTGAACTGACGACGCTCGCCGAGGTGTCCAGCGTCGATTTGACCATCGACGGAGCCGACGAGGTCGATCCCAACCTCGACTTAATCAAGGGCCTAGGCGGCGCGCTCTTGCGCGAGAAAATCGTCGCCTCCATCACCGCGCATCAAATCATTGTCGCCGACCCATCCAAGCTAGTCGATCAGCTCGGCACCAAGACCCCGCTGCCGGTCGAGGTCGTCCCTTGGTCTCATCCCCTCATCTCGCGGCGTCTTGAAGAACGGGGACTCACCCCAGCCTTGCGCTTGCAGGCACCGGACACCCCGTTTGTCACCGACAACGGCAACTACGTCATCGACGCTCGCTTTCCCGAGGGGATCGACGACGCCCGCGCCACCGAGCACTGGCTCAACGCCTTGCCCGGGGTCGTGGAAAACGGCCTTTTCCTCTCAATGACCCATCTCGTAATCGTCGGTCAAGACGACGGCTCCTGTCATCTGATCAACAAAAGCTGAGGTTCTATGCAACATTCACCACGCTCGCGCCGCTCCTTTCTGCAAAGCGCCCCGCTTGTGGCGGCCGGCGGATTGGTCGCTTGTGGCCAAGCCGAGCAGCAAGCGGCCCCGGCCGTCCAATCCCAACAGCGCTTCAAATGGAAGATGGTCACCACCTGGCCCAAGGACTTTCCAGCCTTGGGCACCGGGGCCAACAACCTCGCCCGTAGCATTGAGGCTCTGTCCGAGGGACGCCTACACGTCAAGGTGTACGGCGCGGGAGAGTTGGTACCAGCCTCGGGCGTATTCGACGCGGTCTCCGGCGGCACCGCCGAGATGGGCCACGGAGCCGCTTACTACTGGAAAGGTAAGCACGAAGCGACCCAGTTTTTTTCGGCCGTCCCCTTTGGGCTCAACGCGGCCGAGATCAACGGCTGGCTGCGCTATGGCAGCGGCCAGAGCCTGTGGGACGAACTATACGCCGACTTCAACCTGCGGGCCTTTCCCGTCGGCAACACCGGCGTGCAGATGGGCGGTTGGTTCAACCGAGAAATCAACACCCTCGCCGACTTCTCCGGTTTGGTCATGCGGATGCCGGGCTTGGGCGGCGAGGTCCTGCGCCGCCTCGAAGTCACGGTCAAAGCCCTGCCCGGCGGCGAGATTTTCCAAGCTCTCAAGACCGGGGCCATCGACGCCACTGAATGGGTCGGCCCGTACAACGATCTCGCCTTTGGGCTGCACCAAGCCGCCCAATACTACTACTGGCCGGGCTGGCACGAGCCAGGGACCGCGCTAGAGTGCATGGTCAACAAGCAAGCCTTGGAGAGCCTTCCTTCAGACCTCCAAGCCGTCGTCGCCTACGCCTGCCAAGCGGCCAACGACGACATGCTCAGTGAGTTCACCGCGCGCAACAGCCAAGCTCTCAAGACGTTAGTTGACGAACACGGCGTCCAACTCCGGCGCTTTTCCGACGAGCTGCTAACGCAAATCGGCAACGTGTCCGCCGAAGTCGTAGCCGAGATCGCCGGCCAAGACCCCTTTTCCAGCCGAGTCTATGACTCGTTTGACGCCTTCCGCAAAAACTCTATCGCGTACACGCGCATCTCCGAGCAAGCCTATACCCAGGCCCGTGCCCTGACGTTTGGCTAGCGCCCGCATGGAACGCCTCAATCGCTTCATCGTCCACACCGTGCCTTGGCTGACCTTGGGCATGGTCTTGGTGACTTTTGTCGTCGTGATCTTGCGCTATCTCTTTGGGCGCGGCTGGGTCTGGATGCAGGAAATAGCCCTGTACATGCACGCCTTTACCTTCCTCCTCGCGGCCAGCTACACCCTCTGGCGCGACGAGCACGTCCGCGTCGATATCCTCTACCGGCCCATGGACGCCCGGCGCAAGGCCCTAGTCAATCTCTTGGGCAGTGCGCTGCTGCTGATCCCCTGCTGCGCGGTGCTGCTCTACCAGTCGCTGCCCTTTGTCGCCGACTCTTGGGCCGTGTTCGAAGGCTCGCAAGACGGCGGCGGCCTAGAGGCGGTCTATCTGCTCAAAACCGCCATCCCCCTGTGCTTTGCGCTGCTGTTTTTGCAGGCCCTAGCCATCATTCACCGCAGCGTGCAAACCCTCCGCACTCAATGAGCGAATTCGCGCCGCTGGCCATGTTGCTCTGCACCTTCGCGGTGCTGCTATCCGGCTTCCCAGTGGCCTTTTGCCTCGCGGGTACGGCCCTCGGCTTTGCCGGTCTCGGCATCATCACCGGCGACTTTGACGCGGCCTTTCTCTCGGCTTTACCGGCCCGCATCTACGGCATCATGTCTAACGAGACCCTAATGGCCGTGCCGCTGTTCGTCTTTATGGGGGTCGTGCTAGAGCGCTCGAAAATCGCCGAGGACCTGCTCGAAACTATGGCCCAGCTCTGCGGCAGCTTGGGCGGGGGACTGGGGATTTCGGTCTGCCTCGTCGGCGGCCTGTTGGCGGCTTCCACCGGCATCGTCGGCGCAACGGTCGTCACCATGGGCCTCATCTCGCTGCCGGCCATGCTCAAACGCGCGTACTCCCCAGCAGTTTCCACCGGCATCATCTGCGCTTCGGGGACGCTGGGCCAGATCATCCCGCCCAGCATTGTACTGGTCATCCTCGGCGACGTGGTCTCCTCGGCCTACCAGCAGGCCCAACTCAAAATGGGCAATTTCGCCCCGGTCTCCGTGTCGGTCGGCGACCTCTTTATGGGCGCGCTCGTGCCCGGTGTCGTGCTGATGGGCCTCTATATCCTCTATATAATCGTCCTCGGCCTCCTCAAGCCTGCTACCGTGCCAGCCGTGCCAGCCGAGGAGCGCACACAAATTCTCAGCGCGGCCTTCTTCCGCCGCCTCGGCGCGGCCCTCGTGCCGCCCTTAGTCCTCATCTGTGGGGTGCTCGGCTCCATCCTCTTCGGAGTAGCCACGCCGACCGAGGCGGCTTCGGTCGGCGCGGTCGGTGCCATGCTCTTGTCGCTGGCCAAAGGCCATTTCAACCGGACCGCGCTCAAAGAAGTCATGCGCACCACCACCGAGATCAACGCCATGGTCTTTATCATCCTCATCGGCGCGAGCGTGTTTTCGCTGGTCTTTCGCGGCTACGGGGGCGACGAAGCAGTCGAGAGCTTTCTAACCCATGAGGCGACCGGCGGCGTAATCGGCTCTTTTGTGCTGGTAATGGCGGTGATGTTTTTGCTCGGCTTCTTTCTCGACTTCTTCGAGATCATCTTCGTCGTCGTCCCCATCGTCGGTCCGATCCTCTTGACGATGGGCCTAGATCCGGTGTGGTTGGGCGTGATGATCGCCCTGAACTTGCAGACCTCTTTTCTCACGCCGCCGTTTGGCTTCTCGCTCTTTTACTTGCGCGGCGTCGCCCCTCCTGAGATTAGCACGACGCAAATCTACCGGGGCGTCGTGCCCTTTATCGCCATTCAGGTGCTGCTGTTAGCGGGACTGTGGTTCGTGCCGGAGTTGGCTACGTATCTGCCAGCGAAGGTGTTCGGACGCGGCTAGCGCCGCAGACCACCAGCCTAGAGACGCTCTGGGGCCGATGCCCTCGCCATAGTCAGCATCCCGACATAGGCGTCGTACCTATGCTGGATGTTGCCCACGTAATGCACCGGCTGGCCGCAGCGACAGAAGCCGTAGCGCGACCGTTCGTGATACGCCGGCTTGGCAAGCAGCCGCATCGCCTGTTCCACGTGGCCAAACCACTGGTCGGGATTCCACCCCTTTTCGCGGGCTAGGCGGCGCGCTTCGAGCACGTGCCCGTAGCCGACATTGTAGGAGGCCAGCGCAAAGCGCATCCGCTCCTCAATGGGTATGTTCGAGTCAAAGCGGTTGACCAGTTGGGACAGGTATTTTACCCCGGCGTGGATATTCTCTTCCGGGTCGTGCAGATCGGTAAATCCCAGTTCGCGCCCGGTGTCCGGCATGATCTGCAGCAGCCCGCGTGCGCCGACCCAGCTAGTGGCCTGGGGATCAAATTTGGATTCCTGGTACATCTGTGCGGTAATCAATCGCCAATCTTGGCCGTACTGGCGGGCGTACTTTTTAATTAGCTCATCATAGGGCGACAGGCGTCCGCTCAAATCGACCCGTAGCGAATCTTTTGCTTTGGCGATGGTGCGCTCGTTTTTGAAGTAGCGCTTCTTCATCATGTTAAAAAACAAGCCGCCTTTTTCTTCTGTTACGTAGTGGTTGAGCGCCGCCAACAAGGCCGGATTGTCCTCGCGCACCGCCCACCCCAAAGCCGTCGGCTTGATGCTAAAAGCCGCCTTGAGTTGGCGTCCGTAGGCGAGTTCCACGTCAAGCAGATTGGAGTCGCACAGCGTAATGTCGTAGCGACCCTCTTCAACGTCGGCTAGGATGTCTTCGGTTTCGATAGAGTCGGGCAGGGCCGCGACCTGCAAACCCTCTATGGAATCGGCAAGGGCCATCAGGGTGGTGTAAAAAGAAGAGCTTTGGCGCACGTGGACGGTGCGCCCGGCCAAGTCCTCAAGGCTGGCAATCGAATCCTCCTCGGCACGCACGACCACCAACTCACCTACTTCGTTATAGGGCTGGGTAAATGCGGCTTGTGCCCGTCGCTCCTCGGTGATGGTCATCGCCGCGGCGACGATGTCGCCTTTGCCTTCGTTCAAATATGCCAGCAGGTCGGCATGGCTTGCTGGAATGACGATATCGAGCCGCAGGTCGTGCCGGTCGGCGAATTCCTTGATAAGCTCGTATTCAAAGCCCACCTGCTGGCCGCGATGAATGAAGTAAGTCATCGAGTTATTGCGGGTGATCATGCGCAGCCGCTGACGTTTTTTTAAGCCGGGCAGATCGTCGGTGAACGCCTGCTGGGACTGGCGCGTAAACTGCTGGGCGAGCAGATATTCATCGACCTTGGTCCTGAGTTGCACATCGCCGGGCCGCATCATCAGCGCAATCGGGCAATTTTCCGCCAACACCAGCGGCGTAACCATGTCGTCGTAGTAGCGTTCCACCGCCCGCCACAAGTGCTCGTCGGCTACGGTCGCTTGGTATTGGCCGCGGACGACGCCTTCTATGAGCCGTTCGAGGCCGAGCTGTTCCGGCGCAGCGTGAATGCGCAACGACGGTACTTGCTGCTGAATGTCCAACAGGGTCTGGTAGTGCGCACTAGAGCGGCGGACGCCGATTTTCATCCCAGCCAAATCCTCAATCGCTGTCGGCAGGCTGTCGCTGGCCGCAGTAATCAGGTACTCATCCACGTAGAGATACGGCACGGAAAACGCCGCTTGCTCCTGCCGCGCTGGCGTAACCGTCAGGCTCGCCGCGACGATGTCGCCTTCGCCTTCCAGCAGTTTCTGCACCATCTGGGCGTAATTTTCGACCTTTACCAACTCCAGTTTGAGCTTGAGTGCGGCGGCCAAGTCGCGGGCGAGGTCGTAGTCAATTGTCACCGGCTCCGCATACTTGGGAATATGGACAATCGGCTCGGGCGGGACGATGACGCGCAGCTTGCCGTAGGATTGCAATACCGGCAGATCGCCCGTGTACTTGGGCAACTCCGGTGCCGGTGCCGGGGTCGCCGGTTGGCTGCATTGGACAAACGTAGAAAAGGCAATAAGTCCTATAGGAAGAAGCGTTCGAGTGCGAAAGGACACGACGCGCCTCCTTTCCAAATCGACCCGCTCGACGGGCCTCCGTAGTGTTTTAGCCTGGAATGAAAAACGGCGCTTGTGGGTTTTGTTAAATATCGCGCCGTAGAGATTTTGGGGAGGTTGTCAACTCACTGGGCAATATCATAAGTATCATAAATTTGTAATTTTTATACTCTGACTTTTTTCGACTATTCTGGCTCTTCAATGTATGTTCAGGAAGCCTCATGCTGACACTTAATCCCTATCTACGGTGATTAAATTTTAGTTAATTTTCATTAACTCATCAAGCGCAATAAAACCCCTTGTACCCGCGAGCAGGTTCGCCAATAATAGAGAGGTCAGCATTTTTCGTCAAGCAGTTTTATTCATTTTGCGTGGCTTGACGCCACCTCCCTAAAGAGTCTTTATATCTGCTGTTTTGCTGCCAATATGGCCCATTTAAGGAGGACTACTCGCCGTGCTAACTCACGAACTCACCGTCGTCGAGCCGGGGCGAATCGAGGTCACCCAAACCGATCTCGACAATCACCTACACCCCCATGAAGTATTAATAGAAACCGAATACTCCGTCGTCAGCGCCGGCACCGAAGGCGCGGGCTTTACCGGCCTCGTCAAGCAGATGCCTTTCGGCGATGCCGGCCAGTATCCCCGAGGCACTGGCTACGGCAACCTCGGCCAAGTGCTCAGGGTCGGCGACGCGGTCTCCGGCGTACAACCAGGCGACCGCATCCTGTCCTTTGCCCGCCACGCTTCCATCGTCAAGACAGATGCGCAGCGCATGGCATTGCCCGTATCACGCGAAGCTCCTGGCCAGCACCTCGTGTTTACGCGCATGGCCGGTGTCAGCATCTCCGCTTTGCGCTCTTCTAGCGCCCAGCCCGGAGACTCGGTACTCGTAGTGGGCGGCGGCCTCGTGGGCAATTTCGCTGCCCAGCTCTTCCGCCTAGCCGGTGCCGACGTCATGCTCGCGGATTTGTCCGAGCTGCGCCTACAGCAGGCGCGCGCCTGTGGCATCGAGCACACCGTCAATCCCGGCCGCGACGATCTGGAAGCCGTGGTGCGCGACTGGACCGGCGGCGCGGGTGCCCGCATCGGCGTCGAGGCCATTGGCATCAGCGAAGTCATTGCCCAGACCGCGATGTGCGTTGCCCGCCACGGCGAACTCATCCTCCTCGGCAGCCCACGCGCCCCAGCCCACTTCGATGTGACGCCCATGCTGCTGCGCATCCACCTAGAGGCGATCCGCATGATCGGCGCTCTCGAGTGGCGCTGGCCGCAGCACGCTACCGAGCGCTGCCGCGATCTCGATTCCAATTACCGCCAGATCGCCGCGTGGATCGCCAGTGGCCAGCTCGTCGTCGGCCCCCTGCTCACCCACTTGACGTCCCCGGCGGACTGCCAACAGATGTACGAGGGACTTACCGCCAATAAAGAAGAGTATCTAGGCGTGGTCTTCGACTGGTCGCGCTTGAGTTAGTTCCATGTCAACTCACTACCTCGCGCTAGACATCGGCTCTACTACCGTCGTCGCCATCGTCATCGACCTCGACACCAACTCCGTGGTCGGCGCAGCCAGCGCAGCCAATTCGTCCGAGACAACCTCCGCGACAGATAAGCGGATCAGCCGCTCGGAGTGGGACCTCGACGCGATGACCGAACTGGCCATCGACAACGCGGCCGCGCTCGTAGCCCGCACCAACGCCCGACCGTCGGCCATCGGCGTCACTGGGCAGCAACAGGGCCTGCAACTCCTCGACGCCGAGCTCAAGACCGTAGGTCCTTATTTCTCTTGGCAGGACCAGCGTGCTCAAGAATCTCTACCGGGCCAGCAGTACTCCTATTTAGACGCCATGGCCCAGCAAGGAGGTTCCATCGCCACCGACGGAGAGATGCCTGCCTTTGCCAATACTGGCTGTCCCCTCGTGGCCGGCCACGCTGCGCCGCATCTGTTTTGGCTGCAAGCCAACGATCAGCTTCCCAGCACCGTCAGCGGCACGACAGCCCCTGAGTTTGTGGTATCGCGCTTAGTGGGCAAGCAACCAGTGGTCGATCCCACGGACGCGCTCGGTTGGGGCGTCTATGACGTGACCAAGCGCACCTGGGCAAACGAGCTTATCGCCGATCTCGGCCTGGACCAGTCGCTGTTTCCCGAACTGGTCGAATCCTGTACCATGGCCGGTCCCCTAACCGCAGCAATGGCCCAAAAGTTAGGCGTCCCAGCGGGCCTACCCGTTGCCGTGGCGTCCGGCGATCACCAGTGTAGCTTTGCCGGCACGGTCGCCGATTACGCCAACACCGTGGCCGTCAACGTCGGTACTGGCGGACAAGCCGCGCTACATATCGAAGCTCCACTGCCGCGCGGCTCGCTCGAACTGCGTCCCTATATCCAGCGCGGCTATCTGCTGGCCGGCGTGGGGGCCGTCGGCGGGCGTACGTTCAGGACGCTGCGCGACTTCTTCGCCGACGCCATCTATGCCCTCGCCGATATCCAACCCGACAGCGAGGCCCTCTACGAGCGGCTCGTAGCATTAGCAGCCGATGTGCCAGCCGGTGCCGAGGGTGTGCGCGCCGACCCGCTGTTTTCCGGGTCGCGCAGCAGACCGCGAGCCAAAGCCGCCTTCCGCGAGTTGACCGCTGCGACGCTGACTGCCGGGCATCTAACGCGCGCGCTGTTGGAAGGCATGGCCGTCGAGTTGGCCGACTCGTATCGCGAGGCCATCCTACTGGGCGGCGGCGCGCGCTCCAAGCTGGTTGGCGCGGGCAACGGCATCAAGCTAAATCCCGTGTTGCGAGCGGCACTGGAAACGGAGTTCGCCATGCCGCTGCACGTGGGATCGCACGGCGAAGAGGCCGCCGTCGGTGCCGCGCTGTGTGCTGCGGTGGCCGACGGCGCGTTTAGCTCCATTGCCGAAGCGAGTACGGCGTTTTCCAGTGGTCCCCCTTCCACGTCGGCAGTGTCAAGCGTCAAATGAGATTTTCTGGTGGTCTGGCACTATCCTTGTACAAGAGCGAAATTATATGATGTATGCCTTGACCAAGAAAACCATACCGTCCTTTGCGGGCTGAAGACCTGCCTGAGCGTTTTCGTCCTCTCAAGAACTGGCATGGAGAAATGGTCGTGGTGGAGTACGGACCCTACAAAGGTCGGAGAGGCTATCCCGATGAACAGGGCAATATATGGGTCCCCACACGACCGGGTGAGTCGCACGGAGGTCCTCACTTCGACGTCCAGTTAAACGGAGGACGTACCGGCCACATCAATGTCTATCCAGACGAACGAAAAAACCGAAGATAACGAGGATAATATGAAACATATCGAGATTGTCGATGGGGCATTGAACAGTCGCTTTGAACTATACGCTGTGACCGATCAGATCTTTGATTTGCTATTTCCCTCAGAAGAGGACGAAATATATCTCGAAGATCTGAACAAAGAGTTGCAAGAGAATACAGCGTTCTGGGACCAAGTTTATGCCCGAGAAGTGGATCGACGCACCGTTAAGGGGATTCACGGCATCCTCCATACGCATCCCAAAGCGAAAATCTCCATTCTAGAACAAACCGCTAGCTGAAATGGATCAACCGGCTATTGACCAATCAAAACAGGAGTCATCAATGAGACGAGTTTTACTGCTGTTTACTGTGCTGCCAGTGCTACTGTACGCCTGTGTCAGCACATCGCCGACGACCGTGCAACAGGCGGCGATGGAGGAGACGACCGAGAAGTTAGAGGATCCGAAGCTGCCCATTGACTCGCTGGTGACCGTCGGCCAGCTAGACAACGGCCTGCGCTATGTCATCCGCAAAAACCAAAAGCCCGAAAACCGAGTCGAGCTGCGGCTGGTGGTCGATGCCGGCTCGGTGCTGGAAGAGGAAAACCAACAAGGGTTGGCGCACTTTGCCGAGCACATGGCCTTCAATGGCACCAAAAACTTCGCCAAGCAGGAATTGGTGGATTATCTGGAGCTGATCGGCATGCGCTTCGGGCCGGATCTCAATGCCTACACCAGCTTCGACGAGACCGTGTACATGCTGACCGTACCCACCGACAGCGCCGAGGTGGTACACACAGCCTTCCAAATTCTGGAGGACTGGGCGCACCAGATCAGCTTTGAGGCCGAAGAGATCGACAAGGAACGAGGCGTAGTCATCGAAGAATGGCGGCTGCGGCGCGGTGCCCAGCAGCGCATGTTCGACGAGCAAATACCCATTCTCCTGAAGGATTCGCGCTACGCCGTGCGCCTGCCCATCGGCCAGAAGGCCGTGCTCGACACCTTTCATCACGAGGATCTGCGCCGCTTTTACCGCACTTGGTACCGGCCCGACCTGATGGGTTTTGTGGCCGTCGGCGACATTGAGCCAGTAGAGGTAGAGGCGCTAGTGCAGGAGTATTTTGCCCGCATCCCCGTGGCAGAAAATCCCCCCGAACGCACGGTATTCCCCGTGCCCGACCACGAGGAGACGCTCTTCGCCATTACCACCGACCCAGAAGCCACCTACAACAGCGTCAGCATCTACTACAAGATGGATGTGCGGCCCCAGGGGACGGTGAGCACCTACCGCCGCTCGCTGATTGAGGCTCTATATCACCGGATGCTCAACCAGCGCCTGCGCGAACTGACCAAGCTCCCCGAGCCGCCCTTTTTGGGTGCCTATTCGGGCCAAGGGCGCTGGCTGCGCTCCAAGGAGTTTTTCATCCTCGGCGCTGGGGTGCAAAACAACGGTTTCGACGCCGGACTTGAGGCCCTGTTGATTGAAGCGGCGAGAGTGCGGGAACACGGCTTTACCGCCTCTGAGCTAGCGCGCGAGAAAAAGGAAATGCTGCGCAGTATAGAACAGTCCTACCGCGAGCGAGACAAACAACAGTCGAGCGGCTTTGCCTCCGAATACGTGCGCCACCTGCTGACCGACGAAGCCATCCCCGGCATTGCCAAGGAGTACGAACTCTATCAAAAACTGGTACCCGGCATTGCATTAGAGGAAATCAATGCGCTGGCCAGCGAGTGGACGAGCGAAAAAAACCGGGTAATCACCGTAGAAGCCCCCGAGCAAGAGGGTATTGCCGTGCCCAACGAGCAAGATCTGCTGGCGATCTTCGCCAAGGCGGCGCAGCAGGAGATCACGCCGTACGCCGACGAAGTGTCCGACGAGCCGCTGGTGGCGCAAGTACCAGCCCCGGCCGCAATCGTCGAACGCAGCCAAATCCCCGAGATCGGCGTGACTTGGTGGACCCTCGCCAACGGCATCCGGGTCTGCCTGAAGCCGACGGACTTCAAAAACGATGAGATCCTCTTTAGGGCCTATAGTCCCGGCGGGCACTCACTGGTCCCCGACGCCTCCTACGTGGCAGCCTCGACGGCGACCTCAGTAGTCAGCGAAGGCGGCGTGGGCCCGTTTAACAAGATCGAACTGGAGAAGAAACTGGCCGGCAAAGTGGTGCGGGTATCGCCGTGGATTAGCAGCTTGCGGGAGGGCGTTTCTGGCTCGGCCTCGCCCGAAGATATCCAGACCATGTTCGAGCTGATCTACGCCTTCTTCACCGCGCCGCGCCAAGACAGTACGGCCTTCCAAGCCTATCAGACGCTCATGCGAGGCTCCATCCAAAATCGCAGCGCACGTCCAGAAACGGCGTTCAGCGACACCATTGCGGTCACCATGGCCCAGTATCACCACCGGGCGCGTCCCTGGTCGCTGGAGTTGCTCGATGAGATGGACTTGGCCACGTCCATGGCTGTGTACCAAGATCGCTTTGCCGACGCCGGCGACTTCTCGTTTTTCTTTGTCGGCAACTTCACCCTCGAAGGCATAGAGCCGCTGGTGCGCACTTATTTGGGCGGCTTGCCGACCACGGGACGGGAGGAGACTTGGCGCGATGTCGGCATTGAGGCCCCGGAGGGCGTGATCGACAAAGCGGTCTATCGCGGCATTGAACCCAAGAGCCAATCGCAGATGATTTTCACCGGCCCTTTTGAATACGACGGCTGGAAAAACAACCTCGAACTCAGGGCCATGACCTCCGTGCTGCAGATCAAGCTGCGCGAGGTGTTGCGCGAGGACTTGGGCGGCACCTATGGGGTCTGG
The DNA here is from genome assembly GCA_022825835.1 of Candidatus Latescibacterota bacterium. Classification (GTDB taxonomy): domain Bacteria; phylum Latescibacterota; class UBA2968; order UBA8231; family UBA8231. The sequence goes on from JAJDVZ010000037.1 coordinate 24,992, forward strand.
GTCAGCAGCAGCGGCTCGCACTACCCGGACGAGAGGTACCGCATCTCCATCTCCTTCGGCAGCGATCCCGACCGCGTCGAGGAACTGACGCAGGTGATCTTTGAGCAAATCGACAGTCTAAAAACCGTCGGCACCACCGACCTCTACGTCGATAAGGTCAAGGAAATGCGCAAGCGCCAACGCGAGACAGACCTCAAGGAGAACAGCTTCTGGGTCGGATCGCTGGAGGCGCTCGATTTCAACGGGGTCGATCCGCGGCTACTGATTCAGTATCCAGCGTTGGTCGATTCGCTGACGGTAGAGGCCGTGCAGCAATCGGCGCAGAAGTATTTCAACATGGATCGCTATGTGCGGGTGGTGCTTTATCCGGAGGAGGGGGACGAACCAGCGGAAGAGTAGCGCTAGCGGTACCGTATATTTCTCTTGCTACTACGTTGCCGTCGGCCCAAGCTGTTTTGGCTGGGTCGGCGGCGACTTTAGCACTCTTCTTCAAATTCATCAAGCTATCTAAATAAGTCAGCGTGAGTACCAGTGCGCTCAAAAATGATGTCGTCTCCGTCCAGTTTGTAAATGAGCAACCAGTCCGGTTCAATATGGCATTCACGACGACCGACGTAATTCCCTACAAGCGGATGATCGAAATAGCGATCATCAAGCCGCTTGCCCTCAATCAGGTGCCGCAGTACTGCCTTAATCTTCTCGAGATCCTTCCCTCTCCGTTGAGATCGTTTCAGATCCCTTTCAAAGCGATTAGAATAAAAAGGACGCCGCATCAAATGTTGAGCTTCCGAAACATGTCATCAGCATCTTCACACTCGACCAATTCTTCTCCTCGATCCGTCTTTTCAAAAACGTCGCGGGTTTCCTTATTGGGTAGCTCTACGGGAAACGGCAGTCCGTTGCGCAGTTCCATTTGCTGGAAGAAAAGGGTAATTGCCTGAGTCGTAGTCAGACCGAGCTTGCTCAATAGCACCTCGACGTTGCGCTTTAGCTCTGGATTGATACGTGCCCGGACAACTTCAGTCTTTGCCATAATAGTCTCCTTCCTCATCTGACTGTAGCACGTTTGGGCTACAATGTCAAGAGGGTGCTCTACGGCAAACCCATCCTACATTAACCTATCGGCCAACGCCTGTAATTGCCCCTCGTCAGGATTCGGCCCGGCCAACGCGATCTCCGCATTCCCCTCGCCTTTTATTACAACCGCAACCTGCTTCGACCGCACACCCTCAACCACGATCTCCCGCACCGCCGCTCGCGCCTTCGCCTCGACGCCGCTGCCAAGAAAAACCTTCGCTGAAACCTCGCCCATCGAATCCTTGCGCGCCCCCTTTTCAAAATACTTTCGCTTCTTTCGCTCGTCGCTCCGTTTGAACACCACGCCCACTACCCCTTCCAACACCATCAGCAAATCATCCGTATCCCGACCCGACAAATAGAGTATCATCAATGCACCACCGATCCGTCGGAGTGAAAACTCCCCTTGTTTTCCCACACCTCGACGTCAACCCAACTCGTTTGCGCCCGGTCGGCAGCGACCCGCTCGTTTAAGGTGGCACTGCAACGAAAGCCAGCCGCAGTCAGAGCAGCGGCTTTGGGTTGCAAACCAGCGTCACAATAGGCCAAGCACGTATGGCTCTCCGGTATCTCTAGCGCCTGAAGCAAGGCGGCCCCCTCGTCCCAAAAGACCGGATGGCAATACAGGTCAACCAAGCAGGCGTCCGGCCATAATGGATGATCAGACCACATCGCCCAGCCCACCACGGCGCGGGTTTCCTGTTGCACCAGAGCCAGCGCACGAGGCGAAAGGCCGCTTGCGTCGCGCTCCAAACAGTCCTGCAGCAAGGGCAGCAAAGGGCCCTCGGTGGAGCGGCGACCCCACACACCCAAACCAGCGCCGCGCACAACGCCGGGAAAATCGCCCAAAAACAGAGGGATCGAAACAGGCCAGTGGAGCCAGCCAACCGGCTCTATGGCCGTGGAACCCGGTGCGAAATAAGCCCCCTCGAATTCCTCCTGCGAGGTGCTGTAATAGTCCATATAACCGCTTTCAGACTCGACTCCGGCAAAGCCATTGACCCGATAAATGTGATAGGGCGGCGTATCGTAGCCCGTGCCCAAGAACAGGGCTTGGCCGCCACGCTGCCTAAAGTGCTCCATGAGGCAGGCCATTAGCTGCATGGCAGCGCCTTGGCGGCGGTCTTCGGGACGGGTGTACACATGGCCGAGCAGCCCCACGCCGCAGTATTCAATGGTCATTATATTGGCAAAGGGTTCGCCGTCGCGGTGCAGCAGATAAAAGAAGACGTCGAGGCCCGTCTGAGTGCGTAATACCTGTCCATTGCCCCAGCGCCAAGACGGACCTTTATGGCTCAATAGAGTTTCGACGCGTTCGGCCCAGTCGAGATCAGGGCCTTGCACGACGCCAGCTTGTATAACTTCACCGGATTTGAGCGTGATGCGGTCTAACGGTTGGTACATGTCAGGTCTTTACCTCGTTCTTAGCTCTGTCGTACTTGAACTGCGTAGAGCGAACCAGAATCAGCACGTCAGATCCCGAGGTCTTGGAACAGTTCCTCGGCACTACTGAAGCGCTTGCCCTTGCCTTCGTCCAATTCCTTCATCGCCTTGACAGTGGTAGCATTCGGCGGTTGGATAGCAAAAGGCAGCCGCCTAAGTACACGACAGTAACATGGGTTGATATTGTCGGGCGCGTTTAGGTTGGTCTCGTGTTTGGTGTATGATCTGTGTGAGTTGGTCTAATCCTTTTCGAAAGAGGCTTATGGCTTTTCGTCCATGTTTTTTTATGGGGAT
>JAJDVZ010000107.1:0-26898 GCA_022825835.1 Candidatus Latescibacterota bacterium
GTACTCCCACTGTCTCCACTGGTACTCCCTATACAATTCTTGGGGGACGTACCATTTGCGCACTGCCGGATCCAGCGCATCGAATAGTACTCCCGGTCCTTGCGGGGAAAAATCCACCTTTCCACCCTGCTTCACCCTACCTATGCGCGAATCGTACGCTTGGGCACCAACCGGAGCTGGCGCACTCCAGCTTAGCACGCAGAGAACAGCACCTACCACAATCAGATAGCGCTTGTTCAAAATCCCTCTCCTCACTTGGCTAGCACCTAGTATACCACGGACACACTGTTGAACCGCCGCTCGGTCTCCCGGTCGGAGCGAATTTCCACTACCGCCAAGTAGATACCCGGCGGCACTAGGCGATCGTCATCGCCGCGACCATCCCACTGTAGCTGGACGCGGCCGTTTTGGACTGCGACCGAGTTGAGCTTCCGCACGCGGCCACCAGTCAAGTCGTAGATACTTACCTCGCTCGGCGATGGTTCGAGCAAATGCTGAACCGCATAGCTTATTTCCGCCACGTCATTGGCCCCATCTCCGTTGGGGGTGAAGGTCCGCGGCTGGATCGCCAGCGGGCCAGCTACTCGCGAGCCCACGGGAATCCGCACCAGCAACTCGTCGGTATCCTGTTCTAGTGAAGCATCCCCTCCTTCGGTCTGCAGCGGCACTTGCACACTCGCATCGGCAAAGGCCCGACCTTGGAAACGCGTACCATAGCGGAACACGGCCGCATCAAAAACAATTTTCAAAAGAGTACCATCGGTGTTGATCAGAGGCAAGCTCAGGGCAAAGTGGTCGTCCTCTACTGACTCAAGAGAGAACGATCCGACGTGCAGGGGCAAGGATACACCGGCCAGATCGCCGCCGAACTCGGCTCCATCTAGGCGATTGCCCGCCCTATCTTGGATCTCCACCGAATGGAGAGCCGCGATGCGGGCCGGGGTTTCTATTTCAAAGCGCGTGAATCCCGACCGACCTGTCGTATTGGCGATGCGGGCGAAGTACGTAAAAGTCGTCTGTTTGCCAATCTCGGTCTGCGGTGGTCCCACCTCGGCGACAATGCGGTCAACCGGAGGCCGTGCGAACTCAAAGCCCAAGTCGGCGACAGCGCGGCTAGCATCCAAGCTCAGGTTGGTGAAGTCGATGCGGAACTGGAAATAACGCCGAGGTGCCGGCACCGTCAGAGGGCTACCATTATCGACCAATTGCCACTGGACCCAGTCATTGTCCGTGTCGGCTTTGATGGGCCCCTGCTGGTTCTTCGCCAGTTTTTCAAAGACTTCCTTGGTCAGCGTATTGCCCTCGCTGTCGATGGGCACGTATTCGGGTTGCCGACCTCCTACATTGGCATTGCGAAAAAAGACATCGGGCGTCGTATCCTGCCCGCTGCGCACGCGGATTTCTATCTTGGAATCCGCGCTATTGCCTGCGACCACTTCGCTCCAATTGATGCTCCCCCAGACCACCTCCTCGCCCAGATCTAGCACATTGGACACATAGCTAGCCGTCGGCACAAATCCCCTGCCGTACACCTCTATCTCGTCAACTTCAAATCCGAGCGTGGTAATCGACTTGAGTTGCAGAAAGCGGACAAATTGGGGAGTGATCTGTGCATCTACTTTGGCCTCGCGGTTGTCTGAGTCTCGCTGCACCGGCGAGGTAAAAATGGGCTGACCACTGGCATAGAGGTTTTGCGGCAAGCCATCGTTGAGGAACAACTCATACCCCCGCATGAATTCGTTGCCAAAGGGAAACGACTCCGTCATCCTCGGATAGAACACGATTCGGTCCACGCCAAAGCGCGCACCAAGGTCAACGCGAATGGTGACGCCGTTGTTGCGCACGATGCGGCCGGCCACGAACTTGCGATCAAAAGCCACTCGGTGGTCGCCATTGAGCATACCCTCCAATTGCTCTGGACTTTTCTGGCTGGCATCTAGCCCCGGGACATCTACAGAGCCTCCCCGTTCGAGAACACCGAGCGAGATGTTGAAATCAGAACGCAAGCGCAGCGGCATGATCCAGTTTTGCAGAGAATCTAGGCCAGCGGCGAACACTTTTTCGCCGTTGGCGTCCTCGATAGTCCCCAATTGCTCGACAAAATCGATCACACCTCCGGGAGTTGTGCCAGAATCGCGCCAAGGACGTTCGTCGCCGCCGACCGTAAAAACATCCTGTGCGCTAGTTGGGCACACGGACAACAGCAAAAGGAAAATTGGCAGAGGAAGGACTATCTGCAACGACTGCGATAGCTTAGAAAGGATGCCGGTAGGACGATATTCCATGGTGAGGACCGACTCCTTAATAGCGGTCGAGATTCCAAGTCTGCGCACTTCTGAAATGGCACACCAGAGGCTGCAACTTCTTTAAAATTATGACAGTTGCTACAGATTGTTACAATCCTGTTACAACCTATTGTTACAACCTAATATATACGTATTGGATAAATCAAGAAATTTCTGAGGCCTAGCACGGTCAAACGTCGAGCGGCACCAACCAGACCAAGGTCGCCCCCCAACCGCCGCCACCTTCGCCCGCCAAGCGGAATGACTCCACTTCGGGCAAGCGGCCCAAAATGGCGTGGACCGAGCGCCGCAACTGGCCCGTGCCCTTGCCGTGGACGACGCGCACCTGCAAAATGCCCGCCTGGCGACAGGCATCCAAATAGTCGGGCAACAACTCTTTGAGGTCGCGCGGATGGAAAGTGTGCAAGTCCAGCGTGCCGTCAATGGGCACTTTCACCGCTTCAGGTTCTTCCCATTCTTCCTCGGTCATGGTCCTAAGCTTTCCGAGCGCGGAGTTCCGTAGAGCTAATATCCATCCTAAAGGGCACTGCCGCGAAAAGGTCCGCGTATTTTTCGGGTACATCCATATCCTCTAAGGTTCGATACACATCCCCCTCCACCCGGCCAGCCACCCAAAAGCGACAGCCCCCAGCGGCAAATTCCTCCAAGGCCGCAGCCACGCCTCGCTCCCCTTCCTCGTAGTACTGGCCCTGCAAAAGCCGCACGGCCGTATCGTACCCCAGCGCGAAATGGCAACCGCCAAAAAGCCGAGCCTTCTGCAAAAAGGTCGGCGACCGCGTCATCACCACGGGGAAGCGACCGCGCATTTGCGCCAAGCGGCACTCGACTTCACTTCTTTGCAGAGGCGGCTTATCGACATTCTCGATGGACAGTTCCAGACTCGGCCGCCGGCCACTTAGCTGTCCCGCCGCGGCCACGAGCTGCTCGTGCCCCTCGTGCAGCGGGTTGAAGGAACCAGACAAGAACAGACGCTGCCCGCGCTCGACCTCGGGCGCGATCACTCCATCGGAACGCATTTCGACGACGTCCAACTCGCCCGCAAACAGCAAGCCCAGCGGATCGTCCAACGCCAACTCGCGCCGCGCAAGATGCGCAAAGTCCGGCAGCGATGCACCAGCGACCGGACCGCCACAGCCTTCCACTATGGCCTCCAAAGCCAAGCGACTCAAAACCTCCTCTTGCTTCAAGCGGTCGGCTGCGCCCTTCTCAAAGCGCAGAGTGTACAAGCGATAGGCGCACTCCAAGCGCAGCGCAATACAGCCCCGATCCGCACCGCGTCGCAGCCTGCTCGTCGCCAAGGCCGCACTACAGCCCACGCCGATGCAGCCCTGCCCCGGCTCGGCAAAGGAAGCGGCCCGCACAAAGGCCCGCCCCGCCATATCCCGCGCCGTTTGCTCATTGGCCCCATGCGGCCCCGCAAAAGCCAAATACGCCGCTAGCGCCCCCTCGCTATAGGGCACTTGAGCCTCGACGATCGCGCGCGAGGCCCCGGGGTGATTCAAGAGCCAGCTAATGAGTTCGCTGCCCCCGCCAGTAGTCGCCAAGGCCAGTCGGGTGCCGCTGTTCAATACGGCCTCGACCTGCGTCCAGATGTCGTCGGAGACGCGCAAACCGCTTCACCCTGTGAAGAAGTCAAAAGCACCGCGCAGGCCCCAGCCCGTGAGGAAGACGCCGCTAACCAAGTTGATCACCCGCAACGGCCACCCCATGCGCAGCGGTGCCGGCAAGAAGCGATGGTCGGTCCACACCATCAACAAGCACCACAAACCGCAGGTGAGAACCCCACCGAAGATCGCCGCTGGCGTCACGATCGACACCGGGTTTCCGCCCATCCACATAATGGCGACGCCGCCAATGCCGCAGTATCCCACCACCCACGGCCGCAGCCGACCCACGGGCACCTCGCGCACCCGCTGGACGATGGGCCGCAAGCACTCGTGAGTGGTGCGCGTATAGAGCTCGTACGCAGCCATAATGGTGCCAAAAAACGCAGTGAACACGCCCAACTGGTACAAATAGACCAAGGCTGGATGCAAGAGCGTGAGGAAATCGGCCTGCACCGACAGTAGCTGCATCCCCTCCGGCACGATGTGTTGGGGGCGAAGCACGGCTGCACCAAGCACCACAAAGGCCATGGTAAAAATCACCACGCAGATAAAAGACACCCCGGAGTCCACCAATGGACCCCGCAACCAAGCTCTACCTCGGGCGATATTTTCATCGTCGGATGCAATAGCCACGCCTTCCTCGCCAGCCTCCACTTTGCGACCCAACAGGCCCCAAGCCTTCTCCCTCAACATACCGATGTAGCCGAAGTAGTCCTGCGTGCCGCCGCCGATCGCACCCAGATAGGTGCCCAACTCCACCCAAGCCGAGCGCGCCGCCACCGCTGGATACTTGCTAATCAGCCAAGGATCATACGCGGGCATGGTCGGCACGATGGAACCTATCAACACCGCCAACCAGTCGGGCTTCGCAGCCGCGGCAGCCGTCAGGATCGAGAGCAGCAGGACGCCGACGACCACCGTCTGAAATTTCTCCAGCGCACCATAGCTCTGAATCATAGTAATGGCAATGGCCAAGGCGACAAAGGCCGTGCCCCACACCCGAGGATCACCCCATATCGCCAACCCCTCACAGCCCAAAATCCACACCACCAGCCCGCCGAGCATCTTGGGCAAACCCGACAGCCACAGCGGGAAGCAAAGTACGGTCAGCACCGCCATAACCCACACCACCCAACCCTGTGGCCCCGGCAAAAACTTCCAGCGTTCGAGCGGATGTTCCCCCGTCAGAGTCATGTAACGCGCTGCCGTATAGACTTGGACGAACTTCATCAAACCGCCGCCGATAAAGCACCACAGCAGGGCGTAGCCAAACACCGCGCCACCCCGCGAGGCAAAGACCGTCTCGCCGCTGCCAATCGTCACCGAGGCGATGATGGCACCCGGACCAAAAATCCGCAGCATAGCCCCCAAACCGCGCGCCTGCATGTCCTCGCTGAGTTCGGGATAACTCCGCTCATCACTCATGGGAACAACTCCTATTTTACCGGTGGATCGCCCATAATATCGCGCCAGCTACTGCTTGTCAAACATCGGGAGCACAATAGTTTAGTGGTCAGTGGTCAGTGGCCCGGCCCATACGAGGACTGGCCACTGATACCAGCACCCGATGCGAGTTTTAAGAACGCTTCTGCGAGAGCTCATCCAATGACTATCGCCAAAGCCATTGTACCTGTCGCCGGCCTCGGCACCCGACTCCTGCCCACGACCAAATCCTTGTCCAAGGAAATGCTACCCGTGGGCCGCCTGCCGGTCGTCCACCACGTCGTCGAAGAGCTAGCCACCGCTGGCATCCGCCAAATCCTCTTCATCACCGGACGCAACAAAAGCGCGCTTGAGAATCACTTCGACGACAGCGGCGCGGGCTACCACGAGCGCGGCATCGAATTTTTCTTCGCGCGCCAGCCCCAACCCCCCGGCACCGGCACTGCGGTCGCCGCCGGGGAAGCCTTTGCTGCCGACGAACCTTTCGTCGTAGCCTTCGGCGACAGCATCGTGCGCACGCGCAGCGGTCGTCCCTTGTTGCAGCGGATGATCGATTCGCACCTGCGCCATTGCGCCGCCGGCACCATCGGCGCGTACGAAGTACCCGAAGACCAGATGCACCACTACGGCATCTTGGTCCCCGAAGTAGCCACAGCCGAAGATTCCAAACTGACCGCCATCCTCGAAAAACCAACGCCCGCGCAAACCCCCAGCCGCTTGGCTGTTAGTGCGCGCTACGTATTTTCCCCGGCCATTTTCGCCCACATCCGCGCCACCGCACCCTCGCCGAGCGGCGAGGTATATCTCACCGACGCCATTGCCGCCCTAATCGCCGCTGGTGCCCCGGTGCGTGCCGTGCGTTTGAGCGCCGACGAGCAGCGCTACGATATTGGCAATCACCTGTCCTATTTTGCGACCTTTATCGACTACGCGCTCGACGACCCGGAATGGGGCGAGCAAATCCGCGCCTATCTGCGCGAAAAGCTAGCCGACGACTCTTCTTGACAGTCTCTTGCAAATCCCTAATGTTATAATGTTTAATTGGACAACCACCACACAGAGGCGGTTTTAGGCATGGGCGCAACAAGCAGTTGGAAAGAAAGACTAGCCGGGCAGATGTCCGCTGAGCTAGCCGACGAAATCGATACCTTCGAGACTCAAATTCATCTGCGCAAGCAGGGCAAGATGGAGGAGAAGCTCTTCGCCGAAACGCGGTTGCGCCGCGGCGTGTACGGCCAGCGCTACGACAATGGCCAGCGCTACGACGGCACCCAGACGCAACAGTTGCTCTTCCCCGAGCATCAGACCAAGGGGCCGGACACAGTCTGGCACGCCCCGGGCATGATGCGGATCAAAATCCCATTCGGCGGGCTGACGGCCGAACAGATGGAAGTGCTGGCCGACGTGGCCGAAGAATACTCCGAGGAAATCCTGCACGTCACCACGCGTCAAGACTTCCAAATCCACTTCATCCACCTCGAAGACACACCCGACCTAATGCGCCGCCTAGCCTCGGTGGGTATCACCACCCGCGAGGCCTGCGGCAACTCAGTGCGCAACGTCACCGCCTGCCCCCTCTCCGGCGTCTGCCGCACGGAAACCTTTGACGTAACGCCCTATGCCCAAGCCCTCATGCGCTTCCTGCTCGGGCATCCCGACTGCCAAGACTTCGGGCGCAAGTTCAAGATCGCCTTCTCCGGCTGCCAGCACGAAGCCTGCGGCCTGACCAACATGCACGACCTCGGCGGCATCGCCGTGGTCAAGACCATCGACGGCGAGGAAAAGCGCGGCTTTAAGCTCTACGTCGGCGGCGGTTTGGGCGCGGTGCCACACCAAGCCCAGCTCTTCGACGAATTCGTACCCGCCGAGGAATTGCTGCCCATCGCCCAAGCCATCGCCCGGGTCTTTGCCCGCCTCGGCGAAAAGAAAAACCGCAACCGCGCCCGCATTAAGTTCTTGGTCGCCAAGCTCGGCATTGAGGAATTCCGCCGCTTGGTGTTGGAGGAACGCGCCATCCTGCCCGAAGACCCGAGCTGGACCGCATTCCTCGACGACCTGCACGCCACCGACGAGCAGCCGCTCAAGCCGGGCCAAGCCCTCAACGGCGCAACCGCGAGCGAAGGCTTCGCCGAATGGTATCGCACCAATGTCTATCGGCAGCGCCAAGAAGGCTATGCAGTCGCCACCGTAGTCCTGCCGCTGGGCGATATAACCTCTAGCCAGCTACGCACATTAGCTGACATCAGCCGGCGCTACGTCCGCGAAACTGTCCGCACCACCGTCGAGCAAAACCTCGTCCTGCGCTGGGTCAGCGAAACCGATCTGCCCCACCTCTACGACGAACTCGTGTCCCTCGGCATCGCCGAGTCTGGCGCCGGAACCATTGCCGACGTGACGGCCTGCCCCGGTACCGACACCTGCAAGCTCGGCATCGCCTCCTCGCGCGGCCTAGCCGCTGAGTTGCGCAATCGTCTCAGTGAGGAAAACGGCCAACTCAACGAGGCCATCGAGGCCCTGCGGATCAAGATCAGCGGCTGCTTCAACTCCTGCGGCCAACACCACGCCGCCGACATCGGCTTCTACGGCAATAGCCGCAAGATCAACGGCATCACCGTGCCGCACTTTCAGGTCGTCTTGGGCGGCCAGTGGCGGGAAAACGCCGGCTCCTTTGGCTTGGCCACGGGTGCCGTACCCTCCAAGAACATTCCCGAGGTCGTCACCCGCTTGGCCCAGCACTTTGTCGCCGAGCGCACCGATGAAGAGACCTTCAAGGACTTCATCACCCGCATCGGCAAGCGCGAAGTCAAGTCCATGCTCGAGGACCTGACCCAAGTGCCGTCCCACGAGGAAAACAGTTGGTACTACCAAGACTGGGGCGACACCCGCGAGTTTACCATGGACGACCTTGGCAAGGGCGAGTGCGCCGGCGAGGTCGTTTCCATCACGACCATGGAAATCGCCGCGGCCGAGCGCGAGGTCTTTGAAGCGCAAGTCGCCTTTGACGAGGGCCAGCTAGAAACCGCTTGGCAGGGTGCGTTGAACGCGATGCTGCGTTCGGCCCGTGCCCTGGTCAAAGAACAATTCTACGACGTACCGGAAACGCCCGAAGTAGTGGTAGCCGAATTTCGCGCACGTTTCTACGACAGCGAATTGTTCTCGCCGAAATTTGCCAACTACCTCTTCGCCGCGCATCAGAACCCGCCGAGCGAATTGACCAAGGTGCAAGTCCACCGCTTTATCGAGGAAGCGCAACTCTTCATCGAAGGCGCGTACACCTGCTACGACAAAATCGCCGTACCCGCCGGCGCTACCGCTTGAGTCTCTATGGAATCCCTACAGCGCATCAACGTCAAATTCTATCTCGAAGATCCCGAGTCCCTATCGGCCCAAGAGGCTTTTCGCGTCTTCAATAGCTGGATCCCTACTACTCCAGACGAAGTCCTCATCGACGTGGCCGACTACAGCCATCTAGATGAGGGGCCCCTGACCCTGCTGGTCGGCCACGAAGCCAACTACAGCCTCGACAACCACAGCGCCGAGATGGGCTTGCTCTACTCGCGCAAACAACCCGCAGACGGCGATCTGACCGAACGGCTTGCCAACGCCTTCAAAGCGGCACTCGCCGCCTGCCGACGCCTCGAAGAAGAGCCCAGCCTAGCGGGCAAAGTCAAGTTCCGCCGCGGCGACGTGTTCCTAGTAGCCAACGACCGCCTCAACGCAACTAACGACGAAGCGGGCGAAAACATCCTGCGGGCCGCTCTCGATCCGGTACTCGCCCAACTTTTCGCCGACACCGAGTACGCAGTAGAGCGCGACCCAGCCCCCGAGCTGCGCCTCAACTTGAGAATACGCTGTCAAACCAACGCCGACACAGCGACCCTGCTGGATAATCTCGCCGCTTGACAGGGACAAAGTGGCCTCTATAATCAGAGAAGCAATGAAGCAATAGCATCACCTATTGGGAGGAACCCATGGCTTACTACATCACTGAAACCTGCATCGACGTCAAAGACAAGGCCTGCGTCGAGGTTTGCCCGGTCGATTGCATCCATCCGATCGACGGCGAAGGCGAGCCCATGCTCTACATCGATCCGGACGAGTGCATCGATTGCGGTGCCTGCGAACCAGAGTGCCCGGTCGAGGCGATCTTCGCCGAAGAGGACATGCCCGAGGATCAAGACCGCTTCGTCGAGATCAACACCAAGTACTTTGAGCTGCGCGACGACGCCGACGAATGGAACGAGTGGAAGCAGGAACACGCGGCCGAATTCGAAAAAACGAGCTAGGACGCGCGCCCTTCGTGCGAAAAAGCCGGGACGCCCCACGGGTTTCCCGGCTTTTTCGCGCTTGACGATATCGGACCCACCCCGCTTATTTTTTGCCCTAACGAGCATTGCCGGAGATAGCATACATGGCGAAGACAACTGCCCGCAAAAAACCCAAAGCAAAGAAAACCAAGCTCCGGGCCACGCCCGACAAACTGTGGTTTATGTACCGCAAGATGTCGGAGATCCGCCTCTTTGAAGAGCACGTCTGGGACGTCTATACCCGCGGATTGATGCCCGGCTTGGCCCACCTCTACATCGGCGAGGAAGGCGTGGCCGTCGGCGCTTGCGCAGCCCTGAGCGACTCCGACTACATCACCAGCACCCACCGCGGCCACGGACACTGTCTAGCCAAAGGCGGCCAGCTCGACCGCATGATGGCCGAGATCATGGGCAAGGAAGCCGGCTATTGTCGCGGCAAGGGCGGGTCTATGCACATCGCCGACATGTCACTAGGCATCCTCGGCGCCAACGGCATTGTCGGTGGCGGCTTCGGCATCTGCACCGGCGCTGGCCTGTCGGCCAAGCTACGCGGCAGCGATCAAGTGGGCGTCTGCTTCTTCGGCGACGGCGCGGCCAACCAAGGCATCATGCTCGAAACCATCAACATGGCCGTCGTCTGGAACCTGCCGGTCGTCTATATCTGTGAAAACAACCAGTACGGCGAGCACACCCCCTACGAGAGCGTCACTGGCGTTACCGACATCGCCGACCGCGCCAAAGGACTCGGTCTTGAAGGGATCATCGCCGACGGTGCCGATGTGCTGGAGATGTACGAAAAAGTAACTGTGGCCGTAAACAAGGCGCGCAAGGGCGGCGGCCCGAGCCTGATCGAAGCTAAAACCTACCGTTACCACGGGCACCACGTCGGCGACGCCCAGACCTACCGCACCCGCGACGAGGTCGGCTGGTGTTCTGAAAACAAGGACCCCATTCGCCTGTTGGGCCAATACATGGTCGCCAACCGGGTCGCCAAACAGGCCGAGCTCGACGCCCTGTACGAACAAGTAGAGCGCGAGGTCCTCGACGCCATCGAATTCGGCAAAGAAGCCAACTTCCCCCCGCCAGAACAAGCTTTCGAGGATATATATGCCTGACCGGGACATGCTGTTTAGAGAGGCGATCGGCCTGGCCACGGCCGAGGAGATGCGCCGCGACGAGACCGTCTTTCTCATGGGTGAGGATGTGGGGGCTTCCGGCGGCATCTTCAAATGCTGCGAGGGCCTGTTCGAGGAATTCGGCGCGGAGCGCGTCATCGACACTCCCATTGCCGAGGCGGGCTATATCGGCCTCGGCGTCGGGGCTGCCATGACCGGCATGCGCCCGCTATGCGAACTGATGTTCGGCGACTTTTCGCTGTTGACTATGGACCAAATCGTCAATCAGGCGGCCAAGATTCGCTACATGTCGGGCGGCCAGTGCAAGGTTCCGCTGACGATCCGGCTGTCAATGGGAGCCGGGCGCTCTTCAGCCGCGCAGCACTCGCAGAGCTTGCACGCACTTTTCGCCCATATCCCCGGCCTCAAAGTCGCCATCCCTGCTACTCCGCGCGACGCCAAGGGCCTGCTCAAGACTGCGATCCGCGACGACAACCCCGTGCTGTTCTTCGAAGACAAAATGATGTACAACGACTCCGGTCCTGTCCCCGAAGAAGACGATTTCCTCATTCCCTTTGGCCAAGCCGAGATCAAGCGCGCCGGCACTGACCTAACCCTCGTCGCCACTTCCAGCATGGTCGGCGTCGCCTTGGCCGCGGCCGAAGATCTCGCCGCCCAAGGCCTAGAAGCCGAAGTCGTCGATCCGCGCACCTTAGTCCCTCTGGACAAGGAGACCCTGCTCGCCTCGGTGCGCAAAACCGGCTATGCGGTAGTGATTGATGAAGGCGTCGAGCGCTACGGTACCACGGCTGAGCTCGCTTCCATCCTCAACGCCGAGGCATTCGATTGGCTCGACGCACCCGTCTTGCGCATCGGCGCAGCCGACGTGCCCATCCCCTTCAGTCCCACCCTTGAGATGCCGACCATTCCCAGCCAAGAACGCATCGTCGAGACCGTCCTCTCACAGCGAGGTTAGGCTGTTGTCGCGCCCGGCTTGCTTGGTCACGGGCTCTTCGAGCGGGATTGGCGCGGCCATCGTCCGCCAATTCGCCGCTCAAGGCTACGACGTGGTGGTCCACTACAACGCTGGCGAAGAGCGCGCCGCCCAGATCGCCGCGGCCATTCGCGCTGAGCACGGTGTCGAAGCCCTAGTCCTCGGTGCCGACCTCTCGCAGCCAGAAGCTCCTTTCGACTTAGTGGACCGCACCTTCGCGCACTTCGGCCGCCTCGACGTGGCAGTCAGCAACAGCGGCGTGGCCAACTACGTGGCCGACGAACAGGGCCAGCTCGTCCGCCATCGCTTCAGCGACACCCCGGTCGAGCACCTCGACAAGGAGATGGACCGCGTCCTCAGCCTCAACCTCATGGGGGCCTACCGGCTGGCCCAACGCGCCCTCAAGCACATGGTCGAACAAGCCGCACAAGAAGCCGATCCCTTCCACCGCAGCATCCTCTTGATTACCTCCATTTCGGATATCGCCCCCGAGAGTACCCGCATTCCCTATGGCGTCAGCAAAGCCGGCCTCAATCACGTGGTCGCCGGCGCGGCCTTCGACGGCGGTCCGTACAACATCACGGTCAACGCCCTGCGCCCCGGCGTCGTCGATACGCCGCTGACGAGCCGTCCCTCGGGCGTGGAAGACCCGCAATCGGGCCGCGAATTCACCGTGGCCGAGATCTACGGTCTGATGGCCGAAGGCGGTTCTCAACCCATTCGCCGCATCGGCCGCCCCGAAGACATCGCCTTTGCCGCCTACGCCTTCACCCAGATCCCCTACATGACCGGCCAGCTTATCGCCGTTGACGGCGGCTTTACCCTGCCCGGCAACTTTCCCAACCGCGAGGTCTTTCTCCAAGAGGGCTTGCGGAAGCGGCAATCCAGTTCTTGACACAGTAAGCGATCCTTCGCACCTGAAGACCCAACTCTCCTCTCTCCGCCTGCTTCTCGTAAATTGACGATCTCCTACGTGGTTGATTATCGTTCAAGGTATGGTCGATTTACATGCGCTAAAGCTCATCCCCGTGGAAGTGAAGGCCACGCCGAGGCCGTCGAGCGGGGATTTGGCCGGATTGAACGCTTTTCTCGAGACCTATGAGGCCGCATCCTTCGGAGTGGTCGCCTGTCCGTGCCCGGCCCCCAAAGTGTTGTCTTCCCGCGTTATTGCCCTGCCGTTGAACCAGCTATTGCTCTACTGAACAAATAAGGCATCTCCTCATGCGCACGGCATTCCTTCGATCTATAATCCTCCTAGCCCTACCCTCTGCGGCGACAGCGCAGACTGAACTCTTCTTCGCCACCGGCGTCGATAGCACCGGCTGGGCACAGGCGCAAAGCAATGCCGACGGCCACGTGCTGATCGAATCGCCGCAGTATCCGCACGGCCTGTGGCTACACTTGGTCGATGAAGCAGGAGAGGCGCTGGCTGGCATTCAGGTCGAATACCAAGGCCGACCCGACAGCTTGGTGGCGATTCACTGCGTCGATCCGGTCGGAGGGGTGCAGGAGACGCTGGTTTGGACTCGGGCCGAGGGCGAGCTCTTGCGCCTGACGCTGAAGCCCAAGAAAGCCGCCGACTTGCCAGCAGGTCTCATGCCCATTGATTGGCACATTGCCGCGGATGCTGAAGTTCTACTGAAGTCGGTGGAGGAAATCCGGCTGAGCAGCCCAGAGGAGATGGCGAGGTTTCTGCAGCAACACTGGCCGGGGAAAACCGGACAAGTGGCGGTGCGAATCGATACCCTCACTGTCTTAGCAGTTGATTTGGACCCCTTGGAATCTATAGAGAGGCTGATCGGTTACCTCCAAGACCAAGCGAGGCCCGCATTGGAAGAAATCAACACTTCCGTG
Organism: Candidatus Latescibacterota bacterium; assembly: GCA_022825835.1. Classification (GTDB taxonomy): domain Bacteria; phylum Latescibacterota; class UBA2968; order UBA8231; family UBA8231. Next base: position 13,627 of record JAJDVZ010000107.1, read on the forward strand.
GGGCTATTCCTGAATGCACAAGTATTCAAGAGCGACCTTGCTCTACCAGAGCGCACGGTTATCCTCTCCACTTCTTTCGCCTTATTGTTTGAGGACCTGAATCTAGAGCAGTGGGTATTGGCGGCTTTGGGCCGACGAAAGGGGCCTATTACTCTGTCAGAAGCCGCTTCCCTAATCGAACTCTCTATCTCCGACAGTAGTTTTCACAGTTTGGCGGGCATTGAGCATCTTGTGGCCTTGAAAACTTTGTTTTTACAAAGATGCGATATTACCGATGTGCGCCCGCTCGCCGCCTTGACCAACCTTGAAACGCTAATTCTTGACTTCAACCAGCTTACCACTGTGCGTCCGCTAGCCGCCTTGACCAAGTTAAAAACGCTAAGTCTGGATTACAATCAGATTACCTCTGTACGCCCGTTGGCCCCCCTGACCAATCTTGTTGCGCTAGGACTGATTGACAACCAGATTGCCGATGTGCGCCCGCTGGCCACCTTGACCAACCTTGGTTTTCTGCAACTGGATGATAATCGGATTGCCGATGTGCGCCCGCTGGCCACCTTGACCAACCTTACTTGGCTAACTCTGTGGTATAATCAGATTGCGGATGTGAGTCCACTAGCTACCTTGACTAACCTGACATGGCTGGGTATGGACGGCAACCAGATTACCGATGTGAGCCCGCTGGCCACCTTGACTAAACTTACAGAACTTCTCTTGGGGTATAACCAGATTACGGATGTAAGCCCACTGGCTAATTTGACTAACCTGACACGGTTGGCACTGTATTCTAACCAGATTACGGATGTAAGCCCACTGGCTAATTTGACTAACCTGACATGGCTGGAACTAGGCTCTAACCAGATTGAAGACTTGGCTCCCTTAGTCGCCAACCCCGGCTTGGGCGAAGGCACTGCGGTGGACGTGGAAAACAACCCCCTCAGCGACCGAGCCCTCACCGAACAGATACCCGCCCTGCAAGCCCGAGGCGTTGAGGTTCGCTACTAAACCCGCCTGCATCCTCCCCGCTTCTGCGAAAAGCTCTCCATGAAAGTCGCCTAGCACAGCCCAATGGAGACACCGAGTTTAATTTGCTATCTATATGGACCGTGATATATATTGGTATATATCAATCGCGTTCGGATGATGTTAGCGTTAAAAGGAGATAGCAACGTGGAATCTACGGCGAAATTGTTTCAGAATGGACGGTCCCAGGCTGTTCGGCTGCCCAAGGCGTTTCGCTTCGTAGGAACAGAGGTCAAAATCCGCAAGGAAGGCGATGCGGTCATTTTGGAACCACTCGAACAAAGCGAATGGGCCGATGGCTTCTGGGATATGTTTGGTCCAGACCCGGATTTTGAGATTCCCGAACCCTTGGCGACCCAACATCTCGATTTGGATTAGCAACTGATGTACCTGCTCGACACCAATATCGTCAGTTACTGGATGCGTGGAGCCGCCGCGTTAATTGAGCGGATCAAAAGCCATGCACCCGCTGACTTGGCCCTTTCTACAATAACCCTTGCCGAGATATTGTACGGGATCGAAAAATCGGCCAGTAGGAAGCAAGAAAGAAGGTTGAAAATACAACAAATTGCCGCACAGCTTCATACATATCCCTTTGACGAAGCGGCGGCTCATAAGTATGCCATCATCCGATCTCAACTTGAGAAAAATGGTGCGATCATCAGCGAAAGGGATACACAGATCGCTTCCATCGCCATGGCCAATCAGCTAACCCTCGTTACGCACAACGTGAAAGAATTTGTGCGCGTTCCCAAGTTAAAAGTCGAGGATTGGGCAACCGAATAAGGCATCTCCCCATGCAAGCGGCATTCCTTCGATCTATAATCCTCCTAGCCCTACCCTCTGCGGCGACAGCGCAGACCGAACCCTTCTTCGCCACCGGCGTCGATAGCACCGGCTGGGCACAAGCGCAAAGCAATGCCGACGGCCACGTGTTGATAGAGTCGCCGCAGTATCCGCGCGGCCTGTGGCTGCACTTGGTTGATGAAGCAGGGGATGCGCTAACTGGCATTCGGGTCGAATACCAAGGCCGACCCGACAGCTTGGTGGCGATTCACTGCGTCGATCCGGTCGGAGGGGTGCAGGAGACGCTGGTTTGGACTCGGGCCGAGGGCGATCCACTTCGCTTGATATTGAAGCCCAAAGAAGCCACTGACCTGCCGACGGGGCTGGCCGCCATTGACTGGCGAATCGACGCGAGTGCTGAATCTTTACTGGAGCCGGTGGAGGAGACCCGGCTGGCTGGTTGGGAAGGGGTAGCGGCGTTTCTTCGGGAACGCTGGCAGGGTCAGACCGGGCGAGTCGCTGTCCAACTTGATGCCAATACCTTAGTGATTGAAGTGGATTACCCAAAGTATATAGAGATGCTAGTGGTTCATCTGCAACAGGTGCAGCAGCTAGTACCTACCTCGCTCGGAGAAGTCAGTCCCTTGAAAATGCAAGTATTTACAGGGAGTCTTGGTTTACGGGAAGGCGTGATCCTCTTCAATGTTCCTCTATTCGAGGACTCCAATCTGGAGAGTATGGTGCGGCAGATACTGGATCAACCACAAGGCCACCTCACACTAGAGACACTCTACTACATAGACCACCTAATAGGGAGCGGTTGGAGCATTTATAGTTTGGCAGGTCTCGAGTATCTTACCTCTTTGTGGCAGCTATATCTGGGAAACGAACATATTGAGGATTTGACACCCCTAGCCGGATTGACCAACCTGCAAATACTGGGACTGCCGTACAACCAGATTGAGGATTTGACACCCCTAGCCGGATTGACCAACCTGCAACGGCTGGACCTAGACGGCAACCAGATTACGGATGTGAGACCTTTGGCCAGCCTGAAACTCCTGACATCGTTGTATCTGTCGAGCAACCAGATTACGGATGTGAGCCCCTTGGTCGCCAACACTGGTTTGGATAAAGGTGATTATATAGACTTGACCGACAACCCCCTCAGCACCCAAGCCCTCAACGAACACATCCCCGCCCTAGAAGCAAGAGGCGTCACCGTCTCCTACTAAACCCACCCGCATCCGTCCCTCTTCAGCGAAAGGACCCCACCATGAAAGCCCAACTCACCCTCCTCCTCGCCCTGCTGGCCCCTCTCCCCGCCCTCAGCATCGGCTACGTGTACACCGGCGTGGGCGACGACGGCCGCCAGCACCTCGAACTGACCTCGGTCGACGTCGCCGTGCAAATCGACGAGCGCATCGCCCGCACGCGCACCGATCAAATTTTTACCAACCACGCCGAATGGGAGGTGGAAGGCATCTACGAATTCACCCTGCCCGACGGGGCGATCATCACCGATTTGGTGCTGTGGATCGGCGACAAGCGGATACAGGGAGAGGTGCTCGAAAAGGAAGAGGCGCGCCGCACGTACGACGACATTGTGGCCCAACGCATTGACCCGGCCCTGATCGAGCAGGTGACCCCCAACCAATTTCGCCTGAGCATCTTTCCCTTTCCGGCCCAGGGCAGCCGCCGCGTCGAATTCGAGTACATGCAGCTCCTCGAATCCCGCAGCGGCCGCCTCGACTATTCCTTCCCGCTCGCCCCGGAAACCGATCACCCCTTGCAAATGGAGCTATTCGTGCTGCGGGCACAGGTGCGCAGCCAACACGCCTTTGAGGCAACGACCTCGGGGCTGCCGCGGCTCACCGAGATAGACCGACCCGACGCGCACCGCGCCAACATCTTCTTCGGCGACGAGAAGGTGAAGCCCCGCGAAGACTTCACCCTGACCATCCGCCAGACCGACGACCGGCCCAAGCCAACCGTGCTCAGCTTTGCGCCGCAAGCGACCGATGGCCTAGGCTACTACGCCCTGTGGCTGCCGCCGCTGCCCGAATTGACCCAAGGCGACCCGCTGCCGCGCAGCCTGACCTTTGTCATCGACATTTCGTCGAGCATGCAGCAGGGCAAACTCCAAGCCGTCAAAGGCGCACTCGCCGCGGCAATTGACGCGCTGGACGCAGCCGATCTGTTCAACATTGTCGTCTTCACCCACCGAGCCGACTCCTTTGCCGCCGCCCCAGTGCCCGCCGACCCGGCCAACAAGAGGGCAGCCACTGCCTTCATCAACCAGCAAGACGCGCTCGGCGTGAGCAATTTTGAGGCGGGGTTGGGCCGCGCCATGCAGCAGGCCTTTCCCGCCAACCGGGTCAACCACGTCATCTTCCTCACCGACGGCCTACCCACCCTCGGCGAACTCGAGCTAGAGCCTTTGAGCGAGTTGATCGGCGAGTGGTCCGCTGGCCAAGCACGCCTTTTTACCATCGGCGTGGGTCGGGACGTGGACCAGGAATTTTTGACCGGCTTAGCCGAAGAACACCGAGGCGAGGCGTACTTCCTCGCAGAAGAAGGCGATATTGAGGCAGCGCTCCAAGACCTATTTGAGTCCTTCACCTTTCCCATCTTGCTACTCGACGAGCTGAGCTTCGACCAAGTGGAAATCCACGACGTCCACCCGCGCGGGGTGGAGACCCTAGCCGCTGGCCGCGAACTGTTCCAAGTGGGCCGCTACCGGGGCGGCGGGACCTTCACGTTGAGCTTGATCGGCCACGTGGGTGAAGAGAACGTGAGCGTGGACTTCCCGCTGGAGTTCACTCAAACCGATATCTCGGGCAGCTTGATCCCCCGGTTGTGGGCGCACCAGAAGATCCAAGCCCTTGAAGAGCAGATCGCCCGCTTTGGCGAGCAACAGGAATTGCTCGACGACATCCTTGCGCTCGGCTTAGAATACCGGCTAGTGACGCGGCGCACCTCGCTGTTTGCCCCGGACGATGGCGTCGAGGTCAATCCCGAGCCCCGCGACGAATTGGCGTTCGATGATGACTTCTCCGATGCCGGTTCAACTACAGACATCAACGACGCCCGCCCGACGACCCACTGGTTGGGCCGCGATTTTGTGTTGCAAGACGAAGTGTGGATTGATATGGCGTATCAGCCGGGGATGCCCAAGGAGCTGTACGAAGGCCGCACCTATCAGCCGACCGAGCTAGCCCACTTTGCCCGGTTGGGCCAAGCCATGCTCGTGGTGGTGGAGGAGCGGGCCTACGAGATCGCCGCAAATGCCCAAGGTAGCCAACCGGTACTCCTGCAAAACGCCCCCAACCCCTTCAACGCCTCCACGGCAATCTCCTTCCTGATCCCATTCCGCTTGGCACACGAGCCGACCCGCCTGAGCATCTACAACTTGGCGGGCCAACTCGTGCGCGTGCTGCAGTTCGAGACGCTGCAGGCTGGCGAGCACCGTCTGAGTTGGGACGGCCGCGACGACTTAGGCCGCGAAGTCGCCAGCGGGGTGTACATCTATCGGCTGGATGTCGGCGAGTGGGCCGTGCATCGGCGCATGTTGCTGCTGCGCTGAGATTCGTCTACAGATCTTGGTAATCGCGAAGTAGGTACAAAAAAGCGCCCGACGCTGATGGAGCATCGGGCGCTTTTTGTATTTCTGTTTTGGGCGGCAGCTTAATGCTCCCGGATGCTGCCCACCTGGATCTCGATGTCTTCGCGGTTGGCTACTCGCTCTAGTCGCCCATCGCGGATCCAGGCCATGCGGTCGGCGGCCGTGAGCATTTTGTCGTCGTGGGTCACGGTAATGATCGTCGTCCCCATCTCCTGTTGCAGGCTCTTCATGTAGCTGATGATCTCCTGCCCCGTATTGCTGTCGAGGTTACCCGTCGGCTCGTCGGCGAGGATGATGCGCGGCTTGTTGACGAACGCGCGGGCAATGGCCACGCGCTGCTGCTGACCACCCGACAGCTCGGAGGGAATGTGGTGCGCCCGATCACCTAGACCGACGATCTTCAAGCACTCCATGGCCCGCCTCTCGCCCTCGGCCGTGGTCATGCCGGCAAACACGGTGGGTAACGACACGTTCATCAGCGCACTCATCACCGGCAAGAGATTGTAGGTCTGGAAAATGTAACCCAGCTCAAAGCAGCGCACGGCTGCTAGCTGCTGCGTGTTGAGCGAGGCCAGATTGACGCCCTCGATCAGCACCTCGCCGCCGGTGGGCGTCTGCAGGGCGCCGATCATGTTAAAAAGCGTGCTCTTCCCCGACCCAGAAGGCCCCATGATGGCAAAAAACTCGTTCTCGTACACCTGGACGGTCAAACCGCGCAGCGCGTGAACATGGGTTGATTCGTCGCGGTTTTTGGCATTGTAAACCATCTTGACGTCTTGGACATCAACGATTATATCGCGGCCATTTGACATAACGTACTCCTAAATTTGATGTTGCTACTCTAAGAACAGGTCAATTTAAAATGGACAACGCCACAGGTCAAATTTAGCGGCGCGGCTTTCAACTCACCTGCTGTTCCTTGATCCGCGTGATCTCGTCGCGCAGATTCGCAGCCTTTTCAAACTCCAAGTTGGCTGCCGCGGCCTTCATCTGCTGCTCCAAATCGGCGAGCAACTCCTCTTGGTCTTCTATTTCTTGGTAGTCGATCGTCGGCTCGGCTGCCAATTCGGGCGCAAGGCCGCGCACGCTTTCGAGCACCGAGGTCGCCTGGATAATCTCTTCCCGGCTGCGGTATATGGTCTCCGGCACAATGGCGTGCTCAGCGTTGTACGCCTCCTGCTTGTGGCGGCGGCGATAGGTCTCGTCGATGGCCCTCTGCATCGAATTGGTGACGTGGTCGGCGTAGAAGATCACCTTGCCAGCGGCGTTGCGGGCCGCTCGGCCAACCGTTTGGATCAGTGCGACCTCCGAGCGCAAAAAGCCCTCTTTACTGGCGTCGAGCACGGCCACCAGCGAGACCTCGGGCAAATCCAAACCCTCGCGCAGCAGGTTGATCCCCACCAGCACGTCAAACTCCCCCAAGCGCAAATCGCGGAGGATCTCGACGCGGTCCAATGTCTCGATATCCGAATGCAGGTAGCGCACGCGGATGTCGAGCTGCTCGAAGTAATCGGCGAGGTTTTCGGCCATGCGCTTGGTCATGGTCGTGACCAAGACCCGCTCGCTCCTTTCGGCCCGCAGCCTGATCTCCTCGACGAGGTCGTCGATCTGCCCCTCTTGCGGCCGCACCTCAATGGAGGGATCGACCAATCCCGTGGGCCGGATCACCTGCTCAACCACCACGCCGCCAGACTGCTTCAGCTCGTAATCGGCTGGCGTGGCCGACACAAAGACCGTCCACCCCATCCGCTCCTCAAATTCCTTGAACACCAGCGGCCGATTGTCATAGGCCGACGGCAGGCGGAAGCCGTGCTCAACCAAGGTCTCCTTGCGCGAGCGATCCCCGCGAAACATGCCCCGGATCTGCGGCACGGTCACGTGCGACTCGTCGATAAAAAGCAGGTAATCCTCGGGAAAGTAATCGAGCAATACATACGGAGCAGAACCCGGCTGGCGGCCGTCCATGTAGCGCGAGTAATTCTCGATCCCCGGACAGAAGCCGACCTCGCGGATGAGTTCCACGTCGTACTTGGTACGCGTCTCCAGCCGCTGGGCCTCCACCAGCTTGTGCTCAGTGCGCAGGTCGAGGAGGTGATGCTCCAATTCGACGAGGATTTGCTCGCAGGCTTGCTCCGTCCGCTCCTCGTCGGTCACGTAGGCTTTGGCCGGGAAGAGACTGACGTGTTCGCGCGGCTCTAGTACCTCGCCAGTGAGCGCGTCGATCAGGTAAATGCCCTCGATCTCGTCGCCAAACATCTCAATGCGCACGGCGCGCTCTTCCGACCCCGGCACGATCTCGACGATATCGCCCCGCACCCGAAAACAGCCGCGTTGCAGCTCAAAATCATTGCGGCTGTAATAGATGTCTATCAAGGCGCGCAAAATATCGTCGCGCTCTATTTGCTCGCCCCGCCGCAGGGAGACCTTCTGGTCATCGTATTCGCGGGGCGAGCCAATGCCGTAAATGCACGAGACCGTGGCGACGACGACCACATCGCGGCGCTGCAACAGCGAGGTGATAGCCTTGAGCCGCAAGCGGTCGATCTCCTCGTTGCGCTCGACCTCCTTCTCAATATACGTGTCCGTGCTCGGCTTGTAGGCTTCGGGCTGATAGTAGTCGTAGTAGCTGACGAAATACTCGACTGCATTGTCGGGGAAATATCCCTTGAGTTCGCCGTAGAGTTGGGCGGCTAGCGTCTTGTTGTGCGAGATCACCAAGGCCGGCATCTGCAACTCCTCGACGACGTTGGCCATGGTGAAGGTCTTGCCGCTGCCAGTCACGCCCAACAGCGTCTGACGAGCGTGCTGCTGCCGCACTCCCTCGACCAGCTCGGCGATGGCTTGGGGTTGGTCGCCAGCGGGCGAGTACTCGGACACCAGTTTGAACTGATCCATGCTTTCTCCTTGTAGCGGCCAATCTAGCCGGATGGCAGCACCCTGTCAATGTGCCGCGTTCATATTAATGACACTATAGCACTAATTGCTGCCATCGTGTCATCATAAGCTGATTTGCGAATTGCTCATTTATTGACGTATTTTATTGTAAAAACAGTATGTTACTTATATTCAGTAAATTGCGGCATGTATCTTGCTTCTAATAACAAGGAACTTACCATGAAACCACATGAATTCACCCTCATCCACGAAAGGACAACACAATGGCTAAAGTCATCGGCATTGACTTAGGCACCACCAACTCGTGCGTGGCCGTCATCGAAGGCCAAGACGCCGAGGTCATCGCCAACTCCGAAGGGGGCCGCACCACGCCCTCCATGGTCGCCTTCACCAAAGAAGGCGAGCGCCTCGTCGGCCAGACCGCCAAGCGCCAAGCCGTCACCAACCCGCAAAACACGGTCTATTCGATCAAGCGCTTCATGGGCCGTCGCTACGGCGAAGTATCCAACGAAATGAGCGAAGTTCCCTACGAAGTGGCCTCAAGTGGCCGCGACATGGCCGTGGCCAAAATCGACGGCAAGGAACACACGCCGCCGGAAATCTCGGCCATGATCTTGCAAAAGATGAAGCAGACAGCCGAAGACTATCTGGGTGAAGAAGTAAAACAAGCCGTCGTCACCGTCCCGGCCTACTTCAACGACTCCCAACGCCAAGCCACCAAGGACGCCGGCACCATCGCCGGCCTGGAGGTCTTGCGCATCGTCAACGAGCCGACTGCTGCGGCGCTGGCCTACGGCTTAGACAAGGGCGGCACCAACGAGCAGATCGCCGTGTACGACCTCGGCGGCGGCACCTTCGACATTTCCATCCTCGAACTAGGCGACGGCGTCTTCGAGGTCAAATCCACCAACGGCGATACCCACCTTGGCGGCGACGACTTCGACCAGAAGATCATCGACTGGCTCGCTGAGGATTTCAAACAGCAAGAGGGCATTGACCTGCGCCAAGACGCAATGGCGCTGCAACGGCTCAAGGAAGCAGCCGAAAAGGCCAAAATTGAGTTGTCGTCTTCCACTGCGACCGATATTAACCTGCCGTTTATCACCGCCGATCAGACCGGGCCTAAGCACTTGCAAACCAGTCTGTCTCGCGCCCAGTTCGAGCGCTTGGTTGACGACCTAATCGAGCGCACCAAGGCCCCCTGTCAGCAGGCCCTTGCCGACGCCGAGCTACAGCCCAGCGAAATCGACCAAGTGATTCTGGTCGGCGGCTCGACGCGCACCCCGAAAATCCAAGCTGTGGTCCAGGAGCTTTTTGGTCGGGAGCCGCATCGCGGCGTCAACCCCGACGAGGTGGTAGCCTTGGGCGCGGCCATCCAAGCTGGCGTGCTCGCTGGCGATGTTGACGACATCCTGCTGCTCGACGTCACGCCGCTCTCGCTGGGCATCGAGACCATGGGCGGAGTGATGACGCGGCTGATCGACCGCAACACCACCATCCCCACCAAGAAGAGCCAGATTTTTTCCACGGCCGCAGACAACCAGCCCTCGGTGGAAGTCCACGTGCTGCAAGGCGAGCGCGAGTTTGCCAACGACAACCGCACCCTCGGTCGCTTCCACCTCGACGGCATCCCCTCGGCCCCGCGCGGCATGCCCCAAATCGAGGTAACCTTCGACATCGACGCCAACGGCATTCTCAACGTCGCGGCCAAGGACAAGGGCACCAACAAGGAGCAATCCATCCGCATTGAATCGTCCTCGGGCCTGAGCCAAGAGGAAATCGACACCATGCAGAAGGATGCCGAGACTCACGCCGATGAGGACAAAAAGCGCCGCGAGGCCATCGATCGCCGCAACGAGGCCGACCAGTTAATCTACTCGACGGAAAAATCGCTGGCCGACTACGGCGACAAGCTAACCGAGGCCGACAAGAAGGGCGTTGAGGACGCAGTCGCCGCGCTCAAGCAAGTGCTCGAAGGCACCGACGACGAGGCCATCGCGCAGGCCATGACCGCGCTGCAACAGGCGTCTCACAAGCTGGCCGAGGAAATGTACAAGGACGCCCAAGCCCAACAGGCCCAGGGCGAACCAGCGCCGGAAGGTCCCGCCAGTCAGCCGCAAGGGGGCGGGGATACGGAGCCGGTCGATGCGGACTTCAAGGTCGTGGACGAGGATAAGAAGTAGGGGGCGTTAAATACGCAGTAATATCGTAGGGGCATCCTTTGTGGGTGCCCCTATTTGTATTTTAGCCGATGAAGACGCGACGTGTTTTAGGCCATTAGCTACTGCCGAATCACAGCACTGGTGAGAGAAGGCTGATTCGCCAAATGCCGGTAGCCTATTTTGCCATCCAAGCTTGATGGGCACGAATTTTCTCCATGGTCCAAGTGTCGTAGCCTTCTGCCAGCCTACGGGTGATAGCAAAGGCACTTTCCTGGTAAACCAATCGTTTCTCGGCATATCCCGCGTTGCCCAACTCGCGATTGTCCGCAGTCGTCAAAAAAGTCATGTTGCCTAGACGGTAGGTGGCCGCCTCCCGCTGTTGGTCGTCGAACTCGTGCCAAGCATCGCTCGAATTCTCCGGCAACACATGCTCAATACTGTATTTCGCGCTCGCGGATTCAAAGCGCTGTCCCGACAACTGCGCTTCAAGCCGGAACAGTATAAAGCGCACGACTTTATTGTTGCGGTGGCTGATTGTCCGCAACGCCTTATCTGCAAACGCCGCCCTGAATTCCGCGTCCTTGGGATAGACTGGCCTCAGCTTTGCAACTGCCTCTTGTGCGCTGACAATTTCACCGGCTGACAGCTCGCGGACAATCTGGTTATATACAACCTCCTGCTCGTTGCTTTGGCGTCCACAAATCACGTTATATCGAAATGATACTACCGCGATAGCCTGCAAAAAACGTCCAAAGCCAGCGCGGTCGCGTTCCCCGAATTGTTCGAATGCCGCCAGCAATAACGCGAACGGCTGACGCACGTTGAACATCTGCAACTGGGCCAGGCTTTCGCGCTCCTCTGCAGTCCAAGAGTCGTCTTGTGGATACAGCTTGGCGTATACCGATTTTGCTACATCGCGCCATGTCGGAGGGTCGTTTGCGTCGGGTCGAGCTTTGAGAGCATTTCTACTAAATCCACTCCCAATCATAACGGACGCACCACCGACCGAACGCTGCCAGAGAGCGTCGCGGACTCGGTTGATATGACTTTGGTCAGCGATAGACATGGATCACTAATTGCGTTAAACCCAGAACCCCTTCACCACGATCCGTCCTGATCTCGGCTTGGCGAAAGACCGGGCAGTGTCGCTGTAGAGGACACTCACAGTCATACCCTTTCAGCTTCCTCGATAACCGACTCAATGTCTGGTTTGTCCGAGGGAATCACGACGTCGGGTAGGTGCTTGTGATGGGGGAAACTCGACAAGTTGGGATAATGGGGCGTGCTGTCATAGCGAAAAATCAAGCGATTGTTTTCGTCTTGACAATGATAGCGGTAGTCGAGTGGGACAAGAGAATTGTCTTCGACAACGACAGCCTCGTTGATCTCCAACAAATGGCCTCGCTCAAAGCGAAGCCTAACTCGCAAATTCATTCGTTCTGACGTGAGAATTTCTTCAACGTAGCGCTCAACATAGACATTGCGGCACCGGAGAATGGCCTGCTCCACCCTCTCCATGTAGGCGGTTAGAACCTCATGCAACATCAGGCAGGCTCTCCGCTAGCTTCTGACGGAGTTGCAAATAGTGGCGGTAGTCATTAGCCCAATCGACGAATACCGCATCGTCGGATAGTCGGCCCCGGCTGTACTGGTCAAAGAACTCTTCTGAATCCATCTGTTGCTGATTTTCGTAGGTACTCAACCGCTTGGTCACTGCAATCAGCGCGTCGATGGGCGAAGTGTATTGGATGGTTTGTTTTTTCATGGGAACCTCTTTTCGGTAGGAAGTGAGTGATAGCGGTCCTCACACCCGAAACACCTTCATCACCTCGTCCCCCAAGTGATTGATCACCTTCACCGCGATCCGGCCTGACGTCGGCTTGGCGAAGGGCCGGGAGGTATCGCTGTGGAGGGTTTCCCAGGCTTCTTGGTTGACCTCGGCTTTGAGCGTCGTGCGCAGCGATTTGTATGGGTCGTTGGCTCCGAGGAAGTAGGCGTGGCGGACGAAGAAGCTTTCCTCGTTGTAGTCGGTATCGACGAACCAGCAGGCGATGCCGTCGGCGCTGTCGCTGCGGATTTCGCCGGTGTTGGGGTGGAATACGTCCACGCCGTTGACCTTGACTTGGATTTGGCTGTCTTCCGCGTCGAGGATGTCGATGTCTGGTTCGCCGAAGATGACGAAGAGGTTGCCTTTGCCGGTGTTTTTGAGGTCATCGGCCATGTGGAGGTCGGCGTTCATGCGGGCTTTGAGGACGGGGACGCGGCCGAGTTTGTTGAACTCCGAGGCGTGGGCATCGTAGTTGAAGGCGCAGGCGACCAGCACGTCGAAGTCGGCGTCCGCGGCTTCGCGCACCGCTGATACGAGGTCGGGGCGGGAAACGGTGCCGAATTCCGGGCCGACGAAGATGCCAGCGCGTTTCTCAGCGCCCGAGTCGCTGGTGCCTTCGACGTAGGTTCCTTCGGCGCAGACGTGGTAGCCGGGCCAGGGTCTGATCCCGGAAAACGAGATGCGGTCGTCTTTGTGCGCCTGTTGGACGCCGGAGGTTTTGAGATTGTCGAGGATCATCTCGGCGAAGTCCTGCTTTTCGCCGTACCCTAACTTGGCTTCGGCGACGTTGTCGATGAGTTCGTCGTTTTCATCGACGCCTAACAGGCGGTGCGGCGACAGGCTTTCTACGGTGAACGGGCCGGCGACGCGGACTTTCTTGTTGTCTTCGTAGGGCTTGTCGTAGAGGTATTCGTAGTCGGCCTTGGCGGCGATGGAGGCGTCGATTTCCTTTT